>NZ_JCANTT010000011.1:0-691320 GCF_059568645.1 Phenylobacterium composti DSM 19425 | reverse complement strand
TCTGGGACAAGCGCACGGGCGTGATCGACAAGGACGTCGCCGCCTACTGGCGCGAGAACTACGACCTGCGCCACATCCTCGAGCGCGACTGGAAGACCCTCGGGCCGAAGCTTCAGGGCAAGATCCACATCTATGTCGGCGACATGGACAACTTCTACCTGAACAACGCCGTCTATCTGATGGAGGACTTCCTCAAGAAGGCCGACCCGCCCTACCGCGGCGAAGTCGATTACGGCGATCGCGCCGAGCACTGCTGGAACGGCGACCACGCCAACCCCAACGGCATCTCGCGCCTCCGCTACAACACCTTCTACGTGCCCAAGATCCTCAAGCGCATCGAGGAGGCCGCCCCCAAGGGCGCCGACCTCACCAGCTGGCGCTACTAAGCTGAACTGCGCGCGCTGGGGCGATGAGGCGCAGGCCCCGGCGCGCGCCGACCAAAGGGTCCGGTTGAATTTGCCGGCCCGCGCGCCTATCCGTGGCGCGCCATGGACATCAAGGCCCATATCGAAACGCCCTTGATCTCCAGGGCAGACGCGCCGCCGCGGCTGGCGCCCCGGGCGCGGCCTGAGGACGCCGCCCCCTTCCTGCCGATGAGCCGGGCCGAGATGGAGGCCCTGGGCTGGGACGCCTGCGACATCGTCCTGGTGACCGGTGACGCCTATGTCGATCACCCGAGCTTCGGGATGGCCATTATTGGCCGACTGCTCGAATCCCAGGGCTACCGCGTCGGCATCATCGCCCAGCCCGACTGGCATTCCGCCGAGCCCTTCAAGGCCCTGGGCCGCCCACGCCTCTTCTTCGGGGTCACCGGCGGCAACATGGACTCCATGGTCAACCGCTACACGGCGGACCGACGCATCCGCAGCGATGACGCCTATACGCCCGGCGGCGAAGGCGGGAAGCGGCCCGACCGCTGCACCCTCGTCTATTCGCAGCGCTGCCGGGAGGCCTTCAAGGACGTGCCGATCGTCCTCGGCGGCATCGAGGCGTCTCTGCGCCGGATCGCCCACTTCGACTACTGGTCGGAGAAAGTGCGCCGCTCGGTGCTGGCCGACGCCAAGGCCGACCTCCTGCTCTATGGCAACGCCGAACGGGCGGTGATCGAGGTGGCCGACCGCTTGGCGGCGGGTGAAGCGCCGCGGGACCTTTCCGACATCCGTGGTGTGGCCCTGTTCCGCCGCGTGCCCGAGCACTACACCGAGCTGGCCGCCGACGACCTGGACAGTCCCGACGAGGGCGCGGCCCGCCGTCCCGGCGACGTGGTGATCCGGCTGCCCTCGTACGAACAGGTGGCGGCCGACCCCGAGGCCTACGCCCGGGCCAACCGGGTCCTGCACCGGGAAAGCAATCCGGGGAACGCCCGGCCGCTGGTGCAGCGGCACGGAGACCGCGACCTGTGGCTAAACCCGCCGCCGATCCCGCTCACCACCGAGGAAATGGACGCGGTCTACGACCTGCCCTACGCGCGGGCGCCGCATCCGGCCTATGGCGGGGCCAAGATCCCGGCCTGGGAGATGATCCGCTTCTCGGTGACGATCATGCGCGGCTGCTTCGGCGGCTGCACCTTCTGTTCGATCACCGAACACGAGGGCCGCATCATTCAGAGCCGTTCAGAGGCCTCGATCCTGCAGGAGATCGAGCGCATCCGCGATCGGACGGCGGGCTTCACCGGGGTGATCTCGGACATCGGCGGCCCCACGGCCAACATGTACCGGATGGCCTGCAAGGACCCGAAAGTGGAGGCGGCCTGCCGCCGTCCCTCCTGCGTCTTCCCGGAGATTTGCCCGAACCTGAACACCTCGCACGACGACCTGATCCGCCTCTATCGCAAGGTGCGCGAGGTGCAGGGCGTGAAGAAGGTGCTGGTGGCCTCAGGGGTGCGCTACGACCTGGCCGTCCGCAGCCCCGAATATGTGGAGGAGCTGGTCACCCACCATGTGGGCGGCCTTTTGAAGATCGCCCCGGAGCACACCGAGGACGGTCCCCTCAGCAAGATGATGAAGCCGGGGATCGGGACCTACGACCGCTTCAAGGAGCTGTTCGACGCGGCCGTGAAAAAGGCCGGCAAGAAGTACCACCTGATCCCGTATTTCATCGCCGCCCACCCCGGGACCACAGACGAGGACATGATGAACCTTGCCCTGTGGCTGAAGAAGAACGGCTTCCGCGCCGACCAGGTGCAGACCTTCCTGCCCTCGCCCATGGCCACGGCGACGGCCATGTACCACTCCGGCGTCAATCCGCTGAAAGGCGTGCGCCGCGGGGCGAGCGAGCCGGTGGAGACGGTGAAGGGCCTGCGTCAGCGGCGGCTGCACAAGGCGTTCCTGCGCTACCATGACCCGGAGAACTGGCCGCTGCTGCGCGAGGCCCTGAAAGCCATGGGCCGGGCGGACCTCATCGGACCGCGGCCGGATCAGCTGGTCCCGGCGCACCAGCCGGCGGGCGCCGGCAAAGGCGGCGGCAAGTTTTCGGCTGGGCGGCCAAAGCGGGGCCCGGGCACGCGCTTTACAACGAAGGGCGTTCCGATCCGGAACTGACCTCATCCCGCTGGAGGGCGGCGGCGAAGAAACCGTCCGTTCCGTGACAGCCGGGGGTTAGCGCCAGGAAGGCGGGGTGCGCCGAGTCCTCGACCACGTCCTGCGGGACGAGGCGGAAGTAGGGGTGCGCGGCGAGGAAAGCCTCGACCTGGGCCTCGTTCTCGGACGCGAGCAGAGAGCAGGTGGCGTAGACCAACCGGCCGCCGGGGCGGACCAGGCGGGCTGCGCTGGCCAGGATGGCGGCCTGCAGCGGCAGGAGCGCCTCCGCGCCGCCGGCGCGCCAGCGGGCGTCGGGATTGCGCCGCCAGGTGCCGGTCCCGCTGCACGGGGCGTCCACCAGCACCCGATCGAAGCCGGCCTTGTGGCGCTTGACCCAACGATCGGTCTCGCCGGCCAGGAGACGGGTCTGGACGTTGTGCAGGCCGGCGCGCCGGAACCGCTCCGCGGCGCGCTTCAGCCGTCCCTCCGAGACGTCGCAGGCGATGACCTGGCCGCGGTTCTCCATGGCGACCGCCAGGGCCAGGGTCTTGCCGCCGGCCCCGGCGCAGAAATCCACCACCCGCTCGCCCGGACGGGCCCCGACCAGGCGCGCGACGAGCTGCGAGCCCTCGTCCTGGATCTCGGCCTCGCCGGTCCGCAGCATCGGCAGGCGCGACAACGCCACCCGCTCGGCGAGACGCACCGCGTCCGGCGCGCGGGGGCAGGGCTCGGCCTCCAGGCCCAGGCTGCGCAGGCCCGTCAGCACCGCCTCGCGGGAGGTCTTCAGCGGATTGACCCGCAGGTCCAGCGGCGGCGGCGCGAGCATGGCGGTCATCTCCGCGGCGAAGGCCTCGCCGAAGCGGTGGCGCAGGGGTTCATAGGCCCAGTCCGGGCACTCGGTCCGGACCGCCTCAGGCATGGCGGGATGGTCGGGCGAGCCGCCGTGGAGGCGCTTGAGCAGATCGCGCTCGTCGGGAGTCAGGGCGAAGACCGGCTGAAGCTGGTCGCGGGTCATGCGCCGACCAAGCGCGAGCCAGGCCAGCAGCCGCAGGCGCGGCGTGGCTTCCCGGCCATATTTCGCCAGCCACCACGCCAGCCGAGCGTGATGGCGCAGCACCTCATGGACCAGGGCGGCGATCTCTGCCCGGTCGGCGTCGCGCAGGGTGCGGCGGGCGCGGAAGGCGGCGGACAGGGCGGCGTCGACGGGACGGCCGAGACGCTCGACCTCATCGATCAGCGCGAGGGCGACATGCAGGCGGGCGGGGATCACGGGGCGGGCCTAGCCCTCTTCCGGCCCCACGTCCACCTTGCGCCGGGCGCGCCGACGCGGCCAACTGGCTCGCCCCACGGCGGAGGCGGACAATGACCAGGCACCGCATCTACAGCATGAGCTTCGCCAGCGTTTATCCGGCCTATGTGGCGAAGGCCGAGAGGAAGGGCCGCACCAGGGCCGAGGTGGACCAGATCATCCTCTGGCTCACGGGCTACTCCCCGGAGGAGCTGGCCGCACATCTGGAGCAGAAGACCGACGTCGAGACCTTCTTCAGGCAGGCGCGGCTAAACCCGGCCCGGACGGCGATCACGGGGGTGGTCTGCGGCGTGCGGGTGGAGACCGTCGAGGACCCGCTGATGCGGGAGGTGCGCTACCTGGACAAGCTCATCGACGAGCTGGCCAAGGGCAAGGCCATGGAGAAGATCCTGCGGACCTAGCGTCAACTGCAGGCGCGGCTATCGTCCCGTCCGGCCCCGAAGGCCGGGGCGAGGGAGGATACATGTTCAATCACGTGATGGTCGGGTCGAACGACCTGGAGCGGTCCCAACGCTTCTACGACGCGGTGCTCGGGGTGCTGGGCGCCCGGCCGGCGCTCCGCAACACCGCCGACAGCGGGCACACCCGGCTGTTCTACATGCATGACGGCGGCACGTTCTGCGTGAGCGAGCCGATCAACAACGAGCCCGCCACCTACGCCAACGGCGGCACCATCGGCTTCCGGTGCAACTCGCCCGAGCAGGTGAAGCAGTTCCACGACGTAGCGGTCGCCAACGGCGGCGTTTCGATCGAGGAGCCGCCCGGCCTGCGCAACGGCGGCCTCGGCCCCATGCACCTGGCCTATGTCCGCGACCCGGACGGCCACAAGCTGTGCGCCATCCACCGGCCGGGCTGACCGCCTTTAGCTCGGGGCAGCCGCAGGCCATTGCCGAGCCAGCCGCCGAGGGCGGTGTCGCCCAGGGCGAACACCATCCAGAGACTGTTCATCCCCACGTGCAGCAGGATGGCCGGCCAGAGGTTGAAGCCCCAGCGGACGAACAGCCAGCCGAACAGCAGGCCGCCAAGGCCGGTGATGGCGACGATCCCGGCCACCTCGCCGAGGTCGGCGCCCTGGCCCGCGTGGACGAGGCCGAACATCACCGCCGGGGCAAGACAGGCCGCCCACCACCGCCAGCCCGCCCAGCGGATCAGCGCCCCGATGGCCAGGCCCCGGTAGATGACCTCTTCCAGGGCGGGGAAGACTACGCCCTGCCAGACGACGTCCTGCGGCGTGAGATCCCTCGCCGCCGGCGCGGCGACGGCGGCGATCGCCGCGGCCGGGACAAAGATCACCGCCGCCCAGACCAGCGGACGCAGGATCGGTGCCCCGAGGCCGACGAGCCCCAGGAGCCGCCGCGGCCCCGCCGGCGCCGCCGCCCCGGTGAGCACGGCCATGACGGCCAAGTCCGCCAGGTTCACGAGCAGCGAGCGGCCGTAGGCGAAGCCGAGAGACGGCGCCCACGGCCGCAGCACAGGGCCGCTGAAGGCCGTCCAGACCAGGGCCGCGCCCACGGCGGCGGCCAGTATGAGCGGTCGTCTCGTGCGAGCGTCCACCTCTTCCCCCCGATCGGCTGCAGGGAATATGCGCACGTTCGCCGCCGCGGCCAGACTCCAGCCTGGCCTTGAGGTCACGCCTCGGCCTGGGCGGAGCGGAAGACCGCGAGCTGGGCCGCAAAGGCGCGGCGGTAGGCCGGCCGCGCCTCGCCCCGGGCGACATAGGCCGCAAGGTTGGGGAACGCCTCTAGCAGGCCCGAGCCGCCGAGGCGCAGCAGCACCGAGACCATCATCAGGTCGCCAGCCGAGAAGTCGCCGTCCAGCCACTCGGCCTCGCCCAGGCGGGCGGACAGCTGGCCAAGGCGCACCCGCACCCGCTCGTCCAGCAGGGGCAGGCGCTCGGCATGCCAGGGACGGTCCGCCTCAAGAAGCAGGGCCATGGACCGCTCGACGATGGGCGGCTCCACCGTGCCGATGGCGGCGAACATCCAACCGATGGCCCGGGCCCGGGCGTCCGGCGCCTCGGGCAGGAGCCCAGGGCGCCGCTCGGCGATGTGCAGCACCATGGCGCCGGACTCGAAGAGGGCGACGCCATCATCCTCGTAGGTGGGGATCTGGCCGAACGGATGCAGGGACAGATGGGCCGGCTGCTTCAGCTCGGCGAAGGTGAGCAGCCGCACCTCGTAGGGCTGGCCCACTTCCTCCAGGGCCCAGCGCGCGCGCATGTCGCGGGCGAGGCCCCGGCCACGGTCGGGCGAAGCCCTGAAGGCGGTGATGGTCGGGGTCATGGCGTCCTCCGGCTAGGCGCCGCCTCAGGACGAAAACGCCGCTCTTGATCCGACAGCGGCGGCTGTCGCCCGTCAGGCGCGCAGCACCTGGACGAACTGGTAGCCGGAGAGCAGCAGGATGATCACCCCCACGGCCCAGGTCATGGCCTTGGCCGGGACACGCTTGACGATGAGGCCCGCGAAGGGCGCGGCGACGAGGCCGCCGGCCACCAGCCCGCCGACCGCCGAGGCATGCTCTCGCAGGTCGCCCGCCTCGGCCCAGCGGCCGGAGATGAGCGCATAGACGAAGGCCGCCGAGACGGTGCAGGTGACCAGGAACTCGCTGGCGCCCACGGTGCCGATGGCCCGGCGAGGCTCGACCCCGGCGCCGACCATGGACGAGGACACCACCGGCCCCCAGCCGCCCCCGCCCAGGGCGTCGAGGAAGCCGCCCGCCACGCCGATGGGCACGGTCCAGGCGCGGTTGAGATGGCGCGGGCGGATCTCGCGGACCGCCCGGATCAGGATGTAGATGCCGACGATGGCGAGGTAGCCCGCCACGAACGGCTTCACCTTCTCGCCCGGGATGCCGGTGAGGACGGTCACGCCCAGGACCCCGCCCACGATCCCGGCCGCCGCCAGGGGGAAGAACAACCGCCAGTTCACATTGCGGTGGGCCATGTGCGACGTGGCGGTGGCGGCGGTGGTGAAGACCTCAGCCGCGTGGATGCTCGCCGAAGCGGTCGCGGGGGGCACGCCGAAGGCCATCAGCACCGACGAGGAGATCACGCCGTAGGCCATGCCCATGGCCCCGTCGATGATCTGGGCGACGAAGCCCACGAGCAGGAACAGCAGGAAGGTTTCCAGGGACGGCTCCGGTGGGGCTTCGGACGATGGCGCCGGGAGGAAGCGCCGAACCTACGGCCCCGGTTCCGCCGGGCGTCCCGGACGCCTGCGTCAGGCGATGGCGCGCAGCTGCACGGCTTCGGGGTCGACCGCCAGGCTGGCCTCGAAGTCCTGCAGGATCTCGGCCATGTCGGCGATGGGCAGGGGCTCAATGCGCGGGGTCGGGAACCGGTAGCGCCAGAAGCTGGCGATGTGGGACACCGCGCCGATCCGCTCGCCCAGGGTGGTGAACATGGCCGGGGCCTTTACCAGGAACTCCCGGAAGGCGGCGGGTCGGCCGTTGTCGGTGAGCTCGGCGAACGCCCGGTCGTAGAAGCGCAGGGTCTCGACCACGTCCTTGCGGTGCTGGGCGATGGCCGTCTCCAGCCGCCGGCGGGCCGCCTCCACATAGCGGGCGAGGTCCGGCTCCTTGCGCTCACCCGAGACCCTCAGGGTCCGCAGTTCGCCGAGCACCCGGTCCACCTTGGGCCACAGCTCGGCCAGCACCCACTTGTAGTAGAGGAAGCCCTTCCAGCTGAAGATTCCCTCCCGATAGGCCTCCCCCTCCAGGCCGAGGGTCACGCGCAGGGGATCGAGGCGCTCATCCACCTCGGACGAGAGCAGGATCTGGACCATCCGGGCCACGTCCCCGCCCCCCTCGCGGCCCACGAAGGCCAGGTCGATGAGCTTGGCAATCTCGTTGCTGACAAAGGCCTGCATCCGCTCGGAGTCGCCCGGCGAGAGGGCGAAGTAGCAGCGGCCGACGCTGAAGCCGTGACGCTTGAGCTGTTCACGCAGCAGGAAGGGATCCAGCGAAGGCAGCCGCTCGATCACCGTCAGCAGCTTCATGTCCCGGACGATGTCGGGGGTGTCCTCGCACAGGTCGCGCAGCATCTCGCGCCAGTTGCGCTGGCCGACGAACATGGAGCGCGCGCCGAGCGTCAGGTCGCTGGCGGCGAAGGGCAGGATGATCTTGGTGGCGGTGGTGGGCGGATAGTCAAAGACGAACCGCTCGTCCGGCCGCACGCGGTGCTTGACGAGGATGCAGGTGTTCAGCGTGCGGCTGCGGAAAAACGGCCGGGCGAGGTACTCCGGATCGCGGCCATGCTGGGCCGCCACCAGCGCCAGGTTCAGCACCCGGCTGGTCGCCCCACTCGACTGCAATGCCCGCAGATCGCGCGCACCGCGCGACAACCTCTTGGAATGCATGACTCCCCCGCAACTGAGGCCGCGAAACATGGCTAAGGATCGTTAAGGACGTCGAAAATGACCTATGGGCGCAGGTCGCAACCGGCACGCGCGAGGGTGGCGCCAGGGCGCGACGCCGCGCCCCCTTGGCGCAACGGCGCGACGCAGGCCAGAAGGGGGACATGACTGAAGGCCCGCTCACCGACAGGGACGTCTATCTGAAGCTCTCCGCCATGGCCGAGGAGCTGGCGCAGCTGGCCGAGGCCACCGAGACCTATGTGGGCAACGCGGCCCTGGTCAGCGCGGCCAATACGCTCAGCGGGACCGCCCGCGTGATCTACGAGCACTGCCTCGGCTCCGACGACGGGCTGCACTAGCCTTTCGCCGCCCGTCCGCCCAGCAGACCACCGCCGCGATCCGGCACGCCAGCCAGTATGGCGTCCACAGCGGCGCGACGCCGTAGGGATGGCCGAGGGGCACGCGCCGACGCAGGGCCGTCGCGTGGCGGACCTCACGCCGGGCTTCCTCGGCGGTCATGGGTTCGGGATGGCGGCTGATCAGGGGGTCTCGCGGGAAGCCGGGCTTGCCGAGCAGGACGTCCAGAAACATGGCGGCGCCCTCTGCCACGGCCAAGCTTCGCTTCGCCACCCGGCGGATACCCATTTTGACGCCCGTTTCGGCCAAGGCTGGCGCGAGGCGGGGTTTGCCCCTTAGCTTGGCGACATGCGGACCTTCATTTCGGCGCTCGCCCTCATCGTCGGGCTGAACAGCGGGGCCGGTGCTCAGGCCCAAGCCCAGGGCCAGACGGCCGACCTCGTGATCTGGGGCGGGCCTGTCTACACCGGCGTGGACGCCCGGCCGAAGGCCGAGGCGGTGGCGGTGCGGGACGGCCGGATCGCCTATGTGGGCGATCGCCGCGGCGCCCAGGCGCAGGTCGGCCCCGGCACGCGGGTGGTGGACCTGAAGGGCGCCGCCCTGTTCCCCGGCTTCACGGATTCCCATGCCCACCTGCGCGGCGTCGGCGAGCGCGAACTGACCCTGAACCTGGAGGGGGCGAAGTCGGCGGCCGAGGCGGCGGCGCGGGTGAGGACCTATCTCGCCCAGCGGCCGGGAACCGGGCCGGTGTGGGGCCGCGGCTGGATCGAGACCGGCTGGCCCGAGCGCCGCTTCCTGGAGCGCGGCGACCTTGATCCGATCGCCCCGGACCGACCGGTGCTGCTGGTGCGGGCCGACGGCCACGCCCTCGTGGCCAATACGGCGGCCCTGAAGGCGGCGGGCATCGACGCCACCACCAAGGCCCCGGACGGCGGCGAGATTCTGAAGGACAAGAACGGCCAGCCCACCGGCATGCTGGTGGACAACGCCATGGACCTGGTGGCCAGGCTGCGCCCCGCCGCCACCGAGGCCGACCGGCGCGAAGCCTATGCGGCGGCGTTCAAGGTGGAGGCCGCCTATGGCTGGACCGGCGTCCACAACATGAGCGTCGACTGGGCGGACGTGGCCCTGCTGGAGGACCTGGCGGCCAAGGGCCAGGCCCCGCTGCGGATCTACAACGCTGTGGAGATCGGCCAGGCGGCGCCGCTGTTCGAGGGCGGACCGCGGCAGAGCCCCGACGGACGGATCACGACCCGCGCCGTGAAGGCCTTCGCCGACGGGGCCCTGGGCTCGCGTGGGGCCGCGCTGTTCCAGCCCTATGAGGACGCGCCGGCCACGAGCGGCCTGATCCTGACGCCGCCGGAGGCCCTGAAGGCGCAGCTGACCCGCGCCTACCGGTCGGGCATCCAGGTGGCCACCCACGCCATCGGCGACCGCGGCAACGCCGTGATGCTGGACCTCTATGAGCAGGTGTTCGCCTCGGCGCCGCCCAACGTCAGGATGCGCGAGCCCCGCTGGCGGATCGAGCACGCCCAGGTGCTGCGGCCCGCGGACATCGCCCGCTTCCCGCGCCATGCGGTGATCGCCTCCATGCAGCCCAGCCACGCCATCGGCGACCTGCACTTCGCCCCCGCCCGACTCGGCGATGCTCGGCTGGACGGCGCCTATGCCTGGAAGAGCCTGCGCGAGGCCGGAGCCGTGGTGACCGGCGGCTCAGACGCGCCGGTGGAGCGGGGCGATCCGCTGATCGAATTCTACGCCGCCGTGGCGCGCAAGGACCTGTCGGGCTTCGCGACGCCCGTCTGGCGGCCCGGCGAGGCCCTGAGCCGGGCTGAGGCCCTGAAGCTGTTCACCAGCGCCCCGGCCTTCGCCCGCTTCGCCGAGAACGAACTCGGCACGATCGAAGTGGGCAAGCGGGCGGACCTGTCGGCCTTCTCCGTGGACCTGATGACCGCGCCCGAGGCCGAGATCCCCAAGGGCCATGCGGTGCTGACCGTGGTGGACGGCGAGGTGACGTACGAGCGGCGCTGAGCGTCTGCATCCATGTGATGGGGGAGACCTGAGATGACGCACCGGATCCCGGGCCGCCGCGCCCTGCTGCAGTTGATGGCCGCCAGCGGCGCGGCCCTGGCCCTGCCCACGGCCGTCGCGGCCCAGACCAAGGGCGAACCCAAGGTCCAGGCCAGGGCGAGCAGCGCCCTGCGCGCCTATGTGGAGAAGAACCACGACGCCAACATCCGGCGGCTGCAGGATTGGATCCGCCTGCCCGGCATCGCCGCCGAGAACCGCAACATGGCCGAGGCCTGCGCCCAGACCATCGAACTGGCCAAGGAGGCGGGCTTCGCCGACGCCAGGCGGATCGAGACCAAGGGTCAGCCCTGCGTCTTCGCGACCATGGACAACGGGGCCCGGCAGACCATCGGCGTCTACTTCATGTATGACGTCAAGCAGGCCGACCCGTCGGAATGGAGCTCGCCGCCCTTCGAGGGGGCGCTGGTGGACAAGCCGGGCTTCGGCAAGGTGCTGGTCGGCCGGGGCGCCACCAACCAGAAGGGGCCGGAGAGCGCCTTCCTGGCGGCCCTGCGCGCCTACAAGGGGACCGGTCGCAAGCCGCCGGTGAACCTGGTGCTGATCTGCGAGGGCGAGGAGGAGATCGGCTCGCCCAACTTCGGCGACGCCATGACCCCGGAGGTGCTGGCCGCTTTCAAGCGCAGTTCGGGCGTCATGCTGCCGATGAACTGCCAGAGCCCCACCGGCAAGGTGGCGATCAACCTCGGCGCCAAGGGCTCGCTGGAGTTCGAGCTCATCGCCAATGGCGGTCATTCGGGCGTGGGCCCGTCCCTGGACGTCCACTCCAGCCAGCGGGCCGCCCTCGACAGCCCGGCCTGGCGGCTGGTGCTGGCGCTCAAGAGCCTGGTGAGCGCCGACGGCAACGACCCGGCCATCGAGGGCTGGTTCGAGAACGTCAGGCCCCTGACCCCGCGCCAGAAGGAGCTGGTGGACATCCTCATCCAGCGCACCCCCGAGGAGGAGGCCCTGCGCAACGTCGGCGCCAAGCGCTGGATCCGCGGCCTGTCGTACCGCGAGGCCATGGAGCGCCTGGTGGGCCAGCCGACGGTGAACATCCAGGGCCTGCTCGGCGGCTATCAGGGGCCGGGCGGCAAGACCATCCTGCCCTCCAAGGTGAGCGCCAAGCTGGAGGCGCGGCTGGTGCCCAACCAGACCTTCGATGAGTGCGTGGCCAAGCTGAAGGCGCACCTGATCAAGCACGGCTTCAGCGACATCGAGGTGGAGGTCACCGGCGGCTACGGCCCCACCGAGACCGACGAGAACTCGGCCCTCATCCGGGCGACCCAGGCCACATACAAGGCCGCGGGGATCGACCCGGCGCTCAATCCGCGCCTGGCGGGCTCGTGGCCGGGCTATCTCTTCACCAGCCCGCCGCTCAGCCTCCCGGCCGGCCACTTCGGCCTGGGACACGGCGGCGGGGCGCATGCGCCGGACGAGTATATGGTGATCGAGAGCGCCCGCCCGACGGTGGCCGGCTATGACGAGGCGGTGCTGAGCTACGTCAGCTTCCTCGAACAGCTGGCCGTGACTCGCTAGAGGCCGAGCGGAACCGGCGCGGCGTCGAGGGGTTCAGGGGCGGACATCCCCCCTGAAAATTCCGGAGACGCCGCCCATGGCCCACGACAAGCTCAGCCCCGCCGAGATCGAAGACCGCATGTGGTCGGCCATCGAAACCGGTCAGCACACCGGCATGCTGGGGATCAGCGGCGATAGCCACCACTTCCAGCCCATGACCGGCTTCGTGGAGCGCGAGACCAACACGATCTGGTTCTACACCTACCGGGACACCGACCTGGCCGAGGCGGCGGCCCAGATGCTCGGGCCGGCGAGCTTCATCTTCCAGAGCCGTGACCTGTGGGCCTGCATCGACGGGACCCTGCGGCCCGACCATGACGAGGAGCGCATCGACAAGTACTGGAACGCCCATGTGGCCGCCTGGTACCCCGAGGGCAAGGACGACCCACGCCTCACCCTCCTGCGCCTCGACTGCGAGGAGGCCGGCGTCTGGATCAGTCAAGGCGGGCCGGTGAAGTACGCCATCGAGGTGGCCAAGGCGAACCTGACCAAGTCGACGCCCGACATGGGCGAGCGGCAGGACATCAACCTGCACTAGCCCTCCCGAGCATCTGGCCTTTGGCGGCGCGGACGGCGGTCCGCGCCGTCCGCGTTTTCAGGCCGGGGATCCATGAACGACGCTCCCCGGGATTCACATTGCACGGGGCGGAATTTCCCTTTTTGCTGCGCGGCAAAGGGGAGGTTCCCTCCGGAAGTCGGGGGAACCGTTTCGAGAGAAGGCCTGATGACCCGCTCCACGCGCAATTTCCTGCTGTCCGCCACGGCCCTGGCCACGCTCACGCTTTCCGCGAACGCCTTCGCGCATGACGAGCATCCCTGCGCCGATGCGGCCTGCGAGACGGCGCTGCTGTTCGACGTCCCGGCCAAGGGCGCCGCCGCCGGCGAGGCGATCTCGCTGGAGACCCCGAAGTATGGGACCTGGGGCTTTGACCTGTCCGGCATGGACCGCTCGGTGAAGCCCGGCGACGACTTCTTCAAGTTCGCCAATGGCACGTGGGACAAGATCACCGAGATCCCGTCCGACCGGGTGCGCTGGGGCAATTTCAACAAGCTGCGCGAGCTGTCCGACGCCCGCCTGCACGCAATCCTCGAGGACGCCAAGGCCGGCAAGCTGACCGATCCCGACGCGGCCAAGATCGCCGCCGGCTACGCCGCCTACATGGACGAGGCCCTGGCTGAGAAGCTCGACGCCAAGCCCATCGCGCCCGAGCTGAAAGAGATTCGCGCGGTGAAGACCCGCGACGAGTTCACCGCCCTGATGGGCAAGGCCAACACCACCGGCTTCACCTCGATCCTGCCTGTGTACATCTCGATCGACGCCAAGGCCCCGACCCGCTACGCGGTGATGAGCGCCACCGGCGGCCTCGGCCTGCCCGACCGTGACTACTATCTGCAGCCGTCGTTCGCCGAGAAGAAGGCTAAGTACCAGGCCTACGTCGAACAGCTGCTGACTATGATCGGCTGGGAGAAGCCGGCGGCCAACGCCAAGGCCATCGTCGAGTTCGAAACCCGCTTGGCCGAAGCCTCCTGGAGCCGGGTCGAGCGGCGGGACCGCGACAAGACCTACAATCCCATGACCCCGGCCGAGCTGCAGGCGGCGACGCCCGGCTTCGACTGGAACCGGTATCTTGCGGCCACCGAACTGCCGAAGGTCGAGCGGATCGTGGTGACCACCAACACCGCCTTCCCGAAGTTCGCCCAGATCTATGCCGAGACGCCCCTGGAGACCCTGAAGGCCTGGCAGGCCTTCCACGTGGCCGACGGCGCGGCCCCGCTGCTGTCCAAGCGCTTCGTCGACGCCAGCTTCGCCTTCCGCAACAAGGAGCTGGCCGGCCAGCCCGAGCAGCAGGCCCGGTGGAAGCGCGCAGCCCAGTTCATGGATGGCGCCATCGGCGAGTCCATCGGCCGGATCTATGTGGCCCGCTACTTCCCGCCCGAGGCCAAGGCCAAGATGGACGACTTGGTGGCCAACATCCGCACCGCCATGCGCGAGCGGATCGAGAAGCTGGAGTGGATGGGCCCCGAGACCAAGGCCCAGGCCCAGGACAAGCTCGCCAAGTTCACCGTCAAGATCGCCTATCCGGAGGTCTGGCGGGACTATTCCAAGCTGGAGCTGAAGAAGGACGACCTCTACGGCAACGCCATCCGCGCCGGCGCCTTCAACTGGCGGCGCAACGTGGCCCGGCTGGACCAGCCGGTGGACAAGCGGGAGTGGGGCATGACCCCGCAGACGGTCAACGCCTACTACAACTTCGCCAACAACGAGATCGTGTTCCCGGCCGCCATCCTGCAGCCGCCGTTCTTCGATCCTGACGCCGACCCGGCGGTGAACTACGGCGGCATCGGCGGCGTGATCGGCCACGAGATCAGTCACGGCTTCGACGACCAGGGCCGCAAGTCCGACGGCGACGGCGTGCTGCGCGACTGGTGGACCGCCGAGGACAACGCCAAGTTCAAGGCCCAGGCCGACCGGCTCGGCGCCCAGTACTCGGCCTTCGAGCCCCTGCCCGGCGCCAAGGTGCAGGGCGGCCTGACCATGGGCGAGAACATCGGCGACCTGGGCGGCCTGTCCCTGGGCCTCGACGCCTATCACGCCTCGCTGAAGGGCCAGCCGGCGCCGGTGATCGACGGCCTTACCGGCGACCAGCGGGTGTTCCTGGGCTGGGCCCAGGTGTGGCGGGAGAAGATCCGGGACGAAGCCCTGCGTCAGCAGGTGGTCACTGACCCGCACTCGCCAGCCTACTATCGGGTGAACGGCACCATCCGGAACATCGACGGCTGGTACTCGGCCTGGGATGTGAAGCCCGGCGACAAGCTGTATGTGGCGCCCGAGGACCGCGTCCGCATCTGGTAAGCCCAAAGCGGAGGCGTTCATCGCAAAGAACGCCTCCGCTCGTTGAACGCGGTCATCGTTCCCGCTTAAGTGCCGCCTGGGGGCGCCAGACACGGGAGCGAATATATGCCGGGTTGGGCCCGCGCCGGACGTTCGGTCATCCTGGTGACCGCAGCCGCCGGTCTCGCGGCCTGCGAACAGCCTGACTGGCTGACACGCAGGGACCCGCTCCCGCCCCTCCCCGCCTGGGTCGATCCCCTGGTGGGCCGCCCCCTCGCCGAAGCTTTCCAGATGGCCCCCGATACGGCCTGCATCGGCAATACCGAGCAGGTGGAGGCCCTCTACGGCGGCGCGCGGCCAGGCGCGCGCCTGTCGGGCTGGGGCTGGGACGTGCAGGGCAAGGCGCCGCCCAGCCGGATCATCATCGCCGGCCGCGACCAGCGTATCGCCGGCGGCGGCGAAAGCGGCCGCCCGCGTCCCGACGTGGCCGAGGCGCGCCCCGAGGTCGACGCCGAAGGCACGGGTTGGCAGGCGTTCACCACCCTGAGCGAGGGCGAGGCGGTCGCCTATGGGGTGCTGGCCGACGGAGCCCGGATCTGCAAGCTGGGCGCGATCAAGCTTTGAAGCCGCCCTCCTCCGTCCGCGCTGTCCCCGGCGCGCCCATGTGGCCCGCCGTGCTGGCCTATGCGGCCCTCGCCACCGTGCTCGTGTGCTACCCGGCCTGGCCCGGCCAGATGAACTATGATGGCCTCTACGCCTGGTCGCGGTCGTTCCTGGGCATCGAGCACATGACCTGGCCGCCGATGCACAGCTATCTCTTCTGGATCAGCCGCAAGCTGGGGCTCGGGACCGGCGGGCTGTTCGCCTTCCAAACCTTCCTGCTGTTCGCAGCCGCGGGCCTGTCAGCCGCCCTCCTGATCCGCAGCCGGATCTGGGCCCTGGCCGCCATGGCCGTGTTCGCCGCCGCCTTCGTGGCCGTGCCCCCCATGCTGGGAGTGGCCCTGGCTCACTGGCGCGACGTGACGGTGGGCAGCTTCGCCCTGGCCAGCGTGGCCCTGTGGCTGCTGGCCGCGCAGCGGCGTCGGCCGGCCCCGCTGGCCCTCTCGGCCCTGATGCTGGGGATCAGCGTCTCGCTCCGCTACAACGCCTTTCCGCTGTTCGCCCTGATCGCGCCGCTGATGGTCTGGCGGCCCTATCTCACCCCGCGGGCGGGCCTGCGGCTCCGGGCTTTCGCCGCGACGGTGCTGGCCGCCTCGGTCGGCCTGGCCTGGGCGTCGTGGCAGTGGCGGCTGCCGGACTTCCAGCGGGTCCCGCCGGCGGGGACCATGTTCCAGATCCAGCTGTTCGACCTGCTCGGCGTGTCGGCCTGCGAGGACAGCAACTTCCTGCCGCCCGAGGTCACCGGCGGCCTGCCGATCACCCCGGCCCAGATCCGCGAGGCCTATGATCCGCGCCATGTGCAGATGGCCCACGAGCCCCAGCCCGGCGGCGGCCCGCCAATCCTGAAGACCGACGGCGGCGGCGCAGTCGCCAGAGCCTGGCGCGAGGTGATCCCGAAACACCTCGGCTGCTACCTGGACCACCGCCGGATCGTGATGGTGGAACAGCTCGGCCTCGCCAAGCACCGGGTCTTCTATCCCGTCCACGGGGGCATCGACCGCAACGACTATGGCCTGGCGCTGGCGCACGCCGACCTGTCCCGGCGGGTGACGACCTATGTGGAGCGCAACGCGCCCGAGCCATGGCGGCGGCCCGCCCTGCTCTACGCCCTGGCGCTCGCCGCGTGCGGCCTCCTGGCCCTGCGGCGCGATCCGCGAACGGCCCTGGCGCTGGCCCTGACCGGCGGCGCCTTCGCGAACCTGGCGCTGCTGTTCCTGATCGGCCCGGCGGCGGACGCCCGCTACATCTTCCCGTCGAACGCTCTGTGCGCCCTGGTGATCGCCGCCGCCGTCGCCATGTTGATCGAGGGGCCGAGATCGCACCGAGCCAGCAAGGAGCGGCGGGCATGAGCGCCATGCGCAGCCGGACGGGCCGCACGCTCTCGCTCGTCATTCCCATGCATGACGAGGACGGCTGCCTGGAGGCCCTCTTCCCGCGGCTGGATGGGGCGACCGCGGACCTGGGCGTGGCCGTGGAGATCGTCTGCGTGGACGACGGCAGCCGCGACGGCACCCTGGCCGCCCTGCGCGCCCGGGCGGCGGCCGATCCCCGCATCCGGGTGGTGGCCCTCAGCCGCAACTTCGGCAAGGAGGCGGCGCTCACCGCCGGGCTGGACGCGGCCCGTGGCGACATGATCGTGCCCCTGGACGCCGACCTGCAGGATCCGCCCGAGCTGATCGCCGAGTTCCTGGCCCTGTGGGAGCAGGGCTACGACGTGGTCTACGGGGTGCGCACCGACCGCTCCTCCGACAGCTTCGCCAAGCGCCAGACGGCGGCCCTGTTCTACCGGCTGTTCAACGGCCTTTCGGACTATCCCATTCCAGACAGCGCCGGCGACTTCCGCCTGATGGACCGGGCGGTGGTGGAGGCCCTGAAGACCCTGCCCGAGCGGAACCGGTTCATGAAGGGGCTGTTCGCCTGGGTGGGCTTCCGCCAGGCCGGCGTGCCCTATGTCCGGCCGGCGCGAACCGCCGGCAGCACGAGCTGGAGCTATCGCAAGCTGTTCCGCTTCGCCCTGGACGGCCTGACCGCCTTCACCACCGCGCCGCTGCGCGTGTGGACCGGAGTCGGCGTCGCCGCGGCCGTCGCCGCCATGGTCGGCGGCCTTGTGCTCATCGTCCGGGTGCTGGTCGTCGGTCGGGACGTGCCGGGCTACGCCTCGCTGATGGTGGTGGTCCTGTTCGCCTTCGCCCTGCAGATGATCGCCCTGGGCGTTCTCGGCGAATACGTCGGCCGGATGTATCAGGAGGTGAAGCGGAGGCCGACCTATCTGGTGCGCGAGCGCATCGGCTTCGACGACGGCGGAAGGACTTAAGGGCTAGTGGAACGCGCCATCTACGACCGCCTGCGCGAGATCGAGCAGGATCACTGGTGGTTCACCGGCCGCCGGGCGGTTCTGACGGCCGAGATCAGTCGCCTGGGCCTGCCCGCAGGCGCGCGGGTGCTGGAGGTGGGCTGCGGGGCCGGCGGCAATCTGGAGATGCTGGGCCGGTTCGGAGAGGTCTGCGCCATCGAGCCCGACGGTCCCTCCCGGGAATACGCCGCCGCGCGGGGCCTGGCGGACGTTCGCGAGGGCTGGCTGCCCAACGGCCTGCCCGACTTCGGCGCGCCCTTCGACCTCGCCTGCGCCTTCGACGTGGTCGAGCACGTGGACGACGACGCCGGGGCCGTGGCGGCCATGGCCGCGCAGCTGAAGCCGGGCGGGCGGCTGATCCTCACCGTCCCGGCCTACGCCTGGATGTGGAGCGCCCACGACGCCGCCCACCATCACAAGCGCCGCTATGTCCGGGCCGAGGTGCGCCGGCTGATCGAGGCCGCGGGCCTCGCCGTGCGGCGGGTGAGCCACTTCAACACCCTGCTGTTCCCGCCGATCGCGGCGATCCGCCTGGCCAAGGGCGCCCTGAAGCGCGAGGGCGGCGATGACGAAGCCCTGCCGCCGCCGCCCTTGAACCGGCTGCTCGGCGGGGTGTTCGCGGCCGAGCAGCGCCTGCTCGCGGCCACCGACCTGCCGTTCGGCGTCTCCGTCCTCGCCACGGCGGAGAAGCCGGCGTGAGGCTGATCGCCCGGCAGGCGGCGGTGTTCGCCGCCGTGGGCCTGGCCGCCACCGGGACGCACGTGGCCGCGGCGCTCGCGCTCCGGACCTTCGCAGGACTGTCGCCCCTGCGCGCCAACCTCCTGGCCTATCTGTGCGCCGTGGGGGTCTCGTACCTCGGCAATGCGCGGCTGACCTTCGGGCGGCCGGCCCTGCGCGGCGGGCAGTTCGCGCGCTTCCTGGTGGTCTCGCTGCTCGGCCTGTGCGTCACCCAGGGGCTCACCTGGCTCCTGGTGGACCAGGCCGGCTGGCCGTTCGCCGCGGGCTTGGCGGTGGTGGCTGTGGCGACGCCGACCGCGACCTTCGCCGCCTCCCGGCTCTGGGCCTTCGCCGAGCCCTACTCCAGCCGTTGATCCCGGGCGGCCACCCACGCGCCACGCTCGCCATACGGCTTGAGGCCGCCCTTCAGCAGGCAGTCCCAGACGCCCTCGGCGGTCTCGGCGAACTGGAAGAGATCAAGATCCGGCGGCGAGATCATGCCGAACTCCAGCAGGGCCTCGAAATTGATCACCTTGCGCCAGTAGGCCTCGTCGAAGAGCACGACTGGGATCGGCGGCGCCTTGGCGGTCTGGCGCAGGGTGAGGATCTCGAACAGCTCGTCGAGGGTGCCGAAGCCGCCGGGGAACACCACCAGGCCGTTGGCGCGCATCGCCAGGTGCATCTTGCGCATGGCGAAGTAGTGGAAGCGGAAGGTCAGCTCCGGCGTCGAATAGGCGTTCGGCTCCTGCTCGTGCGGCAGGGTGATGTTGAGGCCGATGGAGGGGGCGCCCACGTCGCAGGCGCCACGGTTGGCCGCCTCCATGATCCCCGGGCCGCCGCCGGTGCAGATGACGTTGTTGCGCTCGGCGCCCCCGGCCAGGTAGGCGCCGCCACGCTGCGAGGCCAAGGCTCCGAACTCCCGGGCCGCCGCATACCATCGCGGCTGCGGGGCCGGACCGTCCTCGCGGATGCGCGCGCTGCCGAAGACCACGATGGTGGACTTCACGCCCCAGGCCCTCATCGCCTCATCGGCCTTGGCGAATTCCAGGAGGAAGCGCACGCCGCGCATGGAGTCGCCGAGCAGGAAGTCCTGGTCGAGGGCGGGGAGCCGGTAGGTGGGCGACTCCAGCTGGGCGGAGTTGGAGGGGGTTTCGTCGGTCATGGGCCGGAAACTGTCAGGCCCCGCCCGCCCCGTCGACTGCCGGCGTCAAATCGGCGTGGCCAGGGTTGCGACCTTGCCCTTGGCGCGCCGCGGCATTCCGTCGCATAGTGCGCCCGGGAGGGGGTCGGCCACGGCACGACCCTGGGCATGCATCTCGAATATTTCCTGCCGTCGCCGGCCTATCGCGCGTGGATCACGGTGCACACCGTGCTGGACGGCCTGACGCAGGCGACCACGGCCCTGCTGCCGGCCATGCTGCCGAACCTGCACATCCGCCTGTCCGGCCGCTCGTCCTATGTCTTCGCCGACGGGCGGAGGGTCGCGGCCCCGGCCATCACCCTGCTCGGCCCGACCAACACCGCCTATGAGGTTGAGCTGGAAGCGGGGACGCTGGTGGCGGCGGCGGGCCTGCTGCCGGCCGGGTGGCTCTCCCTGATCCGCAGTCCAGCCCGGGAGTTCGCCGACGGGCTGATCGACGGCGCCGACCTCTGGGGGCCGCATCCCTGCGCCCTCGCCCTGGAACAATTGCTGGCCTGTCGCCTGGACGGGCGCCACACCCGGATCGTCGAGGAGCTGCTGCGCCTGCCCGCGCGGCCGCACGAGCATTCCCGCTTCGTGCTTGCCGCCGACCACTGGCTCGAGCACTCGCCCGACCTGTCTGTGGACGCCCTGAGCGAGACCCTGGGCGTCGGCCGGCGCCATCTGCAGCGGATCATGCTGGAGACCTACGGCGCCCCGCCCAAGGCTCTGGCCATGAAGTACCGCGCCCTGAGGGTGGCGGCCTATCTCGCCGCCCATGAACAGCCGGTGCTCGCCGACGCCCTTACCGGCTACGCCGACCAGCCGCACCTGACCCGCGACTTCCGCCGCTTCGTGGGGGTGACGCCCGGCGCCTTCCTGCGCGACCGCGCCGGCATCACGGCGGGCACCTTCGCCGGACGCCACCGCGCCGGGGCGAGCCGCCCGCTGGTGCTCTGGAGCTGAAAACGCGCCCCGGCGTCCGATCGGCCCCTCAAGTCCGATCTGTTCAAGACCGCCCGCCGCCCTGGGCGGCAAAGTCGCAAAGCGCCTGCGCCGCCGGCGATTCCCGCCCACGACGGGCGGCAAGGGCGACCCGAAAATCCAGGACGATCGGCAGTGATGAGAACGATTAGGATGTCCGCCGTAGCGCTCGGCCTCGTGGTCGGCCTCGCCGTCCAGGCCCCGGCCCACGCCCAGGTCCAGTACGCCCAGGTGCTGTCGCAGGACCTGCCGGGGGCCAAGGACCACCCCTGGACCGGCCGCTACGCCGGCTCAACGCTCCTGCTGCAGAACGTCATGGCCTTCGACGAACTGACCCTGGCGGCGGGCAAGGCCCAGACCGCCGGCGGCAAGCGCTTCTCCCGGACCATCAAGGCCGAGGGCAAGGTCACACGCAGCGTCTATGTGACCGCGCCGGGCCGCTCCTCCCTCGAGGTGCTTCGCAACTTCCAGAACCAGCTGCAGGGCCAGGGCTTCGCCGTCGAGTTCCAGTGCGCCGGGACCGACGGCTGCGGCGAGGCCTTCAAGGAGCTGAAGTACCACTGGAACAACAAGGCCACCCACGTCAGCGCCGGCTCGGGCGCGGGCCCGCGGAACAACTTCGTGCACAGCATCTTCGATGGCGGCCGGGACGTCCGCTACGCCCTGCTGCGCAAGGGTCAGGGGCCGGCAGCGGCCTATGTGGCCCTGTTCGTGGCCCGCAGCGAGGGCGGCACCTATGGCGACATGTCCAAGGCCCTCACCGACCGGGTGGTCGCCCTGGTGGAAGTGGTCGAGCCCAAGGGCATGGAAAGCCGTATGGTGACCGTGAAGAGCGAGGCCATCGCCTCGGGCCTGCGGTCCGAGGGTTCGGTGGCGCTCTACGGCCTGCTGTTCGACACCGACCAGGCGGTGCTCAAGCCCCAGTCCGAGCCGCAGCTGGCCGAGATGGTCCGCTATCTGAAGGGCAACACGGTCAAGGTGTTCGTGGTCGGCCACACAGACAACCAGGGCGCCCTGGCGCACAATCTCGACCTGTCGGAGCGCCGGGCCAAGGCCGTCGCCGCGGCCCTCGTGCAGCGCGGCGTTCCCGCCAACCGGATCGTCGCCCGCGGCGTCGGCCCGCTGGCGCCCACCGCTCCCAACACCGACGAGACGGGCCGCGGCAAGAACCGGCGCGTGGAACTGGTGCTGCAGTAGCCATGCGTCTCCGCAGCTTCCTGGCCATCGCGGCCCTCTTCGCGGCGGCCACGGACGCGGGCCCAGCCGCTTCCGAGCCCGTCGGCTGGGCCCGCCCCTACGCCGGCCCCTGGACCCTGTCCGGCGTCACCGAGGGCGCGCCCTACTGCCCGCTGACCCTGGGGACCGAAGGCGTCATCGGCGGCGCGACCCTCGAGATCTCGCCCACCTGCCGCCGGAACTTCCCGCTGGAGGAGGTGACCGGCTGGACCCTGCGCGGGGACCAGCTCGTGCTGATCGACGCCCTGCGCCAGGCGCAGATCTCCTTCTCGCGGGTCGAGAGCGGCGGGTTCATGGGCGCCCTGCCAACCGGCGAGGCGGTCTCGCTCGACCGCGGCCGTCCGCCCGCCCCGAGGTCCCGCAAGGACCTGCTCGACGGCACCTTCACCCTCAGCGGCTCGAACAACGCCGGGGCCTGCGGCTTCGCCGTCACCGCCGCCTCGGCGACCGCGGGGAGCCTGGAGCAGGCCGGCGAATGCGCCGAGCCCTGGAAGGGCCGGGACTGGCGACGGTGGAGCTTTGCGGGCGGCCGGCTGAACCTGCTGGCGGCGGACGGCTCGACCATCCTGTCGCTGCCCCCCGGCGACGCCTTCACCTTCGTCGCCGAAGGCCCGGAGGGGCCGGTCTTCTTCGGCCCCGGCGTGATCGTGACAGACCAGTGAGCAGGACAGGATCAGACATGAGGAAGATCGCGATCGCGATCGCGATCGCGATGAGCGTGGCCCTCGCCGGAACGGCGCTGGCCGGCTGCGGCGCTGGGGAGAGCGAGGGCGAGGCGCCCAAGGTCGCCGAGGCCAGGGCGGCCAAGGCGGACGTGGATCCCTGCAGCTTCATCTCGGCGGAGGAGATGACGGCGATCACCACCGACCGGGTGATCCGGACCCAGCGCTCGGGCGACACCTGCAAGTATCACGCCGCCCCGGACGACGGGCCCGAGGTGGTCGTCAGCATCGGCGACGCCGAGAAGCGGATGGAGGTCGTTCGCCGCAGCCTCGGCCTCCTGAAGGGGATCGGCAAGGAGGTCAGCGGCCAGGGCGCCGTCGGCGGCGACGTGGGGGGCATGCTGCAGGGCGCGCCCGCCGACAAGCCCGAAGTCGGGGACGACGCGGTCTGGGGGCTGAACGGCACGCTGTCGGCGCGCAAGGGCGCCGTCTTCGCCGAGGTCACGCCGCCGATCATGCACGATCCGGCCGACCATCCCGGCTATCCTCTGGTCAGCCGCGAGGAAAAGCGGGCGATCTCCCTGAAGGTGATCGAAACCATCCTGGCCCGCGCCGGGTCCTGAACCCGACCGGCTGAAGCCTCCGAACCTGTTGCAAGCGCTCCTCGGTCGCCGGGGAGCGCTTTTCGCATGGGCGGCGCAAGGCGGGAGCCGCCCCCCATCAAAGGTCAGAGACCCGGACGGCTCAGGCGGTCAATCTCCTGACGCTGGGCTAGCGCGCCCGTGTCGGTTTCGCCCGGCCGTCCATCGCCTCCCCGTGGGCGCGCCCGGGCAGGTCACCAGTAGCGTCCCCACCCACGACGCCGGCCTTCGCCGGCCCTCCACGCAGGGAGACCAACCATGACCCGCAAGATCCGGCAGACCGCCCTTGGCGCGGCCGCCGCCCTCCTCGCCGCCGGCGCCGCCCCGGCCCAAGCCCAGCCGGCCCAACCCTCCACCAGCATCGTCCTGGTCCACGGAGCCTTCGCCGACGGCTCGGGCTGGCGCGGCGTCTATGACCTGCTCACCGCGCGGGGCTACCGCGTGACCATCGTCCAGAACCCGTTGACGTCCCTGAAGGACGATGTCGACGCCACGCGGCGGGTCATCGAGCGTCAGCCCGGTCGCGTCGTCCTGGTGGGCCACAGCTGGGGCGGCACGGTGATCACCGAGGCGGGCGTCCATCCGAAGGTGGCCGGCCTCGTTTATGTTTCGGCCCTCGCGCCCGACAGCGGCGAGACCACGGCCAGGCAGTACGAGGGCTTCCCACCCGCCACCGAGTTCGTCATCGACACCGGCCCCGACGGCTATGGCTTCATCAATCCCGAGCGGTTCAAGGTGGGCTTCGCCGCCGACGCCAGCGACGCCGATGCGGCGTTCCTTCGGGACTCGCAAGTCCCCATCAACATGTCGGTCTTCGCCACCCCGGTGACCGAGGCGGCCTGGCGCACCAAGCCCAGCTGGGCGGTGATCGCCCGCGACGACAAGGCCTTCGGCGCGGGCATGCTGCTGCACATGGCCCGGCGGATGAAGGCCGACATCACCGAGGTCCCGGGCAGCCACGCCCTGTTCATGACTCAGGCCAAGGCGGTGTCCGACGTGATCGACCGCGCCGCCCGGGCGACGGCCCGGGGAAACGCCGCCGCAGAGGGCGCGTCACGCGACTGAACCTGCAATGCGGAAGCGCCGGGCGCTGCCGCGCCTGCGCCCGGCGCTACGCCGAGCGATCAGAGGCAGATCACGATTGTCCATGGAAAGGTGGTGGTGCGGGCGGTCGGGCTCGAACCGACACTCCTTTCGGAACCGGATTTTGAGTCCGGCGCGTCTACCAATTTCACCACGCCCGCTTGAGGCTGCGTTCTAGCCGCAGGACCGGCCGTTCGCAAAGCAGCTTCCACCGGCTGAGGCCCCGTGCGGCGACCTGGGAGCTTGCTATGGGCTGCGCCGCGCTCTAACTGATAATCGTTCGCAAAGTACGCGACCGTCGGGGTCCAGAAAACCTATGCACGCCTTGACCGCCCAATCTGCGGCGGAACTTTCCGAAAGCAGGGCTGACGGCCTCGTCCGTCTGAGCAAGGTCCGACCGGGCGACCGCGGCGTCATCGTTGAGGTCCGCGCCGGCCATGCCGCCGACCACGGCGTGGACGTGGACGAGCTTGAGCGACGGCTCCTGGAATTCGGCTTCGTGGAAGGCGCTGCGATCGAGGTGCTGCACGAAGGCCTGGTCGGCCAGGACCCGATCGCCGTGCGCGTCGATGACATGCGCGTGGCGCTGCGCCGCCGCGACGCCGCCGACGTTTGGGTGCGTCTGGAAACCAAATGAGTGAAGCTGTGATCCGGCCCGCCCGCGTGGCGCTGGTCGGCAACCCGAACACGGGCAAGACCGCCCTCTTCAACGCCCTGACCGGTAGCCGGCAGAAGGTGGCCAACTACGCCGGCGTCACCGTCGAGCGGAAGGAAGGCTTCGTCACCACGGCCTCGGGGCGGCACCTGTCGATCCTTGACCTGCCCGGCACCTATTCCCTGCGCGCCCGCAGCCCGGACGAGGCGGTCACCCGGGACGTGGTCCTGGGCCAGCTGGCCGGCGAACAGGCCCCCGACGTGGTGGTGGCCGTGGCCGACGCCACCAATCTGCGCCTCGTCCTGCGGCTGATCCTCGAGCTGAAGGCCGTGGGCCGGCCCATGGTGCTGGCCCTCAACATGTATGACATCGCCCTGCGCCAGGGCCTGCGCATCGACCTGGACGGCCTGCGCGCCGAGCTGGGCGTGCCCATCGTCACCACCGTGGCCACCCGCAAGCGGGGCATCGACGATCTGGTGGCCCAGGTGGAGGCGCTCGTGGCCGCCGGCGCCCTGCCCGAGCATGAGAACCAGTGGCGGGCGCCCACCGCCGGCGAGATCCGCAGCGCCCACCGCGAGGCGCAGCGCATCCTCAAGACCTATGTGCGCCCGCCCGAGCATCCCGACACCCTGACGGGCCGGATCGACGCGGTGCTGCTGCATCCGGTGGCGGGTCTGGCCATCCTGCTCGGCCTGCTGTTCGTGATGTTCCAGGCGGTGTTCAGCTGGGCCGGCCCGGCCCAGGACCTGATCGAGGCCGGCTTCGCCGTCCTGGGCGAACTGGTGGCCCAGGTGCTGCCCGACGGCCTCCTTCAGAGCCTGCTCGTCGACGGCCTGATCGCCGGGGTGGGCAGCGTGCTGGTCTTCCTGCCCCAGATTCTGATCCTGTTCTTCTTCATCATCCTGCTGGAAGACTTCGGCTACATGGCCCGGGCTGCCTTCCTGATGGACCGGATCATGGGCGGCGCCGGCCTGCACGGCCGGGCGTTCATTCCCCTGCTGTCCAGCTTCGCCTGCGCCATTCCCGGCGTCATGGCCGCCCGGGTGATCGACCAGAAGCGCGACCGGCTGACCACCATCCTCGTGGCGCCGCTGATGACCTGCTCGGCGCGGATCCCCGTCTACACCCTGATCATCAGCGCCTTCATCCCGGACCGCACCGTGGGCCCGGGCCTGAACCTCCAGGGCCTGGTGATGTTCGGCCTCTACGCCGCCGGCATCGCCAGCGCCCTTCTGGTCTCGCTGGTGATCCGCAAGGTGTTCTGGCGTGGGGCGGTGGAGCCGTTCCTGATGGAACTGCCCACCTACAAGCTGCCCAGCCTCGCCAACGTCGGCCGCAACCTGCTGCTGCGGGCGCAGATCTTCATCGGCCGCGCCGGCCGGATCATCCTGCCGCTGATGATCCTGGTGTGGGCGCTGTCCACCTTCCCGGCGCCGCCGCCGGGCGCGACCCAGCCGGACATCGACTACAGCTTCGCCGGGATGATCGGCCAGGCGCTGCAGCCGCTGTTCTCCCCCATTGGCTTCAACTGGCAGATGGTGGTGGCCCTGATCCCGGGCTTCGCGGCCCGCGAGGTGGCGGTGGCGGCCCTGGGCACGGTCTATGCGGTGGGCGACGCCGAGGCCAACGTCGGCGCCCTTGCGACGCAGCTGTCCGAGAGCTGGTCCCTGGCCACCGGCCTCGCCTTCCTGGCCTGGTACATCTTCGCGCCCCAGTGCGCGGCGACCCTGGGCGTGGTGAAGCGCGAGACCAACTCCTGGGCCTGGACCGGGGTGATGTTCGCCTACATGGTCACCCTGGCCTATCTGGCCTCGTTCGCCGTCTATCACACGGCCGTGGCCCTGGGCTGGGGCTAGGCGACCTTGCGCCCCGGACCTGAACCCGGGGCACAGCCGTTAACCATCCGTTCGCCCTGACGTTTAACCCGGTTGTAAACCGGCCGGATGCAACGCTGCGGCGTCATGCAGAAGCAGCCTGATACAACCCGCGACGCGGTCCCCGGCAAAAAGCCGTTCGCCCGGAAGGAAGTCCTGGCGAAGCGCGTGCGTGAGGTGCTCCTGTCGTTCGGCGGCGAAGCGCACCGGACGCTGGTGATCGAGCAGGTGGCCAGGAGCCTTGGCCACGATGTCCGTCAGATCCCGGAAGAGCTGCAGAGTGCGCTCATCGTCTCCTTCGAGGAGTACTGGCGCGACGAGCGCAAGCGCGCGGCCTACGGCTTCCACCTTCCCTTCGACGAAGGGTCGCACCGGTGGGGCGTTCGGGCCGAACCCGCCTACGTCCACTAGGCCGGCCCGCGATCAGCGCAGGCTGACTGGCAGCGGGTCCTCGCCCGCCAGCTGACCGGCCGCCGATTGCAGGCGGACGAGCAGGCGCTTGAGCAGCGCCACCTCGTCCGGAGAGAGCCCTGCGATCAGCGCCGCCTCATAGGCCAGGGCCAGCGGCGCGATGTCGGCGTAGAGGCGGCGGCCCTCCGCCGTAAGCTCCAGCACATGACTGCGCCCGTCGGCGTGGTGGTCGGACCGGCTCACCAGCTGCCGCTTCACCAGGCCCTGGGCGGCGCGGCTCACCGTCACCTTGTCCATGACCGTGCGGGCGACCACCTGGGCCTGGGTGAGGCCGCCGCCCGGCCCCGTTTCCGCCTGACCGTCCTCGGCCAGGACGCAAATGAGCCGCCACTGCGGAATCGTCAGGCCGAACCGGTCCTGATAGGCCCGGGCGATCAGGCCCGAGACGGCGTTCGACGCCACCGACAGCCGGTACGGCAGGTAGCCGTCGAGCCTCAGACGCTCGCCCTGGCCCAGATCGTCGCCCGCGTCCGCCATCTTCACGCCTGCACCACCCGCTGCTCGATCGCTCCGAAGATGGTGTGACGCCGGCCGTCCACCATTTCGATCCGGACCACGTCCCCGGGCTTGAGGAACGGCGTCTCTGGCTTGCCGTGAAGCAGAGTCTCTACGGTGCGCACTTCCGCCAAGCAGGAATAGCCGACACCGCCCTCGGCGATGGGCCTGCCCGGGCCGCCGTCGGCGCCGCGATTCGAGACCGTGCCCGAGCCGATGATCGTCCCGGCCGCCAGCGACCGGGTCCTGGCCGCATGGGCGATGAGGGTCCCGAAGTCGAAGGTCATGTCCACGCCCGCGTCGGCCCGGCCGAGGGGCTTGCCGTTCAGCTCCACCTCCAGGGCGCCGTGCAGCTTGCCGTCCCGCCAGTTGGGCAGGGCGTCGGGCGTCACCGCCACCGGCGAGAAGGCTGAGGCGGGCTTGGACTGGAAGAAGCCGAAGCCCTTGGCGAGTTCACCCGGGATCAGGTTGCGCAGGGACACGTCGTTGCAGAGCATGACGAGGCGGATGGCGGCCAGGGCCTCCTCGCGGCCAGCCCTCATGGGCACGTCGCCGGTGATCACCGCCACCTCGCCCTCCAGGTCGCAGCCCCAGGCCTCGTCTCTGAGCGGGATCGGGTCGCGCGGGCCGAGGAAGCCGTCCGAGCCGCCCTGGTACATCAGGGGATCGGTCCAGAAGCTCTCGGGCATCTCCGCGCCCCGGGCCTGCCGCACCAGGGCCACGTGGTTCACATAGGCCGAGCCGTCCGCCCACTGATAGGCCCGCGGCAGCGGGCTCAGGGCCTCCTGCTCGTGGAAACGCTCCCGCGGCGCCGCCCCATGCTCCAGGCTTTCGGCGAGGCCCCGCAGCTCCGGCTCACAGCGCTCCCAGTCGTCCAGCGCCGCCTGAAGGTTGGGCGCGATGCGGTCGGCGGGCGTGCACCAGCACACGTCAGCCGAGACCACCACGAGGCGGCCGTCCCGGCCTCCCTTCAGCGAGGCGAGCTTCATCAGCAACTCCGGATGTCGAAGGGTTCGCGGGGAATGGCGCCGGTGACCTTCACCCCGGCCTCATAGGCCTCGGGCTCATAGACGGTCACCTCGACGCGGATGTCGCCGCCGGGCTCGCCCTCCCACAGGTAGGCGCGCTCGAAACAGACCTCGCGGCCAGCCGGCGAGAAGCCCTCGAAGGTGTCGCCCCACGGCAGGTGGCCGGCGAGCTGCCGCCAAGCCAGGGTGCAGGCGCGGTCCAGCTCGTCCCGGGCGGCCGCTTCGAGGTCGGCCTGCAGGGTCATGGGCTCTTCCAGCTGTCCACATAGGCGGGGTTCTCGACCGCGCCGGCCGCCTCGCCCACGTCCAGCGGATCGCGGGTGTCGATCATCACCGCATATTCGTCTGTCGCCGGCTTGACCTGCACAAGCATGTTCTTCAGCGCCTTGGGATGCGGCCCGTGGGTGAAGCCCGAGGGATGGAAGGTCATCATCCCGGCCTCAATGTGATCGCGGCTGAAGAAGTCTCCGGCGTGGTAGAACAGCACCTCGTCGTAGTCGTCGTTGTTGTGGAAGAACGGCACCTTCAGCGCGCCCGGGTCGGTCTCGAAGGGCCTGGGCGCGAAGGTGCAGACCACGAAGCGGTCGCTGACGAAGGTGGAATGCACGCTGGGCGGCAGGTGGTAGCGGTGGCTCATCACCGGCCGGATGTCGCGCACGTTCAGCCGCACGGGGGCGAGGTCGCCGTGCCAGCCCACCGCATCCAGCGGATTGTAGGGATAGGTCACCACCGAGACCTGGCCGCGCTTCTTGATCTCGACGCGGAAGTCGCCGGCCTCGTCCTGGTGGGCCTTGAAGGCCTCGTCGATAGCCGGGGTCTCGAGGACCGCCGGGTCGAACTGGGCGTGGCCGCCCATCAGGCCTCGGTCGGGCAACTTGAAGTGGGTGTTGGTGGCCTGGATCATCAGCATGGCCGCCGGCCCGGCCGCGGGCCTGAGCCGCCACATGGTGCCCCGCGGCAGATAGAGGTAATCCCCCGACCGGAAGCGCAGGCGGCCGTAGTCGCAGAAGAGCTCGCCCTCTCCATCATGGACGAAGAGCAGCTGGTCGCCGTCGGCGTTCCGGGCGAGGGCCGGCATGGGGCCGTCCAGCTTCCAGAAGCGGACCTCGACGGCGGCGTTGTGCAGCACCACCCGGGCGTCCCAAGGCGAGGCCTCGGCGGCGTTCAGGCGGTTGAGATCGAAGGCCCGCGGGCGGAGCGGGCCCTCGAAACTGGTCCAGCCGGTGGGCGGACGGCGATGGTGCAGGAAGGCGGCCGGACCGAAGAAGCCTTCCTTCGAGATCTCCCGCTCGTAGGTGCCCTCCGGAAGGTCGGCGTGGGCCTGGCGGGAGTGAATTCCCTGCGCGGCCCGGACCGGGATCCAGTCGCCCTTCGCCATTACGGATCGTCCTTGTAGATGCCCACCGTCAGCGGCGCCCCGTCGGCGACGCGCGCCCGGTACATGCCCGAGGTGTTGAAGCTCCAGGCCATCTGGCCGTCCGGGGCCACGGCGATGACGCCGCCGTCCCCGCCCATGGCGGTGAGCTGCTTCTGGATCACCTCGTCGGCGGCGGCCTGCAGGCCGAGGCCCTTGTACTGCACGAGGGCGCAGATCTCCCGCGCCACGGTCAGGCGGATGAAGTACTCGCCCGTGCCGGTGGCCGAGACCGCGCACGAGGCGTTCGAGGCGTAGGTGCCGGCCCCGATGATCGGGGAATCGCCCACCCGGCCCCAGCGCTTGGCGGTGGTACCGCCGGTGGAGGTGCCGGCCGCCAGATTGCCGGCGCTGTCCAGGGCCACCACGCCGACGGTGCCGTACTTCTTGTCCAGCTGGGCCAGGCGGTCGCGGCCCTCGTCATGTTGCAGCTCGGCCCGTTGCTCCAGGGCCGCTGACGGCGCCTGCGGGGCGCCCTTGGGGCGGGCGGGAACCGGCAGGTTCAGCGTCTTCAGTTCTCGCTCCAGGGCCTGCCAGCGGCGCTCGGTGAAGAAGTAGCTGTTGTCCACCTCTTCAAGGCCCTGGGCGCGGGCGAAGCGCTCGGCGCCCTCGCCGATCAGCATGACGTGGGGCGACTTCTCCATCACCGCGCGGGCTAGGCTGATGGGATGGCGCGTACGGGTGACGCCCGCCACCGATCCGGCGGCCAGGGTCTTGCCGTCCATCATCGAACTGTCCAGTTCGTTGCGGCCCTCGGCGGTGAAGACCGCGCCCCGGCCGGCGTTGAACAGCGGGTCGTCCTCGAGGATCCTGATGGCGGTCTCGATGGCGTCCAGCGCCGAGCCGCCGGCCTTCAGCACCTCAGCGCCGACGGTGGCGACCCGGCCCATGGCCTCGCGATAGGCCTTGTCCTGCTCGGGCGTCAGGTCCTTGCGGTCGATCACCCCGGCGCCGCCATGCACCACGATCGCCCACCTGGGCCTTGAGGCTTCCTGGGCCTGCGCGCCCCCCGCCATCGTCATCACCAGAACCGCCGCAAGAGCCGTAATCGAACGCATCAGTCTTCCTTTGCCGGGAGCACCCCTCGCCTGATCTGATCGAGTTCGATGCTCTCGAACAAGGCCTTGAAGTTGCCTTCGCCGAACCCCTCGTTGCCCTTGCGCTGGATCAGCTCGAAGAAGATCGGACCGATCATGTTCTCGGTGAAGATCTGCAGCAGCAGGCCCTGGCCCTCGGTGGGCGCGCCGTCGATGAGAATCTTGTTGCGGCGCAGGCGCGCCACGTCCTCGCCGTGGCCCGGCACCCGGGCGTCGATGCCCTCGAAATAGGTGTCGATGGTGTCCTGGAACTGCACGCCGCGGGCGCGCATGGTCTCGACGGCGTAGTAGATGTCGTCGGTCCCCAGGGCGACGTGCTGGATGCCCTCGCCCTTGTAGTCCTTCAGGAATTCCTCGATCTGCGAGTGGTCGTCTTGGCTCTCGTTCAGCGGGATGCGGATCTTGCCGCACGGGCTGGTCATGGCCTTGGACAGCAGGGCGGTCTGCTTGCCCTCGATGTCGAAGTAGCGGATCTCGCGGAAATTGAAGATCCGCTCATAGAAGTCCGCCCAGGTCTTCATGTTGCCCCGGTGGACGTTGTGGGTCAGGTGGTCGAGGTAGGTGAGGCCTACGGCATTGCGGGACAGGGCCTCTTCGGCGCCCGGGATGGGCGTGAAGTCGACGTCGTAGATCTCCTGCGCCCCGTAGCGGTCCACGAGGTAGAGGTTCGAGCCGCCGATCCCCTCGATCGCCGGGATGTTCAGCTCCATCGGCCCGACCGGGCCATGGACCGGCTTGGCGCCGCGCGCGATGGCCAGTTCGAAGGCCTTGGCGGCGTCGCGCACGCGGAAGGCCATGGCGTTGGCCGACGGCCCGTGGGCGGCGCGAAACTCGGCGGCCTGGCCCGTGGGCTCCATGTTCAGGATGAAGTTGATGTCGCCCTGGCGGAAGCGCAGCACATTCTTCGAACGATGCTTCGAGACCGCCGTGAAGCCCATCAGTTCGAACAGGGTCTTCAGCTTCTCGGGTTCGGGCGAGGTGAATTCGACGAACTCGAACCCGTCGGTGCCGAGGGGGTTGTCGAAGAGGTCGCCGGTCTCGGCGCGTTTGGCGAGCGTCTGGGTGTTCATGGCCTGGGCCTCCCTATGGCCCACAGATAGTATCATATGAAACCAATTTACAAGCACGACGGCGTTCGCCCAAAGGCAGGCCGCGACAAGCCGGCGAACCCCTGCTAGCCAGAACGCTCGAACCTCCGCCCCGGCGCCTCATCGGACCCCTGAATGTTCCGCAAGCTCTACGACTGGGTCATGGGCCTGGCCCGCTCCCGCCACGCGCCCCGGTCGCTGGCCATCGTCTCCTTCGCCGAGAGCTCGTTCTTCCCGATCCCGCCGGACGTGATGCTGGCGCCCATGGTGCTGGCCAATCGCGACAAGGCGTTCGTCTATGCGGCGATCTGCACCGTCGCCTCGGTGCTGGGCGGCCTCCTGGGCTACGCCATCGGGGTCTTCCTGGAGCCGGTGGGGATGTTCATCCTCAAGCTGTTCGGCCACCCCGAGGGGCGGCAGGAGTTCCAGCGCTGGTTCGACCAGTGGGGCCTGGGCGTGATCCTCATCAAGGGACTGACGCCGATCCCCTACAAGCTGGTGACCATCACCGCCGGCTTCGCCCGCTTCGACCTCTTCACCTTTGTATGGGCTTCGATCCTGACGCGGGGGGCTCGCTTCTTCATCGTGGCGGCCATACTCAAGTACCTGGGCCCGGCCATGCTCCACGAGTTCGAGCGGCGGCTGAACCTCTATTCCGTGCTGCTGCTGGCCCTGTTGATCGGCGGGTTCGTGGCGGTGAAGGTCTTCCTGTGAGGCCGACCTTGGGGTCTTATCCGCGCCGATGACCTGGCTTCGCCCCTTCCTCGACCGCTGGCGGCTGTGCGCCTTGCTCGCCGCCGCCGCCATGCTGGCCATCGCCCACGCCTTCCAGACCTTCGGCGGCTACGCCCCCTGCACGCTGTGCCTGCGCCAGCGGGAGGTCTACTGGGCGGCCCTGGCCATCGCCTTCGCCTTCATGATCGTGGTCCGCCTGCCCGGCGGGCCCCGCTGGCGGGAGCTGACCTGCTGGGTGCTCGGCCTGGTGTTCGCCGTGGGCGCGGGGATCGCCATCTATCACGCGGGGGCCGAGTGGAAATTCTGGGCCGGTCCGTCGGCCTGCGCCTCGGCCGGGACCGGCGTCAACGCCGCCGCCCTTGAGGACTTCCTGGCCGGCGCCGCCGTCAGGCCGCCCGCCTGCGACGAGGCCCCTTGGGTGTTCGCGGGCCTGTCCATGGCCGGCTGGAACGCCCTGATCTCGCTCGGCCTTGTGGGGTTGAGCGCGATGGCCGCGCTGCGCGAGAAGGCCAAACGATGAGCGAGAAGCCGATTCCTCCCCGCCCGGGCCGCGGCGCCATGGCCGCCCGCCTCGCCGAGATCCTCCGCGTGGACCACGCGGGCGAACTGGGCGCCGTCCATATCTACCGCGGCCAGCGGGCCGTGCTGGCCCAGGCGCCCGGCCGCGACCGCATCGCCGGCCAGCTCGCCGAGATGGAAGGCCATGAGGCCGAACACCTCGCGCGCTTCGACCGCCTGCTCACCGAACACAATGTGCGACCGACGGCCATGGCCCCGATCTGGCGGCTGGCGGCCTTCACCCTGGGCGCCGGCACCGCCTTGCTGGGCGAAAAGGCCGCCCACGCCTGCACCGAGGCCGTGGAGTCGGTGATCGAGCAGCACTATGCGGGCCAGATCGCCGAACTGGCGGACACCGATCCTGAACTCGCCGCCGAACTCACCAAGTTCCGCGACGAAGAGCTCGCCCACCGGGACCTGGCCGTCGAGGAAGGCGCCCGCGAGGCGCCGGGCTACGGCCTGCTGGCGGCGGTGATCCGCACCGGCTGCCGCGCCGCCATCAAGATCAGCGAAAAGGTGTGAGCAGCCGTGGCCCGGCCGTTGAGCCGAGGCCGGAATCGCCCGCCTGATCGGCCTCTCGCGCATGCCACGCGCGGTTGAGAGGGCCACGATCACAGCCATGGCGGAGTCGACGGAAGTCAGAAGTTCTGCTTTTGTTCGCATCCATTCCGAGGAGGCGGACATGGCTGACGGGATGTTCCACCAGGCGCCCGACCGGGCCTTCGGCGCCGAGGCGCGTCTGTCCCGGGCCGTCGCACCGCGGTCCAGCCTCTGGGCGCGCTGCGGCTGCGGCCGCGAGGCGGCGCTCGATCCGCGCCCTTGGCTGGCCCAGGGCCTCGGCCGCCAGCATGTGGACGAGCTGGAAGGCCGGCTTCGCTGCCTCTGCGGCGCCCGCCAGGCGCGCCTGGAGATCCGGGGCCTGGCTGAGGCGCCCTCTGGCGTCACCGGCGGAATCTGGATTTTCCGCTAGGCCGTGACCGTTTCGCCTGATCGCCGCTTCGACCTCGTCATCCTCGATTTCGACGGGGTGCTCGCCGACAGCGGCCCCTGGATGCTGCGCAACCTGACCGGCTTTCTCCAGGCGCGCGGCCTGCCCGCGCCAGGGCCGGACGAGCTGGACGCCATGCGCGGCCTCTCCAATCGCGAGATCGTCAGGCGGATGCGCATTCCGGCCTGGCGCCTGCCCGGGATCGCCCGGGACATGCGCGCCCTGATGCAGGCCCACGCCCACGAGATCGGCCTGTTTCCCGGGGCGGCGGACTTCCTCGGCCGGCTTCAGGCCGCCGGCGTGCGGACGGCCATCGTCAGCTCCAACAGCGAGACAGTCGTGCGCCAGGTGCTGGGCGGCTCGGCGGCGCAGGTGGGCCGCTATGCCTGCGGGGCGGCCCTGTTCGGCAAGGCGCCGGTGTTCCGCAAGGTGATCCGCGCCGAGGGCGTCCGCCCCGGGCGCGTCCTGGCGGTGGGTGACGAGACCCGGGACATCGAAGCGGCCCGGCGGGCGCGGGTCGCCTGCGCCGCCGTCGCCTGGGGCTACGCCACGCCCGAGGCCTTGGCGCGCTTCGCCCCCGACCATCTGGCCGACGATTTCGCCGGCCTCCTGGCCGTCATCGGCGCCTAGGCCCCGCGCGCCTCAGGCCGGAACGGCCAGGGCCCGCCGGCTGGCGCGCGCGGCTGGCCAGCACCTCATTGATCCCGCCGACCAGCGTATCCAGCGTCAGGGGCTTGGCGATGAAGCCGTCGGCGCCGTGCTCGTCGGCGGCCTTGCGATGCGCCCCCGAGGTGTTGGCCGTGAGCATGGCGATGGGAACCCGGGGCAGGCCCAGCCGCTGTTCCCGCTCGCGGATGGCCGCCACCGCCGCCAGGCCATCCATCACCGGCATCTGCATGTCCATCAGGATCACGTCGTAGGCGTCCCGCTCGGCCCGATCGACGGCCTGGGCGCCATTGGCCGCCACCTCCACCGTCGCCCCCAGGGGCTCCAGCAGGGCCCGCACAACCAGCTGGTTGGTGGGATGGTCCTCGGCCAGCAGCACCCGGGGCGGGACATCGTCCACCCACAGCGCCCAGCCCGCGGCCTCCGCCGGCGGCGCAGGCCGGGCGACAGTCTCCACCGGGAGCACGAGCCGGAACACGCTGCCCAGCCCGGGCTCCGACCTGGCCTCGAGCGTGCCGCCCATGAGCTCGGCGAGGGTCCGGGAGATGGCCAGGCCAAGGCCCGCCCCGCCGTGGCGCCGGGCGCTGGACCCGTCGGCCTGGACGAAGCGGTCGAACAGCTTCTCGGCCTGGGCCTCGTCGAAGCCGATGCCGGTGTCGATCACGTCGATCGTCAGGCGCCAGCCCTCGCCCGCCTCGCGCACGGCCACCTGCACCCGCACCTCGCCCACGTCGGTGAACTTGATGGCGTTGGAGATCAGGTTGGAAAGGATCTGCCGCAGGCGCGCGGGGTCGGCCATGACCCAGCCGTCGGCGCCCTCCCCGAAGGCCACCTCGAACCGCAGCCCCTTCTCCTCGGCCCGGATGCGCATCAGTTCGGCGGCGGCCTGGAGTTCCTCGCGCAGGTCGATGGCGCGCCGCTCGATGGCCAGGGCGCCGGCGTCGGCCTTGGCGATGTCAAGGACGTCGTCGAGGATCCGCCGCAGGGACTCGCCCGAGCGCAGGATCAGCTCGATCATCTCCCGCTGCTTGGGGTCGAGGTCGCTCGCGCCCAGGGCCGCCGCCAGGCCGATGATCCCGTTCAGCGGCGTGCGCACCTCGTGGCTCATGTTGGCCAGGAACTGATCCTTGGCGCTGGCCGCCCGCATCGCCTCCTCGGTGGCGGCTTCCAGGGCCGTGACAGCCGCCACGTGGCTGGTCACCTCGAAGCGCAGGGAGATGTAGGCGTTGATCTGCCCCTCCGCGTCGCGGTTCGGATAGATGGTGGTGTCCACCCAGTAGAGCTCGCCCGTCTTGCGGCGGTTGCAGATGGTGCCCTTCCAGACCCGCCCCTGGGAGATCTCGGCGTACATCTGGCGGAAAAAGTCGCGGTCGTGGTGGCCGGAATTGACGATCCGGTGGGTCCGCCCGATCAGCTCCTCCCGGCTGTAGCCGCTGATCAGGCAGAAGCGCTCATTGCACTCGATGATGCGCCCGGCCCGGTCGGTGACGGCGACGATAGCGGCCTCGTCGAGGGCGGCGCGGAAGGTTTCCGCGGACGGGATGGCGAGCGTAGGCGACACGGGCGACTTTCTTCTGAGCACAGAGACCGGGACGGCGTGGCCAGATGCGCCCGCCGACGCGAGCGACGCGGTTCGCTCGCGAAGACGGAGCTTGAGCAGGCGCGGCGGCGGGATCGGACCACGCCGGCAAACTCCCCAGCCGCGGCCGGGCGTCCATGACAATGATCAAGCTGGGCTGTACGCCGCAGCGGGCCGCTCAGGCCTCCAGCTCGATGTCCCAGTAGAGGTAGTCGAGCCAGCTCTCGTGCAGGTGGTGCGGCGGGAAGCGGCGCCCCCGTTCCTGCAGCTCGAAAGCGGTGGGCCGGCGCGGCTTCTGGCGCGGGTGCATGTGCGCCTCGGCCGGGGTGCGCCCCCCCTTGGACAGATTGCAGGGAGCGCAGGCGGTGACGATGTTTTCCCAGGTGGTCCGCCCGCCGCGGGAGCGCGGGACCACATGGTCGAACGTCAGCTCCTCGGTGGAGGCGCAGTACTGGCAGGTGAAGCTGTCGCGGAGGAAGAGATTGAAGCGGGTGAAGGCCGGGGGCCGGTCCTGGGCCACGTAGTGCTTCAGCGACACCACGCTCGGCAGCTTCATTTCGAAGGAGGGGGAGTGGATGACCTGGTCGTAGGTGGAGACCACATCCACCCGGTCGAGGAAGACCGCCTTGACGACTTCCTGCCAGGGCCAGAGCGACAGGGGGTAGTAGCTGAGCGGCCGGTAGTCGGCGTTCAGCACCAGACACGGCCAGCCGGACGGCGGATGCCTAAGCACCTGCATGGCCGGCTCTCCCGGGGCCGCGTACGGCGGCTATGGCAGGCGACTTGGGGCTGAAGACACGGCCCTCGTCTTAAGTGGCTGCACGGCGAAAACTATAGGCTCGATTCGAACACATCTCCACGACATCGAACAGCGGTCGCCGGGCGTCGATATCGAAGTTGGTATTCGAGGGGCTCCGGGCCCCGCCCGCTACGCAGCGGACGAGGCCGGCCCCTGGCGCATGGCTTAGACGCCGAGGGCGGCGGTGGCGCCCGCGAGCGTGAAGGCCAGGCTCACGATCGCAAACGAGACCGCCACGTCGAGCATCCGGTTCATTCGGAACGACATCGCTTTTCTCCCTGAGGGTTCATTGGCGAGGACCGCGCCCTGGAGCGCCGCCTCATCTGGACAACGTTTAGATAGCACCATCCAAACATTGCTCAGATAGCTATTTGCGCTGCACTGTTATGCGATTTTGCACACCCCGTTCATGCTGGGGCGCGCGCAGAGAAAGAAGGGCCCCCGCAACGGGGGCCCTTCGCTTTTCGTCGGCTAGGGCGGGGAGGCCCTCAGACGCCGATCGCCGCCGTGGCGCCGGCCGCGGTGAGACCGAGGAACAGCAGGTAGACGGGGGCGAGACGGTCGAAATGCCGTTCGAACCTGGCGAGGAACATGAGACACACACCTTTCAGTCTTTCCGCCGAACCCAGGGGCCGGCGGGGCGTTTTCTTGATTTGAACGCCGCTAAGATAACGCCGATCTGAGCGCCGTCAAGATGATCTTTACGGCGTCCAGATGCAGGCCTATGGTGCAGGTGATGAAAGAGGCTCAGAGCGCGGAATCCCGGCCCTACCACCACGGCGACCTTCGCCGCGCCCTGGTCGATGCGGCCCGGCGGCTGCTGGAGGCGGAGGGGCCCAGCGCGCTCTCGCTGCGGGCGGTGGCCCGCGAGGCCGGGGTCAGCCCCGCCGCGCCCTATCATCACTTCAAGGACAAGGCCGAACTGCTGGACGCGGTGGCCCATGAGGGCTGGGAGATCCTCAACGCTAGGATGCGCGAGGCCAAAGCCACCGAACAGGGCCGCCAGCAACTCACCGCCCTGGGCCTCGCCTATGTCTGCTTCGCCCGCGAGCATCCCGCGCTCTACCGGGTGATGTATGACGCGGCCCGGGACAAGGAAGCCCTGCCCATGGACACCCGGGGCTCGGAGGACGACAGCGCCTACTGCATGGTCCGCGCGACCATGGTGGAGCACGGCGCCGACCCGAGCGCCGAGACCGATCTGGAGCTGGCCACCATCGCCTCCTGGTGCGCGGCCCACGGCCTGGCCGAGATGGTCGGCTTCAAGCAGTTCGAACACATGCGCGAGGCTCTCGGCGGGGAGCGGCCGTTCATCGCCGCCGTGCTGCAGCACATGGGCTTGTTCCCGCACGTCCGGCAGGACTGATAAAGGGCCTGGGGTGTTCGCCACCCGTTTCGCCCCCTCGCCCACCGGCTATCTGCACCGCGGCCACGCCTTTTCGGCCCTGACCGCCTACGCCGCCGCCCGCGCGGCGGACGGCCGGTTCGTGCTGCGCATCGAGGACATCGACGTCACCCGCTGTCGCCCCGAGTACGAGGCGGCGATCTACGAGGACCTGGCGTGGCTGGGACTATCCTGGGAGACGCCCGTGCGCCGGCAGTCGGAACATCTGGCCGACTATCAGGCCGCCCTCGGCAGGCTGGAGGCGGACGGCCTGCTCTACCGCTGCTTCCGCACCCGCAAGGAGGTGGCCGAGGAGATCGCCCGGGCCCCGCACGGCGCCATGGAGGCCTTCCGGGGCGCGCCCCTGCCGCCCGAGGAGGAGGCTCGGCGGCTGGCCGCCGGCGAGCCCTTCGCCTGGCGCCTGTCTCTGGCGGCGGCGGAAGCGCGGCTGGGCGGCTTTTCAGGCCTGACCTTCGTGGAGGAGGGTTCGGGCGAGGCCCGCCTCGTCCAGGCGCGGCCTGAACTGGGCGGCGACGTGGTCCTGGCCCGCAAGGACGTGGGCGTGGCCTATCATCTGGCCGTGGTGCTGGACGACGCCCTGCAGGGGATCACCCACGTCGTTCGCGGCGAGGATCTGGCCGAGGCCACCCATGTGCAGCGGCTTCTGCAGGCCCTGCTCGGCCTGTCGACGCCCACCTATCACCACCACCGCCTGCTGACCGGGCCGGACGGGCGCCGGTTCGCCAAGCGCGACCGGTCCGAGACCCTGCGCGAACTGCGAGCCCGGGGCGTTAGCCCTGAAACCCTGCGCCGCCAACTCGGGTTCGACTAGGACCCCGCCCGGCTAAGCAAGGCCCCAGGCGACGCGCGCGGCCTCGATCCGGGCGAGCTTGTCGTGGAAGCGGCTCCAGTCGCCGGCCTCGGCGATGGGGGCCCAGATGGCCTCGATCTCGTCGTAGAGCAGCTCCTCCGGCGCTTCGCCCTGGAAATACGGATGCGCCAGGCGCTCGGGGCGCTCGGGCTCATAAGGGGCGATCCGCGCGCGGAAGTCGGCGAACTCGTCGGCGGCGTAGAGGTCCGCCCGCGGCCCGGCGGGATCGCGGCCGCAGAACCAGTCAAAGAAGAACGGCTCCCAGCGCAAGCGCTCCCCGCCGAAGGCGAGCCCCTTGAACGCCGCCTGCACCAGGAGTTCGTCGGCCTCCGGTCCCCGCGGCTTGAGCCCCAGGCGCCGGACCATCGCCGACGCCAGTTCGCGCCGGTACGCCTGGCCAAAGGTGTTTAGCGCCGCCACCAGCGGATCGCTGCCGGTGACGAACGTGAGGCATCCGGCCAGCTGTTGCAGGTTCCAGAATACAGCCTCGGGCTGGCGGCCGAAGGCGTAGAGCCCGGAATGGTCGAAATAGGCCGCCGTGAAGTTGGGATCCGACCTCGGCAGGAAGCGGTACGGGCCATAGTCGAAGCTCTCGCCCGTGATGTTCATGTTGTCGGTGTTGAGGACCCCGTGGACGAAGCCCGCGGCCATCCAGCGCGCCGTCAGGGTCGCGCAGCGCTCGCCCACGGCGGCCAGCAGGGCGGCGGGACGATCCTCCACCTCGGCGAGGTCGGGATAGTAGTTGGCGATCACATGGTCCACGAGCAGGCCGATGCGGTCGGCCTTTTCGAAGAAGGCATGGCGCTGGAAGGTGCCGAAGCGGATGTGGCTGTGGGACAGCCGGACCAGCACGGACGAGCGCGTGGGACTGGGCTCGTCCCCGCGCACCAGCTGCTCACCCGTCTCGATCAGCGAGAACGAGCGGGAGGTGGGCACGCCCAGCGCCTCCAGCATGGCGGTGGCCAGCACCTCGCGCACCCCGCCCTTCAGGGTCAGGCGCCCGTCGCCCGAGCGTGACCAGGGCGTGGGGCCCGATCCCTTGGTCCCAAGGTCCAGCAGGCGGTCCGTCCCGGCTTCACGCAGCTGGGCGAACAGGAAGCCGCGGCCGTCGCCGAGCTCGGGGTTGTAAACCCGGAACTGATGGCCGTGGTACCGCTGGGCCAGGGGCGGGTCGATGTTGTCCGGCAGGGGCTCGAACCGACCGAAGTGGGCGATCCACTCGGCGTCGGTCAGGCCATCAAGCCCCACCGAGGCGGCAGCCCGGTCGTTGCGATAGCGCAGCAGGGTCTTGGGGAAGCGCGCCGCCGCCACGGGATCGGCGAACTCGGCCCCCAGCGCCGGGAACCTCGGATCGGGGCGATAGGCGGACGTGACCGGCATCCCTGGCAGGTAGCCCCTTTTTTCAGCCGGAGGGCAGCACCCGTGCTGCCTGCCGGTCAGCGAATGCCGAGGAAACCCAGGATGATCAGGACAACCACGACCAGGCCGACGAGATAGATAATGCTGTTCAAGGTGCGAACTCCTCAGGTGGCCCCGACCGGGCGCAAACGCGGCGCACGGCCAAGCCGTTCCGCACCCGAGGAGATCAGGCCTCCCGGCGAGCCGCCGGCACGTCGGGACGGAAAGTCTTGAGGAGGGTCAGGCCCACCAGCGCCGAGATCAGCGAACCGGCGAAGACGCCGGCCTTGGTCTCGGTGAGCAGATCGGGCGTCGTGAACGCCAGGTTGCCCACGAACAGGCTCATGGTGAAGCCGATGCCGCAGACCACCGCCACGCCGTAGAGTTGCCCCACGCTGGCGTGCTTGGGCATGTCGGCCCAGCCCAGGCGGATCACCAGCAGGGCGGTGAGGAACACGCCCAGCTGCTTGCCGAGGAAGAGGCCGAGGGCGATCCCCAGCATGACCGTGTCGGTGAGCATGGCGGGGGTGATCCCAGCCAGGGAAAGGCCGGCGTTGGCGAAGCCGAAGACCGGCACGATCAAAAAGGCCACCGGTTTGTGCAGCCAGTGCTCCAGCCGGTGCAGCGGCGAGGTCCTGTGGCTGTGGGCGTCGGGCTGGGCCGGGGTGCGGTCAAGCGGGATGGTCATGGCCAGCGCGACGCCGGCCAGGGTGGCGTGGACGCCGGACTCGAAGACGAACCACCACAGGACGAGGCCCGCCAGCAGATAGGGCCACAGCTGCCGCACCCGCAGGCGGTTCATCAAAACGAGAAGGGCCAGGACCACCGCCGCCCCGCCCAGGGCCGCCAGCTGCAGGTCGGCGGTGTAGAAGATGGCGATGATCAGAATCGCCGCCAGGTCATCCAGCACGGCCAGGGCGGTCAGGAAGATCTTCAACGACGCCGGGATGCGGTCGCCCGCTAGGCTGAGCACCCCGAGGGCGAAGGCGATGTCCGTGGCGGCGGGGATCGCCCACCCGCGCGAGACTTCGGGATTGGCCCAGTTGAAACCCGCATAGATCAGCGCCGGGACCGCCACGCCGCCCAGGGCCGCAAGCCCGGGCAGCACCACGCGGGACGGCCGGGAGAGCTGGCCGTCCAGCACCTCCCGTTTGATCTCGAGCCCCACCAGCAGGAAGAACAGGGCCATCAGCCCGTCGTTGATCCAGTGCAGGATGCTTTCGTTCAGGTGGACGGGCCCGAGGGCGAAGCCGAGCTTGGTCTCCAGCAGGCCGAAGTACGGGCCCGCCAGCGGTGAATTGGCCACCACCAGGGCCACGGCCGCGGCGGCCATGAGCACATAGCCCCCCGACGCTTCCTGGTCGAAGAACTTCCGAAAGGCCGAGGCTCGGCGCTGGGCGCGTCGGGTCGCAGGCGTCATCAGGCCTACATACGGGCGCCGGCCGTCCCATCCAACCGCAATCGGACTCGAGGCGCCAGAAGCCGCAGGGCGTCAGAAGCCGCGCAGGTCCGGGTCAAGCGTCTCGCCCTCCTCGAGCTGCACTCCGAAGGTGTTCAGGATCATCGAGACCTGGGTGTACTGGGCCGCGGTGAACACTAGGTCCATGCGCTGCTTGTCGCTGAAGTGGCGGCCAAGCTCGGCCCAGGTGGGCTCTGTGATGAACTGGTCGGCATGGAGTTCGTCACAGGCCCGGATCAGCGCCGCATCGGCGGGGCTCCAGTCGGCGTCGGCGCCGCGCTTGATGCGAGCGATCTCGTCCGGCGTCAGGCCGCAGTCGAGGCCGATGCGGGTGTGTTGGGTGAACTCGTAGCCCGAGCGGCAGAGGTAGCCGATCCGCAGAACGACGATCTCCCGCTCGCGGGCCGGCAGGTCGTTGCGGCGGGAGAGCACATAGCCGCCCCAATCGTTGAAGCGGGCGAGGGCCTTGGGCGCATGGGCCAGGGTGCGGAAGATGTTGAGCACGCCGAGGCGGCCTTCCCTCACCGGCTGCAGGGCCGCCGCCTGCTCGGGCGTCAGTTCATCGTCGGCCAGCGGGCGGATGCGAGGGGCGGCCAGTCTCATGGTTTCCTCCGGGTCGTGGCTTTTCGCCCACCCTAGCCCGGCGAGGCGGCGCGGCTCCACGCTCGATTCCGTCGCCGCCCCCTGTTACGCAAAAGGCGATGGGCAGGCGCTCGACGCTCGAATTCCTGCGGACGGAGACCGGCTCGGGGCTGTTGCTGGCCCTGGCGGCGGCGCTTGCGATCCTGTGGGCCAACTCGCCGTGGGCGACGGGCTATGCGGCCGTCGTCGGCCATCCGGTCCCGGTGCGGATCGGCCCCTTCGCCGAAACCCTGACCATCGCCGGCTGGGTGAAGGCCGCCCTGATGCCGGTCTTCTTTCTGGTCCTGGGCCTGAAGATCAAACAGGAGATCGTCCGGGGCGAACTGTCCAACCCGCGCCGGCTGGCCCTGCCGCTGCTGGCGGCGGCGGGGGGCGTGATCGTCCCGGCGCTGATCTTCCTGGCGGTGAACGCCGGCGAGGACGGGGTGGCCCAGGCCTGGCCCGCGGTCGCCCCCACCGACGCCGCCCTGGCCCTGGCCCTCGTGGCCGTGGCCGCGCCCAGGCTGCCGCCGCCGCTGCGGGTCTTCCTGCTGACGGTGGCCATCATCCAGGACCTTGTCAGCGTCGTACTGATCGCCCTGGCCTTCACCGAGGCCCTGCGACCGGCGATGCTGGGCGGCGCCTTGGCCACCTTCCTGGTGCTGGGGGCGATGTCCCGCTGGGCGGCGGCGCCCTACGCCTTCTGGACGGCGGGCTTCCTGCTGCTGTGGGGCTTTGTCGTGAAGTCCGGCCTCGATCCCTCCCTGGCCGGACTGCTGGCCGCCTCGGTGACGCCGCTGCGCCCCAAGCGGCCGGGCGCGCCGGGCGTGCTGGACCAGGTGGTCGCCGCCCTGCACCCCTATGTGGCCTTCCTGATCCTGCCGCTGTTCCTGTTCACGGCCGCGGGCTTTCCCCTGCGCCATCTGCCGCCCGACACGCCCACGGCGCCGGTGGCCCTGGGCCTTGGCCTCGCCCTGGTGCTGGGCAAGCAGCTTGGCGTGTTCGGCGCCGTGGCCCTGGCCATCGGCCTGAAGTGGGCGCGTCGGCCCATGGGGGCCAGGTGGCTCGACCTCTACGGCGTCTCGGTCCTGTGCGGGGTGGGCTTCACCCTCAGCCTCTACATCGGGGGCCTGGCCTTCCCGGCCGATGCGGCCATCCAGGCCAAGGTGCGGATCGGCGTCGTCGCCGGCTCGCTGGTCTCGGCGCTCCTCGGCATGGCCGTGCTGGCCTGGTCGGACACCCGCCGCACCGCCCCATGAAAAAGCCCTCCCCGCGAACGGGGAGGGCCAATCCGACGACCTGCGCCGGAGCTTATTCGGCGGCCTTGGGCGCGTAGCCCATGATCGCCTTGGTCTCGAGGAATTCGTGGAAGGCATAGTCGCCCCACTCGCGGCCGTTGCCCGACTGCTTGTAGCCGCCGAACGGAGCGGTCATGTCCGAGGCGCCGTTGATCGACACCTGGCCCGCCCGCAGCTTCGAGGCCACTTCCCGAGCCTTGGCCAGGTCCGCGCCGTTCACGTAGCCGGCCAGGCCGTACACCGTGTCGTTGCCGATGCGGACGGCTTCCTCGACGCTCTCGTAGCCCAGGATCGACAGCACCGGCCCGAAGATCTCTTCCCGGGCGATGGTCATGTCGTTGGTGACGTTGGCGAACACGGTGGGCTTCACATAGTGGCCCTTCTCCAGGCCCTCCGGACGGCCGAGGCCGCCGGTGACCAGGGTCGCGCCCTCGTCGATGCCCTTCTGGATCAGGCCCTGGATCTTCTCCCACTGGGCCTTGGAGACCACCGGCCCCATGTTGAAGTTGCCATTCGGGTCGCCGACGGTGACCTGCTCGGCCGTGGCCTTGGCCACCGCCATGGCCTCTTCCATACGCTTGGAAGGGACGAGCATCCGGGTCGGGGCGTTGCAGCTCTGACCCGAGTTGTTCATCACATGCATCACGCCGCGGGCGACGCTCTTCGAGAAGGCGTCGTCGTCCAGGACGATGTTCGGGCTCTTGCCGCCCAGCTCCTGGTGCACCCGCTTGACGGTCGGGGCGGCGTTCTTGGCCACCTCGATGCCGGCCCGGGTCGAGCCGGTGAACGAGACCATGTCCACCTCGGGATGGGTCGAGAGCGGCACGCCCACGCCCAGGCCGTCGCCGTGGACCAGGTTGAACACGCCCTTCGGCACGCCGGCGGCATGCATGATCTCGGCGAAGATCTGGCCCGAGAACGGCGCCACTTCCGACGGCTTCAGCACCATGGTGCAGCCCGTGGCGATGGCCGGCGCCACCTTGCAGGCGATCTGGTTCAGCGGCCAGTTCCAGGGGGTGATGAACGAGCAGACGCCGATCGGCTCCTTGACGATCAGGGTCTCGCCGCGGTCCTCGGAGAACTTGAAGTCCTTCAGGATGTTCGCCGCCGTCGCCAGGTGGCCCATGCCGGCCGGGACCTGGGCCCGCTGGGCGAGGCTCGCCGGGGCCCCCATCTCTTCGGTCACCGCCGCGGCCAGGTCGCCGAAGCGCTTCTGATACTCGGCGAGGATGCGCTGCAGCACCTCCAGGCGCTCCTCACGGCTGGTCTGCGACCAGCTCTCGAAGGCGCGGCGGGCGGCCTTCACCGCCTTGTCCACGTCGGCCGCGGACCCGAGCGCGATCTTGCCGACCACCTCCTCCGTGGCCGGGTTCTCCACATCGAGGGTCTTCAGCTCGACCGGGTCGACCCATTCGCCGTCGATGTAGAATTTCAGGTACTCGCGCATGCGGTCCTCCTGGACTTTCTTTTTCCTCGGGACGGGCCGCCCCGATCGTTCAAACAAGCATTTTAATGATCAGCATTCAGTGCGGAAGCCCCTCACGTCACGTCACAGCTGGTGAATCTGCGGCTGGCCCGCAACGGGTGAGCGGGCCTTGAGCACATAGTCGGCCCGGATCGAGCCGATGTAGAGGTCCTTCAGGTCGGGTCCGCCCCAGGCGACGTTGGTCGGGTGGTTGACGATCTTGCCGCTGGGATCGTGGATCACCGTCTCCACCGCCTCGTCCGGCGTGATGGCCACCACCTTGTTGGCCGCCGGCAGGCAGACCCAGAGGTTGCCCTCGGCGTCGAAGCCGATGCCGTCGGTGTAGCCGAGGTCGCCCCCGTGATTGTCCGCGCTCTCGCCGGGCCGCATCAGCCGGCCGAGCACCGGGCCGTAGCGTTCGCCGGTCCCGAGCCGGGTGCCGCCAAGGATCGGGAAGCGCAGCACGTCGGCGCCGCTGGTCTGGGCGCAGAACAGGAAAGCCTCGTCCGCCGAGAGCGCCAGGCCGTTGGGGAACTTCAGCCCGTCCGCCACGACGTCGGCCGTGCCGTCGGGCCGCAGGACGAAGATGAAGCCGTCCTCCCGCCCGTCCAGCGCCTGGGGCCAGGTCTCGGCGTGTGTAGAGTTGGCGCACCAGATGTTCCCGGCCCGGTCGATCACCGGATAGTTGGCCGAGGTCAGAAGTCGCCCTTCCACCTCGGCGAGCAGGGTCTCGTGCTCGCCGCTCACCGGATCGAACCGCTGCAGCGGCCCGGCCTCCCGGTCGTAGATGCCGAAATTGGCGATCACGATGCGGCCCTGGGCGTCCATATTGATGCCGTTCGGCGCCCCGCCCTTGGGTCCCAGCCGCCGGAACGCGCCCCCCGGCAGCAGCTCGGCCACGGCGCACCGGTGGTCCGACGCATAGACGCGCCCGTCGCGCCCCACGACGATATCTTCGGGCCGGTCGATGCCGAGGGCGATCTTCTCGAACGCCTCGGTGGGGATCGGCGACAACGGCATCAGGACCTCCTCTCGATGTTCGATGAACCTTGACCGCCCCGATGTCCGTTCGACAAGTCGGCTTGCGGGCGGCGACGCCGCTCGCTAAAGCGCGCACACCCTTTCCAGCCGGAGCCAGCGACGTGATCGGCATCTACAGCATCGCCATCTTCCTCATCGTGATCGCCGCGCTGAACTTCTACGAGTTCGGCCGCCTCGACTAAGCCCCAGGGGACACGCTTCCAGTGGCCAGCCGCGGCGTCGCGCTGGTGACGGGCGCCGCCCGGCGCATCGGCCGGGTGCTGACTCAGGTCGCCGCCGACGCCGGCTATGATGTGGCGCTGCACGTCCGCACCGTGGACGACGCCGCCGAGGCCGCCGCCGCCGATGTGCGCGCCCGCGGGCGCAAGGCCGCCCTGTTCGCCTGCGACCTGCGGAGGGAAGCCGCCACCGTGGCCCTGGTGGGCGAGGCCGAGGCCGAGCTCGGTCCGGTGACCCTGCTGGTCAATTCGGCCAGCGTCTTCGAGCAGGACTCCTTCGCCGACTTCAACCGCGCCTCCTGGGACCTGCACCTGGAGACCAACCTGCGCGCGCCCCTGGTCCTGGCCCAGGCCTTCGCCCGTCGCCTGCCGGCCGAGTGCGAGGGCCTGATCGTCAACATCCTCGACCAGCGGGTGCTGGGGACCACCCCCGAGTTCTTCTCCTATTCGCTGAGCAAGGCCGCCCTGTGGGCCGCGACCCGCATGCTGGCGGTGGACCTCGCCCCGCGCATCCGGGTCAACGGCATCGGCCCCGGCCCGACCCTGCCGTCGATCCACCAGGACCAGGCCGCCTTCGAGGCCGAGGCCGCCTCCACCCTGCTGCAACGGCCGGTGCCCCCGGCGGAGATCGGCCTGGCCCTGCGCTACCTGATCGACGCCGGCTCGGTGACCGGCCAGATGATCGCCGCCGACTCCGGACAGCACCTGTCATGACCACCCTCCGGCTGGCCACGAGCCGCGTTTTCGTCACTGGCCTGAAGGTGCAGGCGGAGATCGGCGTCTATCGCCACGAGATCGGCCGGGTTCAGCCCCTGATCGTCGACGTGGAGCTGGACGTGCCCACCGACGACAGCGACCGGCTGGCCGACACCGTCAACTACGAGTCCATCCTGACGGCGGCCCAGGACATCGCCGCCGGCGGCCATATCGACCTGGTGGAGACCTTCGCCCACCGGCTGGCCCGTCGCTGCCTCGAGGACGCCCGGGTCGCCCGCGCCCGGGTGCGGATCGAAAAGCCCCTGGCCCTCGCCCCCGACGCCGTGGGCGCCGGGGTGGAGATCGTGCTGGAGCGCTCCTGACCGGCGCCGCACGCAGCCTCTTTCCACACGCCACGGTTCAGGCATCATCACCGAAACGGGAAGAGAGGCTCAGCACATGACGGACCGCCTGGACGACGGGGTCGCCGAAGACCGCACCATGCCGGCGGTGACCTACGCGCTCTACTTCCTGACCTACGCCACGGGCATCACGGTCATCATCGGCCTGATCCTGGCCTATGTGCAGCGCGACCGGGCTGGCGCCCGCATGCGCACCCACTACACCTTCCTGATCCGCACCTTCTGGATCGGCATCGCCTGGGGCCTGCTGGCGGCGCTGCTTTTCGCCGTGGGAATCCCCCTGTCGGTGGTGCTCATCGGCCTGCCCCTGGTGTTCGTGGCCTGGGCCATCTGGTCGCTGATCGCCGTCTGGTTCGCCGTGCGTCTGGTTGTCGGGGTGATCTACCTGGCTCGCGACGAGGCCTATCCGCGACCCGACACCTGGCTGGCCTGAGCCCGCACCCCCGCCCCGCTAGCGCGCCGGGGGCGGCGCGGCTTATGGTGACGGCGTGAACGCGCCTGCCGATCCGCGCCTGATCCTCCGCGAAGACGAACTCGACGCCGGGCTCGAGTTGCTCATGCTGTCCGAAGCCGCCCTGTGGTCCGCCGTGGACCAGGGCCTGGCCGACCAGAACCTGGGCCTGGGCCGCTCCCACTGGCGCGCCGCCTTCCTGCTGCGCCGCCGGCCGGGCATCGGCGTCCAGGAGCTGGCCCACCTCACCAGCCTGTCGAAACAGGCGGCCAGCCGCATCCTCGTGGACCTGGCCGCCAAGGGTCTTGTGGAAAAGGCGGCGGGCGACCTCGACGGACGCCGACGCACCGCCGTCCTCACCGAAGCCGGCCGGGCCTTCGAGGGCGCCGTGTCCGAACGGCTGCGGACCCAGATCTCCCGGGCCTACCGGGTGGGCGGACTCGACGGCGTGGCCGGCGCCCGTCGCATCCTCGCCGCCCTGGCGGGCGGACGGGCGCGCAATCCCCATGCCGGCGGAGGGCGCGGATGACCCCGGGCTCGCCCGACGCCCGCGGCCGCCACCTGCTGGTGGTGGATGACGACGACCGGATCCGCGACCTGCTCAAGGCCTATCTCACCCGGGCCGGCTTCCGGGTGACCGCCGCCTCAGGCGGGGCTGCGGCCCGGCGGCTGCTCTCCACCCTCGATTTCGACCTCGCCGTCTTCGATGTGATGATGCCCGGCGAGGACGGCTTCTCCCTGACCCGCTGGCTGCGCGAGCAGCGGGGCCCCGGAGGCCGCACGCCGGTGCTGATGCTCACCGCCCGGGGAGAGCCCGGCGACCGCATCGAGGGCCTGCGCACCGGCGCCGACGACTATCTGGGCAAGCCCTTCGAGCCCGAGGAGTTGCTGCTGCGCATCGAGGCCATCCTGCGCCGGGCCCAGGACCGGCCAGCGCCGGGCGGCGTTCTTTCCCTCGGGCGCTGCCGCTTCGATCCCGAGCGCGGGGAACTCACCTCCAACGGCGAGGCGGTGCGCCTGACCGAGGCCGAGATCGCCCTGCTGCGCCAGCTCGCTCGCACCCCGCACGAACCGGTGGACCGGCTGGAGCTGGCCCGGGACAGCGTCGATCCGTCTGGCCGGGCGGTGGACGTGCAGGTCACCCGCCTGCGCCGCAAGATCGAGGAAGACCCCAAGGCGCCGCGCTACCTACAGACCGTCCGCGGGGTCGGCTACCGCCTCGTTCCCGACTGATGACGGCCGCGGCGCGACAGGCGCCGGCCCCGTTCACCGGGGACGGCCGATGAGCGGGTCGCTCCCGCGCAGGCTGGGGCGCTGGCTGCGGGGCCGCCTGCCCACGACCCTGTTCGGCCGCTCGCTGCTGATCATCGTCCTGCCGGTCGCGCTGATGCAGGTGGCCGTGACCTACGTCTTCTTCGACGCCCACTGGCAGACCGTCACCGCCCGCCTCTCCGAGGGCCTGGCCGGCGACATCGCCTGGGCCGTGGAGAGCTACAAGGACGATCCTCGCCCCGAGAGCTTCGCCCGCCTGTCCCGCCGGGCCGAGGAGTCCATGGGCCTGTCCATCGCCCTGCAGCCCGACCGGGCGCTGCCAGCGCGAAGGCGCAGCCCCCCGGTGCTCTGGGAGCCCTTCTTCGCTCCCATCGACCGCTCGCTGGAGCGGGCCCTGTCCGAGCGGTTGGACGATCCGTTCTGGTTCGACACCACCCGCTATCCGGCCTTTGTCGACATCCGCGTGAGCGTGCCCGGGGGCGTCATGCGGGTGCTGGCGCCGCGCGACCGCGCCTTCGCCACCCAGGGCCACATCTTCGTCCTGTGGATGACGGTGGCCACCGTCCTGCTGACCGCCGTCGCCATCCTCTTCATCCGCAACCAGGTCCGGGCCATCGAACGCCTCGCCAACGCCGCCGAGGCCTTCGGCCGCGGGGTCGACCAGCCCAGCTTCAAGCCCCAGGGCGCCAAGGAGGTCCGCCGGGCGGCCAGGGCCTTCCTCGACATGCGCGCCCGCATCCAGCGCCACATCGACCAGCGCACGGCCCTGCTGGCCTCGGTGAGTCACGACCTGCGCACCCCGCTCACCCGGCTCAAGCTGGCCCTGGCCCTGGAAGAGACCTCAGGCGCGGCAGCCATGAAGCGCGACCTCGCCGAGATGGAGCACATGATCGACGAGTACCTAGCGTTCGCCCGCGGCGAGGGCGGCGAGGCCCTGGAGCTCACGCCCCTGCGGCGGCTGCTGGACGAGGTGAGCGAAGGCGCCATCCGCGCCGGGGCCCAGGTGAGCGTCGCCGCGGACGCCGAACTGACGGCCATGGCGCGGCCGAACCTGCTGAAACGGGCCCTCTCCAACCTGATCATGAACGCCGCAGCCCACGGCCGGCGGGTGGAGGTGGCCGCGCGCCGCCGCGCCCAGGGCGGGGTGGAGATCACAGTGGACGACGACGGCCCCGGCATCCCGCCCGAGCGCTACGAGGACGCCTTCAAGGCCTTCTCGCGCCTGGATGAGTCCCGCAACCAGAACACCAAGGGCGTGGGCCTGGGCCTGGCCATCGCCCGGGACGTGGCCCGCGGCCACGGCGGCGACATCACCCTGGACCGTTCGCCCCTGGGCGGCCTGCGGGCCATCGTCCGCCTGCCGGGCAGCCTGCCCGGCTAAGGCCGCCCCTAGCCGCCCAGCTCCTTCGAGCGGCGCACCGCCGCGCCGACCGCCTCGCGCAGCAGGTCGGGCAGGCCGCCGCGGGCCTGCAGCAGGACATTGAGCGCCGCCTCGGTGGTGCCGCCCGGCGAGGTCACCTGGCGGCGCAGCTCGACCGGATCCTCGCCGGTTCGGGCCAGCAGCGCCGCGGCCCCGGTCAGGGTCGAGCGGGCCAGGCCTCGCGCGTCGGCGGGCGAGAGGCCGGCGGCGACCCCCGCGCCCTCCAGGGCCTCGATGAAGGCGTAGAGGTAGGCCGGCGCCGACCCCGACACCGCGGTCGCCGCGTGCATCAGGTTCTCGTCGACGAGTTCCACCACTGTCCCCAGGGGCTCGAACAGCGTCCGGGCCCGGGCGAGAGCCGCCCGATCCTCCGAGAAGACGCTGGCCGTCCCCTGGCCGATGGCGGCGGCGGTGGTCGGCATGACCCGGGCCACGGGCCGCCCGCCGAACGCCTGAGCGATGTCCTTGGACTTAACGCCGGCGGCTATGGAGACGATCATCGCATCCTCCGCCAGCAGCGGGGCGGCCTCGGCGGCGGCCGCGCGCCAGATCTGCGGCTTCACCGCCAGCACCACCGTCCGCGCCCGGGCGAGATCGCCCTCGGGCGGATTAAGCACCGCGCCCGCCTCGGCGGCGGCCGTGGCGGCGGGGCCCGGATTGGGGTCGCGGATCAGGACATCGGCGGCGGCGAAGGCGCCGGCGGCGCGCCAGCCGTCGAGCATGGCGCCGCCCATCCGGCCAGCGCCCAGCATCAGGATCGGTGTGGTCATCGGCGGATGACTAGCAGGTGCGCCCCGCCAGGGGGAGGCCGCATGACGCCAGACGAGGCCGTCCGCGCCCGGAGCCCCTGGGCGCCGGGCGAAGCGCCGCCTTCGCCCCCCTTGTTTCAGGAGGGTCAGGCCTCGCCGACGGTCTCGAACATACAGGCGGCGATGGCCTCCTGCGGGCTCTTGGCCCCGCGGAGCATGAAGTCGAAGGCCGGGTAGAAGCGGTCGCCCGCCTCCACGGCCACGTCGATCATAGCCGCGGCCTGGGCCAGGCTCGGCTGTTCGCCGGTCATCAGGGCCATGCCGTGGCGGAAGATGATCTCGCCGTCTTCCCAGAGCTCGAAGTGGCCGAGCCAGACCCGGGGATTGATCGCCGCGATCAGTTCCTGGGCCGCTTGGCGCTTTTCCTTCGGCGCCCGCTGATCCATGGAGAGGCAGAGTTGCAGCGTGTCGCCCTCGGGACGCCAGGCGAACCAGAGTTCATAGTCCTTCCAGTCGCCGGCCAGGCTGAAGGCCAGGTCGCCCTCTTCCGTGCGGTCGAAGGGCAGGTTCTCGGCGGTGAGCACATGCTCGACCACGTCGAGCGGGTCGTTGGAGAGCAGGACGCTGTCGTCCGTCAGGGAGGTGTCCATTCTAAGACCCCTTTCGCAGCGGGCGGGGAGCGGTGATCCGCCTCCGAATCGCCAGCGACACTGAAGGTAAGCTGCTTCGTGGCGGGGCCGTCACCTTCATATTGTGGCGTTCGGCCCCCACGGGCGTGTTGTGCACAGAAAGGGTCAGGCGGCTTCGCCCTTCGGGCCTTTGGTCGCTCGCTTCGGCGCGGTCTGGGCAGCGCGGAGAGCCTCCACCTCCAGGCGGAGAGCGGCCAGTTCGGCCTTGAGCGCGTCGAAATCCTCGCGGCGGACGAGGTCGAGCTCGGCGGCGATGCGATCGGCCTGGCTGCGGAAGGCGGCCTTGGCCTCTTCGCCGGCGGCCTGGGCCATGCCCATGGCGGCGGTCGTCAGCTTGGCGAGCTCGTCGAGGATCGGGTTCTGAGTCTGCATTTTCTTCGTTCTGGGCCGGCGGAGGCCGCCCCCTTCAACGCTCTATATGGGCCTTCGGGGGTCGAAAGCGAAGGGCTTCTCGTCTAACACCCGGAATAGCAACGCCGGAGCCGCAAGACCGTGCCGTTTCCCGAATTCGATCCCGTCCTCGTTCAGCTGGGCCCGATCGCCATCCGCTGGTACGCCCTGGCCTATGTGGCCGGCATCCTGCTGGGCTGGCGGTACGCGGTGGCGATCGTCCGGAACGAGCGCCTGTGGGCCCACCGGCCGCCGCCGGCCACGGCCGAACAGGTGGACGACTTCATCCTCTGGGTCACCCTGGCGATCATTATCGGCGGGCGGCTCGGCCACGTGCTGTTCTACACGCCGCAGCTGATCTGGACCGACCCGCTGGAGATTTTCCAGGTCTGGAACGGCGGGATGAGCTTCCACGGCGGCGCCATCGGCGTGCTCATCGCCGTCATCCTGTTCGCCCGGCGCAACGGCGTCGACCTGTGGCGGCTGGGCGACGTGGTGGCCGCGGTGGTGCCCATCGGCCTGTTCTTCGGGCGCATCGCCAACTTCATCAACGGCGAGCTGTGGGGCCGCCCCACCGACGCGCCCTGGGGCGTGGTGTTCTGCAATCAGCGCATCCTGGAGACCCTGGGCTGGTGCCCTGCGGGGAATGTGGCCCGCCACCCCAGCCAGCTCTACGAGGCGGCGCTCGAGGGGATCGTCCTCTTCCTGATCCTGCGCTGGGCCACCCACGGGGCAAAGCTGCTTAACCGCCGGGGCGTGGTCATGGGCCTGTTCGCCGCCTGCTACGCCCTGTTCCGCATCAGCCTGGAGAACGTGCGCCAGCCCGACGCGGGCCTTGAGAACCTGCCCCTCGGCCTGACCATGGGCATCTATCTGTCGATCCCGATGCTGGCCTTCGGCCTGTGGCTGATCTGGCGCGGGATGCGCGAGCCCCTCCCCGCCGCCCGCGAGGCCGGCGAAACGGCGTGAGCAGGCTGCGCGAGAAGCTGGCGGCGCAGATCGAGGCGGGCGGCCCCATGACGGTCGCCCAGTTCATGACCGCCTGCCTGCACGATCCGGAGTTCGGCTACTACGCCACCCGCCCGGCCCTCGGCGAAGGCGGCGACTTCATCACCGCCCCGCTGCTCAGCCAGATGTTCGGCGAGCTGATCGGAGTCTGGGCCGCCCTGTCCTGGACGTTGATGGGCGAGCCGCCCGAGGTGCGGCTCGTGGAGATGGGGCCGGGCGACGGAACCCTTATGAGCGACGTCCTCCGGGCCGCCCGCATCGCGCCCGGGTTCCTGGAGGCGGCCGACGTCTGGCTGGTGGAGACCTCGGGGCCGCTGCAGGACCTGCAGGCCGCCCGCCTGGGCCAGTCCGTCCGCTGGGCGCGGACCCTGGACGAGGTCCCCGGCGGCGTTCCCCTGATCCTGGTGGCCAACGAACTCCTGGACTGCCTGCCGGTCCGCCAGTTCGTCCGCACCGCCATCGGCTGGGCCGAGCAGCTGGTGGGCCTGGGCCCGGACGGACGGCTCGCCTTCGCCCTGAACCCGACGCCCGCCGCCGGCCTGCTGCCCGACGCCCGCGAGGGCGTGGTGTTCGAACAGTCCGCCGCCCAGGAGGCCCTCGGCGCCCAGCTCGGCGCCCGCCTGGTGCGGGACGGCGGCGTGGCCCTGCTGATCGACTACGGCCGCGACCAGCCGGGTTTCGGCGACACCCTCCAGGCCCTGCGCCGCCACGAAAAGGTCGATCCCCTGGACTGCCCGGGCGAGGCGGACCTGACGGTCCATGCCGACTTTCCGGCGGTCATGGCCGCCGCCCGGCGCGAAGGCGCCGGGGCCGCGATCCTGCCCCAGGGCGCGTTCCTGGCCAGGCTCGGGATCGGCGAGCGAGCCGAGGCCCTGGTCCGCGCACGCCCCGACAAGGCCGCCGTCATCGGCCGCCAGCTCAACCGCCTCGTGGCCGCCGGTCAGATGGGCGAGCTGTTCAAGGCCTGCTGCCTCCATTCCCCCGGCTGGACGCCGCCCGCGTTCGAGGAAGAGTGACCCCATGAGCGCCCTCCCCGCCCTGACCTCGCCCCTGCTGGACCTCCCGGGGATCCGCCACGCCTTCTTCACCCGGCAGGGGGGCGTCTCGGAGGGCATCTATGCAAGCCTCAATGTGGGCGCCGGCTCCAAGGACGATCCGGAGGCCGTGCGCGAGAACCGCCGCCGCTGCGCGGAACACCTGAATGGCGAACTGGTCACCGCCTACCAGGTCCACTCCGCCACCGCCCTGACGGCGGACGGCCCCTGGCCGGACGGCCCGCCCCAGGCCGACGCCGTGGTCAGCGCCACCCCCGGCGTGATCTGCGGGGCCCTGTCCGCGGACTGCGCCCCGATCCTGTTGGCCGATCCCGAGGCGAAGGTGGTGGGCGCCGCCCACGCCGGCTGGAAGGGCGCACTCTCGGGGGTGGCCGAGGCGGCCATCGCCCGCATGGAGGCCCTGGGCGCCCGGCGCGAGCAGATCGTCGCCGTCGTCGGCCCCTGTATCGCGCCCGAGTCCTACGAGGTGGGGCTGGAGTTCGCCGACCGCTTCCTGGCCGCCCATCCGGACAACGCCCGCTTCTTCCATCCCGGGGCCGGCGGCGAGAAGCGCCAGTTCGACCTGCCGGGCTTCGTGACAGCGCGACTCAAGGCCGCAGGCGTCGGGCGCTGCGAGTGGATTGGCCGCGACACCTGCACTGACGAAGCGCTGTTCTTCTCCAACCGCCGCGCGTTCAAGCGCGGAGAGCCCGACTACGGGCGGCTGCTCTCGGCGATCGTCCTCGTCTGACGCCCGGTCTGGCGGTTGCGGCGCCGAACAGGCATGCTGCGCCTAGACTCTCCCGCCGCCCCTGCTACAAGCGCGCGCATCAAGCACATGGGGGTCCGATGAAGCTGCTGGCCGGCAACTCCAACCGCACCTTGGCGCAGGCCGTCGCTTCGCATCTCGACCTGCCGCTCACGCGGGCGCAGGTGAAGCGTTTCCCTGACAACGAGGTCTGGGTGACCATCGACGAAAACGTCCGCGGCGAGGACGTCTTCGTGCTGCAGTCCACCAGCTTCCCCGCCAACGACAACCTCATGGAGCTGCTGATCTGCATCGACGCGCTGAAGCGCGCGTCGGCCCGGCGGATCACGGCCGTGATGCCCTACTTCGGTTACGCCCGTCAGGACCGGAAGACCGGCGGCCGCACGCCGATCTCGGCCAAGCTGGTGGCCAATCTGATCACTCGCGCCGGCGTCGACCGGGTGCTGACCATGGACCTGCATTCGGGCCAGATTCAGGGCTTCTTCGACATCCCCACCGACAACCTGATGTCCGCGCCGCTGATGGCCGCCGACATCAAGTCCAACTACGCCAATCCCAACGAACTGCTGATCGTCTCGCCGGACGTCGGCGGCGTGGTGCGGGCCCTGGCGGTGGCCAGCCGGCTGAACGCCGACCTCGCCATCGTCGACAAGCGCCGCTCGGGCCCGGCCAAGTCGGAAGTGGCCAACATCATCGGCGACGTCGCCGGCCGCCGTCTGATCCTGTTCGACGACATCGTCGATTCGGCCGGCACCCTCTGCTCGGCCGCCCAGTCGCTGATGGACGCCGGAGCCACCGAGGTCTCGGCCTATGTGACCCACGGGGTGCTGTCGGGCGCCGCCGCCGAGCGGGTGAAGAACTCGGTCCTCAAGGAACTGGTGATCACCGACTCCATCGAGAAATCGCCCGAGGTGGCGGCCGTGGACAAGATCCGCACGGTGACCTGCTCGGCCCTCCTGGGCGAAGCGATCCGCCGCATCGCCAACGAAGAGAGCGTCTCGAAACTCTTCGATTGAACGGATCGTGACGGGCGACGCTTGCTTAGCAAGCGTTTACCTCTTGAACGGCACCGTCGACGGGGGGCAAGTGATGCGATTCGACCACCCGTTTAGAGGGGGACTCCCCTGATGCCGACAGATCGTCCGTCCGCCGTTCGTACTCCGGCGATCCGCCGCGCGCTGACCGCCGCCGCCATCGCCGTGGCCGCCGTCCTGGCAAGCTGCGCCGAGCCGCCGCCGGTGGTGACCCCGCCGCCGCCGCCGCCCGTGGTCAGCCTGTCGCCGAAGGTGATCGAACAGGCCGCCGCCTACCGCCGCTACGTCGTCGCCGCCACCGCCATCTCGCCCACCTTCGCCGACGGCGAACAGGTGGCTCAGGGCCTGCGCGTCGGCGCCGGCTACGAGCCGGGCCAGCTGCTCCGGGGCGCCATCGCCTATGGCGCGGTGGTGGCCCTGCAGGACCCGGGCTTCGTGGCCGGGGTCCAGAGCTACGGCGTTGATCCCGAACAGCGCCGCACGGTCGCCTACGAGATCATGAAGGACCCGGCCTACGTCATCGGCATGCAGGGCTCGGCCGGCGCCGCCGGCCTGGTGATGGCCGCCCTCGGCGAGGACGGCCGCAAGCTGCTGGAGCAGGGCAAGGCCATCCGTCAGGCCGCCTATGACGTCCAGCGCGCCGCTTGGTCCAAGAAGGAGGTCGCCAGCCGCGCGGCTCGCCTGACCCTCGCCAAGGAGCTCTCGACCACCCCGCTGCTGGGCGACGAGGCCGAGACCGCCCGCCTGCACCAGGCGGTGACCCAGCGAGGTCTCCTGTCGATCACGGGCCAGACCGCCTCGCCGCCCTATACGCCCGTAGTGGTCCGCTCCATGGCCGTGGCGGCCCTGGCGGCCCTGGGGTACGCCACCGACGCCAGCCTGGAGCAGGTGATGCCGATCCTCGCCGACCCCGGCGCGGCGTCCTGCCTCAACATGTCCAAGCTCAACCTCTACCAGTGCCTGGCCGTCTCCAAGCCGCACTATGAGGACGTCTTCTGCCTGGGCGTGCACACCCTGATGGACACCGGCCGCTGCGTGATGCGCAGCGCCGGGGTGCCCGAACCGCCCGAGCCGGCCAAGCTCACCGCCGCGGTCGCGCCCGCGCCCGGCAAGGCCAAGACGGCCACCCGCTGACCATCGGCGTTTTTGGAAGCCCCGGCCGTTGCACAGGCCGGGGCTTTTGTGTATCTACGCGCACCTTTCGACCCTATGGGCGACCTGGGGGCATCCGGAATTCCGTCGCCGCGCGGTTCGCGCGGCGGCTTCGTTTTGAGGCAAGGCCATGGCCGACATCGTTTTGAACGTTGAAGTGCGTCAAGGGACCGGCACCGGTCAGGCGCGCGCTACCCGTCGCGCGGGTCTGGTGCCCGGCATCCTGTACGGCGGCGACAAGGATCCCGTGGCCATCGCCGTGAAGGCGAACGAGTTCCGCAAGGCGCTCTACACGGGCAAGCTGCTGGGCCACCTGGTGACCCTGAAGTACGGCGACGAGACCCAGCCGGTCATCGCCAAGGCCGTGGACATGCACCCGGTCACCGACGAGCCGCAGCACTTCGACCTTTACCGGGTCGACGAGCATCAGCAGATCAAGATCGAGGTGCCCGTGCACTTCACCAACCAGGACGACGCCCCGGGCCTGAAGCGCGGCGGCACCCTGAACGTGGCCCTGCACGCCGTGAGCGTGTCGTGCCCGGCTGATTCGATCCCGGAAGAGATCGTGTTCGACCTGACCGGCCTGGACATCGGCGCCACCATCCGCGTCGCCGATCTGAAGCTGCCGGCGAAGGTCACCTCGGCCATCGACGGCGAGACCGTGGTGGCCAGCATCGCCGGCTCCATGGCCGACGGCGAGGCCGCCGAGGGTGAAGGCGAAGCGGCTGAGGGCGGCGAGGGCTAATCACCCTCGCTTCGGCGATGCTGCTGATCGCAGGCTTGGGCAATCCCGGCCCGACCTACGCGAAGAACCGCCACAACATCGGCTTCATGGCCGTGGACGAGATCGCGCGCCGCTGGGGATTCTCAGCGGCGCGTTCGCGTTTCCAGAGCCTGGCCTCCGAGGGCTCCATCGACACCCCGGACGGCCCCGTCCGCACCCTGCTGCTGAAGCCCCAGACCTACTACAACGAGAGCGGCCGCGCCGTCGGCGAGGCCATGAAGTTCTTCAAGCTCAAGCCGGCCGACGTCGTGGTATTCTACGACGAGATCGACCTGGCCCCCGGCCGCTTCCGGATGAAGACTGGCGGCGGGGCCGCGGGCAACAACGGCATCCGCTCGGTGACCTCCCAGATCGGCCCCGACTTCCGCCGCGCCCGCCTGGGCACCGGCCATCCGGGGCAGAAGGAGCTGGTGCACGGCCACGTGCTCTCCGACTTCCACAAGGCCGAGATGAAGTGGGTGGAGCCGCTGCTGCAGGCCTGCGCCGACGCCCTGCCGCTGCTGGCCGCCGGGGAGGACGAGAAGTATCAGGCCGAGGTCATGCGCCTCGCCCCCGCCGAGAAACTCGATCCCCGCAAGCTGGCCCGCGGCGCATAGCCCGCCCCGCGCCCGGCGCGCCCGGGATGACGGTGCAGGGTTGGCGTGCTAGGTCCGCCGCCACTCTAGAAACTGCGAAAGTCCCATGGCCCTGAAAGTCGCCATCGTCGGCCTGCCGAACGTGGGCAAGTCGACGCTGTTCAACGCCCTCACCCAGACCGCCGCCGCCCAGGCCGCGAACTATCCGTTCTGCACCATCGAGCCCAATGTGGGCGACGTGGCCGTGCCCGAGCTGCGCCTGGAAAAGCTGGCGGAGATCGCCGGCTCGAAGGAGATCATCCCGGCCCGCATCAACTTCGTGGACGTGGCTGGCCTCGTGCGGGGCGCCTCCAAGGGCGAGGGCCTGGGCAACCAGTTCCTGGCCAACATCCGCGACTGTGACGCCATCGCCTTCGTCGCCCGCTGCTTCATCGACGACGACATCACCCACGTGGAGGGCCGGGTCGACCCGCTGGCCGACCTGGACACCATCGAGACCGAGCTGATGCTGGCCGACATGGAAAGCCTGGAAAAGCGGGTGGTGAACCTCGAGAAGCGGGCCAAGGTCGGCGACAAGGAAGCCGCCACCACCCTGCGCCTCGTGAAACTGGCCCTGGCCGAGCTGCACGAAGGCCGCCCTGCCCGGGTGGCCAAGATCTCCGCCGAGGACGAGAAGCCCTGGCGCATGCTGCAGCTCCTCACCTCCAAGCCCGCGCTCTATGTGGCCAATGTGGACGAGGGCTCGGCCGGCGAGGGCAATGAACTCTCCAGGGCCGTGCAGGAGCGGGCCGCCCGCGACGGCGCCGACAGCGTGGTCATCTCGGCCAAGATCGAGAGCGAGATCGCCCTCCTGGCCCCTGAGGAGCGCGCTGAGTTCCTGGAAACCCTGGGTCTGGAGGAGCCGGGCCTGAACCGCCTGATCCGCGAGGCCTACCACCTGCTCGGCCTGCAGACCTACTTCACCGTCGGCCCCAAGGAGGCCCGGGCCTGGACCATCCACAAGGGCGACACCGCCCCGGTGGCCGCGGGCGTCATCCACACCGACTTCGAGAAGGGCTTCATCCGCGCCGAAACCATCGCCTATGAGGACTATGTCCGCCTGGGCGGCGAGGCCGGGGCCCGCGAGGCCGGCAAGCTGCGCTCCGAAGGCAAGGAGTACGTCGTCCAGGACGGCGACGTGATGAACTTCCGCTTCAACGTCTAGGAGCCGGGCCGCCGCTCAGGCTACCATCGCTCGACCGGCGGCGCGCAACGACCGCCGGCGACGATGAAGGACCAGGGCGGGAGGCCTGCGCGACATGGCGGAGACGATCACCATCCCGGGGGCGGACGGGTTCGAGTTCGCCGCCTACCACGAGCCGGCCTTCACGCCCCGCAAGGGCGGGGTGATCGTCCTGCAGGAGATCTTCGGCATCGACCGCCATGTGCGGGCCGACGTCGGGCGCTGGGCCAAGATGGGCTACGAGGCCATAGCGCCCGCGCTCTTCGACCGGCGCCAGCGCAGTTTCACCGCCGATCATGACGAAGCCGGCATCCAGGCCGGCCTCGCCCACGCCATGGCCACGCCCCTGCCCCAGGCCCTGGCCGACATCGCCGCCTGCCGCGATTTCCTCCGGCAGCGGGGCCAGAAGGTCTGCGTGGTGGGCTACTGCTACGGCGGCTCCCTCGCCTGGCTCTCAGCGACGCGCCTGGAGGGCCTCTCGGCCGCCTCCAGCTACTACGGCAGCCTGGTGAAGCAGTTCGCCGCCGAGACGCCAAAATGCCCGGTGATCGTGCATCTCGGCCGGACGGATCCCGGCATCGACGCCGACGAGGTGGAGGCCGCCATCCACGGGCATCACCCGGACGTGCCGGTCCACATCTACGAAGGCGCCGGTCACGGCTTCAACAACGAGAGCCCCGAGCGCTACAACGCCGAGGCGGCGGACCTGGCCCGCCACCGCACCCTGGAACTGTTCGACGCGGCCTGAGGAGAACACGGCCCATGGGCGAGATGATCCGCCTGACCAGCCCCCTGGACGGCTTCGCGTTCGACGCCTACCGGGCGGTCCCCGACGACGCCCGGCGGGGCGGCCTCCTGCTGATCCAGGAGATCTTCGGGGTCACCGACCACATCCGCGAGCTGGCCGACGGCTTCGCCGCCGACGGCTATGAGGTGATCGCCCCTTCGTTCTACGACCGGCTCGAACGCGGCTTCCAGGCCGACTACAGCCAGCCGTCGATCCAGAAGGGCGTACAGTACTCCACGGCCACGCCCTGGGATCAGGTGGCCGCCGACGCCCAGGCGGCCCTGGACGCCCTCGAGGGACCGCGTTTCGTGGTCGGCTACTGCTGGGGCGGGGCGGCCACCTGGCTGGCCGCCTGCCGGTGCGAGGGCGTCACCGCGGCGGCCGCCTTCTATGGCCGGCGGATCAGCGAACTGGTGGACGAGACGCCGCGCTGCCCGACCATCCTGCACTTCGGCAAGACGGACGCCTCGATCCCCATGGAGAAGGTCGAGGAGATCCGGGCGAAGCATCCCGACCTGCCGATCTACCTCTATGAAGCCGGCCACGGCTTCGTCTCGGACCGGCGGGCCGACTACCACGAGGACTCCGCGCGGCTCGCCCGCCTGCGCACCCTGCAGCTCTTCGCTCGCAACGGCGGCGGCAGCGGCCGAGGAGAGGCTTAGGGCGGCCTAGGGGGCCTCCCGCTCTTCGATTTCCGGGCGCGCCTCCGGGTGCTTCTCCAGCACCCGCACGAGCAGCGCCTGGGCTGCGAGGATGCCGATGCCGGCCGCGTAGCCCGAGAACACCCCGGCCGGATAGCGCCCGCCGTTCGCGGCCGCCCCGATCTGCCAGTACATGAAGAGCGCGGCCCCCAGGAGCAGGGCCACGCCCGTGACCACTGACCCGGCGGTCTGGCCGAAGCCAGCCTTGAAGCTCATCCACACATAGCGCAGCAGCGGTCGCCGCACCGGCCCCAGCACCAGCGGCAGGCCCAGCGACAGCAGGAAGAAGAGCCCCGGCCAGACCAGGGTGCGCTGGGCGATCAGTTCGGCCCCGCCCGGCAGCCGGCCAAAGGCGTTCACCACGGCCCCTGCATAGATCAGCAGCGCGGCGCCGACGGTCATGTCCTGCATGCGCTTGAAGTTGCGCCACGCGGGTCTGTAGGCGGTCTTGGGGGAGGCCATCGGGGTGATCCTAGCCGCTCGTCGGCGGCGGGGGTAAGGCGCCATCGCCAGGGACGCGATATGGTGGTGCGTGGCCTTCGCAAGACTCACCCTGGCCCTCCTGGCCGCTACGGCTGCGCCCGCCCTGGCGCGGGCGGGCGAGAGCCCCTGCTGGTTCGAAGGCGGCGTGCTGGTGGCGCCGGCCGAGGCGGCCGGGATGGCCGGGGACTTCGTCCTCGACACCGGCCAGCCGATCACCCAGCTGCATGAGACCAGGGCCCAGGCCGAGGGCATCGCTACCGAAGACGTCGAAGCCCCGACTGCCTACGGCTCGATCCGGCTGGCGGGCCTGACCCTGCCGGCGCGCAGGATTCCGGTGGCCGACCTCGACGTCCGCGGCTGGAACCTCCCGACGCCGATCGTGGGCGTCATCGGCGCTGATGTGCTGAAGGACCTGGTGCTGGACGTCACCTTCGCGCCCTGCCGCGTCCGGCTGTCCCGGCCGGGCGAGGCTCCGCCCTTCCGCGGCGGGCGCACCCTGCCCCTGGCCTGGGACGCCGGCCGCCCGGTAGTGACGGCCGAGGTGCGGGATGGGGAGCGCGCGCTGCGCGGCCTGTTCACGCCCGCCACCGGCCAGCCCGCGGGCGTACGCCTGGCCGAGGACGTCGCGAGGGTGGCCGGGATCGGCCAGGTGCAGGAACTCGGGCCTGAAGGGATCTGGCTGGCGCGGCTGGCCGAGCTGCGCCTGGCCGGCCGGCGCCTCACGGACCTGGCGGCGGGGCTGGAGCCCGTCCAGGGCGGAGCCGCCGGCCAGATCGGCGCCCCGGCCCTTGCCCGCTGGCGCCTGCGCTTCGACTTCCCGGCCGGGCGCCTGCACCTCGCCCCCGCCCGCTGAGGCCCGGTCAGATACGGAAAGGGCCCGCCGGATCGCTCCGGCGGGCCCTCTGATCGTTCGGCGTCAGGCCGCCCTTAGTGGGCGACGTTGCGCCAGATGCGGCGGTAGCTGAACCACAGCAGCACCGAGAACAGCACCAGATAGATCATGGCGCCGAACCCGAAGGTCTTGCGCTCGATCATCTTCGGCTCGGAGGCCCAGGTCAGGAACGCGGTGACGTCCCGGGCCTGTTGTTCCGCCGTCGACGGGGTGCCGTCGTCGAAAGTCACCTTGCCGTCCGCCAGCTGCGGCGGCATGGCCAGGAAGCCGCCCGGAGGCACGTGCTTGGGGTCGCCGCTCCACGAGGCCGTCAGGTCGCCCGGGAAGTACTTGTTGTAGTAGCTCCCCGGCGTGACCGTGAGGCCGGCGGGCGGATTCACATAGCCGGTCAGCAGCGAGTAGATGTAGCGCGGGCCGCCCGAACGGGCCTTGGCGATCACCGACAGGTCCGGCGGCATGGCCCCACCGTTCGAGGCGCGCGCGGCGGCCTCATTGGGGAACGGGTTGGGGAACGCGTCGGCGGTGGTCGCCGGCCGCTGGATGGGATCGCCCGTCTCGGAGTCGATGTCCGGAACCTGCGCTTCGGCGGCCAGCGCCTTGGCGTAGGGGTTGTCGTTCGGATTGGGGTACTTCGGGTCGTAGAACGGCCCGCCCTTCTCCGCGAGCGTCCGGAAGTAGACCAGGTCCATCGAGTGGCAGGCCGAGCAGACCTCCCGGTAGACCTTGTAGCCCCGCTGGAGCTGGGCTTGGTCGAACTTGCCGAACGGCCCCTCGAAGCCCCAGGTGTGCTCCCGCAGGGGAGCCGAACCACCGGAGGCGAGGGCCGGGCCAGCGATGAAGGCCAGCCCCAGCGCCGCGAGCGCGATACGTTTGCGCAGCATCTTCAGGCTCAATCCTTCTTGGCGTTGTCCAGGACCGGGGCCGAGATCGATTCCGGCACCGGCAGCGGCTTCTCGACCAGGCCGAGGATCGGCAGGACGATGAGGAAGTAGGCGAAGTAGTAGGCGGTGGCGATCCGGCTCAGCCACACGAACGAGTTCAGGTCCGCGTCGAAGAGCTGGAAGGTCGAACCGATCGGGATCACGTGATCGTCGGGCAGCTTGGCGCCGCAGAGGCCGAGCACCAGGCAGGCCAGCACGAAGATCAGGAAGTAGAGCTTCGCGGTCGGCCGGTAGCGCATGGAGCGCACCTTCGAGGTGTCGAGCCAGGGCAGCACGAACAGCACGCCGATCGCGCCGAACATGGCCAGCACGCCGCCCAGCTTGTCCGGGATGGCCCGCAGGATCGCGTAGAACGGCAGGAAGTACCATTCGGGCACGATGTGGGCCGGGGTCACCAGCGGGTTGGCCGGGATGTAGTTGTCGGCGTGGCCCAGGATGTTCGGGTTGTAGAACACGAAGCTGGCGAACAGGATCAGGAACACGCTGATCGCGAAGCCGTCCTTCACCGTGTAGTACGGGTGGAACGGAACGGTGTCCTCAGCCGACTTCACGTTCACGCCGGTCGGGTTGTTGTTGCCCGGCACGTGCAGCGCCCAGATGTGCAGGCCGACGACGCCGGCGATCACGAAGGGCAGCAGGTAGTGCAGCGAGAAGAAGCGGTTGAGAGTCGGGTTGTCGACCGCGAAGCCGCCCCACAGCCAGGTGGTGATGCTCTCGCCGACGATCGGCAGGGCGCCCAGCAGGTTGGTGATCACGACCGCGCCGTGGAAGGACATCTGGCCCCAGGGCAGCACGTAGCCCATGAAGGCCGTGGCCATCATCAGCAGGTAGATCACGCAGCCCAGGATCCAGAGCACCTCGCGGGGCGCCTTGTACGACCCGTAGTAGAGGTTGCGCAGGATGTGGATGTACACCGCGATGAAGAACATCGAGGCGCCGTTGGCGTGCATGTAGCGGATCAGCCAACCGTAGTTGACGTCGCGCATGATGCGCTCGACCGACGCGAAGGCGTGGTCGACGTGGGGCACGTAGTGCATCACCAGCACGATGCCGGTGACGATCTGGATGCCCAGCATCAGCGCCAGGATGCCGCCGAAGGTCCACCAGTAGTTCAGGTTCTTCGGGGTCGGGAAAGCGACCACGCTGTCGTAGGCCAGCCGGATCACCGGCAGGCGCGTGTCCATCCAGCGCTCAAAGCCGGTCTTCGGCTCGTAAGTGGAGTGTCCGCTCATCGATATCAGCCGATCTTGACCTTGGTGTCGGAGACGAAGGCGTACTCCGGAACGACGAGGTTCTTCGGCGCGGGACCCTTACGGATCCGGCCCGAGGTGTCGTAGTGCGAGCCGTGGCACGGGCAGAACCAGCCGCCGTAGTCACCGCCGCCGAACGTCGGCACGCAGCCCAGGTGCGTGCAGGTGCCCACCAGGACGAGCCACTCCGGCTTGCCCGGCTTGTGCCGCGCCTCGTCGGGCTCCGGATCGGGCATGGGAGCATTGTCGTCCTTGATGGCCGCGGCGATCTGGGCCGCCGTGCGGTTACGCACGAACAGCGGCTTGCCGCGCCACTTCACCACCACCTGCTGGCCCTCGGCGACCTTGGTCAGGTCGAACTCGATCGAGGCCAGGGCGAGGGTGTCGCCCGAGGGGTTCATCTGGTCCACCAGCGGCCAAGCGACGGCAGCGGCCGCGCCGACCGCCGCGGCTCCGGCCGCGATGTGGATGAAGTCGCGACGGTTCGGGTCTGCGCCCGAAGCGTGCGGATCGGGATTTGCGCCCACGACGGTGTCGGCCACCTTAAAGCTACCCTTCAGTGACGGCCCGCCCTGCAGCGACGGACCAGAAGCATGCGAGGCCTGGTCAGGAGGCCCTCTCGAAACAGAGGTCAGGGAATGAGACTGGGTATCCTTGGGCTTCGTGTCCTGCGAACGTCCGCCCGTGATTCCCCTGTCCTCGCGCCCCGGCCTAGTCCCGTGGCGGGTGCCTTAGAATGCGTTTGGGCCTTTTTCAACCGGACATTCCGCAAAACCTGGGCGCGGCCATCCGGCTGGCGGCCTGCCTGGGCGTCCCGCTGGACGTGATCGAGCCCTGCGGCTTCCCCCTGGACGACCGGTCGCTGCGCCGGGCGGCCATGGATTACGCCGGCCGCGCCGAGGTGGTCCGACATGCCTCCTGGGGCCATTTTCTCTCGGCGAAGGCCGGACGGATCGTGCTGTTCACCACCCGCGGCGCCGCCCCGCTCCACGACTTCGCCTTCCGCCCCGACGATGTGCTGCTGTTCGGCCGGGAAAGCGCCGGCGCGCCGGAAGAGGTGCATCAGGCGGCCGACGCCCGGGTGATCATTCCTCTGGCGGCCGGAGCCCGCTCGCTGAACATCGTTACCGCCGCCGCTCTGGCGCTCGGCGAAGGCTTGAGGCAGATCAACGCCTTTCCCACCCTTCCGGCCCAGGATTGAGCCGCATGCCCGTTTCCGCCGAGATCGAAGAGCGCCGCCTGCGCACCAAGGAATGGTTCGAGAGCCTGCAAAGGCGGATCTGCGCCGAGCTTGAACGGCTCGAGGGCGAGGCGCCGGCCGACCTCTACCCGGCCGAGCCGGGTCGCTTCGACTTCCGCCCCTGGTCGCGGGAGACCGGCGTCGGCGGGGGAATCGGCGGCCACTTCCGCGGCCGGCTGTTCGAGAAGGCGGGCGTCCACACCTCGTCCGCGGTGGCGACCTTCTCCCCCGAGATGGCCGCCCAGATGCCTGGCGCCGACAAGGACCCGTCCTACGTCTCGGCCTCGATCAGCCTGATCATCCACCCGGTCAGCCCCCGCGTGCCCACCGTCCACATGAACACCCGCTTCCTGTCGACGGCGGAAAGCTGGTTCGGCGGCGGCGCCGACCTGACCCCCATGCTGGATGTGCAACGCACGCCGGAAGCCGAGGACGCCAAGCTCTTCCACGCGGCCATGAAGGACGCCTGCGACGCCTTCGACCCCGAGTACCATCCGCGCTTCAAGGCCTGGTGCGACGAGTACTTCTTCCTGCCCCACCGGAACGAGCCCCGGGGCATCGGCGGCATCTTCTACGACCGGCTGAACACCGGCGACTTCGAGAAGGACTTCGCCTTCACCCGCGCCGTGGGCGAGGCGTTCCTCGACGTCTATCCGAAGATCGTCCGTCGCCGCATGGCCGAGGCCTGGACCGAAGCGGAACGCGCTGAACAGCTGGTCCGCCGGGGCCGCTACGTGGAGTTCAACCTGCTCTACGACCGGGGGACCATGTTCGGCCTCAAGGCCGGCGGCAACGTCGAGACCATCCTGTCGTCCATGCCGCCGCTGGTGGCCTGGAGCTAGGTCAGCTTTCCAGGAACCGGCGAATCCAGCCGCCCACCAGCGCCCGGTCGTCCGGACGGCCGTAGGTGGCGATGGCGGCGTCGGCCATCTGGTCGGAATAGACCCCGCCCCGGCGGGCCTCGATCAGGGCCTTGGCGTAGTCGGGCTCGAACTCGGGGTGCAGCTGGAGCGAGATCGCGGGCTGGTCGCGCCAGACCAGGGCCCCGAATGGCGTGAAGTCCGAGGCCGCGAACACCTCAGCGCCGGGAGGCAAGCTCACCACCTGGTCCTGATGGGACGCCGGCAGGCGGATGGTCTCTGCCTGCGGGACCATCCAGGCCTCGCTGGTCAGCACCCGGTACTCGTGCTCCCCGACGCCCCAGCCCTTGTCGGACTTCACCACCTGGCCTCCGAAAGCCTGGGCCATGGCCTGGTGGCCAAAACAGACCCCGACGAGCTTCGTCCGCCCCTTGGCGCTACGCAGGAAGTCCATCAGCGCCGCGATCCAGGGCGTGGCGTCATAAACCCCGCAGGCCGAGCCGGTGACGATGTAGGCGTCGTTGTCCTCGGGCGCCGCCGGCCACTCGCCCTCGTCCACCGCATAGGTCCGCCAAGCGTAGGTCTCCTGGCCCAGCAGCGCCATGAACATCTCGGGATAGGTCCCGAACCGCGGGATGGCCGAGGCCGGCGGCTGGCCGGTCTTGAGGACGCCGATCCTCAATAGACCATCCCCTGCACCACCGCCTTCAGCTTCTCGATCGCGCTGAGCTTGTCTTCGATGAAGTCGTGGTCGATCCACCACGCCTCCACCTCGCGCAGAACCTGCCCCACCAGCGGCCCCTTGGGCGCGCCGGCCTTGATGACGTCCTCGCCGGTCAGCGGAAACGGCGGCGCAGTCCAGCCGTCGGCGAGGGCGATCATCCCCCGCCACTGCATGGCGCTGGCCGAGCTCTCGGCGGCCGCCCAGGCCAGCTTGGCCCGGTCGCGGAACGCCTGGTTGCCCTCGCGATAGACGGCGCGGCGGATTTCCCGGGGGCTCATCCAGCTCTTCAGCACGGGCGTCGGTGCGAGCGCCGCCACGATCCGGTCTCGGTCGGCGTTGGAGAGCCGGAGCCGCTCCGCCAGGCGCAGGGCGCCCGGCTGGTCGGCGGGCAGGAGCGCCGCCAGCCGAAGGACCGCGTCGGCCTCGAACAGCTGGCTGGTCTCGATCTCCACCAGGCCGTCAAGACGCCGAAGGTCGGCCGGCCGGCCGAGGATCACCTCCAGCACTCCGGTCTCGGCCATCAGCCGCAGGGCGTCGCGCGGATCGTCGGCCGCCAGCAGCTTCAGCAGTTCCTTGGAGATGCGCTCCGCCGCCAGGCTGCGGACATTGTCCTTGAGCGCCGCGCAGGCCGCGACCGCCGCAGCGTCGGGCGCGCCCTTGCCGTACCAGGCATGGAAGCGGAAGAACCTGAGGCTCCGCAGATGATCCTCCCGCAGGCGCTGCTCCGGCTCGCCCACGAAGATGATCCTCCCCGCCTTGGCGTCGGCGACGCCGTGGCCGGTGGGATCGAAGATCGAACCGTCCCGCCGGGCGTAGAGCGAATTCAGGGTGAAATCCCGGCGTCCTGCGTCCTCGGCCCAGTCGGTGGTGAAGGCTACGGTGGCTCGGCGCCCGTCCGTGGTGACGTCCCGTCGCAGGGTGGTGATCTCGTATGGCGTGTGGTCGGCCACCGCCGTCACCGTGCCATGCTCGACGCCGGTGGGCACGGCCCGGATGCCCGCCGCCTCCAGAGCCGCCGTCACCTTGTCGGGCGTCAGGACCGTGGCGATGTCCACGTCGTCCACCTTCGCTCCGATCAGGGCGTTGCGCACGCAGCCGCCGACGAAACGGGCGCAGTCCGGCCCGCCGGCCGCCTCCAGCGCATCCATCACGCGGACCGCCGAGGGGGCGGTCATCCAGGCGGGTTGTCCCAGGTTGGCTTGCGGCTCGCTCATCGGTCCTCGTAGCGTCCCGGGGTGACGCGGCCGTCGGGTCCCACCTCGCCCGGCACGTAGGTCTTTCCACGGGTGTCCGTATGGAACAACGCCGTGGCCATCAAGGACAGGCCGAGCAGCAGGCCCGCGATCGCGAACAGCCAGGGCCAGGGCGTCGGTCGCGGCTCCCGGCCATTGCGCGTGGCCCAGGCGCGCCAGACGAACCACAGCAGGAAGGGCGTCGCCATCAGCGCCGCCCGCAGGAGCAGCAGCCTAAGCAAGGGCCGCCCCGTACAGCCGGTCATAGAGCGCCCTCAGAATGCCGGCGGTCGCCCCCCAGATCAGCCGCTCCTGATGGGTCATGGCGTAGAACCGCCGCGTCTGGCCGTCAGGCAGAGTGCGCTCCTGCTCCTGGTAGTTGGACGGGTCCATGAAGAAGCCGAACGGGGTTTCGAAGATGTCGGCCACCTCGGCGGGGTTGGGCTGCAGGGTGAAGCCCGGCCGCACAAAGCCCACCACCGGGATCACGAGAAAGCCGGTGCCGGTGCGGTAGGGGGTCGACAGGCCCGCCAGGGAGACGAAGCGGTGCTCAAGGCCGATCTCCTCGTGGGCCTCGCGCAGGGCGGTCTCCCAGGCGGTTTCGCCGGGGTCCTGCCGGCCGCCCGGAAAGGCCACCTGTCCGGTGTGTCGTCGCAGGGTGTCGGACCGACGGGTGAGCAGGACGTTGTAGCCCGCCTCGCGCTCCACAAGCCCGATCAGCACGGCAGCCGGGGTCAGCACCTGATCGGCCGGCGGCCCCCAGCCCTGAGCTGCGGGCGTCAGGTCATAGTCCGACCGAGTGCGCGCTCCAGTCACCGCCCCGCCGTCGTGCAGCGGATCCAGGTGTTCGGCGATCCACGCCTTGAGGTCGCGGGGCTGGGCGAGTTCGCTCACGCGCCGCCCTCCGCCGGAGCCAGGGGGAACCAGACGCCATTGGAGACCAGGCCCAGTTGGCCGTCACGCTCCTCGGCCCAGTCCGCCAGCTCATAGAAGACCGGGCGGGCGATCAGCGCCTCTAGCCCGCCGCGGACGTGCACATAGGGCCTGGGCTCGCCGCCTTCGCCCTCCGCCACGCGGATGGGATGGTCAGGACCCGCCTCGACCTCGTCGCCCACATTGGTGGTGAAGCGCAGCCGATCGCCCACCCGGTCGACGCGGACGGCTACGAAGGGCGCATCCTCCACGGTGATCTTCAGCTTCTCCACCGGAGTCACCAGCCGGATCCCGTCGGCATCCTTGCGCAGGATGGTGGAGAACAGGCGAACCAGCGCCTCCCGCTGGATGACGCCGCCCTCGTGCACCCACGACCCGTCCTTGCGGATGACGATGTCGATCTCGCCCGAGCGCTCGGGATTCCAGAGATGCACGGGCGGAAGGCCGCGCCTGGGCTGGGCGGCTTCGGCCAGATCGTCGAGGGTGGGCTTGGCGGTCACGCCTGCAAGGTAGGGGCGGCGGGGAGTCGCCTCAACCATCCGGCGCTGATGGCTCCGCCGCCTAGCGCGGCCGGACGTCCCCGCTCAGCGTCACATCGCGGAACGGCAGCATCAGCACCCGGCGCTGGTCCACCGGCCCCGGCATGATCGCGGCGGGGGCGTTCACGAAGCCGAAACGCTGGAAATAGGGCGGGTCACCGACCAGCAGCACCGCCGCCTCGCCCGCCGCTTCGGCCGCGGCGCAGGCTTGCCCCACCAGCTTGCCCCCGACGCCAGTGCTCTGGAGGCCCGGCTCCACCGCCAGGGGCCCCAGGAACACCACCGGCGTCTCGCCGACGTTCACGCGCCACATCCGCACCACGCCGGCCAGCTTGCCGTCCATCCAGGCGCAGAAGGACATCTCCGGGGCGAAGTTGGCGAACTCTCGCACCCGCTCCGACGACTTGGCGAAGCGGCCCGGCCCGAAGGCGCGGTCCAGCAGCGCCTCGATCAGGGCGGCGTCCTCGGCGGTTTCATGGACGAGGGAGAGCGTCTCAGGGGACGCGCGGCATTCGACGGACATGGGCGACTTCAAGATGCGGACGAAAGGGACGTCGGACGACAGCCGGACCTCGAAACTGAAGCCTGCCATCGGGGTCGGGGCGCTCAGGCGCGCGGACGTCGTCGCATCTTGGGGCCCTCCTGGGCCGTCATCAGGAAGCGCGCACATAGGCCGGGCGCTCTGGCCCGTCAACGCCGTTGCACCCCTCCGCGACGCAGGGCACGTTGCCGCGTCCAGATGTCCGACGCTGAAGACGACGACCACGAAGTCCCCTCCGCGCGCGCGCTCCTGAAGGAGCGCGACTATCTGTCGTTCTGGGGCTCCCGCTGGACGGGCAGCTTCGCCAGCCAAATCCAGTCGGTGGCCATGGGCTGGCACATGTACATCCTGGCCCGGGAGACGCGCTCGGTAGAGGAGAGCGCCTTTCTCGTGGGGATGATTGGCCTCGCCGCCTTCATTCCAGTCTTCCTGCTCACCCTGCCCGCCGGCGAAGCCGCCGACCGCTACGACCGCAAGAAGGTCCTGCTGCTCTGCCTCACCGGCGAGATCACGAGCGTCCTCACCCTGGCCATCGCCACCGTGAACGGGTGGGCGAGCCCGGGCCTGCTGCTGGGGATCGCCTGCCTGTTCGGCGCCAGCCGCGCCTTCTTCGCCCCCGCCAACACCGCCCTCGGCCCCATGTTGGTGCCGCGCAAACTGCTGCCCCGGGCCATCGCCTGGAATTCCCTCGCCTGGCAGACCGCGGCCATCGCCGGTCCTGCGGTGGGCGGCCTGTTGCTGACGCGCTCGCCGCAGACGGCCTACTTCACCACCTTCGCCCTCTATGTTCTGGCTGGGATCTTCGTCTTCTCGATCCGCAAGAACGCCAAGCCCGAAGTGAATCCCGGTTCGCGCTGGCAGCTGATGAAGGAAGGGCTGGCCTACGTCTGGCGGCAGAAGATCGTCTTCGGCGCCATTAGCCTCGACCTGTTCGCCGTGCTGCTGGGCGGGGCCACCGCGCTCCTGCCGGTGTTCGCCCGGGACGTGCTGCACGTGGGTTCGGAGGGCTTCGGCATCCTGCGCGCCGGTCCGGCCATCGGCGCGACGCTGGTGGCCCTGTACCTCGCCGCCAACCCGATCCGCCGCAAGGCCGGCCTGTTCATGTTCGCCGGCGTCGCCGTCTTCGGCCTCTCGACCCTCGTCTTCGGCCTCTCCAAGTCGCTGTGGCTCTCCGTGGCCGCCCTGGCGGTCCTGGGCGGAGCCGACATGCTGAGCGTCTATGTCCGCCAGACCCTGGTGCAGCTCGTCACCCCCGACGCCATGCGCGGCCGGGTGGCGGCGGTCTCCTCCGTCTTCATTGGGGCGTCCAATGAACTGGGCGAGTTCGAGAGCGGCATCGTCGCCCGCCTGCTGGGCCCTGTGGGCGCGGCGGTGTTCGGCGGTACGGGCGCGCTCGTGGTCACTGGCCTGTGGGCCAAGCTATTCCCTGACCTGCGCCGCGCCGATCGGCTGGAATAACAGCATCCACATACCAAAGGATGCTGTGAGGCCGCCCTCACGAAGCCTACATCAGGCTTGTCGCCAAGGCCCCGGCTCCTGTGTTCCCCTGCCCCAGTGGAGCCGGCGGCATGAGGCCCGGCGCGTTCTCCCCCCGATGCTCGCCGGGTTGGCCGACCCGGGAAGCTCCCCGCTTCCCGGGTCCTGGCGCACCCTACGAAGCCGCCAGGGCGTGCAAGGCTTGGCCGTCCAGGCGGCGGACCGTCCATTCGGTCATCGCCGCCGCACCCAGGCTGTCATAGAAGGCGATGGACGGGGCGTTCCAGTTCAGCACCGACCACTCAAGCCGTCCCAGGTCCGCCTCGACGCAACGCTGGGCCAGCCGCCGCAGCAGCGCCTTGCCGGCGCCGAGCCCTCGAGCTTCCGGCAGGACGAAGAGATCCTCCACATAAATCCCCGCCCGGCCCCGGAAGGTCGAATAGTTGTAGAACCACAGGCAGAAGCCCACGGGCCGACCGTCCAGTTCGGCGATCTCGGCGAAGGCGCGCGGATTTTCCCCGAACAGGTCCCGCCGGATGTCGGCCTCGGTGGCCTCCACCTCGTGCGCCAGCCGCTCGTACTCGGCCAGTTCCCGGATGAAGTGCAGGATCAGCGGCGCGTCGGCGACGGTGGCGACGCGGATGATCAGCTGGCTCATGCCGGCGTCTTTCCGCGGGTCCTGGAGAAGTCCGGCGGCCGCTTCTCGGCAAAGGCGGCGAAGGCTTCAGCCGCGTCGGCGCTCTTGAGCTGGGCGGCGAACAGCCGGCCCTCTTCCTTGTAGCGGTCGCGCACGGGCTCGGCCGGGCGCCGCATCAGCGCCTTGGTCGCCTCCACTGAACTCGCCGCCCGGGCCGCCACGGCCTCGGCCGCCTGCCGGGCGCGGGCGCGGAGTTCGCCCGGCGCCACCACCGCATTGGCCAGGCCCCAGGACTCGGCCTTGCGCGCGTCCACCGCCTCGCCCAAGACGAACATCGCGAACGCCCGGGCGTGCCCGATCCGGGCCGGCAGCAGCATCGAGGACGCGGCCTCCGGCACCAGGGCGAGGTTCACGAACGGAGTGGTGAGCAGTGCGTCCTCGGCCAGATAGACCAGGTCGCAGTGCAGCAGCATGGTCACGCCCACGCCCACGGCGCGGCCGTTCACCGCCGCCACGATAGGGGTCTTGGCGCGCTCCAGGGTGTTCAGCAGCGGGTTGCCCTTCTCCCGGGCCGCGTCCGCCGCCGGGTCGCCGCGGTTCACCGCGGCGAAGTCGGCCAAGTCGTTGCCGGCGGTGAACATGTCGCCGTTGGCCTGGATCACGACACAGCGGATGTCCGGGTCGGCGTCGGCGGCGTCGATGCCGTCTGCCAGGGCCTGGTACATCGCCCGCGTGAGGGCGTTCTTCTTTTCCGGCCTGTTCAGGGTCAGCGTCAGGACGCCGCCCGAGATCTCGGACAGGACATGGGAGGTCATGCAGGCTCCGGTTTTCTGCGAGAGGGCAAGCTTAGGCGGTGGCGCGGTACCAGTCGATCCCGTCCGCGTCCGTCTCGCGCACGGCGAGGCCACGCTTCCGAAGGCAGTTCAGGTGCGCCAGGCTCTCGCCGGTGGCCAGGCCCAGCAGTTCCGGCCCGATGTGGCGGCGGAACAGCACATGGAAAACGTCCACCACCCGCCGGGGCTGGGCCAGTTCGCGGGCGAGCCGGCCCAGGCTCCGCTCATGACCGGCCACCAGATGATCCAGCCGGGCATGGAGCCCGTAGAAGGGCTCGTTGTGCGCCGGCAGCACCAGCACCTCGTCGGGAACCCGTGCGCGGATGCCCTCAAGGGAGGTCAGCCAGTCGGTGAGCGGATCGGCCTCGGGCTCGGTGGGGAAGACCGAAACATTGGACGAGATCTTGGGCAGCACCTGGTCGCCCGAAATCATCAGCTTCAGGTCCGGACACCACAGCGAGGCGTGTTCGGGGCTGTGGCCTGATCCCACCACCACCTCCCAGTCGTGGTCCCCGATACGGAGGCGCTCGCCATCGGACAGGCGCCGGAAGCTGTCGGGCAGCACATGCAGGCCCCGCCCGAAGCCCCCGAACCTGGCCTTGTACCGGTCGATGGCCTCCTCGTCCCAGCCGCAGGCCCGGTAGAAGCGCACAGCCACCTCCGGCGCCTCGCGCCCGGTATCCAGGGCCAGCGAACGGCAGGTCACGAACTCAAGCCGCGTGATCCAGAGCTGGCAGCCGAACTTGCGGGTCAGCCAGCCCGCCATGCCGATGTGGTCGGGGTGCATGTGCGTGACGAACACGCGCGTCACCGGCAGCCCCTCCAGTGGACCTTCGAACGCCGCGCGCCAGGCGTCGCGGGTGGGAAGGCCGGCGATGCCGGTGTCCACGATCGCCCAGCCCTGGCCCTCGCGGATCGCCCAGACATTGATCGCCCCCAGCGGCCCGGCCAGCGGCATGCGCAGCCACTTCACCCCCGGCGCCACGTCCACCGCCTCGCCAGACGCCGGCGACGCCTCAAACGGATAGGTCAGCTTCGGCCGGGCCAGCTCCGTTGCCGTCTGTTCGATCCCGTCGCGCACACCCGAACTCCTGCCTCGCCGCCAGCCTCCGGCGCCTTCCCCATGGGACGGCAACGTCCCTACCCCTCACGCCGCGCCCTTAAGCCTGCTCTGTCATCCAGATGCGGAGGGCGCGCAGGAACGGAAGGGCCTCGCGGAACTCCTTCTGGGTGAAGGCCTCGCGTAGCTTCGCCATCCGCGGTCGGATGGCGGCCATGGACCGGGCGTAGGCCTCCCGCCCTGCAGCGGTCAACCGCACATGCTTCTTGCGCCGGTCCGCCTCGCACGGCTCCACCGTCACCATACCGGTGGCTTCCAGGCGCTGGAGGGTGTTGGTGATCGCGCCCGGGGTCATCTGCAGGGCGGCGGCGATCTGCACGGGCGTGAGCTGTCCGCCCCGCCGCATGATCAGGTTCAGCACCTCGAACTGGGGGTAGCTCAGCCCTACCGGCAGGCAGCGGCCGATGACCCTCCGCACCCCGTGCTCGATCATGCTGATCTCGTCGAACACCTGGACTTCGGGATGTTCCTCGCTCGCCGCCGCCATGGCCTGCCTCCCCCTCAAGGACAGGAACGAACCTCTACCATTCGACGCCGAACAATGTGTTTCGAGATTGAAGCGCCGCGTTCGCTGAAACGGCGGCGGCGACGAAACATGGCGAAAAGCAAATGTTGATCACAATGGGCCGCCATGCGTTCGGGCCATCGATGGATGGATGTCCAACGTGCGCCCCGTCGTACTCTTCTGCGCCGCCCTGACCCGCGACGGCGTGGCCCGCAACACGGTCAACCTGGCCAACGCCCTGGCGGGCGGCGGCACGCCCGTGGAGGTGGTCTGCCTGACTGACGGCCCCCTGGCCGAACAGCTCGATGGGCCGGTCCTGATCCACCTGGGCCGCACGAAAGGGCCCCGAGCCCTCGCCCTGGCCCTGGCGGTCCCCCGCCTCGCCCGGCATCTCGCCCACACGCAGCCACGCGCGGTGGTCTCCATGGGCAATCACGCTCACCTCGCGGTCTGGGCGGCCCTGCGCGGCCTTCCTGAGCTGCCCCGGCTCTATCGGATCAGCAACGACCCGCATCATCCCGGCGAGATGGTCCTTCAGCGAGCGCTGCGGGATGCAGGGCTGCGCCTGATCGCCGCCGACGCCACCCGCCTGGTCTCGGTCTCCGCGGCCGCGGCGCAGCGGCCGGTGTTCGCCGCCGCCCGCGCCGCCGGCCGGATCGAAGTGATCTCCAACGGCGTCGACGCCGACGCCGTGCGCGCCCGCGCCGCCGCGCCCTGCGATCATCCCTGGATCGCGGACGGCCGGCCGTTCCTCGTGGCCGTGGGGCGGCTGCACCGGCAGAAGAACTGCGAAGCCCTGATCGAAGCCTTGGCGGTCCTGCGCGGCCATGACCGCCGCGACCTGCGGCTGCTGATCCTGGGGGCGGGCAGGCCGGCCATGCGCCGGCGGCTCGAGGCCCTGGCGCGCCGTCTCGGCCTCGCCCACGCCGTGCGGCTGGAGGGCGAAGTGGCCAACCCGTTTCCGCTGATGGCCGCCGCCAGCGCCTATGTCCTGCCCTCGCGCTGGGAAGGGTCGTCCAACAGCCTGCTGGAGGCCCTGGCCTGTGGCGCCCCCGTGGTGGCCGCGGTCACCGCGGGCAGCGCGCCCGAGGTCCTGGGACATGGTCGCTATGGCCGTCTTGCGCAGCCCGAACCGCGCGCCCTGGCCTGCGCCATCGCCGCCCAGCTCGACCCGGCCACGCGCATCACCCCCGGGGATCGGGTCGCGGCCTACGACCTGTCCGCCGCCCTCGAGCGCATGCGTCGGCTCGTGCTGACCACCCCGCCGGCGCATGACGAAATCCAAATCCAGACCGAACACGCCCGCCATCCCGCGCCGGTATGACCAAGCCTCATCAGCGGGGCGGGGCGCATCCCATACGGAGTCATCGAGTGAAAACCACCAGAACCCTGCTTCTTGCTGCGGCGACCGCCGCCATCGCGCTGCCCGGCTTCGCCCAAGCGCCTCAGGGCGGACCGCAGGGCGCTCCTCCGCGTCCTCCCGCCTCCTCCGCCGCCCGGCCGCATGTGAGCCTCGCCCAGGCCGTGGCCACCGCCGAACAGGCCGTGGGCGGCCGCGCCTTCGACGCCGAGCTCGACCGTGAGAAGGGCGTCCTCGTCTATGAGATCGATCTCGTGAAGGACGGTCGTGCGGTGGAGGTCCAGGTCGACGCGACCACCGGCAAGATCATCAGCCGGCGTCAACCGGCCGGCGTGCGCCTCCCGTTCACCAGTGAACACCTGAAGGTCGCCCAGTCCGCGCCCCGCACCCTGAGCCAGACGATCACCCTGGTGGAGAACGCCACCAAGGGCCGGGTCTCGGAGATCTCTCTGGAGCGCAAGGGCGGCCGGTACTACTACGAGGCTGAGCTCGCCGGGGCCCAGGACCGCGAGGTGCGCGTCGATGTGCGCACCGGCGCGATCACCCCGGTGATCGACGACTAGGGGCCGCGCGGAGTTCCGCATGCATGTGCTGGTCGTGGAGGACGACGCCCGCGTCGCCGACCACGTGGTCAAGGGCCTGAGGGCCGAAGGCTGGCTGGTCGACCACGTGGCGGACGGGCGGGAAGCCCTCTTTCGCGTGGCGGCCGAAACCTATGACGTCATCGTCCTCGACCGCATGCTGCCGAACGTCGACGGGCTGAAGATCCTTCAGACCATGCGCGCGTCGGGGGATTCCACGCCGGTGCTGATCCTGTCGGCCCTGGGCGACGTGGACAATCGCGTGAAGGGCCTGAGGGCGGGCGGCGACGACTATCTCACCAAGCCGTTCGCCTTCTCCGAGCTGCTGGCCCGGGTGGAGGCGCTCAGCCGCCGGAAGGCGCCGGTGCAGGAAACCACCTCCCTGTCCCTGGCCGATCTGGAGATGAACCTCATCACCCGGACGGTCACCCGGGCCGGCCGGCCCATCGATCTGACGGTCCGCGAGTTCGGCCTCCTGGAATATCTGCTGCGCAATGCGGGGCGGGTGGTCAGCCGCAGCATGCTGCTGGAGGCCGTCTGGGACTACAACTTCGATCCCCAGACCAACATCATCGACCAGCATGTCAGCCGCCTGCGCCAGAAGATCGACAAGGACTTCGAGGTCCCACTGATCCACACGGTCCGCGGCATGGGCTACAGCCTGCACACATGACGCGGCTCCGCCCCCGCGTCGCCCGGGTTTCCCTGCGCAGCTTCACCCTGCGCCTGACCCTGGTCTACATGGCCCTGTTCTATGGCTCGATCGGTCTGATGCTGGGCGTCAGCTATGTGGGCGGGGTGGCGCGGCCGCTGCAGGCCGTGGAACAGCAGATCCGGACCGACAGCGACCGTCTCGCCGGCATCTATCGCACGCAGGGGCGCGACGCCCTCATCCGCGCCCTCGATCAGCGCAGCCGCGTCTTCACCGGTCGGCTTCCCTACCATGTGCTCATCGCCCCGGACGGCGCCGTGGTGTCGGCCAATCTTCTGGACTGGCCGCGCGTAAAGGGGCCCGAGTGGGTGCGCTATGAATTCGGCACCTACGCCACGGGCGCCGAGGAGGAGCACGAGGCGGTCGTCCGCGACCTCGTCCTGCCGGACGGCTATCGCCTGCTGGTGGGGCTCGACACTGAGGACCTCGACGAGCGCGAGGACCTGATCATGGAAGCCCTCTCCTGGGGCGCCGGGATGACCCTGGCGCTCGGGGTGATAGGCGGCTTGGTCATGACCTTTGCGGTGGCCCAGCGGCTGGAAGCCATCAACCGCGCCGCCCGGGCGGTGATCGCCGGCGACCTGTCGGGGCGCGTGGCGCTGCGCGGATCGGGCGACGACTTCGACCAGCTGGCCGCCACCCTCAACGAGATGCTGGCCCGCATCGAACGGCTGGTGGCCTCCATCAGCCGCGTCTCCGACAGCATCGCCCACGAGCTGCGCACACCGCTTACGCGCCTGCGCGCCGAGCTGGAGGAGCTGGCCACAGGCGCGGGCGAGGAGCCCCCGGAACAGATCCAGGCCCGGGCCGCCGCCGCCCTGGACGAGGCCGCCCGGCTGCAGTCGATGTTCGAGGCCCTGTTGCGCATCGCCCGGCTGCAGAGCGGCCAACAGACCCGCCGGGCCCCGGTAGACCTCTCCACCCTTCTGGCGGACGCCGCCGAGCTGCACCGGCCCGCGGCCGAGGACCGCCACCAGATTCTGGAGGAGGAATCGCCGCCCGACCTGTCGGTCATGGGCGACCGCGACCTGATCTTCCAGATGGTCTCAAACCTGCTCGACAACGCCATCAAGTTCGCGCCGGAGGGCGGTCGCGTGGCGGTCGCCGGCCGCACAGCCCCAGGCGCTGTGGAGATCGTGGTGACGGACAATGGCCCCGGCGTGCCGCCCGAGGCGCGCGAGCGCGTCTTCGAACGCTTCTGGCGGGGCGACGCGCCCGACGACAGCCGCGCGGCCCCCCCCGGCTTCGGCCTCGGCCTCAGCCTCGTGGCTGCGGCCGCCGAGGCCCACGGCGCCGCCATCACCCTGGATGACGCCGCCCCCGGCCTCAAGGTCACGGTCCGGTTCCCGGTTTAGCAGCCAAGCCTGCCAGCATCCGCCCGTGCGCACTGGCAGCTCTCCGCGGCCTATCTGGCCGAGAGGCCGACCTAGGCGGCCTTGGCGCTGGCGATCCAGCGGCCCACCCGCGCCTCAAGCACGTTCAGCGGCAGGGAGCCGGCGCCGAGCACGGTCTCGTGGAAGGCCTTCAGATCAAACCGCGGGCCAAGCTCCCGCTTGGCCATCTCACGCAGCTCAAGAATCCTGACCATGCCGACCTTGTACGAGGTCGCCTGGCCCGGATTAACGAAGTAGCGGCGGATTTCGGAGCGGATCTTGCCCATCGGCTGGGGCGAGTTCGCGCTGTAGAACTCCAGCGCCTGCTCCTCGCTCCAGCCCTTGGCGTGAATGCCGGTGTCCACCACCAGCCGGATCGCTCGCCAGATCTCCCGGCCCAGGCGGCCGAAGTCGCTATACGGGTCGGTGTAGAACCCGGCTTCCTTGGCCAGCTGTTCCACATAGAGGCCCCAGCCCTCGATATAGGCGCCATAGCCGTACTGGCCGCGGAACTTCGGCGTCCCGGTCATCTCCTGAGCCAGCATGATCTGCATGTGATGGCCCGGCCAGCCCTCGTGGTAGCAGGTGCCCTCGATCTCGTAGATCGGCGTCGCCCGCACGTCGGCGAGGTGGACATAGAAGATCCCCGGACGCGAACCGTCCGGAGCGCCCGAGTAGTAGTGGGCCGCGCCGCCCGGCTCCTCGCGGAAGCTCTCCACCCGCTTGACCACCAGCGGCGTCTTCGGAATGCGCGCGAAGTAGCGCGGCAGGGCGGCATACATCCCGGCCAGATAGTCGTCGGCGATCTTCAGGTAGCGTGCGCGGCCGGCGTCGTCGTCCGAGACGTAGAACCGGTCGTCGGTCCGCATGAAGACGAAGAATTCTTCCAGCGCGCCCGTAAAGCCGATCCGGGCCTTCAGCGCCTCCATCTCGCCGCGGATGCGCTTCACCTCGGCCAGACCCAGCTCGTGGATCTGTTCGGCCGTCATGCTGGTGGTGGTCTGAAGGCGCAGCATGGCCTCGTAGAAGGCCGCGCCGTCGGGGAGCGCGCCCGCGCCCCGGGCGTCCGGGGTGGTGTTGGCGACGTCCGCGGCGAGCCAGGCCGCCAGCCGCTCGTAGGCGGGCTTCATCCCGCTCGTCATGGCCTCGGCGAGCGCCCGGGTCAGGCGCTCGCTCTCGGCCTGCGACAGCTTCAGGCCGGCGATCTTGGCCTTGCCGTCGGCGAACAGGGCCGAGTCCGGGCCGGCGTCGAACGGCGCGCCGGCCGTGAGACGCGTTACCTCCTGGGCGGACTGCTCGTACGAGAACCGCGGCATCCGCACGCCCGTCGCGGCCGCGGCCTTGGCGCGCTCCAACTGGACATCCAGGGCCGGGCCGATCTGCGAGACCCGGCGGATGTAGGCCTCCATGTCGGCCGGCGTGTCCACGCGGTGCTGGTTGATCATGAAGTTCGGCAGGCGCGTGTGATAGCCGCCACGGGCGAAGGTGTAGCCGTGACCGCGCCAGCGGTAGGCCTCCTCCGCCCGCTCCAGCTCCAGGGCCCACATGTCGAACGAGACCCGGGCGTCGTCCGACAGCCTGGCGGGATCGAACCGGCGCTTCATCTCGGCGACGCTGCGCCGGCGCCATTCCAGACGCTTCAGCTCGGCCGCCTCGCTGCCGTCGGTGAGCTGATCATACTGATCCTTGCGCCCCTGGGCGGTGAGCTCCATGGGGTCCATGGCCAGCTCGGCCTCGTACTGGGCGTCGAGGTAGGCGGTGAGTTCGCGGTCGAGACCGGTTTGGGCCGCCGCCGGAACCGGCCGCAGCATTGTGGAGCCCAGCAGCGCCCCGCCCACGGAAAGTCCGAAATCACGCCGGGAAAGCTGCATGCTCATCTCCTGTATCGCTCAGACTCTGTCGGCGCCCGCCAAGGTCTCCGCCAGGCCCTGCCGCGCCAGTTCATCAGCCCGCTCGTTCAGCTCGTGACCGGCGTGGCCCTTCACCCAGCGCCAGTCCACATGATGCCGGGACCGGGCCGCGTCCAACCGTTTCCAGAGGTCGTCGTTCTTCACGGGTTTCTTGTCGGCCGTCAGCCAGCCGCGCTTCTTCCAGCCATGAATCCATTCGTGGATGCCCTGCTGGACGTATTTGCTGTCCGTGTGCAGCTCGACCCGGCAGGGCTTCTTCAGCGCCTCCAGGGCCTGGATCGCCGCCATCAGCTCCATGCGGTTGTTGGTGGTGGCGAGTTCGCCGCCCCAGATCTCCTTGCGGTGATCCCCCGACAGAAGGATGGCGCCCCACCCGCCCGGGCCCGGGTTTCCTGAGCAGGCGCCGTCCGTGTAGATCACCACCTGAGGGGTCATGCCGCGCGGCCGAACAGCACCAGGTCGGGCGATGCGCGATGCACCGCCAGCTTGCGCTCGTACTCCAGGGGATCCTTCGGCTTCACCAGCGCCCCGGCCGGCGTCGCCCCCCAGTCGTGCAGCCGGGTCAGGAAGAAGCGCATGGCCGCCCCGTGGGCCAGGATCGGCAGGGCGTCACGCTCGGCGGCGCTTAAGGGACGCTTCTGCTCGTAACCGGCCACGAAGGCCCGAGCGGCGGTGATGTTGAAGCTGCCGTCCGGCTCGAAGCACCAGGCGTTCAGGGCGATGGCGATGTCGTAGGCGAGCGCCCCGTCGCAGGCGAAGTAGAAGTCGATGGCGCCGGCGAACTCCGAACCGCGGAAGAAGACGTTGTCGGGGAAATAGTCCGCGTGGATCACGCCCTCGGGCAGGTCCTCGGGCCAATGGTCGGCGAGGTGGGCGAGATCGGCCTCGATCATCGTCGCCAGCCCGGGCTTCAGCCCCTCGGCCGCGCCCTTCAGACCCTCGAACATGCCGGCCCAGGCAGCCTGGCCCAGGTCGTTCGCCCGGCTCATCGGAAAGCCCTGGGCGGCGAGGTGGAGTTCGGCCAGGCCCCGCCCAGCCTCACGGCAGTGCGCCACCGTCGGCCGCCGCACGGACAGGCCCGTCAGGAACGAGACAATGGCGCAGGGCTTGCCCCGCACCCGCTTGAGCAGCTGGCCGTCCCGGGCGGCGATCGGCGTGGCGCTGGGAAAGCCATGCTCGGCCAGCCAGCGCATCAGGCCCAGGAAGAATGGCAGTTCCTCCGGCCGCACCCGCTTCTCGTAGATGGTCAGGAAGTAGCGGCCGCTCTCTGTCTCGAGCAGGAAGTTGGAATTCTCCACCCCCTCGGCCACGCCCTTGAACGACAGCGCCTCCCCCAGATCGTACTGGGCGAGCAGCTCGGCGAGTTCAGCGTCGGTGATGTCGGTGTAGACCGCCATGGCGCCCGCATGAGGCACGTCGCGAGGCGGGTCAAGCGCGACTCGCGCCGCCCGCCGATGAAGGACCGGCTTGGCGCTAGCCGGCCGCCAGGGCGCGGGGGAGCTTGAAGGTGACGGTTTCCCGGGCGACCTCGGCCTCCTCGAGGGTCACCTCGAAGCGCTCGGACAGCCGGGCCAGCAATCCCTGCACCAGCACCTCGGGCGCCGAGGCGCCGGCGGTGACGCCCACGACCTTCGCCCCGTCGAGCCAGGCGAAGTCGAGGCCGCCGGCGTCGTCGATGAGATAGGCTGCCGCCCCCGCCCGGCGCCCGACCTCGGCCAGCCGGACCGAATTCGAGGAATTGGCGCTCCCCAGCACGAGCAGAACCTCGGCGCGGGTCGCGATGGCCTTCACCGCCTCCTGGCGGTTGGTGGTGGCGTAGCAGATGTCTTCCTTGTGGGGCGCGGCGATGGCCGGGAAGCGGGCCCGCAGGGCCTCCACGATCTCGGCGGTATCGTCCACCGACAGGGTGGTCTGGGTGACGAAAGCCACATTGGCCGGGTCCTTTGGCGTGAAGGCGGCCACGTCCTCGACGGTCTCGATCAGCTGCACCGCCCCTTCCGGCAGTTGGCCCATGGTGCCCACCACCTCAGGGTGTCCAGCGTGACCGATGAGTACGATCTCGCGACCGGCGTCATAGTGCCGCTGGGCCTCCACATGCACCTTGGAAACCAGCGGGCAGGTGGCGTCGAGGTATAGCATGTTCCGCGCCTTGGCCGCGGCCGGGACCGCCTTGGGCACCCCGTGCGCCGAGAACACCACCGGCCGATCCTCGGGGCACTGGTCCAGCTCCTCAACGAACACCGCGCCCAGCGCCTTGAGCCGGTCGACCACATGGCGATTGTGGACGATCTCGTGGCGCACATAGACCGGCGCGCCATAGGTCTCGATGGCCCGCTCGACAATTTGGATCGCCCGGTCGACGCCGGCGCAGAAGCCGCGGGGGCTGGCCAGAAGGACGGTAAGCGGGGGGCGCGTCGACATGGCCGGGAACTTAGGGCCAAGGATGCGTCGGCGCCACCCGACCTTGCGTCGCTAGAAAAGACCGGCTCGCTGGGCGATCACGACCGCGGCGATGATCAGGATCAGCGCCTGGATGATCATGCCGAACGGCGAGGGCAGCGGCAGCTTCTGCACCGCCCAGGCGATCAGGGCGGCGACAATCAGGACGATAAGCGCGAAGACGAGGATCGACATGCGGGGCTCTCCTTGGGGACCGGCGCGGCCGGCGCCGCTTGCACAGCGCATGGTGGAGCTTTGCGTTCCACGGCCGCCGGAGCGGGCTGCGCCCGAGCCGCGTTGCCGCCGCAATCGTGAGGCTGTAACTAGGCCCGGACTGCGCGGACGTCTCCGCGCCCCTCTGACTTCCGAGACGCTCCCATGCGCCGCAATCTGTTCGCCGTCGCCCTTCTCGCGGCCGCCATCGCCGTCCCGCAGGCCGCCGACGCCCAGTCGCGTCGTCAGGACCAGCAACAGCAGGAGGACGACGCGGCCAAGCGCCGGAAGCGCGAGGCCGAGTGGGGCAACCGTCAGGCGCCCCTGCCGGCGCTGCGCAACGCCGGGCCCTGCCCCTTCGTGAAGACGCTGTACGACGCCGCCCGCTACGTCGAGTTCAAGGACGGCCGCGAGGCTTCGGCCAATGTCGGCTTCACCGGCGAGATTCAGGGCATTTCCGCGGGCTGCCAGTACAAGGACGACGATCCCATCGAAGTGGCGATGGAAATCCTCTTCGAACTGGGCCGCGGGCCTCAGGCCGAGGGCCGTTCCAAGACCTACCGCTACTGGGTGGCGGTCACCGACCGCAACCGCTCGGTCCTCGAAAAGCAGACCTTCGACCTGCCGGTGACCTTCAAGGAAGGCGAAGACCGCACCTATGTGCGGCAGAACCTCAACCGCATCGTCATCCCTCGCGCCGAGATGACCACCTCGGGCTCCAACTTCGAAATCCTGGTGGGTTTCGAGGTGACGCCGCAGATGGCCGCCTTCAATCGTGAGGGCAAGCGCTTCCGCCTGAACGCCGGCGCCCAGACCGCCGCTTCCGACACCGCCGGTAACACCCAGCCTCAATGAGCGATCTCAAATCCGCCCTGGGCGAAGCGGTCGAGGCCGCCTTCGCCGCTGAAGGCGTTCCTGCTGAACTGGCCCGCGTCACCGCCTCCGACCGGCCCGACCTCGCCGACTTCCAGTCGAATGGGGCTCTGGTCGCCGCCAAGCGCGTGGGCCGCAATCCACGCGAGATCGCCACGGCGGTCGCCGAGCGCCTGAAGGGTGATCCGCGGCTGGCCTCGGTGGACATCGCTGGCCCCGGCTTCCTGAACCTCAAGGTCGCCGACGCGGCCCTCGCCGCCCGCGCGGACGAGATCGCCGCCGACGAACGCGCAGGCGCCGAGCGCCTCGCTAACCCGCGCCGGGTGATCGTGGACTACGGCGGCCCCAACGTGGCCAAGCCCATGCACGTGGGCCACCTGCGCGCCTCGATCATCGGCGAGAGCATCAAGCGCCTCTACCGCTTCCGCGGCGACGAGGTGATCGGCGACGCCCACTTCGGCGACTGGGGCTACCAGATGGGCCTGCTGATCGGCGCCGTCTGCGACGAGAACTCGGACATCGCCGCCCTGGTCGAGAGCCTTACCGACAAGGACGCGCCGATCCCCGAGGCCTTCCAGCGGATCACCCTGGCCGACCTCGACCGGCTCTATCCGCAGGCCGCGGCCCGCGGGAAGGAGGACCCGGCCTATCGCGACCGGGCCCGCAAGCTCACCGCCGACCTCCAGGCCATGAAGCCCGGCGCCTACGTCCTGTGGCGCCAGTTCCGGGCCGTGACCCAGGTGGCCCTGGAGCGCGACTTCCACGCCCTCGGCGTCGACTTCGACTGGTGGAAGGGCGAGAGCGACGCCGACCCGCTGATTCCCGAGATGGTCGCCGACCTGGAGGCCAAGGGCCTGCTGGTGGACGACCAGGGCGCCCGCATCGTCCGGGTCGCCCGCGAGGACGACAAGCGCGAGCTGCCGCCGCTGCTGGTGGTCTCGTCCGAAGGCTCGGCGATGTACGGCACTACCGACCTCGCTACCATCGTGGACCGTCGCCGCGAGTTCGATCCCGAGCTGATCATCTACTGCGTGGACCAGCGCCAGGCCGACCATTTCGAAATCGTCTTCCGGGCCGCCTATTTGGCCGGCTACGCCCAGCCGGGGCAGCTGGAGCACATCGGCTTCGGCACCATGAACGGCGCCGACGGCAAGCCCTTCAAAACCCGCGAGGGCGGCGTCCTGAAGCTGAACGACCTCATCGAGATGACCCGGACCAAGGCCCGGGAGCGCCTGCAGGAGGCCGGCCTCGGCGAGAACCTCCCGCCCGAGGAGTTCGAGGATATCGCCGGCAAGGTGGCGGTGGCGGCCCTCAAGTTCGCCGACCTGTCCAATTTCCGCGGCACCTCCTACGTCTTCGACCTCGACCGCTTCACCAGCTTCGAAGGCAAGACCGGCCCCTACCTGCTGTACCAGGCGGTGCGGGTGAAGAGCCTGCTGCGCAAGGCCGAGAGCGAAGGCGTGACCGCCGGCGGCAAGGTGATGGTCTCCGAGCCAGCCGAGCGTGACCTCGTGCTGACCCTCGACGCCTTCGAGACCGCCCTGCAGGAGGCCTACGACAAGAAGGCCCCCAACGCCGTGGCCGAGCACGCCTACCGGCTCAGCCAGGTCTTCTCGAAGTTCTACGCCGCCTGCCCGATCCTCGTGGCCGAGCCGCCGGTGAAGGCCTCGCGCCTCACCCTGGCCGCGGCCACGCTCAAGCAGCTTGAACTGGCGCTGATGGTGCTCGGGATCGAGACGCCCGACCGCATGTGATCCCTGCCGGGCGGCGGCTCAGCGCCCTTCGCGCCGGTCCTCCGCCCGCCGCTCCTGATCGGCCCGCCGCGTAAGCCGCAGCCACAGGAGGACGGCGAACACCGCCACCGCCCCTGCGACCACGGCCAGCAGCCACCAGAACGTGTCCAGCGAGGCGGTCATGGGTCACGTTCCTCCCGTTGCGAGGGCAGGAAACGCGGCAATCGCGACCAGAGTTCGGCGCCCGGGAAGCTTACGCTCCGACGGCTAGTCGCGCTCGCGGGTCATCTCCACCATGGTCGGACGGAAGCCCGCCGAGGCGAACATCCGCTGGGCGCCCTGGTTGGGATAGGCCGCCGACAGCACGAACTGGGGGGCGCCCATCTCGCCCAGCTCCGCCACCATCGCCTCAAGCAGGCGCCGGCCGACGCCCTGACTGCGGCGGCCGGGGTCCACCAGGATGTCGTAGATCACGCCGGCCGGCCCGCGCAGGGCCAGCCAGTCCATGCCGTCCAGGGCGCCATAGACATAGCCCAGCACCTGCCCGCCCTGATCGGCCACCAGCACCACCTTGTCCGGCTTGGCCAGTTCTCCCACCAGGAAGCGGCCGTATTCCGCCTCGATGTTCGCGGACGGCGGAATGAATCGCCGCGCATCGAACTCGTGATGCCGCACGACCAGAAGGCCGCCCAGCCGCCCCAGCGCCGCCTCGTCGTCCGGCCGCGCCGGACGGATGGTGATCTCAGGTTCGCTCATAGGCTCCGCCATAGGCCCGCATCTTTGAGCCCGCCACCTCTTATGCAGCCGGCGGCTATGCGACCCGCCGCCTCACTGACGGCGCCCGCGTCGCGCCAGCAGCCAAGTGAAGCGGCATTGACGCTCGCGGCGCATGTGCCCCGTTGACTCCCGTTCCGCCTTCCAACAGGTTCGCGCGGACTCTCGCGGGAGAGGCCGGATTCTCTCCGGCGCCGAAGGCGCAACCGCCCCGGAAACGCTCAGGCAAAAGGACCGCGCGGGCTGATGAACGCTGGAAAGTCCCCTCGTCCTGTTGGGTGAGCGGGCGCCGAAGGAGCAACGGGACGCCAACCACCGGCGCCCCCGAAATCTCTCAGGCCAAGGGACAGCGGGGGCGCGAGACGACGGGGCCAATCCCCGGCGCTCGCCGCATCGTCAGCCGGAGTCCGCGCCATGTCTGATCAGGCCGATACGTCCCTCAAGACCACCCCGCTCACCGCGACCCATGTCGCCCTGGGCGCGCGGATGGTCCCGTTCGCCGGCTATTCCATGCCGGTGCAGTACGCCGACGGAGTGCTGAAGGAGCATCTCTGGACGCGGGAGAACGCCGGCCTGTTCGACGTCTCCCATATGGGCCAGGCGCGCCTGCGCGGCGTCGCGCCCCTCGCCGCCTTCGAGGAACTGGTCCCCGGCGATTTCATCGGCCTGAAGCCCGGCAAGCAGAAGTATTCCATGCTGCTGAACCGCCAGGGCGGGGTCATCGACGACCTGATGGCCGGCCGGCCGGACGACGACGGGCTGTTCATCATCGTCAACGGCGCGTGCAAGGACAACGACTTCCGGGTCATCGACGACGAGCTCGCGCCCCAGGTGCAGATCGAGCGCCTGGAAGACCGGGCCCTGATCGCCCTGCAGGGGCCGAAGGCGGTGGAGGCCCTGGCCGCCCACGTCCCCGCCGTCGCCGACATGGCCTTCATGGACATCCGCACCATGCCTGCCTTCGGCGTCGACGCGATCATCTCGCGCTCAGGCTACACCGGCGAAGACGGCTTCGAGATCTCGATCCCCGCTGACGCGGCGGTCCGCGTCTGGACGCTGCTCCTGGAGGACGAGCGGGTGAAGCCCATCGGCCTCGGCGCCCGCGATTCCCTGCGCCTGGAAGCCGGCCTGCCGCTCTACGGGCACGACCTCGACGAGAGCGTCTCGCCGGTAGAGGCGGGTCTGACCTTCGCCATCAACAAGAACCGCCGTGAGCAGCGGGACTTCCCCGGCGCGGCCCGCATCACGCGCGAGCTCGCAGAAGGGCCAGCCCGGGTCCGCGTCGGCCTCAAGGTGCTGGAGGGCGCCCCGGCGCGGGAAGGCGCCGAGGTCGCCGACGAGGCCGGCCAGGTGGTCGGCGTGGTCACCTCGGGCGGTTATTCGCCCAGCCTGAAACAGGGCATCGCCCTGGCCTTCGTCCCGCCCGCCCTGGCGACGCCAGGCGAGAAGCTCAAGGTCATCGTCCGCGGCAAGCCGCAGGCCGCCGAGGTCGTGAAGACCCCGTTCGTGCCGCATCGCTACGTGCGCAAGGCGGCCCGATGATCGTTCAGTTCCCAGTCGTCATCGCCCCCGCCGGGACGACGCATCCCCTTCCGCATCGGCTCTAAGGACCCAAGCACATGCGCTTTACCAAGGATCACGAGTGGGTGTCGCTGGACGGCGACGTGGCCACCGTCGGCATCACCGCCCACGCCGCCGAGCAGCTGGGCGATGTGGTGTTCGTGGAAACCCCGGAAGTCGGCAAGGCCGTGAAGGCCGGCGACGCCTTCGCCGTCGTGGAGAGCGTCAAGGCCGCCTCCGACGTCTACGCCCCCGTCAGCGGCGAGGTGGTCGAGGCCAATGAGGCCCTGGCCGGCTCGCCCGAGACGGTCAACGCCGAGCCGGAGGCCGGCGGCTGGTTCGCCAAGATCCGCGTCTCGGACCCGGCCGAGCTCGACGCCCTCATGGACAAGGCCGCCTACGACGCCTTCGTGGCCAGCCTCTAACCCGGACGCGTCCCCGCCCAGGCGGGGACGCAGGCTCTACCGCCGCAGAATCGCCCGCCTCGCGCGGGACGCGCGGAACGGATGATGTGACGATGAGATACCTCCCGCTGACCCCCGCCGACCGCGCCGAAATGCTCGGCGTCATCGGCGCGCCTGATGTGGACGCCCTGTTCGCCGACGTGCCTGCGGCCGCCCGCAAGACGGACCTGTTCGACCTGCCGCTGCATGCGGGCGAGCTGGAGGTGGAGCGGGAACTCTCGGCCCTGGCGGCCCTGAACCGGCCGGCCGGCGCCGGCCCGTTCTTCTGCGGGGCGGGCGCCTATCGCCATCACGTCCCGGCCAGCGTCGACCACATCATTCAGCGGTCGGAGTTCCTGACCAGCTACACGCCCTACCAGCCTGAGATCGCGCAGGGCACGCTGCAGGTCCTGTTCGAGTTTCAGACCCAGGTGGCGGCGCTCACCGGCCTCGATGTGGCCAACGCCTCCATGTACGACGGCTCCACCGCCACCGCCGAGGCGGTGATGATGGCCCAGCGCGTCACCCGCCGGGAGAAGGCGATCCTCTCGGGCGGCGTGCATCCGCACTACGCCGCCGTCACCCAGACCATCGCCCATGCCGAGGGCATGGAGATCGTCCGCCTGCCAGCCGCCATCGACGCCGAGGCCGAGGTCATCGACGCCATCGACGATGAGACCGCCTGCGTGGTGGTCCAGACGCCCAACGTCTTCGGAGTGGTCACCGACGTCGCCCGCATCGCCGAGGCGGCCCATGCCAGGGGGGCCCTGCTGATCGTGGTGACGACCGAGGCGGTGTCGTTCGGCCTCCTGAAATCGCCAGGCGCCATGGGTGCGGACATCGCGGTCGCCGAGGGCCAGTCGATCGGCAGCGCCCTGAACTACGGCGGCCCCTACGTCGGGCTCTTCGCCTGCCGGGAGAAGTTCGTCCGCCAGATGCCGGGCCGGCTCTGCGGCGAGACGGTCGACGCCGAAGGCCGGCGCGGCTACGTGCTGACCCTGTCCACCCGCGAGCAGCACATCCGCCGCGAGAAGGCGACCTCCAACATCTGCACCAATTCGGGGCTCTGCGCCCTGGCCTTCACCATCCACCTGTCGCTGCTGGGCGGTCAGGGGCTGAAGCAGCTGGCGGCGGTGAACCATTCCCGGGCGCGGGAACTGAAGGCCGCCGTCGAGGCCGCCGGTCTTGAGGTGCTGACGCCGCGGTTCTTCAATGAGATCGCCGTTCGGACCAAAGGGGCCGCCGCCGAACTGGTGGAGCGCCTGCTGGGCGATGGAATCATCGCCGGCGTGCCGTTCTCGCGGCTCGATCCCAAGGCCGGCCTGGACGATGTCCTGCTCCTGGCCGCCACCGAAACCACCACGTCCGCCGACATCGCCGCGCTGAAGGACGCGCTTGCCCGATGACCATGATGAACGTGGGCCGCCCGACCCGGCCCGAAGACGCCATCGCCGGCGAAGGCTTCCGCTCTCTCTCCGGCGGCCGCGGCCTGCTGCAGGACGAGGCCCTGCTGTTCGAACTGGACGGCTGGGACAAATGTGGGGTCGACCTGCCCGCCGCCGAGCTGGACGCCTCGGACCTCGAGGGCCTGACCCGCGACGACCTGCGCCTGCCCGGCCTGTCCGAGCCCGAAGCCGTGCGCCACTACGTGCGCCTGTCACAGAAGAACCACGCCATCGACTTGGCGCTCTATCCGCTGGGCTCGTGCACCATGAAGCACAACCCGCGGCTCAACGAGAAGATGGCGCGCCTGCCCGGCTTCGCCGACCTGCACCCGCTGCAGCCCGTCTCGACGACCCAGGGCGCCCTGCAGCTGATGGATCGCCTGGCCCATTGGCTGAAGACCCTCACCGGCATGCCCGCCGTCGCCCTGTCGCCCAAGGCCGGCGCCCATGGCGAGCTCTGCGGCCTGCTCAGCATCAAGGCCGCCCATGAGGCCGCCGGCCAGGGCGACCGCCGCACCGTGCTGGTCCCGACCTCGGCCCATGGCACCAACCCGGCCACCGCCGCCTTTGTGGGCTATTCGGTCCGGGAGATCGCCCAGACCGCCGATGGTCGCGTGGATCTCGCCGATCTCGCCGCCAAGCTGGGGCCGGATGTGGCCGCGATCATGGTCACCAACCCCAACACCTGCGGCCTCTTCGAGCGCGACATCATCGAGATCAGCCGTCTCACCCACGAGGCGGGAGCCTACTTCTACTGCGACGGCGCCAACTTCAACGCCATCGTCGGCAAGGTTCGCCCCGGCGACCTCGGCGTCGACGCCATGCATATCAACCTGCACAAGACCTTTTCCACGCCGCACGGCGGGGGCGGCCCGGGCGCCGGCCCGGTGGTGCTGTCGGCGGCCCTTGCGCCCTTCGCGCCCGCGCCCTGGATCGTGGCCGGGCCGAACGGCTTGGAGCTGCGCGAGGGGGATGCGGGCTTCGGGCGCCTCACTGCCTTCCACGGGCAGATGGGGATGTTCGTCCGGGCCCTGGCCTACATGTTGAGCCATGGGGCCGACGGCCTGCGGCAGGTGGCCGAGGACACGGTTCTCAACGCCAACTACGTCAAGGCGCGGCTGTCCGATGTGATGTCGCCCGCCTTCCCGGACGGCCCCTGCATGCACGAGGCCCTGTTCGACGACGCCTGGCTCGAAGGGACCGGCGTGACCACCCTCGACTTCGCCAAGGCGATGATCGACGAGGGCTTCCACCCGATGACCATGTACTTTCCGCTGGTGGTGCATGGGGCGATGCTGATCGAGCCGACCGAAACCGAGTCCAAGCAGGAGCTGGATCGGTTTTGCGACGCCCTACGGGCCCTGGCCAGCGCGGCCAAGGCCGGCGAGGTCGAGCGCTTCAAGGGCGCGCCGCATCTGGCCCCCATGCGACGGCTGGACGAGACCCAGGCCGCCCGTAAACCCAAGCTGGTGTGGCGCGAAGACCCCGGGAGTGTGGCGCCGACGCCATGAGCGGAGGAATAGGTTCGCGTTAGGAAAATTTAACGCGACCGCCGCTTTACGACTCCGGTGCGGATTCACATATCTGGTTCCGTGACGGTGGGAACCTCCCGTCCCACCGCGCGCTCCCAGGTTGATCACGTGTCTTTCGCCATGCCCCCTTTGCGCGTCTATCGCGCCGCGGACGAACTTGCGCGCGAGTTCGTGAGCCGGTTCCTTCGGACCGGCCTCATGCTGCTGGGCGTCGCGATCATCATCCTGGGGATCATCATCGCCCCCCTGCCGGGTCCCGGCGGGATACCAGTCATCGTGGTGGGGCTGATGATCGTGCTTCGCAACTCATTCAAGGCGAAGCGGCAGTTCGTGAAATTCCAGCGGCGGCACCCGAGAACGGCCTATCCGATCCGCCGGCTGCTGCGGCGAGAACCCGAGGTCTTTCCGGTGTTCTGGCAGCAATATCTGCGGGTCGAGCGGGTGGTCCTGCCGAGCCGCTATCGTTTTGCAGTGAAAATGCGGCGGCGCTTCCGGCGCCGCCGCTGATTTCAGCTATTGCAGCTTGGCGGCGAGCTGGCCGATCGCCTTGTCGACGAGCGGGTCGCTCTTGGTCCCCGCCAGACGCTGCGCGAGGATCTGCTCGGCCATCTGCGCCGCGAGGTCCGCGGCGGCGGCCTTGACCTCGGCCGCGGCCTGAGCCTCGGCGGTCGCGATTTTCTGCTCGGTGAGCTTGCGACGCCGCTCCAGGTTCTCCTGAAGCTTGGCCTGGGCCTCGGCCTCGAACTGGCGAACCTGAGCCTCGGCCTGCGCCAGCATTTCCTTGGCCTGGCGTTCAGCGTCGGCGCGTTCGGCCTGCAGCTCCTTCAGCAGGCGCTGGGCTTCGTCACGAATCCGCGCCGCCTCGTCGAGGTTCGACTGGATCGTGGACGCCTTGGCGTCCAGGGCCGCCGCAGCGGCCTTGTGGGCCTTGGCCGCGAAGAAGACGATGGCGAGGAAGATGAGCAGGCCTACGCCGACCCAGAACTCAGCCTCGGCCGGATTGAGGAATGCGGGCATCGCTAGTCTCTTTTACGAACGCGCGGCGCGCAGGGCGCCCGCTTCAGCGGCATTGACGGCCGAGCCGGTCAGCTTCTGCACGATGGCTTCAGCGGTGTCGGCGGCGATCGCCTCCACATTGGCCATGGCGCTGTCGCGCGTGGCGCGGATGCGCTGTTCGGCCTTCTCCAGCTCGGCGCTCAGCCGTGCGTCTTCCGCGGCCTGGCTCTGGGCGATCTCGGCGGCGGCCTTGGCGTTGGCGTCGGCGACCATCCGGCGCGCGTTGGCCCGGGCCTGATCGATCTCGGCCTTGACCGCAGCCGCCTGGGCGTCCGCGTCGGCCTGCACACGGCGGGCCTCCTCAAGCGCGCCGTCGATCGTCGCCCGCCGGGCTTCCACGACCTTCCGGTACCGCGGCGTAAAAACGCGGGCGAACAGGAAGTACAGGATCGCGAAGAGGATCAGCAGCCAGATGATCTGGCCACCCCAGTATTCCATCCTGAACTGAGGCAGGCCACCGCCTTCGCCGCCGTGACCGGCGACTTCGGTGGTCCCGGCCGGAACCTCATGACCGTGGACAGCCTCGGCGCCTTCGGCGGCCGGATTGCCGTCGTATGCGCCGGGAGCCGGCGCGTTGGGGGACTCAATGGCCATCTGGCTCGAACGTCCTTATGCGCAAAGAGCCGGCATCGCTTTCGCGCCGCCGGCTCTGCGGATCGTTTTCTTTAGCCGAAGAGGATCAGCAGGCCGAGCACGAAGGCCAGAATGCCCAGGGCTTCGGTCAGAGCCGCGCCCAGGATGAGGTTCGTGAACTGACCGCCGGCGGCCGACGGGTTGCGGAGGGCGCCTTGGAGGAACCCGCTGAACAGATTGCCCACGCCGATGGCGGCGCCAACCATGCCGAGGGTCGCGAGACCGGCGCCGATGAACTTAGCGGCTTCCGCTTCCATGATGTCCTAGATCCTACCGAAAGTTGAGAGTGAGGGGTTTAAAGCCGGCAATCAGTGGTGATGGCCGAGATTGACCACGTCGTTCAAGTAGACGCAGGTCAGAACTGCGAAGACGAAGGCCTGAAGGAAGGCCACGAGGAACTCCAGAGCCGTCAGGGCCACAACGCCGCCCAGCGACAGCACCGCACCCGGGATGCCCAGGAGCCCCAGGCCGCCGCCGGCCGCCAGAGCGCCCAGCGAAACCACGAAGCCGGCGAACACCTTCAGGGCGACGTGGCCGCCCAGCATGTTGCCGAACAGACGAAGCGCGAGGGTCACCGGCCGCAGCAGGAACGAGATCAGCTCGATCGGCGTCACCAGGAGCAGCATGTACCAGGGCACGCCCGCCGGGACGAACAGCTTGTACATGTTGGCGCCGTTTCGAACGATGCCGACAATCAGCACGAGCAGGATCGTGATGACCGCAAGGGTCGCCGTCACGGCGAGCTGCGACGTCGCCGTGAAGAACAGGAACATGCCCAGGATGTTCATCGCCAGGATGAACAGGAACAGCGTGAAGATGAACGGGAAGAACCGCTTGCCTTCCGCGCCGATGATGCTGGTGGTCAGGTCGTCGATGTAGCCGAACGCCACCTCGCCCATGGTCTGGAGACGACCGGGCACGATTTCGCTGCGCGCCGTGGCGATACCGAAGAACGCAGCGATCGCCGCCGCCGCAACGGTCATGGCGAGCGTCGAGTTGGTGAACGCCATGTCGATGACGCCCACGCCGGGGATGGTCACATCCGGGAGGTCCACAATTTTCTGGACCTCAAACTGGTGCATCGGGTCGGCCATGCCGCCTCGAACTCCTCAATCTTCCTCGTCGTCGTCAAAGGGGAGATCCTTGGCCGGACCCCACTCCTTCTCGACGCCGGCCGACATCCGCCTTGCAGAGCGGACCGCCATCCAGACCGAAACCACGAAGCCCACAAGGACTCCGACGATCATTCCCCAGGGCGCGACGCCAGCCAAAGCGTCGACGCTCGCGCCGAAACCCAGACCAACAAACAGGCCGCCCAGCAGAATGCCGAGCAGCCGGTAGCCGTACCCCGCCGCCTTGGCCCCGTAGTCCACAGGCTCCTTCGGCGCGGATCGCGCCTGTAGGGCCTTGGCCCGTGCATCCAGGCGCTTCAGCGCCTCGGCGCGCGTTTCGTCCGCTTGCGGCATGGTCGGGAAGTTCAAGGTCCGCGACGTCGCCGCCACGGCGGGGGCTTAAAGTCGCGCGGAAACTATAGACGCGTGTGCAGTGCGTCAAGGCTGGCCCGGAAGTAACTAGCCAATTGATTTTACTTGAGAATCCGAAGGTGTGGCAGAACGTCCGCCACCTTCCGCTGGGGCGCCGGCTATTCCGCCGCCATCGCCTCGGCCTGGCGCAGGTCGACCGAGACCAGTTGCGAGACCCCTCGCTCGGCCATGGTGACCCCGAACAGGCGATCCGCCCGGGCCATGGTCACCGGGTTGTGGGTGATGACGATGAATCGCGTCGCCGTGCGCCGGCACATCTCGTCGATCATGTTGCAGAAGCGGTCGACGTTGGCGTCGTCGAGCGGGGCGTCCACCTCGTCGAGCACGCAGATCGGCGCCGGCTGGGCGAGGAACACGGCGAAGATCAGGGCCGCCGCGGTCAGCGCCTGCTCCCCCCCGCTCATCAGGCTCATCGAGGCCAAGCGCTTGCCTGGCGGGCAGGCATAGATTTCCAGGCCCGCCTCCAGCGGATCGTCCGATTCCACCAGCCGAAGCTCGGCCTGGCCGCCCTGGAAGAGGGTCTGGAAGAGCGTCTTGAAGTGCTCGTTGATGACGTCGAAGGCTGCGACCAGCCGCTCGCGCCCCTCGCCGTTCAGCTCGTCGATTCCCTGCCGCAGGCGGGCGATGGCCCCGGTCAGGTCCGCCCGTTCGGTCTGCATGGTCTCCAGCCGGGCGGCGTATTCGGCGGCTTCCTCCTCGGCCCTGAGGTTCACCGCGCCGATCGACTCGCGCTGGCGCTCCAGGTTGAAGAGGTGCGCCTCCATCCCCTCCGCGTCGCTGGGAATCGCCACGGCCTCGTCGGTCAGTTTCCGCCCCAGGGCCTCGGGCTCCATCTGGGCGGTGTCGCGGATCATCCCCGTGACCTCGGCCAGGCGCTGGGCCGCAGCCTCGGCGTGGGCGGAAAGGCTGGCCCGCACCTCCCGGGCTTCCCCCGCCTGGGCTTCGGCGGCGCGCAGGGCGCGGTCGGCCTCCGCGCGCTCGTGCTCCGCCGCGGCCAGGGCGTCCGAGGTCTTGGCTCGCCGGGCCTCGGCCATGGCCAGTTCGTCGAGCAGCTTCTCGCGCCGGGCCTCCAGGTTGGATGGCGCGGCCCTGGCGGCCTCCAGCGCTGCAGCCGCCTTGTCGCGAGCCTCGGCCAGCTGGTCCAGGCGCCTGGCTGCGGCGGTCGCGCGCCGGGTCCAGTCGTCACGGTCGCGGGTGAGGCTCTCAAGGCGGCGGGCGCGGCCGTCGCGCTCCCGAATCTCCAGCTCGTAGGCCGAACGCGCGGCGGCCGCGGCTTCCCGGGCGGCCGCCGAGGCCGCGCGGGAAGCCGCCAGACGCTCGGCCAGATCGCCGTCCTGGGCGTCGCCCTGCGCCTCCTGGGTGACGGCGGCCAGCTGCGCCTCCTGCTCGGCGAGTTCGGCCTCGAACCGGCGGATCAGGTCGTCGAGGGAAGCTGCCCGGGCCTCGTTGCGAGCGGCCTCCTGGTCGAATCGCTGCAGGGCGTTCCGGGCCTGGGCGGCCTTCTGCTCCAGCGCCGGCGGTTCGCGGCGAGCGGCCCGCAACGCCTCCTCCGCCTTGCGCAGGCGTTCCGCCGCCGCGGCCTGGGCGTCCCGCGCCGCCTTGGTCTGGGGCTCCAGCTTCTCGATCTCGGCCTCGACCTCGGCCAGCCGAGTCTTCTGCTCCAGCCGCACCGCGGCAGGTTTCGGCGCCTCGGCGCGGGCGGTGAAGCCGTCCCACCGCCAGAGGTCGCCCTCGCGAGAGACAAGCCGCCCGCCCGGGGGCAGCAGGCCCTGCAGCCGGTCGCCGTCCGCGCGATCCACCAGCGCCACATAAGCCAGGCGCGCCGCCAGCGCCGCCGGGGCTTTCACCAGCGGAGCGAGCGGCGTTGCGCCCTCAGGCCAGGTGGGCGCCGGAGCGTCCCGTCCGCCCCAGAAGGCCGGGGCGGCGGGATCCAGGGCCGCATCGAGGTCATCACCGAGGGCCGCCGCCAGGGCCGCCTCGTAGCCTCGGTCGGGCGCCACGGAATCGAGAGCCGGGGCGAAGCCGCCGCGCTTGGCCTGGGCCACCAGGCCGGCGAGAGCGCGGGCCTCGGCGGTGAGCCGGCCGAGCTGTTCGTCCTGCTTGCGCGCCGCCTCCCGCGCCGCGGCCTCGGCGGCCACAGCGGCGCTGCGCTCTTCCTCGGCTGCATCAAGGGCCGCCCGGGCCGCCGCCAAGGCGGCTTCGGCGGCCTCGAGATCGGCCTTGGCCTGGGCGGCCTGGGGATTGACGGTGGTGGCGACGGCCTGCCGCTCCTGGCGCGCCTGATCCAGCGCCCGGCGGGTGCGGGCGACTCGACCCTGCGCTTCCTCGACCCGGGCGCGGGCGGCGCGGGCCTGGGCCTCGCGGGCGGCGAGTTCACTGGCCAGGCGCTCCACCTCGGCGTCGGCGGCGGCGCGGGCGACCTCGGCGGCCTTGGCCGCGGCCTCAAGCTCCGGCGCCCGTTCGGGCGCGGCGGCGATAGCGGCTTCCACCGCGGCGAGGTCCTCAGCCAGGCGCTTCAGCGCCACCTCGGCGTCCTCGACGATGTGCCGCTCGCGGGCGGCGTCGGCGTCGATCCGCTCCACGTCGCCGGTCAGGCGGGCGAGTTCGGCCGCATGGGCCTCCTCCTCGCGCTCCAGCCGGTCCTTGTCGATGGCCAACTTATGCAGCACCGCCGCAGCGATGGTCTCGGCCTCGCGCAGGGGCTTCAGCGCCTCCTCGGCCTGGGCGGCGCGGGTGGTCGCGGCCGCGGCGGTCCGGGCGGTTTCCTCCACGGCCCGGGCGGCGGCGGCGGCCTCCCCGGCCAGGCGCTCGGCGGCCGCCTTGGCCTCGGTGTATTTGGCGTACAGCACCGCGCCCTGCAGCGCCCGGATCTCGGCCGAGAGGCGCTTGTATCGCTCGGCCTGCCGGGCTTCGCGCTTCAGGCGGCCCAGGGCGCTCTCCAGCTCTCGGGCCACATCGTCCAGGCGGGCGAGATTGGCCTCGGCGGCCCGCAGGCGCAGCTCGGCCTCGTGACGGCGTGAGTGCAGGCCGCTGACGCCCGCCGCTTCCTCAAGGATCATCCGCCGGTTCTGCGGCTTGGCGGCGATCAGTTCGGAGATCTGCCCCTGGCGCACGAGGGCCGGGGAGCTCGCCCCGGTGGACGCGTCGGCGAAGAGCAGCTGGACGTCCCGGGCCCGGACCTCACGGCCGTTGATCCGGTAGGTGGAGCCGGCCCCGCGGTCGATGCGACGGACGACCTCGATCACCGGATGGTCGTTGAAGGCCGCCGGCGCCCGGTGGTCGGAATTGTCGATGGTAAGCGCCACCTCGGCGTGGTTGCGGCCCGGCCGGTTGCCGCTCCCGGCGAAGATGACGTCGTCCATCCCGCCGGCCCGCATGGCCTTGGCGGACGTGGCGCCCATCACCCAGCGCAGGGCCTCCAGCAGGTTGGACTTGCCGCAGCCGTTCGGGCCGACGATGCCCGTGACCCCCGGCTCGATCCGAAACTCGGTCGGATCGACGAAGGACTTGAAGCCGGACAGTCGCAGCCGCTGGAAGTGCACCTTAGGTCAGCGCCTCCCGCCTTTCGCGGCCGCGATGTGCGCCTCCATCTCCGCCAGGGTAGGCACGCTGGAATTGTCCAACTGCTTGCCGTTGATGAAGAAGGTGGGCGTGCCACGCACGTGGTCGACCTCCACGGCGTAGCGGATGCGCGCCTCCAGGGCCTCCAGCGCCTTCTCGTCGCGCAGGCAGGCTTCGAACTGAGCCTCGGTGAGGCCGTTCTTCTGGGCGATCTCCACGAAGATCGGCTTGATGTTCCCGGACTGCCAGCGGCTCTGACTCCGCAGCACCTGATCGACGACGTCGAAATACTTTCCCGGTCCGGCGCAGCGGGCGAGCAGGAAGCCCGCCGCCGCCACCTGCTGCGGCGCCGTCAGCAGTTCGCGGAAAGTCCACCGCACCTGGCCGGTGTCGATGTACTTGGCCTTCAACGCCGGAAAGACCTCGGCGTTGAAGTGGGCGCAGTGCGAGCAGCTCACCGACAGGTATTCGATGACATGGACCGGCGCCTTGGCCGATCCCAGGGTCATCTCCGGCGACGGATAAGCGGTCTGGGCGAGCGCCGGCCGGCCCGCGAGGACAAGCCCCGCGCCGGCGAGCAGCACGTGGCGGCGGGCCGGCTGCGTCATCCTACTTCGAGGCCTCGGCGATGGCCGCGTCCAGCTCGGCCATGGTGATGTCGCCTTCCTTCACCTTCTTGCCGTTGATGATGAAGGTGGGCGTGGCGGTGATGCCGTCCTGGCGGATGGCTTTCTCGACGCGGGCGTTGAGGGCGGTGAGCGCCTTCTCGTCCTGGACGCAGGCGTTGAACTGCTCCTCGGTCATGCCGGCAGACTGGGCCACACGCAGCAGGCCGCCCCGCAGGTCGCCGCTCTGGAACATCTCCTGCTGGCTGCGGAACAGGGCGTCGATCACCGTGAAGTACTTGTCCTTGCCAGCGCAGCGGGCGACCAGGAAGCCGGCCGCGGCCACCTGCTCGGGCGGGGTCAGGAACTCCTTCAGGGTGTACTGCACCTTGCCGGTGTCGATGTACTTCGCCTTGAACTCCTCGAAGGTGTTCTGGTTGAACGTCGCGCAGTGGCTGCAGGTGACCGAGGCGTACTCCACCACCTTCACCTTGGCGTTCGGATCGCCGAGGCTCATGTCCTCGGCGGACACGGCGCCCGCGCTGCCGCCCTTGGTGCATCCGGCAAGCGCAAGGCTGGCTCCGGCGGCGGCGACGAGAAGAAGGCGGCGGCTGAGGATCGACATCGAATGACCTTCCGGCAGTTCTGAACGAAAGATTAAAGCGCGATTCCCGTTATGGGGCGCAAATGCCGCATCGGCGCTTCCCTAAGCGGCGGCGCGGCGGCGGTTTCAAGGCAAACTAGCGCTGCCGTCGCAGGACGCCACGGCCGAGCGCCAGCAGCGTCTCCTTCAGCGGCCCGTCAGGGGCGTCGGCAAGGCTTTGGGCCAGTTCCGCCTCGGCGGCGGCGTCCAGCGGGGGCGCATGGCGGCGGGCAGACGCCGGCGCAGGCTCAGGGCGCCGCAGCGGTCCCTGGACGATGCGCAGCTTCTGCACGGCCTCCGCCCCCAGGAAGAGGTTCACCCGCGCCAGGATTTCATGCGCCTGGTGCTGGACGATGGCCGCCGACGGTCCGGCCACCCGGATCTCCAGCGACGAGGGCCCGCCATTGCGGCCCTTCACCAGCTTCACCGGCTCGGTGCGACGGGCGATGTCCGGCCCGACCACTTCCCGCCAGCGTGCGGACAATGCGCTCGCCCCCTGGCCAAAGCGGGCGTCCAGTTCCTTCACGTAGTTCCTCAGCGCCCGGCCGGCCGGCGGCGGGGGGCGAGGCGCAGGGCGGGTGCGCTTCTGGGCAAGGATGTCCAGCGCCTCGGAGATGCTGGGCAGGCGGCGTCGCATGGCTCCATCCTAGCGGCCATCCGGCCCGCAGCGAAGGGCTGCCGGGATGCAGCGCCGCGGATGCGCCGGCGGGCCGGCCGCGCTAAGACGGGGCGTGCCCCTCAGAGCCCGCCTGCTGTCCTGGTACGACGCCAACGCCCGCGCCCTCGCCTGGCGGGTGGGGCCGGCCGAACGCGCGGCGGGTGTCCGCCCCGATCCCTATCGGGTCTGGCTGTCCGAGGTGATGCTGCAGCAGACCACCGTGCCGCACGCCACGCCCTACTTCCTGAAATTCACCGCCCGCTGGTCGACGGTGAACGACCTCGCCGCCGCTCCGGACGAGGAGGTCATGGCCGCCTGGGCGGGGCTCGGCTACTACGCCCGCGCCCGAAACCTGCTGGCCTGCGCCCGGGCGGTGGCGTCCGAACACGGCGGGGTGTTCCCTGACACCGAGGCCGGGCTGCGGGCCCTGCCCGGCCTTGGCCCCTACACGGCGGCGGCGGTGGCGGCGATCGCCTTCGACCGGCCGGCGAATGTGGTGGACGGCAATGTGGAGCGGGTCATGGCCCGGCTGTTCGCTGTGGAGCCGCCCCTGCCCGAGGCCAAGCCCGAGCTGAAACGCCTGGCCGAAGCCCTGGTTACCGACGAGCGGCCCGGCGACTGGGCCCAGGCGCTGATGGACCTCGGCGCCACCGTCTGCCGGCCAAAGGCGCCGCTCTGCGACCGTTGCCCTCTGTCGGCCGACTGCGCGGCCCTGGCGACAGGCGCGCCCGAGACGTATCCGCGCAAGAGCGCCAAGGCCAAGCGGCCCCGGCGGCATGGGGTGGCCTATGTGCTGACTCGTGGCGATGAGGTGGCCCTGGTCCGCCGCCCGCCCAGGGGCCTCCTGGGCGGGATGCTGGCCCTGCCCACCAGCGACTGGCGGGCCGAGCGTTGGAGCGACGCCGAGGCGGTGGCCGCCGCCCCTGCCGAGGCGGCCTGGCGCAGCGTGGGCGAGGTGGAGCACCTCTTCACCCACTTCGCCCTGACCCTGCGGCTGCTGCGGGCCGAAGGCGATGCGGACGGGGTGATCTGGAGCCGACGGCGCGACCTCGACGCCCTGCCCAGCGTGTTCCTGAAGGCCGCCCGGGCGGGGCTTTCCAACCTGCTCTAGGCCGAGAGCTGCGAGCGGACCTTGGCGCGAAGCACGTCGATGGGGGCGAGGCCCTTGTCCGACTTGAAGTGCCAGTAGGTCCAGCCGTTGCAGGCCGGCGCCGACTGCACCATGGCGCCCACCTTGTGGATAGAGCCCGAGAGCTCGCCCACCACCAGGCTGCCGTCCGCCCGCACCCGGGCGGCGTTGCGGCCCTTCGGGCAGTAGAGGATGTCGCCGGGCCGCAGCAGGCCGGCCTCGACGATGGTGCCGAACGGGATGCGCGGCTCGGCCCGCTTGGAGCCGGTGACCACCATCTCCTCGGCCGTGGCGGGGACCACCTTGGCGATCCGCTGCTTGGCGAGCTTGGCGTATTCCGCCTCGCGCTCGATGCCCACGAACTTGCGGCCCAGGCGCTTGGCCACGGCGCCGGTGGTGCCGGTGCCGAAGAACGGATCGAGGATCACGTCGCCCGGCTTGGTCGAGGCGAGGATCACCCGGTGCAGCAGCGATTCAGGCTTCTGGGTCGGGTGCGCCTTGGAGCCGGAGGCGTCCTTCAGCCGCTCGTCGCCGGTGCAGAGCGGCAGGGTCCAGTCGGACCGCATCTGCAGCTCGTCATTGGCCATCTTCATGGCGTCGTAATTGAAGGTGTAGCGCCGCCCGCCCCGCGACTTGGCCGCCCAGATCAGGGTCTCGTGGGCGTTGGTGAACCGCGTGCCCTTGAAGTTCGGCATGGGGTTCGACTTGCGCCAGATGATGTCGTTCAGGATCCAGAAGCCCAGGTCCTGCACGGCCACGCCCACCCGGAAGATGTTGTGGTAGCTGCCGATCACCCAGATGGCGCCGTCGTCCTTCAGGATGCGCCGGCACTCCTTCAGCCAGGCGCGAGTGAAGGCGTCATAGGCCTCGAAGCTCTCGAACTGGTCCCAGTGGTCGTCGACGGCGTCGACCTTGGAATTGTCCGGGCGCAGCAGGTCTCCGCCGAGCTGAAGATTGTAGGGCGGATCGGCGAAGACGAGGTCGACCGAGCGATCGGGAAGCTTCTTCAGCTCCTCGAGGCAGTCGCCCTGAATGATCGTGTCGATCGGCAAGCCCATGTCAGCACCCTAACAGAACAGGAATCTGCATGGTGCGGCTTTATGGTGAAGGCGAGGTTGACGCGGATGGTCAACGGGAGGTTAAGCCGGCCTCAGGCCTCTTCGCGGAATGGCAGTTCGTCCTGCAGGGCGTCGTCGAAAGCCTGCAGCGGATCCTTGCCCAGGAGGGCGAGCTTCACGGGCCCCCAACTGCGGCGATGAATCTCGCAGGGGCCCAGCGTCCGCAGGGCCTCGGCGTGGATGGGGGCCCGATAGCCCTTGTGACTGGCGAAGCCGTAACCCGGATAGAGCTGGTCCATCTCCACCATCAGCCGGTCCCGCGCCACCTTGGCGAGAATGGAGGCCGCGGCGATGGACTTCGACTTGCCGTCGCCGCCGACCACCGGGGTCACCTCGCAGGGCAGGTTGAAGCGGTAGTTGCCGTCCACCAGGGCGAACATCGGCTTCACCGCCAGGGCCTCCACCGCCCGGCGCATGGCGAGGCCCGTGGCATGTAGGATGTTGAGCTGGTGAATTTCCTCGACGCTGGCGAAGCCCACGCCCCAGGCTACGGCCTGGGCCTTGATCTCCACCTCCAGGGCCTCGCGGGCCTTGGCCGACAGCTTCTTGGAATCGTCCAGCCCCTTGGGGATGCGGCGCGGATTGGACAGGTCAAGGATCACCGCCGCCGCCGACACCGGCCCCGCCCAGGGGCCGCGGCCCGCCTCGTCGACCCCGCACACCGGCCCGCCGACAAAAGCCTTCTCCAGCATCAGGGTCGGCCCCTTGGCCGCACTTTTCGTGGTCCTGGGCGCCATCAGCGGACAAGCCCCTTCACCTCGGCGTGGCGGAAACAGCAGGTCAGGTGGTCATTGACCATGCCCACCGCCTGCATCCAGGCATAGACGATCACCGGCCCCACGAACTTGAAGCCCTTCGCCTTCAGCGCCTTGGAGACCTCGACGGCGAGCGGCGTCTGGGCCGGCACCTGGCCCGGCGCCCAGGCGTTCTGCACCGGCTTGCCGTCCACGAAGCCCCAGCAGAACTGGGCGAAGTCCTCGCCGCGGTCGCGCATGTCGAGATAGATGCGCGCGCCCGAGATGGCCGCGTCGATCTTGGCGTTGGAGCGGACGATCCCGGGGTTGGCCATCAGCCGGGCGCGGTCGGCCTCGCCATAGCGGGCCACCTTCTCGGGATCGAAACCGTCGAAGGCCTCACGGAACGCCTCGCGCTTGCGCAGGATGGTGATCCAGGCGAGGCCCGCCTGAAATCCGTCCAGCACCAGCTTCTCCCACAGCGCCCGGGAATCGTACTCGGGCACGCCCCACTCGGTGTCGTGGTAGCGCTCGTATAGGGGATTGCCGTTCATCCCCGGCCAGGTGCACCGCGTGGGCGTCGTCATCGGCCGCAACCGAACCCGACCGGACGACGAACCTCAAGCTCCGTTTCGCCGCATCCGGACGCTCAAGTCGCGTTATCCCCAGGTTGATCGGCCTCCGCCCGCGGGAACCAGGCGGGAACCTCGACCCGCGCAGGCCGGCCCTCCATGACGAGGTCGCTTCCCAGGGCGCGGTCCAGACGGACCAGGGCCATGGCGCGGCCTTCGACGCCGGACAGCACCTCCCCGGCGCGCAGCTCCCCTGCCAGCAGCTCCGTGCCCGACGCCGGCGGCGGGCCGTCGAAAACGACAGGCAGCATGCGGTTCTTCACCTGCCCCCGGCGCTTCATGCGCGAGGTCGTCTCCTGGCCGACGAAACAGCCCTTCTTGAAGTCGATGCCGCCGAGGAGATCGAAGTTCGCCTCGATGGGATAGGTCCGCTCCACGCCCCAGTCGGCCGGGCCCGGCACGCCGAGGGCCAGGCGGTGCGCCTCATAGGCCCCCTCGTCGGCATCGGCGTCGGCTGGACCATAGATGCGCCGCCCAAGCTCCGGATGGCGGGGGTCGACCACGCCGTCGGCGCCGGCCGGAAACGCGGCGAACACCGGCAGGTCGCTGGCGGCCAGTTCGACCTTGGCCCGGAGCCGATAGAGCGTCAGGCGCTGCAGCAGGGCCTCGCGATGCTCGGCGGCCACGTCGAGCAGGACGCCGTCCTCCGCCCCTACGACGAAGAGGTCGTAGAGCAGCCGGCCTTGCGGCGTCAGCAGGGCGCCGAACCGGGCCTCGCCGCGTTTCAGGCTCTCCACGTCCTGGGTCAGCAGCCCTTGAAGGAAGCTCCGCCAATCGGGTCCGGAGACGGAAATCACGGCGCGGCTGTTCAGCTTGGCGACAGTCATGAGCGGCAATTTGGGATGCGCCGCGGTGGAGCGCCAGCGGCCCGTTCGGCTATGGGAGAAGGCATGTCCTCCGGCGCGTTCCCGATTCTGTTCATCACCGCCACCCGGATTGGCGACGCCGTGCTGTCGTCAGGCCTGATCCGGCGGCTGCAGGACGAAATCCCCAACGCCCGCTTCACCATCGTCGCCGGCCCGGCGGCGGCCCCGCTGTTCGCCGAGGTCCCGAGCCTGGACAGCCTGATCGTGATGGAGAAATCCAAGGGCGGCGGCCACTGGTTCGAGTTGTGGCGGCAGGTGCGCCACCGCCGCTGGGGCCTCGTGGTCGACCTGCGCGGCTCAGGCATCACCCGGTTCCTGCGGACCCGGCGACGGGCCGTCCACCGGCGCAGCGCCGAGCCCGTGCATAAGGTGATCGAGGCGGCCCGGGTCCTGAGGATCGAGGACGAGCCCGCCGCGCCTTTCCTCTTCACCTCGCCAGAAATCGAAGCCTATGCGGCCGAACTTGTCGCCGGCGAAGGGCCGATCCTGGCCATCGCCCCGGCCGCCAACTGGGTGGGCAAGACCTGGCCGGTGGAGCGTTTCGCCCAGGTGGCCATGCGGCTGATCCGCGAGCCCGGCGCGCTGCGCGGCGGCCGGATCATGGTTGTGGGCGGCCCGGGCGATCAGAAGCTGGTCAAACCGCTGCGCGACGTGGCCCCCAGCCGCCTCATCGACCTCACCGGCAGGGACCTGCTCACGGCCTACGCCGCCCTGAGGCGCGCCCGCCTGTTTATCGGCAACGACAGCGGCGCCATGCATCTGTCCGCCGCCGCCGGGGCGCCGACCATCGGCCTGTTCGGACCCTCGGACGAGCGACTGTATGCGCCCTGGGGCGCGGCCACGCGGGTCGTGCGTGGGCCGCGCACCTTCGAGCAGATCCGCAACGGCGACCCGCGCCTCAATCAGGCCGTCTGCCACATGATGGACCTGTCGGTGGAGAAGGTGGTACGCGCCGCCCACGAGCTCCTGGCCGCCACGGAAGGCTGATCCCATGTCCGAGACCTTCGACCTGATCGTCCGTGGCGGCGAGGTGGTGAACCACGCGGGCCGCGGCTTGGCCGACGTGGGCGTGCGCGGCGGCAAGATCGCCGCCATCGGCGACCTCTCCCAGGCCAGCGCCGGCGAAACCTTAGACGCCGCGGGCCTGACGGTGATGCCCGGCGTCATCGACACCCAGGTCCACTTCCGCGAGCCTGGCCTGGAGTGGAAGGAAGACCTGGAGACCGGATCCCGGGCGGCCGTGTTGGGCGGCGTCGTGGCCGTGTTCGAGATGCCGAACACCGAGCCCACCACCACCGATCCGGCCACCCTAGAGGACAAGCTCTCCCGGGCCCGGGACCGTATGCATTGCGACCACGCCTTCTATGTGGGCGGGACGCATGAGAACGCGACCTTCCTGGGCGAACTCGAGCGGCTGCCCGGTTGCTGCGGGATCAAGGTGTTCATGGGCGCCTCCACCGGCACCTTGCTGGTCCAGGACGACGAGGGCGTGGAACAGGTGCTGCGCCACATCCAGCGTCGCGCCGCGTTCCACTCGGAGGACGAGTACCGCCTTGCCGAGCGCCGCCCCCTGGCGCGGACCGGCGACTGGACCAGCCACTATGAGGTGCGCGACGCCCAGTCGGCCATCCAGTCCACCGAGCGGCTGGTGCGGATCGCCAAGCGGCTTGGCAAGCGCATCCATGTGCTGCACGTGACCACCCGCGAGGAGATCACCTTCCTCGCTCACCACAAGGACGTGGCCAGCGTCGAGGTGACGCCGCAGCACCTCACCCTCGCCGGCCCCGAGGCCTATGAGCGGCTGAAGGGCTTCGCCCAGATGAACCCGCCGATCCGCGGGGCCGAGCACCGGGAAGGCCTGTGGGGCGGGATCGCCAACGGCATCGCCGACGTCCTGGGCTCGGACCACGCGCCCCACACCAAGGAGGAGAAGGCGCGCCCCTATCCGGCCTCACCGTCGGGCATGCCGGGGGTGCAGACCCTGCTGCCGGTGATGCTGACCCATGTGGCCGAAGGGCGCCTGACGCTGGAGCGGCTGGTGGACCTCACCAGCCACGGCGCCAACCGGGTGTTCGGCCTCGCCGACAAGGGGCGCCTGGCGGTGGGCTATGACGCCGACCTCACCATCGTCGACCTGAAGGCCGAGCGGGTCATCCGCCACGAGGACATGGCCACCCGTGTCGGCTGGACGCCTTTCGACGGCTTCACCGCCAAGGGCTGGCCGATGGCGACCATCATTCGCGGCCAGGTGGTGATGCGCGATGGCGAGATCACGGCCCCGCACCGCGGCCAGCCGGTGCGTTTCGCCGAGACCCTGGCCCACTAGCGCCCCTGCACAGGCGGCGCGTCAAAGCGCCGCCAGCACGTCCCGCGCGAAGGCGGCCTCGTCAAAGCGGCGGCCCGCCGGATCGAAGCCGCGCCGGACGATGACCACCCGCTTCGACGGCACGATGAAGACGTACTGTCCCCGGTTGCCGTTCATGGCGTAGGTCCCGGCCGGCAGGCCTTGCGCCTCGCCGTAGAGCCAGAAGAACGCCCCATAGCCCACGTTATCGTTCGGCGGCTGGGCCGGGGCGGGCGTGGCGACGAACTTCGCCCAGCCCTCGGGCAGCAGGCGCTCGCCGTTCCAGACCCCGTCGTTCAGGTGCAGCAGCCCCAGGCGCGCCAGATCGCGAGCGGTGGTCCAGACCTGACTGGAGAGGATGTAGTTGCCCTGCCAGTCGGTCTCCGGGGTCGTGCGGCTCATGCCGATCTTCCAGAGAAGCTCCGCGAACGGGAAGTCCAGAGCCGCCTGCCCATCGCCCAGGGCCGCCCGCACCGCCCGGGCCGCCAGCAGGGTGTCGTTGTTGGCATAGCGGAAGCGCATGCTCGGCGCGGCCTCCAGCGGCATGGCGGTCGTCGTCTGGGTGACCAGCGCTCCGCCCAGATAGACCTCGTCCGTGCGGTTGCCGGGACCGTCGGTCCACAGGCCCGAGCCCATGTGCATCAGCTGGACCAGGGTGATCGCCCGCCGGGGATCGCCCTCTGGCCATTCCGGAATCCCCGCCGGCCCGTCCACCCGCAGGTGGCCAAGCTGGACCGCGCGCCCGATGATCGCGGCGGTGAGGCTCTTGGCCACCGACCAGGTGCGTTGCGGCGTGTGTGGCGTGAAATCGGCCCGGTACTGCTCGGCGACGATCCTGCCGTCCTTCACCACCACCACGGCCGTGGTCTTGGTTTCGGCGCCGTAGCTGACGCCGTCGAACGCCTTGGCGAGCGTCGCCTTCAGGGTGGCGGAGGGCCGGGGCCTGATGCCGGCTTCGCCGTCCGGCCACTGGCGGTCATCGGTGAGGGCGGCGGGGCGGGTGACGCTAAGCCGCGGGAGCCGGTCGGCGAGCTCCGCCGTCGCGCCCGCCGGCAGCTGCGTGCAGCCGAGCTCGGGACGCCAGGCGGCGATCCGCGGCGGCAGGGTCTCGTCAAAGCGCACGCTCACCCGCCGGGCCTCCCGGTCGATCTCCGCCGGCAGTTCGCGGACCAGCTGCTGGTACTCCGGGTAGATGCCTTCAAGGTCGTCCTTCGCTACCTGTTCGGGCGTCAGGCCGGCGTTGAACAGGTTGCTGCACAGGAAGGCCGCCTTGTAGCCGGCGGCCAGGGCCCGGACATGGGCGTCCGGCGCGGCGGTCTGAGCGTGGACGGCCACGGGCGCGATGAACGATGCGGCCGCGACGGCCGCGGCGATGAGCAGGCGGCGCATAAGGTCTTCCCCCGAGTGTCGATGCGAACCTAGCCGGGTCACGCCGTCCCGGCGACGGTGGAAAAAAGACACCCTTGTCCAAAAAACGATGTCGGTGTGCGCGCGAGTCCACCGTCTACCTTAGAGGCAACGGAGACGACGCCATGCGCTACATGCTGCTGATCTACGACCCGGCCGGCGGCTACGACGGCCCCGACGGCGAACGTCTTCTCGCTCAGGTCACCGCCGAGCATGAGGCCCTCGCCGAGGGGCTGGCGGCGTCCGGCGTCCTGGTGGACGGCGCCGGCCTGCAGCCGCCAGAGACGGCCACGACGGTGATCCGCGGCGCCAACGGCAAGCTGGCCGTGCTCGACGGCCCTTATACCGAGACCAAGGAATATCTGGGCGGCTACTATGTGGTGGAGGCCGCCGATCTGGAGGCCGCCCTGGCCATTGCACGGCGCGTTCCCGGCGCGCCTGGAACCAAGGTCGAGGTGCGTCCGGTGATGGAAACCTGACCGGCTCTCGGGCGCCCGAGCTTGACCTTGCGCAATGACCCGCGCGGATCGCTGAAGGTGGACTTACGTAACGTCGAACCGTAACGCAGGACACATGGACGCCGAGCTCCGCACCTCGACCGCGCCGTACCGAGACCCGCGATATGCCCCGCGGCGACTGCACGTGGAGGAACGCCCGGGCGGCGAGTTCGTGCTGACGAACCCCACGCCCTACGCCACCCGCCACCAGACCATGACCTCAGCCCTCGACCAGTGGGCCGGGGAAGCGCCGGACCGGGTGTGGCTGGCCGAACGGTCCGGCGAAGGGTGGCGGACGGTCACCTTCGCCGAGGCGCGCCAGCGGATCGCCGCCCTGGCCGGGGGGCTGCGGGAGCTGGGGATTATCGGCGGCGGGCCGCTGCTGATCCTCGCCCGCAACGGTATCGACCACGCCCTGATATCCTATGCGGCCATGAGCCAGGGGCTGCCCATCGCGCCAGTCTCGCCCCAGTACGGCCTGCCGGGGGCGAATCTCGCCCGCCTGGAGCACGCCTGCGCGGTGCTCAAGCCCGCCGCCGTCTATACCGAGGACGCTGAACTGTTCGCGGACGGGCTGTCGGCCCAGGCCCTGGCGGGCCTGCCGGTGATCGCCGGCCGCAACGCCGCCCCAGGTCATGTTCCCCTGGAGCGCCTCTACCGGGAAGCACCCGCCGCCTTCACGGCGCGGCCCGAGGACCACGCCAAATATCTGCTGACCTCGGGCTCCACCGGCCTGCCCAAGGCGGTGATCTGCGCCCATCGGGAGATCAGCCTGAACTCAGCCCAGATCACGGCCTGTTTCGACGATCCCGACCCGCCGGTGATGCTGCACTCCGCCCCATGGAGCCACAGCCTGGGCGCTAACGCCATCCTGCACATGAGCCTGCACCGGGGCGGCACGCTCTACATCGACGCCGGCCAGCCCACCGCCGCCAAGTTCGGCGAGACGGTGCGCAACCTGCGGGAGCTCCAGCCCACCTACATGAACATGGTCCCTGCCGGCTGGATGCTGCTGGTGGACGAGCTGGAACGCGACGAGGCCCTGGCGCGCAACTTCTTCGCCCGGGTGCGGCTCCTGCAGTACGGCGGAGCCTCCCTCAGCCAGCCCACCGCCGACCGCATCCAGGCGGTGGCCGTCCGCACGGTCGGCGAACGGATCAGCTTCGGCTCCGGCTACGGCGCCACCGAGACCGGCCCCACGGTCTGCAACGTCCACTGGATCAACGGGCGCATGGGCATGATCGGCGCGCCCGTGCCCGGCGCCTCGGTGCGCCTTGTGCCCGTGGCCGGCAAGCTCGAGTTCCGCGTGAAGGGGCCCCAGGTCACCAAGGGCTACCTGGGCCAGCCCGAGCTCTCGGCCGCCGCCTTCGACGAGGAAGGATTCTACCGGCTGGGCGACGCCGCCCGGTTCGTAGACCCGGCCAATCCCTATGAGGGGCTCGTCTTCGACGGCCGCCTGTCCGAGAACTTCAAGCTGGCCTCCGGCACCTTCGTCACTGTGGGCGACCTGCGCATCAAGGTGGTGGGCGCCGTGGGCGGGGCCGTGACCGACGCCGTGGTCTGCGGAGAAGGCGAGGAGACAGTAGGCCTGCTCTTCTATCCCAATCCCACCCTGCCCAAGGCCGAGGTCGAGGCGACGGTGCGCGCGGCGCTGGAGCGCTACAACGCCGACGCCCCCGGCGGCGCCCGCATCGGCCGGGCCCTGGTGCTGGACGGGCCACCAGACCCCAACAGCGGCGAGATCACCGACAAGGGCTACATCGCCCAAAGCCTGGCGCGCGCGAAGCATGCCGACGCCGCCGCCAAGCTCTATGCCGATCCCCCTCCAGCAGATGTAATGGTGTTCTAGAGCATGAATGGCGCCGACGCCCTGATCTCCAACCTGGTGGCCAACGACGTCACCGCTTGCTTCGCCAATCCTGGCACCAGCGAGATGCAGTTCGTGGCCGCCCTGGACGGGGTGCCGGCGATGCGGCCGGTGCTCTGCCTGTTTGAGGGCGTGGCCACGGGCGCGGCGGACGGCTACGGCCGGATCGCGGGTAAGCCGGCCTGCACCCTGCTCCACCTTGGGCCTGGCTATGGCAACGGCGTCGCCAACCTGCACAACGCCCGCCGGGCCTTCACCCCCATCGTCAACGTCGTCGGCGACCACGCCACCTATCACCGGCAGTACGACGCCCCCCTGAACTCCGACATCGCCACCCTGGTGAAGCCCAACTCGCTCTGGGTGCGCTCGGCCGAGAGCGCCGGCGAGGTTTCAGCCCTTACCGCCGAGGCGGTGGCGGCCAGCTATGGCCCGCCCGGCGGCCCGGTCAGCCTGATCCTGCCCGCCGACTCCGCCTGGCTGGAGACCAGCGGCGAGCCCGTGATCTCCCAGAAGCCCGTGCGGCGTGCGCCTTCGCCGGAGGCGGTGGAGGCCAGCGCCAAGGCGATCAAGGCCGCCAGGAAGCCCGTCGTCCTCCTGGGCGGCCAGGCCTGTTCCGAGGCCGCACTGAAGCAGGCGGCCCGCCTCGAGGCGGCCGGCGTCACCGTCTATTCTGACACCTTCGTGCCGAAGCAGCGCCGCGGCGCCGGCGTCTATCTGCCGAAGAAGATGCAGTACTTCGGCGAGATGGCCCTGCAGGAGCTCGAGGGCGTCGACCTCATGGTGTTCGTCGGCACGACGACGCCGGTGGCATTCTTCGCCTATCCCGACCGGCCCAGCGTGCTCGTCCCCGAGGGCTGTGAAAGCCTGACCCTCGCCGAGCGCAGCGAGGACCCAGCGGCCGGCCTCGCCGCCCTGGCCGACGCCCTAGGCGCGCCCCAGGACGGGCCGGTGCAGCCGCTGAAGATCCCTGACGCCGCGCCGACCGGCGGGCTCAACGCCTATCTGGCCGGGGCCTCCATCGCCCGTCACCTGCCCGAGAACGCCATCCTTTGCGACGACGCCGTGACCTCGGGGACCGGAGTGGCCGTGGGCACCGCCACCGCCCGGCCGCACGATGTCCTGGCGCTCACCGGCGGGGCCATCGGCATCGGCCTGCCCATGGCCATCGGCGCCGCCGTGGCCGCCCCCGACCGCAAGGTGGTGTCCCTGAACGGCGACGGGGCGGCCATGTACACGGTCCAGTCGCTGTGGACTCTGGCCCGGGAGAAGCTGGACGTCACGGTGGTGGTCTTCGCCAACCACACCTACCGGATTCTCAATGTGGAGATGACGCGCACCGGCGCCGGCAAGGCCGGCCCCAAGGCCTCGCAATTGCTGGACCTGGGCGATCCCAGGATCGACTGGGTGTCGGTGGCCAAGGGCTTGGGCGTGTCAGCGGTTCGCTGCGAGACCGCCGAGGCCTTCGACGCGGCCTTCGCCGCCGCCATGGCCCAGAAGGGCCCGACCTTCATCGAAGCGGCGATCTGACGACTGGCCCAAGGCGCCACGCCGCCGCCTCCTGCAGCAAGGCGCAGCAACGCAAAGAAAAAGGCCCGCGGAGCGATCCGCGGGCCTTCGTCTTTCAGACTGCCGGAAGCCTTAGGTGTTGCCCTTCAGCTTGCAGGTGCCGGCGAAGGCGCAACCCAGGGCGCCCACGGCGGTGACCTTCGGGGTCGACTGGTACTCGATCACATAGCCCTTCAGGCCGTCGGCGCAGGCGACTTCCACATAGGTGGTGCCCTTGTCGCTACGACCCACGACGCGCGATTCCGACACGTCGCAGGAGTTGAAGTTGAACTTCTTCAGGTCGGCCGTGAGGTTGGCGTAGCCGTTGTCATTCGACAGGCTGCACTTGTAGCCGGCCACCGGCGCGCGACCGCAGTCCAGCACCTGGCTGCCCGCGCCCGAAGCCTTGAACAGGCCGATGGCGCCCGTGCCGTCCTTGCAGACCAGCTCGACGTTCTCTTCACCCGGCTTCGGCGGGAACAGCGCGTAGCGCTCGACTTCGCAGTTCGAGCCCGCGGCCTTGGCCAGCTTGGTGTAGAGGGCCGCCTGCTCGGTCTGGGCCTGGCGGGCGTCGGTCAGGGTGCAGCCGCCCAGCAGGTGGGAGGCCTTGGCGCAGTCGACGGTCTCGGAGAGCTGGCCGTTGGCCACCTTGTAGATGTAGCCCTTACCGTCCTCGCAGGCGGCTTCGTAGTACTGCGAGTTGTCCTTGGCGGCGCCCAGGAAGCGGCGGTCCTTCACCGTGCAGCCATTGTTGGCGGCGGCGGCGTAGCGGTCCACGACGGCCAGGCGGGAGGCCTTGTCGGTCAGGGTGCATTTGATGTTGGTGTCGGCGTCGTCATAGAGCAGGCAGCTCTGGGCCTGGGCCGGCTTGGACGCATCGAACGGCGCGCTGGCCATCAGGATGTAGCCCTCGCCGCCTTGGCAAGCGACTTCCAGGTAGGTGTTGGTCTTGGTCTGGCCGATGCCGCGGGCCTGTTCAGGCAGGCACTGCACGCCGGCGGCCTGGAACACCGGGGCGAGCGCCGCCTTCGGATCGGCGTTGCCCGGCAGCAGGCACGGAGCCGACGGTTGCTGGCCCGGAGCCGGCGGCGTGTTGGCCTCGACGCAGCTGAAGACGGTCGGCGTCCCTTCGGCCGGGGCCTGCAGGACATAGCCCATCTGGCCGGCGGCGCAGGCGACCTCGTAGTACGAAGTCTTGCTCTTCTTATCCTCGCCGATCTTGCGGGCGTCGGACACCTGGCAGGGCAGGCCCGCCGCCGTCACCACCGCGGGGGCTTCCGCCATGCCGCTCTTGCGCGCGGCGGCCGGGATGTCGGCCGCTTTCTTGCCTTGCGACACGGCCGCGGCGGGCACGAGAACCAGCGCCGCCAGCGCCGCCGCGAGCCCGATAGCCTTGGGCGTCTTCACCTGAGCTTCTCCTGGGATTCCTTAAGGGGTGGTCTTGTTTGGGCCGCACATAAGCGCTGCATAACCCGCGGGGTCAAGCTGCCCCCTCTACAGGGCGCAAGTATGGCGCCGCGCGCCGACAGCGCCTCGACCAGCGGCGACGATCGCCCGCGAGAACAGCAACCCGCGTTACCTGAACTCAGCCTGGACGGACGGTCAGCCGCACGCCGGAAATGCCGGTCACCTCAACCCGCGCCCCGGCTTCGAGCACGGCGTCCACCTCCAGTTCCGCGGGCCATTCCTTGCCGTCGATCAGCACCCGGCCGGACCGCCCCTCGAAGGGGCGCACCGCCGAAGCCGAGCGCCCCACGAGCCGCTCCACATTGTCGTTGATGTCCCCGCCGCCGGCGAGCACCGAACGGGGCAGGTAGCGCCGAGCGAGCAGGGTCGATGCGATGGTCAGGACCGCGAACACGACCAGCGCCGTGGGGAAGGAAATGTCCCCCAGGAGCGTGGCCAGGGCCACCGCTCCGGCGGAAGCGGAGGCCCAGAGCAACCAGCCCGAGCCGGTCATGATCTCGATGGCGATCAGGGCCGCGCCCAGAGCCCCCCACAGCCAGAAGGGCTGGGCGGCATAGAGGTCGGCGAGCGTCTGCATGGCTCAGGCTCCGGTGGTCGGCACGGCCCCGCGGCCGCGCGACGCCGGACGCGGGGGGCTCGGATCGTCAGCGCTGATAGCCTTCACCAGTTCGCCGATGCCGCCCACCGAGCCCACGAGGGCGCTCATCTCGGCCGGGACAATGACCGTCTTCTGCTGCGGGCTGCTGGCCAGCTGGGCGAAAGCCTCCACGTACTTTTGGGCGACGAAGTAGTTGATGGCGTTCACGTCGCCACGGGCGATGGCGCTGGAGACCAGCTCGGTGGCCTTGGCCTCGGCCTCGGCCTCGCGCTCCCGGGCCTCGGCGTCGCGGAAGGCGGCCTCACGGCGGCCCTCGGCTTCCAGGATCGCCGCCTGCTTGGCGCCCTCAGCCCGGGCGATGGCGGCGGATTTTTCGCCGTCCGCCTCGGTGATCACGGCCCGCCGTTCGCGCTCGGCCTTCATCTGGCGGGCCATGGCGGCGGTGATGTCCGGCGGCGGCTGCAGGTCCTTGATCTCGATCCGCGCCACCTTCACGCCCCAGGGCCCGGTGGCCTCGTCGATGACGTTGAGCAGGCGGGTGTTGATGGCGTCGCGCTGAGAGAGGACCTCGTCCAACTCCATGGAGCCCACCACCGTCCGCAGGTTGGTCATGGCCAGCTGCTGGATAGCGTAGTTCAGGTTGTCGACCCGATAGGCCGCCGCCGCGGCGTCCATCACCTGGATGAAGACGATGCCGTCCACCTGCACCACGGCGTTGTCGCGGGTGATCACCTCCTGGCGCGGCACGTCCAGGACCTGCTCCATCATGTTCACCCGCCGGCCGATGCCTTCGACGAAGGGGGTGAGGAAGCTGATGCCTGGCTTCAGCGTGCGGGTGTACCGGCCGAACCGCTCCACCGTGTATTCGCGCCCCTGGGGCACGATCTTGATGGTGTTGAAGGCCACGACGACGGCCAGGAACAGAAAGACGGCTGCGACTGCCAGATCCATGCGGACCTCCCCTATCGAGAGACGAGCTTATCGGCGCCGCCCAACCTGCGCCACGGAAACCGCCGAAGACCCGGCCTCGCGCGGAGGCGGCGCGTCTGCTAGCGCATGGATCATGACCCGCAGCTTCCTTCAGCCGACCGCCGTGACTGTCTCACTGGCCACAGCGCTGGCCCTGGCGCTCGTCGCCCCCGCGGGCGCCCAGACCCCCAAGGCTTCGCCTGCGCCCAAGGCGGCTCCGTCGAAGCCTGCCGGAACTGGCGGCTACGACGCCACCAACCCGCAAGCCCTCTCCGGCCTGCTCACCAGCGCCGGGGCCACCGTCGCGGCCACGCGCCGCGAAGGGGACAGCGTGTTCCTGTCGATCACCTCGCCGGCCGCGAACTTTTCGGTGCAGTTCGCCGGCTGTAACGCGAATGGCCGCGCCTGCCAGGCGGTGCTGTTCGACAGCCTCGTGAACCTCGGCAAGCCGACGCTCGCCCAGATCAACGACTTCAACCAGACCTCGGTGGCCTGCCGGATGCATCAGGACCGGCAGGGAAGGCCGCACGTCACCTACGCCGCCCTGCTGCTGGGCTCGGACACCGAGGCCAGCGGCCAGACCCATCTGGCGGCCTGGCAGGGATGCCTGGCGGACGCCGCCATCTTCTCCCGCGATCCGACGGGCTATCTCGCCATTGCGCCCTGAAGGGCTCAGGCCGGCGCCAAGGCCCGGCCACGGATGGCGGCCACGCGGTCGATGGCCGCCTCGGCCTCGGCCATGATCGCCTCGACAATCTCGCCCGCCGGGCGAACGTCGCGCACGCCGCCCGCCGACTGGCCCATGGCGAAGCAGGAGCGGTCGGCGTCGAGGCCCTCGATCTGGCCGCCGATGCCGCCCATGACGCCGTTCTGGTACGAGATCATGGCCTGGGCCGGGAACGGCTGGATGTCGGCCGGGCGGCTTTCCCAGTCCTCGACGTAAGCGTTCTTCTTCACCCGCATCGGCTTGCCCGAGTAGCAGCGGGTGCGGATGGTGTCCTCGTCCGAGGCGGCGACGATGGTCTGCCGGTACATGTCGCCGGCGTGAGCCTCCTTCGAGGCGATGAAGCGCGTGCCCATCCAGACGCCCACCGCCCCAAGGCTCAGGGCCGCGGCCAGGCCCCGGCCGTCATAAAGCCCGCCGGCGGCGACCACCGGGATCTTAACCGCCTCCACCGCCTGGGCGACCAGGGGCATGGTGCCCACGAGGCCGGTGTGGCCGCCGCCCTCGCCGCCCTGGCAGATCACCGCGTCACAGCCGGCCTGCTCGGCCTTCACCGCGTGCTTCACGGCCCCGCAGACCACCATGACCTTGAGGCCGGCCTTCTTCAGCTTCTCAAGGATCGGCATGGGCACGCCGAGGCCGGCGACGAAGGACGAGGCGCCCTCCTCGATGATCACGTCCACCGAGGCGGTGAGGCTCTCGGGGCTGGCGGCCAGCAGGTCGACGCCGAAGGGGCCGTCGGTGAGCTTGCGCACCTGGCGCATCTGGTTGCGGATGAAATCGGGATCCTTGCCGGCCATGCCCAGCACCCCGTAGCCGCCGGCGTTGGTGACCGCCGCCGCCAGTTCCGCGTAGGAGACGCCGCCCATCCCGGCCAGCATGACCGGATGGCGAACGCCCAGCAGGTCACAGAGCGGCGTATGCAGGGTCATGACGTCCTCCCGTTCTCGATCTTGGAGGGAAAGGATGGCGCCGCGGAATCGGCTTGGAAACCGTGACGCGAGGTCAGTTGCGGGCGGAAACCAGGGACGCCCGGACAACGGCCGGATGATGGGAAGCTCGGTCAGTTCGGCGGCGGCAAAGTCCAGGAAGGCGCGCACACGCGGCCACAGGCCTGCGTCAGGCGGCGGTCCAGCCGCCGTCGGCGGTGAAGGCCGCGCCGGTGGTGGAGGCTCCGAGGTCCGAGACCAGATAGAGCAGCATCCCGGCCAGGTGCTCGTACTCGACGAAGGCCTTGTTGGGCTGGGCCGCAAGAATGACATCCTCGACCACCCGTTCCCGGGCGATGCCCCGGGCCTTGGCCTGGTCGTCGATCTGGGCCTCCACCAGCGGCGTCTTCACATAGCCGGGGCAGATGGCGTTCACGGTGACGCCGCTGCGGGCCAGTTCCAGGGCGCAGGACTTGGTGAAGCCCACGATGCCGTGCTTGGCGGCCACATAGGCGGCCTTGAACGGCGAGGCGACGAGGCCGTGGGCCGAGGCCACATTGACGATCCGCCCGCGCCCAGCAGCCTTCATCAGCGGGATCGCCGCCTTGGTGGCGTGGAAGGCCGAGGTCAGGTTGATGGCGATGATCTGGTCCCACTTCGCCTCGGGGAACTCGTCCACCGGGGCGACGTGCTGGACGCCGGCGTTGTTCACCAGGATGTCGAGCCGTCCGAACTGCCCCTTGGCGAAGGCGATAAGGTCGCGGATCTCCCCGGGCTTGGTCATGTCGGCGCCGTGGTAGAGCACCGTCGCCCCCGTGGCCTCGGCGATGCGGGCCCGGTCCGCTTCGATCTGGTCGACGTCCCCGAAGCCGTTGAGCACCACATTGACGCCCTGCGCGGCGAGCGCCCCGGCCAGGGCCTGGCCGATGCCGCTGGTGGAGCCGGTGACCACGGCCGCCTGGCCTTCGAGGTGGTAGTCCACCGCCATGTCAGTCCTCCTTGGCGCGGGTCTTGGACGGCGGCGGAGGCTGCGGCCGAACGAAGGTGAACTCCTCGTCCGTGGAAAGCTCGGGCGCAAGGCGGTAGCCAGCCACGTCGAAGCCCCTCAAGTCTGTGGCGCGTTCGATCCGGTTGTCGATGGCGTAGCGCGCCATCAGCCCCCGGGCCTTCTTGGCGTAGAAGGAAATGATCCGGCGCTCGCCGTCCTTCTCCTCAAGGAAACGGCACGACACCACCGGCAGCTTGAGCGCCGCCCGGTCGACGGCGCCGAAATATTCCCCGCTGGCGCAGTTCACCAGGGTCGGGTCCTTGTGGCCCACCGCTGCGGCATTGAGGGCCTGGCTGAGCCGGTCGCCCCAGAAGTCGTAAAGGCTGGCGCCGCGCGGGGTCTTCAGCCGCGTGCCCATCTCCAGGCGATAGGGCTGGATGGCATCGAGCGGACGCAGCACGCCGTAAAGGCCGGACAGGATGCGGATGTGATCCTGCGCCCAGGCCAGGGCCTTCCTGTCCAGCTCCCTGGCCTTCAGCCCGACATAGACGTCGCCGTTGAAAGCGAAGGCCGCCTGCAGTCCCTCTTCGGAGGCCGGATCGAAGGCCTGGAAGCGCTCGCGGTTCAGCTTGGCGAGATTGTCGGACAGCGACATCAGCCGCTTGAGGTCGGCGGCGGTCAGCTTGCGCGTGACCTCCGCGAGCTCCGCCATGTCCTCGGTGAGCTGCGGGGCGGTGAGCGGGGCGGAAACCGGCGGCTGGGTGAAATCGAGCGCCTTGGCCGGGGAAAGGACGATCAGCATTTGCCGGCCGTCTTAAGCAGCGCCGTTCACAGCGCCAACCCCGCCTAGAACAGCACCCGCGGATTGAGGATGCGGTGCGGATCGAGCGCACGGCGAATGGCCTGCATCGCCTGAACTTCGGTCGCCGACTTGTAGCGGGCGCCCTCGGCGGTCTTCATCACCCCCAGGCCGTGCTCGGCGCTGATTGAACCGCCGAGCCGCGCGGCGATGTCATGGACCATCCGCGAGCCGTCATCCCGCCGCGCGATGTGCTCGGCGTCCGGCCCGTCCGCAGGACGCAGCACGTCGTAGTGGATATTGCCGTCGCCCACATGGCCGAAGGCGACCACCCGGCTGCCGGGCGCGAAGGCGCGGACGGCGGCGTCGGCCTGTTCGATGAAGGCGGGCACCTGGCTCACCGGCACGGCGATGTCGTGCTTCCACACGGCCCCCTCGGGCTTCTGGGCGGCCGACTGGTTCTCACGGACCGCCCAGAACGCCTTCGCCTGGCCTTCCGTCTGCGCGACCACGGCGTCACGCACGAGGCCCGCCTCAAGGCCGCCTTCCAGGAAGCGCTCCATGGCCCGCTCGGCCGCCCCCTCCTCGGCCGTGGCGAACTCGGCGAGGACGTACCAGGGGTGCGGATCAGCCAGCGGGTCGCGCGTGCCCGGAATGTTGCGGATGGCGAGCTCGACGTTCAGTCGCCGCATCAGTTCGAAGGCCTCGACGGCGCCGCCGGAAACCTCCTTGGCCCGGGCCAGAAGTTCGATGGCGGCCGTGGGCGAGCCCAGGCCCAGGATGGCGACGGCTCGGCTCGCCAGCACGGGATGCAGCTTGAGCCCCGCCGCCGTGACGACGCCCAGGGTGCCCTCGGCCCCGATCAGCAGCTGCTTGAGATCGTAGCCGGTGTTGTCCTTGCGCAGGTGCTTGAGCCCGTTCCAGACCTCGCCATTCGGCAGCACCGCCTCCAGGCCGAGCACCAGGCTGCGGGTCATGCCGTAGCGCAGCACCTGGACGCCGCCGGCGTTGGTGGAGACAAAGCCGCCGACCGTGGCCGACCCCTCCGACGCCAGGCCCAGGGGAAAACGGCGCCGGGCCTCGGCGGCGGCGGCGTGGACCTCGGCCAGGGTGACGCCCGCCTCGGCGGTGATCACGTCGTCCAGCACCGAGACCTCGCGGATGGTCCGCATCCGCTCGGTGGACAGCAGCACCTCGCCCTGCGGGATCTGGCCGCCCACGAGGCCGGTGTTGCCCCCCTGGATGGTGATCGGCTGGCGCGCCTCGGCGCAGATCCCCACGACAGCGGCGACCTCGGCGGTGGTCCTGGGCAGGGCCAGGAACGGCGTCGTCCCCGACCAGCGGTCGCGCCATTCCACCAGCTTGGGGGCGATGCGCGCCGGATCCTCGCTCCAGCCGCCCTCGCCCAGCACGGCCTTGAGGCGGGAGATGACGTCGGCGGAGACAGCGTCGCTCATGGGCTTCAGCCTATCATCCCACAAAGCCGGCGGCGCGCTTGAGCCGGTCGTTGATGGCCTCGCCCAGCCCATCGTGCGGGATCGGCGCCACCGCGATGCCGGAAGCTCCCGAACGGTCGGCGGCGCGCAGGTGGGCGAAGAGGTTGGCCGCCGCCTCGGCGAGGTCGCGCCCCTCGCTGAGCTGGAACAGGCGCTCATGGGCGGCGGGACCAAAAGCCAGGAAGGCCTCGTCGGGACGGGGCGCTTCCACATCCAGGCGCACCGGGAGGTCTGGCGCATAGTGCCGGGCCAGGCGGCCGGGTGAGCGCCTTGCGTCGGCCTCCGCCTCGGCGAGCGGGCCGATCACCGCCTCGATCTCGGCCCGGGTCACGGCCCCCGGTCGCAGCAGTCGGGCTTCGTCCAGCAGCGCGACCACGGTGGACTCCAGCCCCACCGCGCAGGGCCCGCCGTCGAGGGCCGCCGCCGCCGCTGAACCGGTTTCCTCCACCGCCGCGGCGAAAGTCGTGGGGCTGGGACGCCCGGACCGGTTGGCGGACGGCGCGACCACCGGCCCGCCAAAGGCCGCGAGCAGCGCCTGCGCCGTCGGATGGCCCGGAACGCGCACGGCCACGGTGTCGAGGCCCGCCCGGGCGAGATCGCAAACGGCCTCGGCGTCGGCCACGGGCAGCACCAGGGTCAGCGGGCCCGGCCAGAAGCGGGCCGCCAGGGCCGTGGCCCGGTCGTCGAACCGGGCGATCCGCCGGGCCGCCGCCACGTCGGGCACATGGGCGATCAGCGGGTTGAAACTGGGCCGTCCCTTGGCGGCATAGACGGCGGCCACCGCGCGCGCGTTTCCGGCGTCGGCGGCTAGGCCATAGACCGTCTCGGTCGGCATCAGTACGAGCCCGCCCGCCTTCAGCGCCCGGGCCGCGGAAATGGGGTCGGCGGCATCCACGCAAGGGCGGTTACACGAGGGCTGACCCGCGCGGCAACTTTCGCGGGGGCCAGGACGGGCGTAGAAGCCGCCCATGACCTTCCGCGCCCCCGTCCGCGACCTCGCCTTCGCCCTCAAGACCGTCGGCCATTCCGATCTGGTCAAGCGCGCGTTTCCCGATCTCGACGCAGACACCGTCCAGGCCGTGCTGGAGGCCGCCGGGGCCTTCGCCGACAACGAACTCGCGCCCTTGAACCGCGTGGGCGACCAGCAGGGCGCCAAGTACGCCAACGGTTCGGTCACCGCCGCCCCCGGTTTCGCCGCCGCCTACAAGGCCTTCGCCGAACAGGGCTGGAATTCGCTGTCGGCCGAGACCGTGTTCGGCGGCCAGGGCCTGCCCAAGGCCATGGAACTGGCCGTCTTCGAGATGGTCCATGCGGCCAACATGGCCTTCGGCCTCTGCCCCATGCTGACCCAGGCGGCCATCGAAGCCCTGACCCTGCACGGCACGGAGAAGCAGAAGACCCTGGTGCTGCCCAAGCTGGTGTCCGGCGAATGGACCGGCGCCATGGTGCTCACCGAGCCGCAGGCTGGCACGGACCTCGGCGCCCTCACGGCACGCGCCGAGCCCGACGGCCAGGGCGGCTATCGCCTCTACGGCCAGAAGATCTTCATCACCTGGGGCGACCACGACGCCACCGACAACATCATTCATCTGGTCCTGGCCCGCACGCCCGACGCCCCGCCCGGTGTGAAGGGGATCAGCCTGTTCCTGACGTCGAAGTACGAACTGAAGGACGACGGCAGCCTCGGGGCGCGCAACGACTTCCGGCCGGCCTCCATCGAGCACAAGCTAGGCATCCACGGCTCGCCCACCTGCGTCATGCTGTACGAGGGCGCCAAGGCCGAGTCGGTGGGCGAGTTGGGCCAGGGCCTCGCCCACATGTTCGTCATGATGAACGCCGCCCGCCTGCAGGTGGGCGTCCAGGGCGTGGCCATTGCCGAGCGGGCGTTCCAGCAGGCCCTGGCGTTCAGCCTCGAACGCAAGCAGGGCCGCGCGGTATGGTCGGGCGAATATCCAGCGCCGATCTACGGCCACCCGGACGTGCGCCGCACCCTCACCCTCGTCAAGGCCAAGATCGACGCCGCCCGGGGCATCTGCCTGACCACCGGCGTGCTGGCGGACCTGGCGCGGCTGGCCGACAGCGAGGACGAGCGCGCCGCCGCCAAGGCCCGGCAGGAACTGCTCACCCCCATCGCCAAGGCCTGGTCCACCGACCTTGGCGTCGAGGCCGCGTCCGCCGGCGTGCAGGTGCATGGCGGCATGGGCTTCATTGAGGAGACCGGCGCGGCCCAGCACTATCGCGACGCCCGCATCGCCCCGATCTACGAGGGCACCAACGGCGTCCAGGCCGCCGACCTCGTGGGCCGGAAGGTCCGCGCCAACGGCGGCGAGACGATGCGCGGGCTGTGCGCCGAAATGGTCCTTACCGCCCAGGCCCTGGCCGATGCGCCCGGCCTGGCGTCGGTGGGAGAGCGCCTGGCGCAGGGCGTCGCCGCGCTTGAGCGCGCCACCGACTGGCTGATCTCAGCCGACAACGCCGCGGCCCTCGCCGCCTCCGTTCCCTATCTCAAACTGTCAGGCGACGTCATCGGCGGCTGGATTCTGGGACGCCAGGCGATGGCCGCCGCCGGTTCGGACGAGCCATGGCTGAAGGCCAAGGCCGCCCTCGCCCGCCTCTACGCCGCCCAGGTGCTCAGCACCGCACCCGGGCTGGCCGACGGCCTCTCCGAGGGCTGGGACGGACTGGAACACATCCCGGCGGAGGCTCTCGCCGGTTAGCCGATGCGGCCTTATGTCGGGGACCCGACTTTGTTTTTCTAAGCTTTACCATTTGCCCCGCATGTCGCCTTGGGGACTACGGGGCGGGTTAGATGGCCATTACCAAGGAGCGGCTCGACCAGCTGGGCCTGGGCGAAGAGACGTTCAGCGCATATCAACTCACGCTCCTTGGGCTGACCTTCCCGCTCTGGGCGCATCTGGTCTTCAACGCCCTCGGCGCCACGGCCGCCTACCTCCTGGGGCATCCGAAGATCGCCGTGACTATGTTCGTGACCTGCACGGTCATGGACGTCGCCATGCAGATCATCGTTCGGCGCTGGCTAGCCACGAGCGCGGACGGCGATGACGAGCGTGGCTTCCGCAAGCTGGCGGTGCTGTGCGCGATCCGGGCGACGGTCTACCTCGCCCCGACCGCGGCCATGGTGGTCAACGGCGCCGAAGCCGAGATCGCCTACTTCGCCACCCAGGCCTGTCTGTTCGTGGCCGTGGCCATGGGCGCCGGCTCCCTGCGGCCGCTGATCTTCTGGGCCCTGTCGGCGCCGCTGCTGCTGCTGGCGGTGGGCATGGCCGCCACCCAGTTGAAGCCCAGCAACGGTGGCGCCGTGCTGATCGGCTGCTTCGGCCTGATTACCACCATGGTGCTGATCTCGCGCGGGACCTTCCGGGCGATCATGACCTGGCACGCCGCCTTCAACGCCAACCTCGCCCTGATGCGCGACCTTGAGGCGGCCCGCGATCAGGCGATCGCCGAACGCGCCGCCGCCGACCGCGCCCGCGAGGAAGCCCGCCGCGCCAACCGCGCCAAGTCCGCCTTCCTGGCCACCATGAGCCATGAGATCCGCGCGCCCATGAACGGCGTCCTGGGCATGGCCCAGCTTCTCAAGCGCGACGAGACCGACCCGATCCAGATGGAGCGGCTCAGCACCCTCATCGACAGCGGCGAGTATCTGCTTTCGATCCTCAACGACATTCTCGACGTCTCGAAGATCGACGCCGGCCGGCTGGAGATCGTGCCCCGGCCCGAGGACCTGCGGCGGCTGCTGGACCGGTTGATCGACTTCTGGGGCGGCCGGGCCGACGAAAAGGGCGTGGCCCTCCGGCTGACCGTGGCCGACGACGTCCCGGATTTCGTGCTGGCCGACGCCCTGCGCCTGCGCCAGGTGCTGTTCAACCTCGTCGGCAACGCCCTGAAGTTCACCGAGGCCGGCGCCGTGGACGTCATCGTCGGCGCCCGCCCCCGGGAGGACGGCCGGGTGCTCGTCCGTTTCTCGGTGCAGGACACCGGTCCCGGCATCGCTCCCCAGCACCTGCCCATGCTGTTCGACCGCTTCTCCCAGGGCGAGGAGGCCGAGGCGCGCAAGTTCGGTGGGACCGGGCTGGGCCTCGCCATCGTCAAGCAACTCACCGAGCTGATGGACGGCCAGGTGTCGGTGGAGAGCGAACTCGGCAAGGGCTCGACCTTCCACGTGGATATCCCCCTGGCCCTGGCCAGCAGCGCTGCCGCATCCAGACCGGAGAGCGCGCCCGAAGCCGAGCCGGCGGTCCTGCCAGGGCTCGAGGACCTGCGGGTCCTGGCGGTGGACGACAACGCCGTGAACCTCCTGGTGCTCGACCAGATGCTCAGCGCCTTCGGGGCGATGGTGGTCAAGGCGGCCAGCGGCGCCGAAGCCCTCGAACTGCTGGCGGGCCAGTCCTTCGACCTCGTGCTGATGGACATCCAGATGCCCGGCATGAGCGGGCTTGAGGCCTTGCAGCGCCTGCGCGAGACGCCTGTCCCCAACCGCGAGGCGCCGGTGGTGGCCCTGACCGCCGACGTGACCTCGGGCGGCCGCGAGCGCTACCTGGGCCTCGGCTTCACCGAACACGCCGCCAAGCCGATCCAGGCGCCCGACCTGCTCGCGGCGATCACCCGCGCCCTGGACGCCTCAGCCGCCGCTCCCGAGGACCGGCCGGAAGTAGCGTGAGCCTTACCCACCTGCCCTCTGGCCCCGCTCGGCCCCACCCGGCATGTTCGCCCCGTGACCGCTCTTTTCGACCCGACCTTCTGGCTGCGCGACCCGGTGGCCGTGGCCCGCGACCTCATCGGCTGGGAGTTGCTGGTGAACGGCGTCGGCGGCCGGATCGTCGAGACTGAGGCCTACCACCAGGAGGATCCGGCCTCGCACAGCTTCTCGGGCCCCACCCCGCGCAACCGAGTGATGTTCGGCCCGCCGGCCCACGTCTATGTCTACCGCAGCTACGGCGTCCACTGGTGCATGAACCTGGTGTGCGGTCCCGAGGGCGACGGAGCGGCCGTGCTGATCCGCGCCCTGCAGCCGACCCACGGCCTCGAGATCATGGCCGAGCGCCGCGGACTGGCCGATCCGCGGGGCCTTTGCTCAGGGCCCGGCAAGCTTTGCCAGGCCCTGGCCGTCACCCGCGAGCACGACGGCCTCAGCGCCGCCGACGCCCCGTTCGAGCTGCGTCCGGGCCATGCGACGGGGATCATCTCTGGCCCCCGCATCGGGATCACCAAGGCCGCGGAAAAGCCCTGGCGGTTCGGCGAGGCGGGCTCGCCCTATGTGAGCCGCCCCTTTCCGAAGGCCTAGCGCCGACGTCCTAGAGCTGGGCCAGCAGGTAGTCGGCCGAGGAGACCTTGAACTCGCCGGGCTGCTCCACATTGAGCTGCTTCACCACGCCGTCCTCGACGATCATGGAGTAGCGCTGGGAGCGCGAGCCCATGCCGAACTTCGAGCCGTCGAAGTCGAGGCCCAGGGCCTTGGCGAAGGCGCCGTTGCCGTCAGCCAGCATGACGATGTCGTCGCCCACCGCCTGATCTTCGGCCCAGGCGCGCATGACGAAGGCGTCGTTCACCGAGGTGCAGGCGATCAGGTCGACGCCCTTGGCCTTCAGGTTCGCGGCTTCCTGCTTGAAACCCGGCAGGTGCTTGGCCGAGCAGGTGGGCGTGAAGGCGCCCGGCACCGCGAACAGCGCCACCTTACGGCCTTTGAAGAACTCGTCCGTGGAGACCGGCTTGGGCCCCTCGGCCGTCGCCTGGGTCAGGGTCAGGCTGGGCAGCTTGTCGCCAACTTGAATGGTCATGAGCGTCTCCTGATGTCCGTTGCCTTCCGCTCTAACCGAACCTCCTTGAAAGCGCCACGAAGACGCTCGACATTGTCACCTGATGGAAAGCGGCTTCTTGTCCGGCCAGCTCCTGATCGCCATGCCCGGGATCTCGGACCCACGGTTCGAGCGCACGGTCATCCTCGTCTGCGCCCACGATTCACAGCATGCGATGGGCTTGGCCCTGAACCACCCCGTCCAGGGACTCACCGTTCCCGACCTGCTTGAGCGCCTGGAAATCCGCTCGACGATCAAGCTGCCGCCCGACCTCGTTCGGGTGGGCGGGCCCCTGGAGCGCGAGCGCGGCTTCGTCCTGCACACCGACGACTACAAGGGCGAGTTCAGCCTGGAGGTCGGCGCCGGCGTCGGCCTCACGGCCACCCGGGAGGTGCTGGAGGCCATGGCCTCGGCCGAAGGCCAGCCCCGCCGCGCCCTCCTGGCGCTGGGCTACGCCGGCTGGGGCGCCGGCCAGCTCGAGCACGAGATCCGCGAGAACGTCTGGCTGACCTGCGAGGCCGACGAGGCCCTGATCTTTGACGACGACTACGCTACCAAGTGGTCCCGGGCCCTGGCCAAGCTGGGCATCGACCCCAAGTTCCTTGGCGCCGAGGCGGGCCGGGCGTAGGCGGACCGGCCTTTTTCGGGCCTAGCCCCGCGCCTTCAGCGGCGCGGCGCCGTCCACATAGCTCTCGTTGAGATAGACCTCGGCCTCCTGGGCCGAGAGGGCCGGCGCATAGCCGAAGCCCTGGCCGTAGTCGCAGCCCAGGGCCAGGAGGTTGCGCGCCATGCCAGCGTTCTCGACGCCCTCGGCCACCACCTCCATGGACAGGTCCTGGCCCAGCTTGACCACGGACGAGACGATCTTCGTCGAGCCCTCGTTGGTGGCCATGGTGCGCACGAAGTAGCGGTCGATCTTCAGGGTGTCGAACGGCAGGCGCGTCAGATAGCTGAGCGAGGAGAAGCCGGTCCCGAAGTCGTCCAGCGCCAGGGCCGCCCCGGCGGCGCGCAGGCTGTGCAGGGTGACCGCAGCGCGTTCGGGATCGCGCATGACGTCGCTTTCCGTAACCTCCAGCTTGAGCGCGCCCTCCGGCAGGCCGGTCTCGCGGCGGATGGAGATGACGTCGGCCACGAGGCCAGGGCGGTCGATTTCGCCGGTGGAAAGGTTCACCGCCACCGACAGCTCGCCGGCGGCGCGGTGCCGCTGGCGCCAGATGGCCAGCTGGCGGGCCGCCTCGCGCATCATCATGGCGCCGATCTCGCTCATGATGCCCATCTCGTCGCAGAGCGGCAGAAACTGTTCAGGCATCAGCAGCCCGCGGCGCGGGTGCCGCCAGCGGACCAGGGCCTCGAACCCCGACAGCGCCCCGGTCGAGAGCCGCACGATCGGCTGGTAGAACGGCATCAGTTCGCCGCGGCTCAGAGCGCCCTTCAGATCGCCTTCCAGGGCGAGGCGCGACAGGCCGTCGGTCTCGAGCGAGCGGCCATAGGCGGCCGCCCCGCCGCGGCCGTGGCTGCGAGCCGATTCCACCGCCAGTTCGGCCCGGCGCAGCAGCTCAGTCGCCTCGGGGGCGTCCTCGCCGCCGTTCGCTTCCACGGCGCCGATGGAGAGGGTCGGGTGGATGTCGAAGCCGGCCACCCGCAGGGGCAGCTCCAGGGCCCGGCGCAGGGCCTCAGGCCCCGGCGACTCCGCCTTCGGGCAGAGGGCGGCGAACTCGTCCTCGCCGATGCGGCCCAGCAGGGCGCCGGGCGGAAAGGCCGCGGCTAGGCGCGAGCCCAGGGCGGCCAGCACCAGGTCTGCGCGCTCATGGCCCAGGGCTTCGTTCAGGCGCCGCAGACGGTCGAGATCGGCGACGATCAGCTCATGGCCGCCCGGCGTCTGCAGGCGCTCGCGGGCGCGGGCGATGAAGCTGCGCCGGTCGAGCAGGCCGGTGAGCGTATCCTGGTCCGAGGCGGCGAACTTGATCTCTGGGGCGATGACGCCGGCGGCGCGCAGGCCTTCCTCGAGCCACACCCCGCGCCAGCTGCAGACCCCGCCGCCGCGCATCCGCAGGCGCACCGCCACCTCGCCGCCCGGCGGCTGGACGCGCAGGATCTCCTCGGCCTGGGCCCGGTCCTGCGGGAGGGCGAGCGCCCTGAGCGCGGCGGAGGAACAGTCGGGCGCCAGGGGCCCGAGGCCCAGGGCGCGCGTGCCGCCGGTCAGGCGCAGGCGGTCCTTCTCAGGCTCCCAGACCCAGAGCGCGACGTCGGCCGCGCCCAACGCTTCGAGCGTGGCCGTGGCGTCCCACATCCAGCGGTCGTTCGACATCTACTCTTGGCCGCGCCCAACCCGGCGTCGGCTTCAGACCGACACCCCCTCGTCCGTGCCGTCGTCCCCGGCATAGGGACTGGTGCGGCCGAACAGGACATGATCGCGCCAGGCGCCGTTAATTTTGAGATAAGCCCTGGCGAAGCCCTCCTCGACGAACCCGGCCTTGCCGAGCAGGTCGCGGGAGGGGCGGTTCTCGGGAATGCAGGCCGCCTCCAGGCGGTGCAGCCGCAGAGTGCGGAAGGCGAATTCGCTGAGCGCTTTCACCGCGGCGAGGGTGAGGCCCTGACGGGTGTAGGGCCGGCCGCACCAGTAGCCCACCGAGCCCATCTGGGCGACGCCGCGGCGGACGTTTGACAGGGTGATCCCGCCCGTGAGGGCGTCGTCCGAGGCCCGGAAGATGAAGAACGGATAGGCCGCCCCCGCCTCGCGGTCGCGGGCATAGGCGAGCAGCCGACGGCGGAAGGCCGCGCGGGACAGGTCGTCCGCCGGCCAGGTCGGCTCCCACGGCTGCAGGAAGGCGCGGCTGACGGCCCGCAGCTCACGCCACTCGGCATAGTCCGAGGCCCGCGGCGGACGGAGCCACACGCGCTCGCCCTCCAGGCGGAGGCCGCTTTCCGGGGCGATCCAGTCCAGCAACGCCATGACGGGAGACTCGCCTATTTCCCCGGGGCCGGGCAAGCCCCGCGGCAGGCTCCGGAACGTCGCAGCGTCAGCCCTGCACGAGGCGCTGGAAGACCTCCGCCGACTTCAGGGCCGCCTTGGGACCGAGGACCGCCACCGCTGCCTTCTTCTCCCCCAGGATGCGGCTGGTCAGGGCGGCCAGGCGCTCGGGCGTCACCGCATCGACATCGGCGGCCACCGCATCGGGATCAAGGGTGCGGCCGAACAGCAGCACCTGCCCGGCGGCCTGTTCGGCCCGCGCCAGGGCCGACTCCCGCCCCATGAACATGGAGCCCTTGAGCTGCGCCTTGGCCCGGGCCAGCTCGGCTTCGGGCACGGGTTTGGCGAGGGCGGCGATCTCGCCGACGGTCACCTGCGCGAGCTCGGCTGCATCCTCGGCCGCGCAGCCAGCGAAGACGCCCAGCACGCCGGTGTCGGCATAGGTCTCGGAATAGGCGTCGATGGCGTAGGCGAGCCCCCGCTTCTCCCGGGCCTCCTGGAACAGGCGCGAGGCCATCCCCCCGCCCAGGATCTCCGCCAGCAGGCGCAGGGCGAAATAGTCGGGATCGTGGACGCCCACCGCCGGCAGCAGCAGCACCACATTGGCCTGTTCCAGGCGCTTGGCCACGGTCCGCACACCGCCGGTGAAGATCGCCGGCGGAGGCGCGGCCAGGCCTTCGCCGCCCGCCCCGCCGAAGTCGCGCTCAGCCAGGGCCAGCAGTTGGTCCTCGTCCACCGCCCCGGCGGCGCTGACCACCAGCGTGGGGGCGGCGTAGAGCGCCGCGCGCCAGGCGCCCAGGCTCTCGGGCGTGGCGGCGCCGATGGAGGCCGGGGTGCCGAGGATGGGCCGCCCCAGGGGCTGATCGGCGAAAGCCGCCTCCTGGGCGAGTTCGAACACCAGATCGTCAGGCGTATCGGCGACCTCGGCGATCTCCTGGCCCACCACCTGCTTTTCCCGGGCGAGGTCCGCAGCGTCCATGGTCGGGCGCAGGACGAGGTCGGCGACCACGGCCGACCCCAGGTCCAGGCCGTCTTTCAAAGCCCGCACCTGGAAACTGGTGCGCTCATAGCCGGTGGCGGCGTTGATGTGCCCGCCCTCGGCCTCGATCACCTCGACGATGTCGCGGGCCGAGCGGCCGCCAGCCCCCTTGAAGACCATGTGCTCCAGGAGGTGTGACCAGCCCGAGCGGGCTTCGTCCTCGAAGCGGGCGCCGCGGCCGGCGACGACCGACAGGGCCACCGTCTGCCAGCCGGGCAGCGGATCGCAGACGACCCGGACGCCGTTGGGAAGGTGATGGACGCGCGGGGCGTCAGGCTTCGGCGAAGGCGCGGACATAGGCCTTGATGGCGTCGGCCTCGGCGGGCAACCGCTCGAACCGTTCCGGCCGGTCGGCCAGGTTGGTCACGCCGCGCGGCAGGGCGGGGGTCACGCCGCAGGCCTTGGTCACATCCTCGGGGAACTTGGCCGCGTGGGCGGTGGAGAGCACCACGACCGGGCCCGGAATTTCCACATGACGCAGGGCCGCAACGCCGACGGCGGTGTGCGGGTCGATCAGTTCGCCCGTCCCATCGAGGGTGGAGACGATGGTGCTGACGGTCTCGTCCTCGCCGATGGCGACGCCGCGGAACAGCTCGCGCATGGCGGCGAAGGCCGCGGGCGGGATGTCCAGGGCCCCGGTCTCGCTGAAGGCCTGGAAGGCGCGCGCCGTCTCGACCGGCTGCCGGTCCACCGTCTCGAAATAGAGACGCTCGAAGTTCGAGGCCGACTGGATGTCCATGGCCGGCGATATGGTGGCCTGGACCGCGCCGCGCACGTAGCGGCCTGTCTCGAAGGCCCGGGCCAGGATGTCGTTGGAATTGGTGGCGGCCACGATCCGCGACACCGGCAGGCCCATCTTGAGGGCCACATAGCCGGCGAAGGCGTCGCCAAAGTTGCCCGACGGGACGCAGAAACTCACCGGCCGGTGCGGCGCCCCCAGCGCCACGGCGGTGGTGAAGTAATAGACCGCCTGGGCGGCGATGCGGGCGAAGTTGATGGAGTTGACGCCCGACAGGTCCACGGCCTGGCGCAGGGCCTGATCCTGGAACGCCTGCTTCACGATCGCCTGGCAATCATCGAAGGTGCCCGAGACGGCGACGCAGGCGACATTGTCCTCGGTGGCCGTGGTCATGAACCGGCGCTGCACCTCGGAGATGCGGCCTTCCGGGAAGAGCGCGACGATCTTCACGTTCTTGCGGCCGCGGAACGCCTCCACCGCCGCCCCGCCGGTGTCCCCCGAGGTGGCGCAGAGGATGGTCTGGGTGCGGTTCTGGGCGCCCAGCAGATAGTCGTACAGCCGGGCCAGGATCTGCATGGCCACGTCCTTGAAGGCCAGGGACGGACCGTGGAACAGCTCAGCCAGATGCGTCTCCGGCCCCAGCTGGACCAGGGGCACGACGGCCGCGTGGTGGAAGGTGGCGTAGGCCTCCTCGCACATCCGCCGCATGTCCTCGGCCGGGATTTCGTCCCCGGCGAAGGCGCCGATCACCGCGGCCGCCACCTCGGCATAGGGACGGCCGGCGAAGCCCGCGATCGTCTCGCGCGAGAACGTCGGCCACGCTTCGGGAATGTAGAGACCGCCGTCGGGCGCGAGGCCGGACAGCACGGCGTCGGTGAAACCGACCGCAGGGGACTGCCCGCGGGTCGAGACGTAGCGCATCAACTCTTCCGCCTTTTCAGGAGCATGGCGGCATAGACGCCCGCCAGGGCGGCGGCAAGGCCGTACCAGGTCACGGCGTACTCGAGATGCCGGTTTGAGATGTCGGCCGGGACCGGTGCGGGCGTGAGCGCCGGCCACTCTGGATTGGTGGCGGTCTCGGCCATGAGGAAGATCGGGGCGGGAGCCTCGGCGCCGAGGGCGCCGGCCATGCCGGCCGGATCGCGGGCGAACCAGCGGCCATCGCGGTTGGGCGGGGAGAAGGCGCTGGGCGCATCGGGGCTGCGCAGGACGCCGGTCAGGATCAGGGGCGCGTCGGAGGGGCCGGACGGGGGCCGGTCGGCGACGGTGTCGGGAATGAAGCCGCGGTCCACCAGGATCGCCCTGTAGGGCCCCGCGTCCACCGGGCAGGCCGAGATCAGGCGCACGCCCGCCTGACCCTCGCGGAGGCCGTACAGCTCCACATAGGGCGCCGCGGCCAGGCCCGCGCAGCTGAGCGTGACGCGGGTGAAGTCGACGTCGTCGCCGGCGGCGAGTCGCTCGAGCACCGGCCCGAGGGGCTCGGCCGGCGCGGCCTGCAGGGCCTCCAGGCGGTCAAGCAGATCGCGTTTCCAGGCCAGGCGCTGGACCTGCCAGGTCCCGAGGGCCAGCAGGACGACCATGGCGATCGCCGTGGCGACCGTCAGCCCAATGGGGAAGCCCTTCGCCGCGGCGGCGGGGCGATTAGTCATGGCGCGCTTCGCTGGCCTTGTTCACGAACTGGGCCGCCAGCATCACGCCCTTCATGGGGCGCAGCAAGCCGAGACACACGACGGCCGCGAGCGGCAGGAAAACCACCAGGTGCACCCAAACCGGCGGGCTGTAGGCGACCTCGGTGAACAGGGCCGCGAAGGCCACGAGGAAGCCGGCGATCAGGATGACGAAAACGGCCGGCCCGTCTCCGGAGTCGGCCGCTTTCAGGTCCTGGCCGCAGGCCGCGCACTGGGGCGCGACCCGCAGGAAGCCTTGGAAGAGCGGACCCCTGCCGCAGTTGGGGCAGCGACCCGCCGCCCCGGCCAGCAGGGACCGAACCTTGCTCAACGGATCCTCAGTGCGCGGGGCCGCCGAAGATCACGTAGATGAAGGCGAAGAGGAACAGCCAGACCACGTCCACGAAGTGCCAGTACCAGGCGGCCGCTTCGAAGCCGAAGTGCTGCTTCGGCGTCATCTCGCCCTTCATGATCCGGATCAGGCAAACCAGGAGGAAGATGGTGCCGACCAGAACGTGGAAGCCGTGGAAGCCGGTGGCCATGAAGAAGGCCGAACCGTACAGGCCCGAGTTCGCCGCTTCTTCCGAGAAGAAGTACTGGTGCGACAGGATGTGGTGGTACTCGTAGGCCTGCACCGCGGTGAAGATCGCGCCGAGGATCACGGTCAGGATCAGGCCGTACTTGGCGCCCTTGCGGTCGCCCTGCTGCAGCGCGTGGTGAGCCCAGGTGACCGTGGTGCCCGAGAGCAGCAGGATCAGGGTGTTGACCAGCGGCAGTTCCCAGGCGGTCACGGTCTCGACGCCTTGCGGCGGCCAGGTGGCCCAGGCGGCGCGGACTTCCTCGATGGACGACGCGGTCCGGACCTCGTGGAAGAGGGCCATCTCGAAGAACATCCAGAACCAGGCCACGAAGAACATCACCTCGGAGGCGATGAACAGCATCATGCCGTAGCGCAGGCCGAGGGAGACGACGGGCGTGTGGTCGCCGGCGTTGCCTTCCTTGATGACATCGCGCCACCAGCCAAACATCGTGTAGAGCACGCCGGCCAGGCCCACGGCGAACAGCCACCAGGTGCCCTCGGGAAGGCCGAACAGGCCCTTCATCCACACGACGCCGCCGAGCGCCATGACCATGGCGGACAGCGAGCCGGTCATGGGCCAGGGGCTCGGATTGACCAGGTGATAGTCGTGTTTGACGCCTTCGGCCATGTCGGTCCTACACCCCTCGACAAGTCTCTGCAGCCGCCGGCGCACGCCCCCATAGGAGTCGCACGGCGGAAAGTCGCGGACGCTATAGCCTTGCGCCTGCCCTTCCGCCAAGGGGGAAAGGCGAGGGAAAGCCTTCTGCGCGCACGCGGTCGCGCCCGGGCCCGCGTGCGCGGCGGCGAGCCGCCGCCTCAAGCCTCTCGGATTACCCCTGTCCGGCCGCCTTGGCCGCCTTAGAATGGACGTTCGCCTGCTCAGGCTCGGGCGCCGAGGTCGAGCGGAAGAAGGTGTACGACAAGGTCACCTCCTGCTTGCCCCGGGTCTCGAAGTCGGACGCGAACTTGGGATCGATGAAATAGAGCACTGGCATGTCCACCGTCTCGCCGGGGCCCACCGTCTGATCCTCGAAGCAGAAGCAGTCGAGCTTCTGGAAATAGGCCCCCGCCTGCTGCGGCACGACGTTGAACACCGCCCGGCCGGTGATCGGCTGGTCCGAGGTGTTGGTCACCTGGAAGAAGGCGACCTTGGTCTCGCCGATCTTCACCTCCTGGGCCGTCTGCTTGGCGCGGAAGGTCCAGGGCAGGTCGCGCACATTGGCGTCGAAGCGGACGGTGAGCGTGCGGTCCAGCACCACGTCCGAAGCGATCTCGGCCTTGCGCGCCGTGCCGTCGAAGCCGGTCAGCTCGCAGAAGGCGCGATAGAGCGGCACCGAGGCGAAGGCCAGGCCCACCATCCCCGCGAACACCGCCGCGCAGATCAGGCCGATCCGCCGATTGCGGCGCGCCGTGTCAGAAGGGGCGTTCGAGGACATTGCCGCCGAGCCGGACGATCGTGACCACGAAGACCAGGATGACGAACAGGATCAGGCCGAGGGCCAGGGCGATGTTGCGGCCGCGCCGCGCCTTGGCCTCGACCTCGCTCTCACGGGAGGGATCGCTCATCTACAGGAGCTCCAGGGGTTTGAGGCCCGCCAGGTGTTCCCCCAGCAGGGTCGCGAACAGGAGGGCCAGGTAGAGGATGGAGAAGGCGAAGAGATTGCGCGCATCGAGGGCGCCTGCCCGCACGTCGTACAGGCCGTCGTCATTGCGCGGGTCCGCCGCCTCGCCTGCCTTGGACCGGTAGAGCCGCCAGGCCAGCAGCAGGAAGACGAGACCGCCCAGGAACGACACGGCCAGATAGGCCAGGCCGCCCAGGCCAGTAAACGCGGGCGCCACGCAGATCGGCACGAGCAGCAGGCTGTAGATCCAGATCTGGCGGCGGGTGGAGGCGGGGCCGCGCACCACCGGCATCATTGGCACTCCGGCCTTGGCGTAATCCTCGGAGGTGTAGAGCGACAGCGCCCAGAAGTGCGGCGGCGTCCACATGAAGATGATCAGGCAGAGCAGCCAGGCGTTCAGGGGTGCGGCGCCGTCCGCCGCGGCCCAGCCGATCACCGGGGGCAGCGCCCCGGCCAGCCCGCCGATGACGATGTTCTGGGCCGTCCAGCGCTTGAGCCACATGGTGTAGATGACGGCGTAGAAGATGATGGTGAAGGCGAGCAGGCCGGCCGCCAGCCAGTTCAGCGCCATGCCCATAAGCATCACCGAGAACATCGACAGCACCACGCCGAGGGCCGCTGCGTCCGAAGGCTGAATCTTGCCGGCCGGCACCGGGCGGCCGCGTGTGCGCCGCATCTTGGCGTCAATGTCGGCGTCCCACCACATGTTGAGCGCCCCCGAGGCGCCCGCGCCGACCGCGATGCAGAGCACGGCCACCGCGCCCAGCACGGGATGGATCGGCGTCGGGGCGCACACCAGCCCGGTCAGGGCGGTGAACACCACCAGCGACATCACGCGGGGCTTCAGGAGCTGGAGGAAGTCCTGCCAGCGGGCGGGAGCCTTCGACGGGGTCAGGGCCTCAAGCATGGCCATGCGTATACTCTTAAATGCGGGAAGGGCGCGCCCTTTCGGACGCGCCCCCCATCAAGATTTGTCCCGGAGGACCCGACGCCTAGTGCTGGCTGTCGGGCTTCACCACCGGCAGCTCGTTGAACTGGTGGAACGGCGGCGGCGAGGACAGGGTCCACTCCAGCGTCGTCGCACCTTCGCCCCACGGATTGGCCTCGGCCTTGCGGCGGAAGATCATCGCGTCGAGCAACACCACCAGGAAGATGCCGACGCCGACCAGGGTCACCACGTAGCCGAACGACGAGACCTGGTTCCAGAGCGTGAAGGCTTCCGGATAGTCGACGTAGCGGCGCGGCATGCCCTGGAGGCCCAGGAAGTGCTGCGGGAAGAAGATGAGGTTCACGCCGACGAACATGACCCAGAAGTGCAGGGCGCCGAGCCACTCGCGGTACTTCACGCCGAACATCTTCTCGAACCAGTAGTAGAAGCCGGCGAAGATCGAGAACACGGCGCCGAGGCTCAGCACGTAGTGGAAGTGGGCCACCACGTAGTAGGTGTCGTGCAGGGCGTAGTCGATGCCGGCGTTGGCCAGCACGACGCCCGTCACCCCGCCCACGGTGAACAGGAAGATGAAGCCGATGGCCCAGAGCATCGGCACCTTGAACTCGATGGAGCCGCCCCACATCGTGGCGATCCACGAGAACACCTTCACGCCGGTGGGCACCGCGATGACCATCGTGGCCGCCACGAAGTAGGCGCGCAGGTTGATCGGCATGCCGACCGTGTACATGTGGTGCGCCCACACGACGAAGCCGATGAAGCCGATGGCGACCATGGCGTAGGCCATCGCGAGGTAGCCGAAGATCGGCTTGCGCGAGAAGGTCGACACGATGTGGCTGATGATGCCGAAGCCCGGCAGGATCATGATGTACACTTCGGGGTGACCGAAGAACCAGAACAGGTGCTGGTACATCACCGGGTCGCCGCCGCCCGCCGCATCAAAGAAGTGGGTGTTGAAGTTGCGGTCGGTGAGCAGCATCGTGATCGCGCCCGCCAGGACCGGCAGCGACAGCAGCAGCAGGAAGGCGGTGATCAGCACGCCCCAGGCGAACAGCGGCATGCGGTGCAGGGTCATGCCCGGCGCGCGCATGTTGAAGATCGTGGTGATGAAGTTGATCGCACCCAGGATCGAGCTGGCGCCCGCCAGGTGGAGCGACAGGATCGCCAGGTCCATCGACGGGCCGGTGTGACCCGAGGTGGCCAGCGGCGGATAGGCCGTCCAGCCGCCGCCGAAGCCGCGGCCGGGGCCGCCGTCGACGAACATCGAGATCAGCAGCAGCACGAACGCGGAGAGCAGCAGCCAGAACGAGATGTTGTTCATCCGCGGGAAGGCCATGTCCGGCGCGCCGATCATGATCGGCACGAACCAGTTGCCGAACCCGCCCATCGTGGCCGGCATGACCACGAAGAACACCATGATCAGGGCGTGCGCCGTGACCACGGCGTTGAAGCCGTGCTTGGAGGCGTCGATCAGGCCGAGCTGCGCGAGCAGCGAGCCTTCCTTGAACACCTGGATGCCCGGTTCGGCCAGTTCCCAGCGGATCAGGCCGGAGAGAGCGCCCCCGATCAGGCCCGCCACGATGGCGAACAGCAGGTAGAGGGTGCCGATGTCCTTGTGGTTCGTGGAGAACAGCCAGCGCACCAGGAATGGCGGCTTGTGATCGTGGCTGTGATCGTGAGCGGCGGCGTGGGCCATCTTACTCTAATCCTGGCTTAGTTCTTGGCCGGAGCAGCGGGCGCGGCGGCGGCCGGCGCGGCAGGCTCGGACGTGGCGGGAGCAACGACGGCGGGCGTGGCCGCGTCGCCGGCGGCCGGAGCCGCCTCGGTGTTGGCCGCGCCGGCGGCGTCGGCGGAGGCGTCCAGCGCCGTCGGCGTCGGAGCCGCGAGCGAACCGCCCTTGGAGGCCACCCAGGCTTCAAACTCGGCGTCGCTCACCACCCGGACTTCGATGGGCATGAAGGCGTGGTCGACGCCGCACAGCTCACGGCAGTTGCCGTAGTAGGTGCCGACCTTGTCCGCCTTGATCCAGATTTCGTTCACCCGGCCCGGAATGGCGTCGGTGATGACGCCGAACGACGGCACGGCGAAGGCATGGATCACGTCGGCGCCGGTGACCAGCACGCGAACGGTCTTGTTGACCGGGATCACCATCGGCTCGGTGGCCGCGAGGCGGAAGGGCACGTTCTTCGCCTTCGCCTGATCTTCCGGCAGCAGGTTCGAGACGTACTCGGAGATCTGCAGGTCGGGATACTCGTAGCCCCAGTACCACTGGTAGCCCGTGGCCTTCACGGTCACGTCCGGCTTGGGCATGTCGTGATAGGCGTAGAGCAGCTTGAACGAGAACACCGCCACGAACATCAGGATGAGGACCGGGATGACGGTCCAGGCGACCTCAAGCGGGGTGTTGTGGCTCCAGCGCGCCGGCACAGGGTTGGAGCGCTTGTTGAACTTGACGATCACGATCACCAGCAGGACCAGCACGAACAGCACGATCGCCGTGATGATCGGCAGCAGGATCCAGTTGTGGAAAAAGATCGCGTCGGCGCGCAGCGGGGTCACGCCCGGCTGCAGGTCGATGCCGCCAGGCGTCGGCTGGCCCACCAGGTCCTCGGCGAGGGCGCCAGCGCCCCAGAAGACCCCCATCGCGGCCGCGACGAGACCCGCCGCCAGCGCCCGCAAACCCTGAAACCTCGACTTCATGTCCCCTCGGTCTGGTTGTCCGACGGCGCGCCCCCCGGAACGTGCGGCGCGCACAGCCGACTTCGAGAACAGGCGCGCAGGCGCACACGCTGGCGCCCGCCCGGCCCACTCAGCGCGGGTCCATACGCGCATCGCCGGGGCTTGCCAAGGCCGCCGCGCGGCCTATGAGCCGCCTGCGTGCGGTTCAACGGGGGCGGACTGTGGATTCCAGGCCCCTGACAGCCCCTCGCCGACCGCTCGCAGAGCGCCGTTCCCGGAGAATCATGCCGCGGATCGACACATCCTTTGTGCGGGCCGCCGACGGCGAGCCACGCGGCCGCAGGTGACGGGGCGGGCGGGCCTCCCTATCTTGCGGCGCATGAACGCCCATACGCCCGCCCCTTCCATTCTCGAATCCGCCGGCGTCGACGCTGGCCGCGCCCGCAACATCCTGGGCGAAGCCCTGGCCGGGGCCGACGACGGCGAGCTGTTCGTCGAACGCTCCGAAAGCGAGAGCTTCCTGTTCGACGACGGGCGGCTGAAATCGGCGGCCTATGACTCGACCGAGGGCTTCGGCCTGCGCGTGGTGGCGGGCGAGACCGCCGGCTACGCCCACGCCAGCGAAATCTCCGAGGCGGCCATCCGTCGGGCGGCCGAGTCGGCCAGCCTAGCCAAGCGCGGCTACGCCGGCGTCGCCGCCGAGCCCCCCCGGGCCACAAACGCCCGGCTGTACGGCGAGGACAATCCACTGGCCTCCCCGGCCTTCTCCGACAAGGTGGCCCTGCTGGAAGAGATCAACGCCTGGGCCCGCGCCCGCGACCCACGGGTGGCGCAGGTGATGGTGAGCCTGGCGGGCGAGCGCCGCACGGTGGAAATCCTGCGGGCCGACGGGCGGCTGATCCGCGACGTGCGGCCGCTGTCGCGCATCAACGTGCAGATCACGGTGGAGCGCGATGGCCGCCGCGAGACCGGCTACACCGGGGCGGGTGGTCGCGCGGGGTTCGAGGCTTGGATCTCCCCCGACAAATGGCAGGAGCAGGTGGACGAGGCCCTGCGCCAGGCCCTGGTCAACCTCGACGCCGTGCCGGCGCCCGCCGGCGAGATGGACGTGGTGCTGGGTCCCGGCTGGAACGGCGTCCTGCTGCACGAGGCGGTCGGCCATGGGCTGGAAGGAGACTTCAACCGCAAGGGCACCTCGGCTTTCTCGGGCCGGATCGGCGAGCGGGTGGCCGCGCCGGGCGTCACCGTCTTCGATGACGGGGCGATCCAGGGCCGTCGCGGCTCGCTCACCGTGGACGACGAGGGCACGCCGACCCAGCGCACCATCCTGATCGAGGACGGCATCCTGGTGGGCTACATGCACGACCGGCAGAGCGCCCGACTGATGGGCCTGGCCCCCACCGGCAACGCCCGCCGCCAATCCTACGCCCACATGCCCATGCCGCGAATGACCAACACCGGCATGCTCGGCGGCGACACCCCGCGCGAGGAGATGATCGCCTCCACCAGGCGCGGCCTCTACTGCGCCAACTTCGGCGGCGGCCAGGTGGACATCACCAACGGCAAGTTCGTCTTCCAGTGCACCGAGGCTTATCTCATCGAGGACGGCAAGCTGACGACGCCGGTGAAGGGCGCCACCCTGATCGGCGACGGCCCCTCGGCGCTCACCCGGGTGACCATGCTGGGCGACGACTTCGCCTTTGACCCCGGCATCGGGGTGTGCGGCAAGTCCGGCCAGAGCGTGCCGGTAGGCGTGGGCCAGCCTTCGCTGAAGATCACCGGCCTGACGGTGGGCGGCACGAGCGTCTGACGCCCAGGGCCGCCCGCGCGGCGGCCCTCATGCGCCCGCGCAAGACACACGGCTTACAGGCGGCTCGGGCGCAACATTTCCCCGATTTAATCCACCTTACGGGCATTTAATTGGCCCCTCCCCGCGGCCGCAGGCCATCTGCGCCCACTTGGGGAGTTCATCGTATGCTTGTCGTCAACGTCCTGGCCCAGGCCGCCACGGCCGCCGTTCCCGTCGTGGAGGCGCCGCCGCAACAGGCGGTCATCAGCTATCCGGCCAGCTTCTTCGAGGGGCAGCAGGCCTCCAACGCGGCCGAGATGCTGGAGCGGGTGCCGGGCTTCACCCTGGACGTGGGCGACACGGTCCGCGGCTTCGAGGGCGCCGCAGGCAACGTCCTGATCGACGGCCAGCGCCCCACCAGCAAGAGCGACAATCTCGAGGAAATCCTCCGCCGGGTGCCGATCAGCGCCGTGGAGCGCATCGACATCATCCGCGGCGGCGCCCCCGGCATCGACATGCAGGGCAAGTCGGTGCTGGCCAATGTGATCCGCAAGCCCGGGGCCAGCTTCCGCGGCCTCTTCGCCGTGGCCAACAACCACCTCTGGGACGGCCGCAACATGCACGGCATGCGCCTGGAGCTGTCGGGCAGCGACGGGACGCGGACGTGGGAAACCACCATCCGCTACGGCTACGGCAACGACGACGGCGGCCAGTTCGGCCCCTATGTCCGGCTCCGGCCTGACGGGACCATCGAGCGCCGGGCCGCCTACGAGGCGGAGAGCGACGGCCTGCAGCAGACCATCACCGCCGGCTACAGCCAGCCCCTCCTCGGCGGTCGCCTGTCGCTGAACGGCCGGGCCTTCTGGGACAGCTGGAAGAGCGAGAACACGGTCCGTTTCGTGGAGCCCGTCGACCGGGTGGACAACATCACCTCGCCCTACGACGAGTTCGAGACCGAGCTGGGCGTGCGCTACGACCGCGACTTCGGCCCCCGGACCAAGCTCGAGACCGTCGTCCTCAGGACCGATTCCGACTTCCACGGCTTTGACCTGTACCGCTCGGGCGACCTCTCCAGCGACTTCCGCTACGAGCGCACCTACGACGAGACCATTGGCCGGGCGGTCCTGAAGCACCAGCGCTCCACCACCCTCTCGTTCGAAGCTGGCGCTGAGGTGGCCCTCAACCGCCTCGACAGCCACGCCGAGGCCTATGAGAACGGCGTGCCCGAGGAACTGTCCGCCGCCGATGTGAAGGTGGAGGAACTGCGCGGCGAGGCCTTCACCAAGGTGGTGTGGCGTCCGACCCCGACGTGGACCCTGGACGGAGGCCTGCGCTTCGAGGCCTCGGAGATCTCGTCGGAGGGCGACGTCGTCCTGGAGAAGCGCCTCAGCTTCCTGAAGCCCCGGCTGAGCCTCGCCTGGCAGCCCCGCCCGACCACCCAGGTCCGCGCCCGCGTCGAACGTGTGGTCGGCCAGCTGGACTTCGACGACTTCGTGGCGGACGCCGACTACGAGGAAGGCACCGGCGTCAGCGTGGGCAATCCCGACCTCGATCCCGAGCAGGCCTGGGGCGGCGAGGTCGCCCTGGAGCAGCGGTTCTGGAAGAGCGGCGCCGTGACGGTCACCTACCGCCACTCGGAACTCACCGACGTGATCGACCGCGGCCCGGTGTTCCTGCCCGGCGGCAAGGTCTTCGACCGGCCCACCAATATCGGCGACGGGACCAAGGACGAGCTGATCGTCACCCTGACCGTGCCGTCCGAGCCTCTGGGTTGGCGCGGGGGCATGTTGCGCGGGGAGCTGAACCGCCGCTGGTCCAAGGTCACCGACCCCACGACCCTGACCTCCCGCGAGATTTCCCGGCTGCGGCCGCTGGAGTGGGAAGTCCAGCTCACCCAGGACCTGCCCCAGTGGCGGGCCAGCGTCGGGGTGGCGGCCTACAGCGGCTGGTCCGAGACCACCTACCGATACAACTCGGTCACCGATGTGAAGCTGCACAACGCCTATGTCACCACCTGGGTCGACAAGCGGCTGTCTCCGGACGTGGTGGTGCGGGTGGAGCTGACCAACCTCACCGAACGCGGCATCCGCTTCAACACCCAGGGCTACCAGGGCGACCGGCGCACGGGCTCCCTCGGCTACACGGACGATCGCGACCTCACCCCCGGACGCACGCTCTATGTGCGCGTCCGAAAGTCTTTCGGCGGCTAGCCGCCCCGCAGACGCCGAAAGCAGAGAAGGCCGCGGAGCGATCCGCGGCCTTCGTCTTTTCGGGGCCGGCGCCGAGCCTAGCTGTTCTGGTCGTTCCGCACCGCCGCCGGGCCCACCGCCTGCCGCTCGCCGTCGAGGACCGGGGCGATCGGCTCGGGCTGCGGATGGTTGGCCGCGTCGTTCACGCCGTGGGCCCAGTGCTTGATGAAGAAGCTGGCCACCACGAAGAGCGCGCCCACGCCGATGCCGGCCCAGCCCAGCTTGTTGAAGCCGTCCAGCGAGGTGGCGAAAGCCCGGGCCGGGTCGAGGACCTGCCCGCCCACGGTCTCGGTGCCCATGGCGCCGGCGATCCAGCCGCCGACGTACTGGGCGATGGACGAGGCCAGGAACCACACCGCCATCATGAAGCTGACGACCCGGGGCACCGATAGCTTGGTGATCTCGGACAGGCCCACCGGCGACAGGAACAGCTCGCCGGTGGTGTGGAACATGTAGAGCAGGCCCAGGAACACCAGCGGCATGCGGTACTGGTCGTCCGCGAAGCCCTGGCCCCACACCACGATCAGGAAGCCCAGCCCCACCTGCAGCAGGCCGAGGCCGAACTTCATGGTCGGGTTGGGGTCGCGGCCGCGCTGGGCGAGCCACGCCCACATGGCCGCGAAGATCGGGGCGAAGATCAGGATCCAGCCGGCGTTGAACGATTGGGTCTGGGCCGCCGAGATCCCCATCAGGTTCACATTGGTGGCCGCAAACAGGTTCAGCGAGGTGCCGGCCTGTTCGAACAGGGTGAAGAACACCACCGAGCCGAAGATCAGCACCAGGGCGAGGAGCATCCGCTCGCGCTCGATCTTGCCGCACTTGGCGATGACGAAGCCGATGTAGGCCAGCGAGGCCAGGATCGAGACGCCGAGGGCGTAGCCGACCAGTTGGTTGCTCTGCACGAGGAACCACACCGGGATCACGCCGGCGACGCTGACCAGATAGATCAGCCATTCGCGGTTCACCGGGCCAACCTTCTCCTGGAGCTTCGCCGGGTTCGGCGGCTCGCCCTTGCCCTCAAGGTGTTTCTTGCCGAGGACGAAGACCACGAAGCCGACCAGCATGCCGACGCCGGCGAGGCCAAAGCCCGCCCACCAGCCGAACTTCACGCCCAGCAGGCCGCAGAGGGCCGAGGCCCAGAAGGCCCCGAGGTTGATCCCGTAGTAATAGAGGGTGAAGCCGGAATCCCGCCGCGGATCGCCCTGGGGATAGAGCTGACCGACGATGGCCGAGATGTTCGGCTTCAGGAACCCGACGCCCATGATGATCAGGCTGACCGCCAGGAAGAAGGCGTTCTTGGCCAGCGGGTCGGTGTCCACGGTCTGCTCGTACGAGCCGGCAGGCAGCACTGCCGGAAGCGGCGCGGCGGCCGGCAGGTCCTTGATCTGGATGCCGCCGCCTTCCGCCGGGCCGAAGGCGTAGGGCTTGCCCTCGACCATCAGATTGACCGTCCGGGACTCCATCCGCCCCTCGGCCACGACCTCATAGCTCTGGCCGGCGTAGGTAAGGGTTTCGCGGGCGCCGCCGCCCTCCACCGCCATGGTCAGGTGGCCCGCCACCAGCAGCAGTGCGCCAAAGCCCACCGCCTTGCGCGTGCCCAGCCAGCGGTCGGCGATCAGGCCGCCGATCAGCGGCAGCAGGTACACGAGCGAGGTATAGGAGCCATACTGGTTGCCCGCGGTCTTCTGATCGAACAGCAGATGCTGGGTCAGGTAGAAGACCAGGATCGAGCGCATGCCGTAGTAGGAGAAGCGCTCCCACATCTCGGCGAAGAACAGGATGATCAGCCCGCGCGGATGGTTGCGGCGGAGCTGCATCAGCACCGGCAGGCCCGTGATGAGCGTGATCGCGATGCCGATCAGGACGACGATGTTCATTCGGAGAAGGTTCCGGTTTCCCTATGGACTTCCCAGGCTTCGGGAAGGTTTGCCCCGATCGCCGGAATTTGTGGGGGAGAAAATCACGCGTATTCCGCGAGCACAAGCAATCGGACACTCAGGCAGAAATCTGGCCGGAGCCTTGGGCGCCCCAGCGGCGTTCTCTGCCGGAAGGAGAATTTCCGCATGCTCACTCCCGGCCCTGACCATCCGATCACCCTCGAGCCCGCCACGTCCCGCTGGCGTGCGTTCTTCGCCGGCCATGTGATCGCCGACACCGATGACGCCCTGGTGCTGAAGGAAGCGGACCTGAGGCCGGTCGTCTATTTCCCGCGGGGCGACGTCTCGATGGACTACTTCACCCGCACCGACCACGTGACACACTGTCCCTACAAGGGGGACGCGGCCCACTACAGCCTCTACATGGACGGAGAACTCGTGGAGAAGGCCGCCTGGAGCTACGAGGATCCCTTCGAGGCGGTCGGGCCCATCGAAGGGCGGATCGCCTTCTATCCCGAGGTCGAGGTCTATGCGGTGGATGACGCCCGGGTGAACCCGCACCATGAACCCCGCACCTATGAAGACGGGGCCGACTGCTCCGAGGTGGACGAGATCGTCCAGCACACCGACGCCGGCGATGGGACGACCCAGCGCGAGCACTGGCCCTCCAATGTCGAAGGGCCCGGCCCGGACGGCGGGGTGCGCTAGGGCCTACTCCTCCACCGGCCCCGGCCACTCCGGCCGGCCGCCGGGACGCAAGGTCATGTCCACGCCCTCGGACCAGCGGAACGGCACGCCCTCCGGGGGCTCGAAGTCCTCCAGACAGCCCACGTTGACGCCGTAGTGGTCCGGCATCGAACGCTTCCGGTGGAAGGGATAGATGCCGCAGGTCCGGCAGAAGTAGTGCCGGGCGACCCCGGTGTTCCACTGGTAGAGCGAGAGGTTCGCCTCACCCGCCTCGATGACGAGAGCGCTTTCGTGCACCGTCGCCATCTGCGCGCCCTTGCGGCGGCAGAGCGAACAGCCGCAGCGGGTGAACTCCCTGATCTCGCCGTCGATGCGGAAGCGGACCGCGCCGCAGTGGCAGGAGCCGGCCCAGCGGCCCATGGTCAGTACGCGAAGTCCTCGAACACCCGGCCGACGTCCCCCGCCCAGCGGGTCTCGTACAGCTCCAGCAGGCGTTCGGCGGGGGTGATCCCGGTCTCGGCGATGGTCTGCAGTTCGGAGAGGTAGCCGCTCTCGTCCACCAGGCCGCCCGACAGGCGGTTGCGGCGCTTCAGACCCTCGGCGGCGATGGCCAGCACGTCCTTGGCCACGTCCTGCACCGACCGGCCGCCCACCTGCGCCTTCAGGCCCAGGCGCGCGACGTCCGCCCGCAAGCGCTCGTGGTCCTCGATGTCCCAGTCCTTGGCGAGGTCCCAGGCCGCCGCCAGGGCGGCGCCGTCGTAGAGCAGGCCCATCCAGAGGGCCGGCAGGGCGCACAGGCGGCTCCACGGGCCGGAGTCAGCGCCGCGCATCTCCAGGTACTGCTTGAGGCGAACTTCCGGGAAGATCGTGGTGGTGTGATCCGCCCAGTCCTTCAGCGTCGGCCGCTCGCCCGGCAGCTCGGGCAGCCGGCCCTCCATGAAGTCGCGGAACGAGCGCCCCGCCACGTCGATGTACCGATCCCCCCGCTTCACGAAGTACATGGGTACGTCGAGGGCGTAGTTGGCGTAGGCCTCGAAGCCGAAGCCGTCGCGGAACACGAAGTCCAGCATTCCCGTGCGGTCCGGATCCGTATCGGTCCAGACATTGGCGCGGGTCGACAGGAGGCCGGAGGGCTTGCCTTCCTTGAACGGCGAATTGGCGAACAGCGCCGTGGCGATGGGCTGCAGGGCCAGCGAGGCGCGGAACTTGGCCACCATGTCGGCTTCCGAGCCGAAGTCGAGGTTGGCCTGCACCGTGCAGGTGCGGAACATCATGTCGAGGCCGAGCGCGCCGACCTTCGGCATGTATTCGCGCATGATCTTGTAGCGGCCCTTAGGCATCACCGGGACCTGCTCGCGGGTCCACAGCGGCGTGAAGCCCAGGCCCAGGAAGCCCAGGCCGAGCTCGTCGGCGACGACCTTCACCTCCTGCAGGTGCCGGCCGGTTTCCTCGCAGATCTCGTGGACCGTCTCCAGCGGCGCGCCGGAAAGCTCGAACTGGCCGCCGGGCTCGAGGCTGACGTTGGCCATGCCGCGTTCCAGGGCGATGACGTGCTCGCCCTCCAGCACCGGCTCCCAGCCAAATCGGGTCAGGCCGTCCAGCAGCGCCTTGATGCCGCCCGGCTCGTAGGGGACGGGTTCGTGCGAGCCCAGCTTGAAGACGAACTTCTCGTGCTCGGCGCCCACGCGCCATTCGGCGGCCGGCTTAGCGCCCTTCTCGAACCAGCGGACGAGGTCCTCGAAAACAAGCGGACGATCGTCGCCGACGACACCGGCCATTCCACTCTCCTCCCCAAGCCCAACCTGGCCCAGCCCGGATCGCGCCAGGGAAGGTCCCTCGCGGCGCAGGACGTTTACGCCGTTCAGCTAAGTGGGGGCAATTGCATCAAGCTCAAGTGCGCCGTTGTTCGGCGCGCCAATCGCCCGCCGCCGCCTGCCACAAGGTCAGGGCGCTGATGGCCGCCGTGTCGGCCCGCAGGATCCGCGGCCCCAGCGAAACAGGAACCGCATAGGCCAGCCCCCGAAGCATCTCGCGCTCGCGGCGCGAGAAGCCGCCCTCGGGTCCAATCAGGATCGCCCAGGGCTGGTCCTGGGGCGCGCCGGCCAGGGCCTCCAGCACTGGGGGCGCATCCCCAGCCTCGTCGCAGAACATCAGCCGCCGGCCGGCATCCCAGGCGCTGATCAGGGCTTCCAGCTTCACCGGCTCGCGCACCTCGGGAACATCCAGCCGGCCGGTCTGCTCGGCCGCCTCGGTGGCGATGGCCCGCAGTCGGTCCACCCGGGTGTGGTCGGTGTTGGTCCGCTCGGTCATCACCGGCCGCACGCGCCGGGCGCCCAGCTCGGCCGCCTTCTCGACGATGGTCTCCAGAGGGCCGCGCTTGACCAACGCCACCACGAGGTCGAGGTCCGGCCCCGGCGCCTGGGGGCGGGCCGGATCGATCACCTGCAGGGTCACCGCCCGCTTGCCCACCTGCGCCACCAGGGCCCGCCACTCCCCGTCCCGGCCGTTGAACACCCTGAGCTCGTCGCCGGCCTTTGCCCGCATCACCGCGCCCAGGTAGCGGCTCTGGCCCTCGTCCAGGGCAAGCTCGGCGCCGGCGGCCAGATCGTGGCTGACGAACAGACGGATCATGCGCCCTCCATAGCGGTCCCGCCGCCGCTCCGACAAACCGGCCGCATGCCGGCGGCCGCTCCGTTGACCATTGTTCTTCGTTCGTTCTAGCGTCGGCGAATGAAGGATTCCCTCACCGCGGGAGAAGCCCGCCGCATCGCCCTGGCGGCGCAGGGCTTCGGCCAGGACCGCGAGGCCGCGGCGGGGCGGCGCCAGCTGACCCGCCTGGTGGAACGTCTGGGGGTCATCCAGCTCGACAGCGTCAATGTCGTCTCCCGTACCCACTACCTGCCCGCCTTCTCGCGCCTCGGCGTCTATCCACGCGAACTCCTGGAAGAGCTGGCCTGGGGACGCAGGAAGGCGTTTTTCGAATACTGGGCGCACGAGGCCTCGCTGCTGCCCCTCGCTAGTCAGCCCCTGTTCCGCTGGCGCATGGAGGATGCCCGGGCGGGCGTTGGGACCTGGGGCGGGATCGCCCGCTTCCTGCGCGATCGGCGGGACTTCCTGGATGCAGTGATGGACGAGGTCGCCGCCCGCGGGCCACTCTCCGCCTCGGAGCTGGAGATGGGCCACAAGGGCCAGGGCGGCTGGTGGGGCTGGAGCGACGCCAAGAAGGCCCTCGAATGCCTGTTCTGGGCGGGAGAGCTGACAACAGCCACCCGCCGCGGAACGTTCGAACGGGTGTACGGCCTGCCCCGGCAGGTGCTGCCCAAGGTGGTGTACGAGGCGCCCACGCCCGAACGCGCCGAAGCCCAGCGCGAGCTGCTGCGGATCGCCGCCCGGGCCATGGGCGTGGCCACCCCCCGGGACCTGCGCGACTACTTCCGCATGGGCGTCGAGGAAACACGCCTGCGCCTTTCTGAACTGGTGGAGGCGGGCGACCTCCTGCCGGTCACGGTCAAGGGCTGGCGCGAGCCGGCCTATCTCGATCCCGGCGCCCGGCGGCCCCGGAAGATCGACGCCCACGCCCTGCTGTCGCCCTTCGACAACCTCGTCTGGTTCCGCGACCGCACCGAGCGGATGTTCGGCGTCCGGCTGCGGCTCGAGATCTACACCCCCGCCGAGAAGCGCACCCACGGCTACTACGTTCTGCCCTTCCTGGAGGGCGACGCCCTCACCGCCCGGGTGGATCTCAAGGCCGACCGAAAGGCCGGCGCCCTTCTGGTCCAGGCCAGCCACGCCGAGCCCTGGGCCACGGACGAGACCGCCCCCCGGCTCGCCGCGGAGCTCAAGCGCATGGCCGCTTGGCTGGGCCTCGCCGACGTCCGTGTGGCCCGACGCGGCGACCTCGCCGTCGCCCTGGAGGACGCCGTGGCCCGCTGACGCCCGCCGGGCTGGCGCCTTGGCCGCACGCCCCATAAAGGGGAGCGACATGACGGACTCGCAGATCCTTCCCGACGCCGCCCCCGCCAACTGGGTGGACCGGCACGCCCCGGCCCCGTTCCGGCCCTGGCTGAAACTCGGGCGGTTCGACAGGCCGGCGGGAATCTGGCTGCTGATGCTGCCCGGCTGGCAGGGCGTGGCCCTGGCCTGCGCCATGGCTGACCGCTGGCCCGACGTCCTGCTCCTCCTGAAGTTCTTCGTCGGCGCCTCGCTGATGCGGGCGGCGGGCTGCGCCTACAACGACATCGTCGACCGCGACATCGACGCCAAGGTCGCCCGCACCGCTGGCCGGCCCATCGCCTCGGGCCAGATTTCGGTGAAGCAGGCCTGGGCCTTCATCGTCGCCTGCAGCCTGATCTCCCTGATGATCCTGCTTACCATGGGGCCGCTGGCCATCGGCCTGGGCGTGGCGTCGCTCGGCCTGGTGGCGGCCTATCCGTTCATGAAGCGGATCACCTGGTGGCCCCAGGCCTGGCTCGGCCTGACCTTCAACTGGGGTGCGCTGATGGGCTTCGCTGCGGTGATGGGCGAACTCGCGCTGCCGGCGGCGCTGCTCTACATCGGAGGCCTGTTCTGGACCCTGGGCTACGACACCATCTACGCCATCCAGGACCTGGAGGACGATGCGCTGGTGGGCGTGAAATCCTCCACCCGCCGCCTCGGCGGCGCCCTCCGTCGCGGGGTCGCGGCCTTCTACGCCATCAGCCTCCTGCTCGCCTTGGCGGCCGGCTACACGGCGGGGCTGACGGTCTTTTTCCTGCCGATGTTCGCCCTCTACGCCGCCCACCTCGCGGTGCAGGCGCGGCGGGTGCGCGCCGACCAGCCGGCCCAGGCGCTGTTCCTGTTCAAGTCCAACGCCTGGGCGGGCCTCATCCTGTTCATCGCTCTGGCGGCGGGGGCCTTTGCGCTTTAGCGGCGTCAGGAGCTTCCCCGGCGTCATCCTGTTTTTGCAGGGCTTTTCGACGTAGAATGGCGTTATGCCCGCCGCCGCTCGCGTCAGTCCGAAGGACTTCTTCACGCCCGAGGAATGGACGCCTCTGTCGCGCCGCTCGGCCTGGAAGGGCCCCGCGCTGGTCGCTCACGCCTGGGTGGTGATCTTCCTGGCCGGAGCCATGGCCGTGACCTGGCCGATCACCATCCCGCTCGCCGTGGCGATCATCGGCGCCCGTCAGCTCGGCCTCGCCATCCTGATGCACGACGCCGCCCACGGCGCCCTGCACCCGAACCTCAAGGTCAACGACTTCATCGGCAACCACCTGACCACCGGCGACCTGCTGGCCTACCGGCCCTATCACCTGGGCCACCACAAATACGCCCAGCAGGCCGAAGACCCGGATCTCGTGCTGTCGGCGCCCTTTCCGATCACCCGTACGTCCCTGCGGCGGAAGATCGTCCGCGATCTGACCGGTCAGACATATTACAAGCAGAAGTGGTCCGGGCTGGTGAAGCGCCTCCGCGACCGGAAGCCGGGCGAGCCGCTCTGGCCGATCCTGAGGGACGCGGTGGTCCGGCGTCGGCGGTTCTTCTCAGGCATGGTGATCACCATCGCGCTTACCGCGCCCTTCGGCCTGTGGTGGGTGTGGCCGGTCTTGTGGCTCCTGCCCCAGGCCACCTGGCTGCCGATGGTCACCCGGCTGCGGAACATCGCCGAGCACGCCCTGGTGCCCAAGGACGAGCCCGATCCGCTGCGCCACGCCCGCACCACCCACGCCAATTGGATCGAGCGGGCGTTCCTGGCGCCCTACTGGGTGAACTACCACTGTGAGCACCACATGTTCATGCATGTGCCTTGCTACAACCTGCCCAAGGTCCGGCGGCATCTCGAGCGCCGCGGCGTCACCGAGCGGATGCTGTCCGCCCCGGGGTACGTACACGTCCTGCGGCTTGCCTCCAGCCAGCCGGAACCGGTCGCCGCCCCCGTCTGACGCCAGCCCAGTTTGCCGCAGCGTCCTTCGGCGATCGGGGCGCCGAGGGCGCCAACCGCTTGCATTGCATGCCCGGGGCGGCTTCGAAGGCAGGACATGATCGCTCAGACCCTGGAAGGCCGCCGCGCCTTCATCCTTGAGAACACGCGCCGTCAGCGGCCGCCGCACACGCCGGAGCTTGAGCTCCACCTCGCCGACGAGATCACGCCCATCTGGCGGATGACGGAAGAGGCCCTGGCCGAGATCGGCCTGCCGCCGCCGTTCTGGGCCTTCGCCTGGGCCGGCGGCCAGGCCCTGGCGCGCTATGTCCTCGATCATCCGCGGATCGTCGCCGGCAAGGGCGTCATCGACTTCGCCTCGGGCTCTGGGATCGTCGCCATCGCGGCGCTGAAGGCCGGCGCGACCCGGGTGCTTGCCGCCGACATCGACCCGTTCTGCGGGGCCGCCGTGGCCCTGAACGGCGAGGCCAACGGGGTCGCCCCCGAGTTTACCGACGCGAACCTGCTGGACGCGCCCGCCCCGGCCTGGGCCGAGGTCATCCTGGCGGGGGACATCTGCTACGAAAAACCGCTCGCCGCCCGGGTCATGGCCTGGCTCTCCGAGGCTCGCGCCCGGGGCGCCACTGTCCTGATCGGGGATCCGGGCCGCAGCTACTTCCCCCGCGAGGGACTCGAGAAACTCGCCGAGTACCAGGTGCCCACCACCCGCGAGCTGGAGGACATGGAGGTCAAGAGGACCGCCGTCTGGGCCTTGCCGGCAGGACCGGCCTAGGCTCCGGCTGGCTAAGGACTAGTCCTCGTCGTCGTCCTCGGCAGGCGGCTCTGGGAACCCCGCGCCCCAGCCGGCCTCGAAGACCCCCAGCAGGCGATCCCCGGCGCAGACGGCGTGGCCATAGGGGCTCTCGATGCTCCAGGCGATCACCAGCGCCTGGTCGTCGGTCTCGCAGTCCAGTTCCACGGCCCCGCCCAGGAGGCCGCCGATCCCGCGCACCTGGACCCGATAGTCAGGCATCGGCGAAATACCGCGTCGTGCCCACAAGGCGATGCTGCCGATCGTGAACCAGCACCCTGGCGTCCGCCCCCGTACGGGCGATGCGGCTGGCCAGGGCATGGGCGTGCGCCTCAGCCTTGGCGCCCGAGCCGAAGACCAGCGGCTCCAGGCCGGCGCTGCAATCGATGAGCCATCCCTCGGGCATGGGGCGAACAGTCACCAGGACATCTTGAACAGACACGCGAACTTGCTCCCTCCGCCCGAAAGAGCCGCAAGGCCGCTCTGGGTTCCCGACTTTCGGGATAACGCAGATACGATTGCGCCCGCACTCCGGAGGAACTAGAACATTTGGTGAACGAAGAACGAAAGGTGCGGCCATGCGAGAGGACGGCAAGATCGACTATGTGGAGTTGCCCGCCGAGGACATGGCGGCGCAGAAGGCGTTTTATGCCAAGGCCTTCAGCTGGGCCTTCCAAGACTATGGCCCCGACTACCAGGCCTTCGCCGAAGGCCTGGACGGCGGCTTCTACCGGCCCGATGGCGAGACGCCGCGCAGGCCGCCCCTGGTGGTGCTCTACGCCCAGGACCTGGAAGCCATGGAGGCGCGGGTGAAGGCCGCGGGCGGGGAGATCACCGCCTCCATCTTCAGCTTTCCCGGCGGACGCCGGTTCCACTTCCGCGACCCCGGCGGCAACGAACTGGCTGTCTGGAGCGAGAGCTAGGGCCGGCCGCGAGGCCGGCCCGTTCCGCCCCGACCCTATTTGGCCGCCGCCTTCGCCGCGTCGAAGTTGCGGACGAGGCTGTCCAGCAGCCGGACGCCATAGCCCTGGGCCCCTTTGGGGACCGTCGGCTGGTCACGGTCGATCCAGGCCACCGAGGCGATGTCCAGGTGCGCCCAGGGCGTCGCCGGGTCGGCGAAGAAGCCGATGAAATGGGCCCCGATCCCCGCACCGGCCGCGCCGCCGCCTTCGGCGATGTCGCGGATGTCGGCGATGGGGCTCTCCAGGTCCTTGGCGTAGCTGGGGTGCAGCGGCAGTCGCCACACCGGCTCGCCGCTGGCCCGCGAAGCCGCCTGCACCTGTTCGGCGAGGCCGTCGTGGCGGCTGAAGAGGCCGGCATAGTCGTCGCCAAGCGCCGCCCCCACAGCCCCGGTGAGGGTGGCCAGGTTGACGATGGCCGCGGGCTTGAACCGGGCGTCGGCATAGGCGGTGGCGTCGGCCAGCACGATCCGCCCTTCGGCGTCGGTGTTCAGCCGCTCGATGCTCTTGCCGTTGTAAGCGCGGATCACGTCTCCGGGCCTGGCGGCCCCGCCGTCCGGCATGTTCTCGGCCAGGGCCGCCACGGCGACCACGTTCACCGGCGCCCCGGACTTGGCGAGCGACAGCACCGCGCCGACCACCGCCGCCGCGCCCGACATGTCGTCCTTCATCTTCCACATGCCCGAGCCGGGCTTCAGGGACGTGCCGCCGGAATCGAAGGTGATGCCCTTGCCGGTAAGCGCCACCGGCGCGCCGCTCGCCCCCGGGCCCTTGTAATGGACGACCAGCAGGCGGGGCGGCCTGGGCGAGCCCTGGCCGACGCTGAGAATGGCGTTCATGCCCAGCTTCCGCAGCTGGACTTCGTCGAGGGCCTCGATGGTCACCCCCGGCACGCCCTTGAACGCCGCCCGGGTGCGCTCGACGAACACCTCGGGATAGACGACGTTCGCAGGCTCGGTGATCAGATCGCGGGTGAAGGCCACCGCCTCGGCCAGGGCCTGGCCCTGCCGCGCATAGGCGGCTTCGGCGGAGGCCGCGTCGGGGGTCACAACCACCAACGGCTGGGGCTCGACAGAGTCGGGCGCCTTGCTCTTGTAGCTCGCCGAAAAGCGGTAGGCGCCGAGGGCCGCCCCCACGGCCGCCTGAGCCGCGTCGCCCAGGCCGGTGGCCACAAAGGCGGTGGGCTTGGCGGCCTTGAGCGTGGCCCGCGCCGCCTGGCCGCCCAGGTTCTGCAAGTCGACCGCGGTGAGGGTGTCGCCCTCGGCAGGCCGGGCGCCCAGGACCAGAATCTCGTCATAGGCCCCAAGCCCCCGCAGGCTGAGGCTGGAGCCGGCCTTGTAGTCGAACTTGGCCGCCGCCAGGGCGCGACTCACAGCCTCGCGCACGGCGGGCTCCAGGGCCACGCCGCGCACGGCGAGATCGGCCTCCGCGGCCAGGGGCAGGACAAGGCCGCCGTCCTGCGGGGCCTGGGCGGCGAACTGGATCGGACGGGCGTCGGCGGCGGCGCAGAAGCCCGCGGCAAGGGCCAGGGTCGAGGCGAAACTCAGGACAGCCAGGCGCATGAAGGTCTCCGAATGGACGATGTGCAGCTTGTTTAACAGCCGGGGGCGCGACGGCTAGGCTCTGCGACCGTCGGTCGCTAAGACTCCGACACCGAAGCCGGGAGCCGTCCTGCCGATGCACCGCCGCACCTTCCTCGCCACCCTGCCCGCCGTGAGCCTTGGAGCCGCCGCCATGCCTGCCCTCGCCCAGTCGCAGTTCGCGGGCGGCGACAATCCCAACCGCCAGCGACCCGACGTGCGGCCGGGCGACCGGATCGCCGGCGCCAGCTTCGCCTCCCGTTCGGCGGCTTGGGGCATGCGGGGGGCCGCGGCCACCGCCCATCCGCTGGCCACCCAGGCAGCCATCGACATCCTCAAGAAGGGCGGCTCGGCGGCCGACGCGGCTATCGCCGCCAACGCCTGCCTCGGCCTTATGGAGCCCATCGCCTGCGGCATCGGCGGCGACTGCTACGTGCTCCTCTGGGATCCGAAGACGCGCAAGGTCGTGGGCCTCAACAGCTCGGGCCGCTCGCCCCGCGGCCTATCCCTGGAGACCGTGCGCAGCCGGGCCGACGCCAACGGCCTCCTGCCGTCCTGGGGCGCGGTCACGGTCAGCGTCCCGGGGGCGGTCGACGCCTGGCGCCTGCTGCACGAGCGGTACGGCAAGCTAAAGTGGGCTGATCTGTTCGAGGACGCCATCGGCTACGCCGAGCACGGCCACCCGATCACCCAGAACGTGGCCTACTATCTGGCCAGCAGCCACCGCCGCTTCACCGATCCCGCCTCGAAGATCGAGGAGGTGGAGAACTTCCTGAAGGTCTGGGCGCCCGGCGGGCGCACGCCCGCCGAAGGCGAGGTCTTCAAGAACCCGGCCCTGGCCCGCACCTACCGCCTGATCGCCGAGGGCGGCGGCCGGGCCTTCTACGAAGGCGAGATCGCCGAGACCATCGAGCGCTACTTCAAGCGGATCGGCGGCTGGATGACCCGCGAGGATCTCGCCGCCCACAAGGCGGTCTGGGCGCCCGTCCATTCCACCCGCTACCGCGGCGTGGACGTCCATGCCCTGGCCGAGAACACCCAGGGCCTGGCGACGCTCCAGATGCTCAACATCATGGAGATCTTTGACTTCCAGGGCTTTGGCTTCCAGTCGGCGGCGGCCATCCATCACGCCGTCGAAGCCAAGCGGCTGGCCTATGAGGACCGCGCCCGGTTCTACGCCGACCAGGACTTCTACAAGTCGCCGATCGAGTGGCTGATCTCCAAGGAGTACGCCGCCGAGCGGGCCAGGCTGATCCGCCCCGACCGCATCCTGACGCCGGTCTATCCCGGCCAGGCCCCCAGCCGCGGCGACACCACCTATTTCACCACGGCCGACGCCGACGGGATGATGGTCTCGATCATCCAGTCCAACTATCGCGGCATGGGCTCGGGCCTTTCGCCAGACGGCCTGGGCTTCATGTTCCAGGACCGGGGCGAGTTGTTCAGCCTGCAGGACGGCCACCCCAACGTCTATGCGCCGGGCAAGCGCCCGTTCCAGACCATCATCCCCGGCTTCGCCACCCGCGATGGCGAACCCTGGCTGTCCTTCGGCGTCATGGGCGGCGACATGCAGCCTCAAGGCCAGGTGCAGATCATCTCCAACATGGTGGACTTCGGCCTGGGCGTGCAGGAGGCCGGGGACAGCCCCCGATGGCACCATGGAGGCTCGTCCGAACCCACCGGCGCCCCGCAGGCGGGAACCGGCGTCCTCAACCTGGAGAGCGGCGTGCCCGAGGCCACGCAGAAGGCCCTCGCCGGGATCGGCTGGACCATCCGCCCGGACCCAGGCGGCTATGGCGGCTACCAGGCCATCGAGCGCTGGCCCGGCCGCTACGCCGCCGCCACCGAGATGCGGAAGGACGGGGTCGCCCTGGCCTTCTAGGCCCTCCCGTTTGAGGGCGGGTCACGGGCCGGAAGCTGGTAGTCTGTCCGCATGACCCATGAGGAAATGGAAGCCATCGTCCTGTCCTTCCCAGGGGTGGAGAAAGGACGGAGCTATGGTGCGCCGGCCTACAAGCTGAACGGCAAGTTCTTCACGCGCCTGCGCGCCGAGGACGCCAGCCTGGTGCTGCAGGAGGTGTCGTTCGACGAGCGGGAAATGCTCATGGAGGCCGATCCGGCGACCTTCCACATGACGCCCCACTACCGGGACTATCCCATCGTGCTGGCGCGGATGGATAGCCTGCACCCAGGCAGCTTCCGCAACTTCCTCGAGCGTCGCTTCCGGAAGATCGCCAGCAAGTCCGCCATCAAGGCCTGGGACGCCCGGATCTGACTTCCCGGGGACGCGCGCCTGGGACGGCGCGCCTGGGACGACGCGCCTGGGGGCCGCGAGGGAGGGGCGCGCCCTCCCTCGGGTCCCGTTGGTTACTCGGCGGGCTTGCCACCCTTGCCCTTGGCGCCCTTGGCCGCCTCGGCCTCGGCCTTGGCCTTCTCGGCCGCTTCCTGCTCCTCGGCGCGGGCGCCGGCGAGGATGCCCGGCAGGGCGTAGTTGCCCTCGTGGCAGGCGTATTCAAAGATTCGGCCGTCCAGCGGCGCGAACTCATATTCGCCGCCCCACGGCTTGTCCCAGATTGTCGGGTCTTCCACCGTGAACTCGTAATGCATCCGCTGCGGGCCGACGCGGGTGAAGCGCTCGGTGACCTTCAGGTGCTCCCACGAACCGGCGAAGTGCTGGGCCTGCGGGATGTTGGTGGTCTCGACGACCAGGGTGTCGCCTTCCCACCAGCCGATACTGTCGCCGAAGTAGGGCCGCACGCCGTCGGTGCGGTGCTGGCTGTTCAGCCGGATGATGCGCAGGTCGTGGTTCATCTCGACCTGGATCACCACCGAATCCGGGGTTTGAATGAACTCGTAGTTGTTGTTGTAGAAGCCGTTCGGGAACATCGGCGGGCCGCCGTTGCGCCCGAAGCCAATGATGCACCGCTCGCCGAGCGAGCGGGTCTCATAGCTGTCGAACGAGCCCAGGCCGCCGCCGAGCCGCGGCATCGGCGGAGCGCCCGCCTTGCGCGGCGGGAACTGGCCGTTGGGCGTGGTCAGCAGCGAGGTGCGCGGCTCGCCTCGCACCCGCATCACCGTATGGCCTGGATCCAGCCAGCCACGGTCGTAGCCGCCCACGTCGCCGCCGGCGGCGGCGAACTCGGGACGCAGGTTCGAGGTCTCGCGCTTGATTTCGGCCGGGGCGTTCGGATCGGTGGGCCGGTTGCCCTCCTCGATCTCCTGCTCCGCCCGGGACTCCATCTCCTTCACCTCTTCAGGCGTATAGACGAGCCGGTCGCCGTACTGCGGCCGCCGGGTGAGCGGGGTCATGGTGTTGTTGGTCCAGAACCCGGAGATGTCCGGTTGGCCGAAGGCGTTGCGAGGCGCCTTGTAAGCGGACTTGGTCGCCGCAGCGGGCTGAGCCGCCGCGGTCGTGCCCGTCAGCGCCGCCGGCGCGACACAAAGGGCGGTACCCAGCAACAGGATGGCGGCGCGTTTCACGTTTCAGCTCCCCGATATCTTGTTCCGCGTTGTCCCGCGGCGTCATACCGAACTTACGATTCTCGAACGCCGCTCGCAATCGCTAGAGTGTTTCAGCCGAGCAACCCGGGGCGTCGCGGCGGCCCGTCGACGCGACCGGCCCCGCATGCGCATATCCCCGCCATGACGCCCCCGCCGGCCGCCGCCCCTCCAACTCCCCGCCCAACAATCTCGTCGGCCTTGGCCTCCTTGCAGCGTTCCTGGCCCTGGGCCTCGCCCTCGCCCGCACGGCGCCGGGCTGCGGCACGACCTCATGCGCAGCCCCGCCTGGCGCGCCGCCGCCTCGCTGGCTGGCCCGGCGGGCACGCTCCTGGTGCTGATCCTGCTGGCCGCCGGCACGCGCCTGCCCTGGCCCCAGCCCCTGGGGGCGGCGCTCGCCGTCCTGGCCTTCCTGCAGGCCACCGCCCTGCTGCTCAACCTCCTGCCGGTGCTCGACGGCTTCGGCGCCATCCGCCCCTTCCTGCCCCGCCGCTGGGACCCGGCGATCCACAAGGCCGAGGGCTTTTCGATGATCCTGCTGATCGCCGTGCTGCTGCTGGTTCCCGGAGTGGGCGGCGCCTTCTTCGGCCTCGCGGCCCTGCTCGCCACCCTGTTCGGCGTGTCCGGCCAGGACATCGTCCGCGGCTTCGACGCCTTCCAGTTCTGGCGCTGATCACCTTTCGGCAAGCCTTTCGCCCTTAGCTGAGCCAGACTGGAACGGACGATGAACGCGATTCGACCCATCCGCATCCTTGGGCTCGACCCGGGCCTGCGCCGCACCGGCTGGGGTGTCATCGCCTGCCAGGGCGCGCGCCTCGTGCATGTGGCGCACGGGGTCATCGCCCCCAAGGACACCCTGCCGTTCGCGGACCGGCTGCTGGAACTGCTCGCCGGCATCGAGGCGGTCATCGCCGAGCACACCCCCGACGAGGCCGCCGTCGAGGAGACCTTCGTCAACGAGAACGCCCGCTCGGCCCTCAAGCTGGGCCACGCCCGGGCCATGGCCCTGGTGGCCCCGGCCCGCGCGGGCCTGCCCGTGGCCGAATACGCCGCGAGCGTGGTCAAGAAGGCCGTGGTCGGCACCGGCGCCGCCGACAAGGCCCAGGTCGGCTGGATGATCGCTCGCCTCCTGCCCACCGCCGGCAAGACCACCGCCGACGCCGCCGACGCCCTGGCGGTCGCCATCGCCCACGCCCACGCCCGCACCGCCCGCCGGGTCGCCTAGCCCGGCCGGAAAGCCTTGCCCGTCCGGGTTCACCTTCGCGTGGGTTAACCTCTCCTTAGTTTCGCCTTGCGCCCCCGCACGGTAGGTCAGCGGAAACGCATGCCGCATGTGATTCGCCCCCCTTATCGCCTGGAGCGCGCGCCGTGATCGGCCGCCTGCGCGGCATCGTCGCCGAGATCGGCGAGGAAGAGGCCCTGATTGACGTCATGGGCGTGGGCTATGTCGTGCGCTGCGGATCGCGCACCCTCTCGCGTCTACCTCCCGTGGGCGAGGAGACCGTGGTCCATGTGGAGAGCGTGTACGGCGAGCAGACGGGGATGACGCTCTATGGCTTCCTCGGCCGCGACGAACGCCGGGCCTTCGTCATCCTGCGGACCATCCAGGGGGTCGGTCCCAAGGCCGCGCTGTCGGTGCTGGACGTCCTTTCGCCGCCGGAACTGGCCGCGGCCGTGGCGCGGGAGGACAAGGCGGCGGTCGCCCGGGCGAACGGGGTGGGCCCCAAGCTCGCCCAGCGCATCGTCGTCGAACTGAAGGACAAGCCGATCTCGGACGGCCCCGTGGCCGCGTTCCACGCCCAGGTCCCTGCGCCCAAGCCGGCCCAGCCCTCGGCCACCGGGGAGGCCGTGGCCGCCCTCATGGGCCTGGGCATCGCCGAGCCTCAGGCCCGCCGGGTGGTGGAGGGCGCCGCCGCCCGCCTCGGCGAGGACGCCGAGCCGCCGGCCCTGATCAAGGCCGCGCTGCAGGAACTCGGCCGATGACGCCTCCGTCGCCCGCTGACCCCATTCCTGGGCGAGGCGCGCCATGAGCCGCCTCGTGTCCGGCGAAGCCGGGGCCTTCGAGCCTTCCGACCGCGCCCTGCGCCCGCAGACGCTCGCCGAATTCGTCGGCCAGAGCCAGGCCAAGGCCAATCTGTCGGTGTTCATCGAGGCCGCCCGCGGCCGCGGCGAAGCCCTCGATCACGTCCTGCTGTTCGGCCCACCCGGCCTCGGCAAGACCACCCTCGCCCAGATCATCGCCCGTGAGCTGGGAGTGAACTTCCGCGCCACCTCCGGCCCGGTGCTGGCCAAGGCGGGCGACCTCGCGGCCATTCTCACCAATCTCGAGCCGCGGGACGTCCTGTTCATCGACGAGATCCATCGGCTCGCCGCCAATGTGGAGGAAATCCTCTATCCGGCGATGGAGGACCATGTGCTGGACCTCGTCATCGGCGAGGGGCCGTCGGCGCGATCCGTGCGCATCGACCTGGCGCCCTTCACCCTGGTGGCCGCCACCACCCGGGCCGGCCTCCTGGCCACGCCCCTGCGGGACCGGTTCGGCATCCCGCTCCGGCTCGAGTTCTACACCCACGACGAGCTGCGCAAGGTGCTGCTCGGCGCCGCCGCCAAGATGGGCATGGCCCTGACGCCCGAAGGCGCCCTGGAGATCGCCGCCCGCTCGCGCGGCACGCCCCGGGTGGCCGGCCGCCTGCTGCGGCGGGTCCGCGACTTCGCCGCCGCCGACGGCGCCGAGGTGGTGGGCCGCGAGGCCGCCGCCGCCGCCCTCGCCCGCCTCGACGTGGACGAACAGGGCCTCGACGCTCTCGACCGCCGCTACCTGCGGGCGCTGATCGACAACTACGCCGGCGGGCCCGCCGGCGTGGAGACCCTGGCCTACGCCATCGCCGAGGCGCGCGACGCCGTCGAGGACGTCATCGAGCCGTTCCTGATGCAGCAGGGCTTCATCCAGCGCACCCCGCGCGGGCGGGTGGCCTGCGCCAAGGCCTATGAACACCTGGGGCTCCAGGTTCCACGGGGGGCCGGCGCGCCGCCGGACCTGTTCGAGTCATGAGCGAGGCCGAACCCACCGCCGGCTGGCTGGAAGGGCGCGAACACGTCCTGCCGGTCCGCATTTATTACGAAGACACCGACTTCACGGGGGTCGTCTATCACGCCAACTACCTGCGCTATTTCGAGCGCGGGCGGAGCGACTTTCTGCGGGTCTGCGGGGTGCATCACAAGGCCCTGGCCGAGCTGCCCGAGCCGGCGGCCTTCGCCGTCACCCACATGAGCATCGACTTCCGGCGCGCCGCGCGCATCGACGACGCCCTGCAGGTGCGCACCACCTACGACGCCATCAAGGGCCCCCGCCTGTTCGTCAGCCAGCGCATCCTGCGCGGCGACGAGCTGATCGCCGAGGCTCGCGTCGAGGCGGCCTGCATCGGCCTGGACGGCCGCGCCCGGCGTCCGCCGCCGGGCCTTGTGGAACGTCTCAAGCCGCTGTTTTCAGCGCCATAAGTTCGCCACCGAACCCCGCCAAGCACGCCCGATTGAGCGAAAGAGAAGGACCTCGATGGACCCGGCCGCCGTCACTCCCGAGAGCTTCAACGCCATCCACCTCTTCATGCAGGCCGACTGGGTCGTGAAGCTGGTCATGATCGGCCTGGCGGGCGCCTCGCTGTGGTCCTGGACCATCATCCTCGACAAGCTGTTCCGCTTCGCGTCCCTGAACCGTCAGGCCACCCAGTTCGAGGATCAGGTCGCCTCGGGCCGCAGCCTTGAGGACATCGCCGCCGAGGCGGGCGAGCGCCCGGGCCACGCCCTGCCCCGCATGCTCCAGGGCGCCCTCAAGGAATGGCGCGACGCCCGCCAGAAAGGCCAGATCACCGAGGGCCAGGTGGCCTTCCTGATCCAGCGCATCGACCGCCACCTCGACGCCACCATCGCGCGCGAGAGCGCCCGCGTCGAAGCCGGCCTTGGGGCCCTGGCCATCGTCGCCACCGCCTCGCCGTTCGTCGGCCTGTTCGGCACCGTCTGGGGGATCATGAACTCCTTCCAGGCCATCGCCATTCAGAAGAACACCTCCCTCGCCATCGTCGCCCCCTCCATCGCCGAGGCGCTGTTCGCCACGGCCATCGGCCTGGCGGCGGCCATCCCGGCCTACATCGCGTTCAACGCCTTCTCCACCGCGGCCGGGAAGTACGCGGCGCGCCTGGAAGGCTTCGCCGACGACCTCTCCACCGCCATCCAGCGGCGCCTGGCGGAGCGGGCCTGACATGGCGCTGTCCGCCAACGACGCCTTCGCCGCCGGCGGGGCCCGCCGTCGTCGCCGCTACGGCCGCGGCCGCCGCGGCGCGCTGTCCGAGATCAACGTCACGCCACTCGTGGACGTGATGCTGGTGCTGCTGATCGTGTTCATGATCTCCGCCCCGCTGCTCACCGCCGGCGTGCCGGTGGAGCTGCCGAAGACCGAGGCCGGCTCAATCCAGGACCAGCCAGAGCCCCTGACCATTTCGATCCGCGCCGATGGCTCCATCTACCTGGGCGAGGACCCGGTGCCGTTCAGCAACCTGGCCCCGCGCCTGGTCGCCATCGCGGGGGAGCAGACCCGGCCGATCTATGTCCGCGCCGACCGTCAGGCGACCTATGAGGTGGTGGCCCAGGTCATGGCCTCGCTGTCCACCTCGGGCTTCACCTCGATCAACCTGATCACCGACACGGGCGGCCCGTCGTCGGGCGCCGAGGCGCGGGATCTGCCGTGAGACGGGTGGAGGTCTCTCCTGCGGCCCTGGGCTCGCTCGCGTTGCACGCGGGCGTGGCCGCCGCGCTGATGATCTCCTGGGGAGCCCGCGACCTGAAGGTGGGCGCCGTCACGCCGGTGACCATCGTCACCAGCGCGCCCGACCTCGACACCCGCCCGGCCATCGAGGGGCCGCAGGAGCAGGCGGCCCAGACCGAGGCGCCTGTGCCCGAAGCGCCCTCGACGCCCGAGCCGGCGCCTCAACCGGAGCCGCAGCCTAAGCCGACCCCGCCGCAACCGGCGCCGAAACCCACGCCGCCGCCGCCCAAGCCGACGCCTCCGGCCCCGACGCCCAAGCCTGAGCCCAAGCCGGCGCCCAAGGCGCCGCCGACCCCAGCCCCGAAGCCTGCGCCCACGCCGGCCCCCAAGGCTCCGGCCAAGCCCGCCCCCAAGGCGGCGGACACGAGCCAGGACTTCTTCGCCAGCCTGGAGCAGACGCTCTCCAAGGCCCAGCCCAGCGGCGGCCGCGCCTCGTCCGCGCCCAAGGGCCCGACCCGGCCCGAGACTTCGCAGACCGCCCGCAACACGGCCGGGGCGGGGCTCGCCGCGGGCGCCGACATGCAGGGCCTGGTGCAGGAGCTGCAGCGCCGCTGGAACCCCAACTGCGAGGTGGAGGGCGGCCGCGACGTCATCGTCCGCGTCGTCTTCAACATCGGTTCGGGCGGCCAGCTCGTCGGCCAGGTCACCTCCGAGATCCGCGGCCCGCGGACGCCCGTCGCCCAGGCCGCCGCCGAACGCGCCGAGCGCGCCGTCTATGCCGCCTCACCCTTCCGCGGACTTTCGCGCGACTACTATGGTCAGCGCATCGCGGTGAACTTCAACGCCCGGGAAGCCTGCGCCTCAAGATGACCAGAACCCTCCGGAACCTGATCCGCCCCCTGTTCCTCGCCCTGGCCTGCGTCTGCGCCGCCGGCCTCGCCGCCCCCGCGGCGCGCGCGGAGATCGAGGTCAATGTGAACCGCGGCGACGTCCAGCCGCTGCCCATTGCGGTGCCCAACTTCGGCGGCCAGCAGGGCGCGGACATCGCCCAGGTGATCAGCGCCAACCTCGAACGCTCGGGGCTGTTCCGGCCGCTCGACCAGGGCAGCTTCCTGGAGCGCGACATCAACATCGCCGTCCAGCCGCGCTTCGCCGACTGGAAGCAGATCAACGCCCAGGCCCTGGTCAACGGCCAGGTCACCGTGGAGGGCGGCCGCCTGCGGGTGGACTTCCGGCTGTGGGACGTCTTCGCCGAGCAGCAGTTGCTGGGCCTGCAGTTCACCTCCAGCCCCGAGAACTGGCGCCGGGTCGCCCACAAGATCTCCGACGCCGTCTATGAGCGGCTGACCGGCGAAAAAGGTTATTTCGATACCCGTGTGGTGTTCGTCGCCGAGAGCGGCCCCCGCTCCAAGCGGGTGAAGCGGCTCGCCATCATGGACCAGGACGGGGCCAACCCCAGCTACCTGACCGACGGCTCGACCATCGTCATGACCCCCAGGTTCTCCTCGAACAGCCAGGAGATCACCTACATGTCGCTGCGGCCGGACTCCTCGGCGATCTACCTGTTCAACCTGGAGACCGGCCGCCGGGAGAGCCTCGGCAACTTCCAGGGCATGGTGTTCGCCCCCCGCTTCTCGCCCGACGGCGGCCGCGTGGCCTTCTCGGTGGAGCGCGGCGGCAACAGTGACATCTATGTGATGAATCTGTCGAACCGCACCACCACCCGCCTGACGTCCGACCCGGCCATCGACACCTCGCCGTCGTTCTCGCCGGACGGCACGCGCATCGTCTTCAACTCGGACCGCTCGGGCTCGGCCCAGCTCTACATCATGAACGCCGACGGCTCGAACCCGCGGCGCATCTCCTACGGCCAGGGCCGCTACACGACCCCGGTCTGGAGCCCGACCGGCGAATTCATCGCCTTCACGAAGCAGGTGGGCGGCCAGTTCCATATCGGGGTGATGCGCCCCGACGGCTCCGACGAGCGGCTGCTGACCTCCAGCTACCTCGACGAGGGTCCCACCTGGGCGCCCAACGGCCGGGTGCTGATGTTCTCGCGGGAAACGCCCGGCGGCGCGCCACGCCTGTGGAGCGTGGACGTGACCGGCCGGGTGCTGCAGCCGATGCCCTATCCGGGCGCGAGCTCCGACCCCGCTTGGTCGCCGCTCCTTAACTAAGCTTGCGCCAAACTGCCGCCCGATAGACGCTGACGATCAAATCCACACTGGAGAGACGAGGAGACCTAGGATGCTTGGTGTGAACAGGAGCACGGCGTACCGCCTGGCGCTCATCGCCGTGGCCGCGGCGTCCGTCGCCGCCTGCTCGAGCCGGCCCAAGCCGCAGTTCGACACGGCGCCGCCGGCCACGACGCCCCCGCCGGCCACCGACACGCAGACCCCGCCGCCGGTTTCGAGCGGCCCGCTGGCCCCGACCCCGGGCTCGGCCCAGGACTTCATCGTGAACGTGGGCGACCGCGTCTACTTCGACCTGGACAGCCACGACGTCCGGGCCGACGCCCGCCCGATCCTCGACGCCCAGGCCAACTGGCTGCGCCAGTACAACAGCGTGCGCGTCCGCATCGAAGGCAACGCCGACGAACGCGGCACCCGCGAATACAACCTGGCCCTCGGCGCCCGCCGCGCCAATGCGGTGCGCGACTATCTGGTCAGCCGTGGCGTCACCAGCGACCGCATCTCGACCATCTCGTTCGGCAAGGAACAGCCCATCGATCCGGGCACGACCGAGGAAGCCTACCAAAAGAACCGTAACGCCCGCACCGCCATCGTGAGCGGCGCGCGCTAAGGATCGCCAAGTTGATGTCGCGCAGTCGCCTCGTCCTTCCCGCGCTGGCGTTCGCCGTCCTTGCGACGGCGGCGCCCGCCTCCGCCCAGACCCCGCTGCCGGCCACGCCGGCCGAGGATCCGCTCGACGCCCGGGACGCCCGGCGCGTGGAGCGCATGGAGAAGGTCGTGCGCGAATTGCGCGGCATCGTTTTCCAGATGCGCGACACCGGCAAACCGGTGGTCGTGCAGCCCGCCGACACCGACGCGCGGATGGAGGAGCTGTCCAGCCGGATCGTCGATCTGGAGCAGACCCTGCGCCGCCTGAACGGATCGCTGGAAACCGCCACCTTCGAGCTCGAACAGGTCAAGCGCGACAACGCCGCCCTGAAGAGCCAGGTGCAGGCCCTTTCCGACAAGCTGGCCGCCTTTGAACAGGGCCCCGCGCCCGCCGCCGCGGACGGATCGGTCCCGCCGCCGCCGACGCCGCCGGCCGGCAATCCCACCGAGGCCTTCGCTTCCGCCCGGCAGCTCATGCTGGCCGGGGACTACGACGGGGCCGAACAGGCCTTCGCCGGCTTCGTCGAGATCTATCCCGAGCACCAGCGGACCCCCGAGGCCCGCTACTGGTGGGGCAAGACTCTTTCGGTGCGTGGAGCCCATGCCGAGGCCGCCACCGCCTATCTCGCCGCCATCCGCGGCTGGCCGCAGACCAGCTGGGCCCCCGACGCCGTGGTCGAGCTGGCGCGCTCGCTGGTGGCGCTGAAGAAGCCCCAGGACGCCTGCCGCACCCTGGCCGAGCTGCCCAAGCGCTATCCGAAGGCCCCGGCCAACATCACCAGCCGGGCCGCCTCCACCCGCACCCAGGCGAAGTGCGCGGCCTAGAGGCCCAGGCCCGCGTCCATCTCGACCGCCGCCTTTCGCGGAACCGCGCCCGCCCGCTGGCCGTGGCCCTGTCGGGCGGCGGCGACTCCGTCGCTCTGCTGCTGATCGCCGACGTCTGGGCGCGGGAGACGGGCCGCGAGCTCGTGGTGCTCACCGTGGACCACGGCCTCCAGCCCCAGAGCGCGGCCTGGACACAGGCCTGCGCCGTCCGCGCCGCCCGCCTCGGCCGCCCTTTCCGCGCCCTGACCTGGACCGGCCCCAAGCCCGCGCGAGGCGGGCCCGCCGCGGCCAGGGCCGCCCGCCACCGCCTGCTGGCCGAGGCCGCCCGTGAAGCCGGCGCCGCGGTCATCCTCGTGGGCCACACCGCCGACGACGTCCTGGAGGCGCGCCGCATGCGCGCGGCGGGGGCCACCACGCCCGAACCCCGCATCTGGTCGCCTTCACCGAGCTGGCCGGAGGGGCGCGACATCTTCCTGCTCCGGCCGCTGCTCGAGGTCCGCCGCACCGCCCTGCGCGCCTGGCTGGCCGCCCGCGGCGAGACCTGGATCGACGATCCCGCCAACGCCGACCCCCGCTCGCTTCGGGCCAGCGTCCGCCCGCTTGCTCAAGGCGATGACCTCCCGCCGCTCCCGGAGCCGGCGCCGCTCGACCTGGAGGTTGAGGAGCGGATGGGCTGGCTGCAGGCCCGCCGCGCCACGATCCGGGCGGGCGAAACAGAACGGTTCCTGGGGCTGGCCTGCGTCTGCGCAGGCGGGGGCGAGCGGCGGCCCCCCGGGGTGCGGATCGCGAGGCTGGCGGAAGCCCTGCGAAGCGAGGCCGAGGTGGTTGGCGTGCTGGCCGGGGCGCGGATCGAGGCCGACGCCGAACAGGTGCGCATCTTCCGCGAGGCGGGAGAAGCCGGCCGTGGCGGCCTTGCGCCCCTCGAGCTGCCGCCGGGCCAGCCGGTCGTCTGGGACGGCCGCTTTGAACTCCTGGCCGCGGCCCCCGGCCTCACCGTGCGGCGCCTCGGCGGCCTCTCCGCCCGCTTGCCCAAGGCCCAACGGGTCGCGCTGAGGGACATCCCCGCCGCGGCGAGACCCGCCTTGCCGACCATCCTGAAGGGCGAGGCGGTGACCTGCCCGCTGTTGGAGACCGATCCATGCGTGGCCGTCCGCAGTCTCGTCGGCCGGCGCTACCGCGCCGCCGCGGGGCTTATCGGCCGGGAGCCGCAGTAGCGGCCCGGACGTGCGCCACCCCGCGGATGATGGCGTCGGCGTAGCGCGGCCCCAGCAGATTGGCGTGGTTGCAGCCGGCCACATGCTCCACATGGCCGAAGCGCGACCGGCGGGCCGGCGCCTCCTGGATCGCCTTCAGCGCCCTGCGCTTGCCCGGCGCGCCCGCAGTGACCACCGCCACCGGCAGGTCCTCGGGCAGCTCCGCCGACCCGGCCAAGGCCGAGGTGGCGGGCCACTGCAGGACTTCGGCGGCCGACCAGCGGGCATGATCCGCGGAGGCGTGGATGCGGCGCTTCTCCTTCGCCGCCTCGCCGGTCAGGCCGATAAGATTTCCCGTGAGCGCCGACACCGGCCCCATCAGGCCGAAGCGCCCGCCCGCCGCCGCCAGGCGCAGAAGCTGGCCGAAGGCGGCCACCGCGGCCGACGCCCCGAACAGCTCCAGGGCGTCCGGCGTCACGGCGTCCACCAGCACGAGGCCTGACACCCGCTCCGGATAGGTCAGAGTGAAGAGCCGGGCGCTGAGCCCGCCCATGGAATGGCCGGCCAGCACCAGGGGCGGGCTTTCGCCCAGCGCCTCAAGCAGCGCTGCAAGATCGGCGTTGGCGGCGCGTCCGTCGCGCACGCCAGCGCCCGGATCGGAGAACCTCATGCCGGCGCGGTCGTAGGCCAGGCTGCGCAAGCCAAGGGCCGCCAGCTTCTCCTGCACCACCGCCCAGTCCGCGGCGCAGCCGAAGGCGCCATGCTCACAGACGACCAGGGGGCCGTCCGCCGGCCCGGCGCGTACGGCTCGCAGACGCCGCCCGCCGATATCGATCAACTCACCCCGCACCCGCGCCATATGCAGGGATGGCGCGGCGGCGTCGAGGTCAGGAGGAGATCTGCCCCCGCGGACGGCCATCGCCGCCCAGCGGCAGGACCTTCAGGCCCTCGAAACGTTCGACGGCGGCGGCGTTTCTTCCCGCGCCGGCCGCCTCGGTGGCGACGGACGAGGCCGCTTCCCCGTCCCGCCCGGCCAGGTCCAGGGCGTCGGCGCCCTCCTGGCGCTCGAACTTCGCCTGCATCAGGGCGCGCTTGCTGCGCGGAATGTTGGACACCTGGGCGATCCGCACGGTGCGCCCGAAGCGTTGGGCCTTGCGAACCGGCAGTTCCTCGGCGCTGGCGAAGGTGCGGCCCAGGAAGAAGGTGGGATTGAGCGGCCGGTCCCGGCGGTCGCGGATTTCGAAGTGCAGATGCGGTCCGGTGGAGGCGCCGGACGAGCCGACACGCCCCAGGGCCTCGCCGGCCTTCAAGGCCTGTCCCGGACGCAGATGGTCGGCCAGGCGGCCCAGGTGGGCATAGAAGGTGGTCAGGCCCTCGGCATGCTTCAGGACCACATAGCGGCCGTAGCTCGGGCTATGGCCGGCCTCGGTGACCACCCCGTCGGCTGCGGCGCGCACCGCCTCGCCGTGGTTCCCCTGGATGTCCACCCCCGCATGCAGCCGCCCGCCGTCCTCCCAGGGAAGCCGGCGAAGGCCGAAGGGCGAGACCACGGCCCGGCCAGGGACCGGCTCGTGGAAAGCGATGAGCACCGCCTCCTCTTCCGGCGGCGGGTCGGCCACCGGCGCCGCCGCAACCTCCACCGGGGCCGGACGCGGCGCGTCGGGCAGAGCGGCGTGAGCCAGGGTGATGGCCCCGAGGGCGGCGAGCCCGCCCAGCACGGCGTCGTAGAACCAGGGCCGCGCACGCGCGTCCTGGCCAAGGCGCAGGTCCATCAATGCCGTCAACTCCACCTGGGCCGAGCCTGTGGACAGGCCGCCTCGAACCGGCGGCCAAGCCTCGGCAGATCCCAATCGCAAGGCGGGGCTAACTTGCGGGGCTTCTAGGCGAAAACTTGACGGCCGCGCGCCGTTTCCGGCGCGGCGCGATCTAGGCGTGACGGTCGCGCACGCTCAGAACTGGAAGCGCACCGTCGCGCGGACGTCATATTCCCGGTAGTCGTCCTCGAAGGCGCCGCCAGCGTCGAGGGCGTAGATCGCCCTGGACGAGCCGCCGCGCAGACCCGCCCGGGCCACGAGCCCTCCGTCGAACACCTGCTCGGCGTCCAGTGTGAACGGCGCGCCCGAGCCGAAGCGCGCGGTGGTCTTGCCCGGATTGCCCGCCAGCCGCTGGCGCCAGCCGATCTTCACCTCGGGCGCCCAGTAGATTTCGTCGCCGAACTTGAAGCCCAGGGCCAGCGCTGCCTGGCCGGTGAGCAGGTCGCCCTTGCGGTCGTCCACCGTCAGGTCAAAGCCGTCGCCGCCGCCGCTCTCGCTGTAGCCGTCCTCGCTGAGGCGCAGATAGTCCACGGCCAGTTCCGGGCGGGCGTAGAACGCGCCGAGCTCCACGGTGTAGGAGGCGCTCGCGTGGGCGTCGACGACCCAGCCGGTCCAGTCCGCCTCGGTGCGCACGTCTAGGCCGCTGCCTACCAGGCGCCGGTCGCCGTCGAACCAGACGAAACCGACGCCGGCCCGGGCGCTGGCCTGCAGGCCGCCTGAGCTGAAGCGCCAGTAGCCGCCGCCGTTCAGCACGTTCATGGACACTTGCTCGCCCGCAGCGGCGCCGCGGTCGCGATATTCGGTGGCCACGAAGGCGCCGGACAGACCCAGGGCGTTGGCGTCGCCAAGCAGATCGACCCCCGCGGCGAGGCCGAAGCCCTGCGACTTGAAGCCGTTGGCGTCCACACGGTCCCGGCGGATCTCGAACAGGATTTCCTGAGCCCACACGCCCATGCCGGACTCGCGGTCGATGCGCATCGGCTGCGCCGTGGCCGAGGAAATCGCCGAGGAGATCGCCGCCGCCGACATGATCGACCCGCCCGAGTGATCGGGCAGCATCTGGTCATAGAGGCCGAGGAAACCTTCCTTGGTGGTCTGGGCGAGGAAAGCCTGTTCGATAGCCGCATTGGCGTCGAGGGATTCGAACACCGCCGCATAGGCCTGGCTGCCGGAGCGGTTCAGGCCGATCTCGTCGGCGGTCTTCGGGCGGATGTCCATGTAGAGGGCGCCGGCCGCCTCATCGGCGCGCAGGGCTGCCTGGTACATGAAGGGCGCGCCCACGAGGCTGGTCCCGGTCTGCACCACGTCCAGGCCCTGGGCCTGCAGGATCTGGTAGGACTTCGCGCCGCGCACGAGCGACTTCAGCGCCACATCCACCTCCGAGCCCGAGGCGAAGACCGCCTCGCCCGCCACATTGAAGCGCGTGGCCTGGCCGGCCTGCTGGTCGATGGTCACCGCCAGCACGCCCTTCTCGCCCACGTTCAGGGAGGTGAGGGCGATGGCCTCGGTGTTGGTCACGGCCAGCCGGCCGTTACGGACCTCGATGGCGAGCTGGCCGTCGCTGTCCTCCAGGCGCCCGACGGCCGTGGCCGCGCCGTCGAGGACGAGATGGTCGGCCCCCGCGCCGAAGCTCATCGTCCCGCTCATCGTCCCGCCCAGCAGCTCCAGGCGGTCGGCGCCCGCGCCGAACAGGATGTCGCCGACGATCTGCGGCTTGTCGTCATCGCCGACCTTGGCCTGACGAACCACTGCCCCGGCGGTGTTCACCGACAGGTCGATGGCGATGCCGCGCCCCGCAGCCGTCTCCCCGGACTTGGCCGCCGCCGAGCCGCGGATCACGCCCGAGTTCTCGATGTAGGTGAGGCTGCCCGACCGGTCGACGACGGCGCGGCCGTCCTGCTGGCCGCCCACCTGGTCGGCAGTGATTGCGCCGGTGTTGCGCAGCATCTGAACCGCCGCGCCCTCGTTCAGCAGGACCGCCGTCGCCCCGGCACCATAGGCCTTGGACGAGATCGAACCCTTGTCGTTGTAGAGGCCGCCCTCGACGGTAGTGGCGCCGCCGCCGGCCTGGCCGATGCGGATCGCGGTCGCGGCGACCCCGTCGTTCACGCCGTCGGCGGTGACCTGGCCGCGATTGACGAGGCCATAGCCCAGGTCGCCCTCGCCCACCCGGCCGAGGATCGTGGCTCCGGCCCCGCCGATGTCCAGGGCCGGGGCGCTGCCGGCCGAGGAGATCTGGGCGGTGGACTCCAGGCTGTCTTCCACGCCGTCCTTGTCCTCATCCTTGTCGTCAGGATTGGTGTCCACCGGCGGACGGTCCAGCAGCAGGCCGCGCCCCACGCTGCCGGTGATGCGCACCGCCGCCCCGCCCTGCTTCAGGTCGTCGGCGTCCAGCTTGGCGCGCGACGCGTCGTCGGTGATGCGGGTGGCCGAACGATAGCCTGTAGCGGCGATGGCGTTCTGCAGCACGATGCCGCCGCCCACATCGCCCAGGGACACCGCCGTGGCGCCTTCGCCGCGAACCGACACCGCACCGGTGATCCGCACGTCCCCGGTGACCGACGTGGCGGAAATGCCGGTGGAGCGATCGCCCACCACCGCCACCGCGCCCGAGCTCGTCAGCGAGCCGGCGAGACCGGTCTCCAGCGAAATGCCGCCGGAATCATTGCCCTCGACGCTGATGACCCCCTGATTGATCACATTGCCGGTGAAGACGCCCGGCCCCGTCGCGCGGATGCCGAAGCGGCCCGAGCCCTGGGCGAACGGCCCGTCCAGGTCGCCGTCGTTGTCGGCGTCGGTGGGGGTGTAGTCCTCGAGAATCTCGATCGAGCCGGCGTTGGTCAGGGTTCCCGAGTGGCCGCCCACCAGCAGAACGCCCACCGCGTCGTTGACGTTGTTGAAGCCGATCGCGCCCGAGTTCTTCACGTCATGGGCCGAATCCATGGTCACCGCCGCCCCGGAGGCGGTCGGCTTGATCGAGCCCGCGGCCTCGATCAGCAGGGAGTCCGGCTGGCTGCTCGCCAGGGTGGAGGTGCGAACCGGCGTGGTGGTGGCGGTCGAGATCTTGGTCTCGGCGTGGGCGCCCGCGGCATGGATGAGCGGCAGCACGGCCGCGGACACGAACAAACGCTTCATTGCTTTCCCGTTTTCGAGCGGTGTGATAGCCGGTGACGAGCGGCTATGCGTTGTGTAGAAATTTGTTGCGTAAAAACTGTAGTAGCCCGCTCACGCGCCGCCTGCAAGCGGTGCGAGCGCCCTTGGGGGACCCCTGATGCCGAGACCCGCGACCGATCCTGTTAAGGCCGCCCAGATCAAGGCCTTGCGCCAGCAGGCGGGCCGCTGGCTGAAATCGGCCCGGGAAGCCGCCGGCCTGACCCAGGCGGAACTGGCCGAAAAGGTGGGGCTGCGCTACTACACCTTCGTCTCGCAGGTGGAGAGCGGGTTGGGCCGCCTTCCGATCGAGACCCAGGCGGCATGGGCCGAAGCCCTGGGACATGATCCCAGCGAGTTCGCCAAGACCCTGCTGCGCTATTATGAACCCGAGCTCTTCAGGCTGCTGTTCGAGGCTGACACGGCGCGGGGTCGCGCCACCGCCTGACGGCGACTTCCAGGAGATTTCCCGCCCCGATGGGTGACGTCGTTCCCTTCATTGCCCGAGTGCGTTCCAGCGGCGACTGGACGGCGGCCGAGCGCGCACGTCTGGAGGAACTGGCCGATCGCCTTTCCGCCGAGGGCGGCGCGCGGGTGGAGGCGGTGTTCGGTGCCACCGACGCCGGCGATCCCTGGTGCGTGGTCACCGACGAGAACGGCGACGTCCTGATCCATGTGGCGCGCATCGACGGGCGGTTCGTGGTCCACTCGGCGGTGGATGACGCCCTGAGCGAAGGCGCTGACCTGCACGCCGCCCTGCGCGAGCGCCTGCACGGGGACTTCGACAGCCGCGATGATGACGACGCCGGCGTGGTCGTCCCCTTCAGCCTGGGCGGCCGTCACGCCCAGACCTTCCTGGCTCTCGTCATCGCTTCGGCCTTCTTCTACGAGACGGTGGGCTACGCCGATGTCGCCGAGGCCGCGCCGCTGGCTCCCATCGAGCCGCCGCCCGGCGATCCGCCGCCGCCGCCCCCGGACATCAAGGTCCCGACCCAGGAGCGCGAACTGTCGATCCAGGGCGGCGCCGCCCTTGGCGAGACCGCCGCCCCCAAGGCCGTCGCCCTGGCGGTCGCCGAAGCCCCGCGCCCCAGCGCAGCCAGGGTCGCCGAGCCGGTCGTGGCGCAGCCGACCGCCGCCGAGGCCCCGCATCTGCCGGACGCGCCCGCGGAAGCGGCCCACGCCCCCGCAGAAGACAGCGTTCAGGCGGAGCCCGAGCGGGTGATCATGGGCACGAGCGGGGATGACCTCCTCGTCGGCACGGAGGCGGACGAACGCCTCGTGGGCGGCGATGGCGACGACACCCTGCGCGGGGGGGGCGGCGCCGACACCCTGGAGGGCGGCGCCGGTGACGACCGGCTGGAGCTCGGCGCACGGGTGGTGGCCACCGGCGGCGAGGGCGCGGACATCTTCGTCATCGTGGCGCCCCAGATCCTGGGCAATTCCGAGACCCTGCTCGGCGTGGTCACCGATTTCAGTCACGCCGAGGGCGACCGGCTGGTCATCTGGCGCGCCGGCCCCCATGGCGACGACCTGAGTGGTACGGAATTCCAGGTCCTGCCGGCGCCCCCCGGCTCGGCCGAGGAACGGAGCGTCGCCGGCTGGACCGGCCCCGTCGGCGACGGGCTGGGCACGGCCGAATTCGGCGTCCGCCCCGAGACTATCCCGGGCGCTGGAGACGACACGCCGACGCGGGTGGACGTCGACTTCGACGGCGACGGCGTGGCGGATGGCTATGTGCTGCTGTCTCACCGTCCCGACACGGACGGCGCGCCGATCGAGATCAGCCGCTCCTTCGGCTGGGACGATCCCTTCGCCTGACGGCGTCCCCCAGGGGCTCAGAGCCCCTTGAGGATCCCTTCCACCATCTTCTTGGCGTCGCCGAACAGCATCATGGTGTTGTCGCGGAAGAACAGCTCGTTCTCGACGCCCGCGTAGCCCGAGCTCATGCCGCGCTTCACGAACAGCACGGTCCGGGCCTTCTCCACGTCCAGGATCGGCATGCCGAAGATGGGCGAGGCAGGGTCGGTCTTGGCCGCCGGGTTGGTGACGTCGTTGGCGCCGATGACGAAGGCCACGTCGGCGGTGGAGAACTCGGAGTTGATGTCCTCCAGCTCAAACACCTCGTCATAGGGCACATTGGCCTCGGCCAGCAGCACGTTCATGTGCCCGGGCATCCGGCCGGCCACCGGGTGGATGGCGTACTTCACCTCGACGCCCTCCTCCTTCAGCTTGTCGGCCATCTCGCGCAGGGCGTGCTGCGCCTGGCTGACCGCCATGCCGTAGCCGGGGACGATGATCACCTTCGAGGCGTTCTTCATGATGAAGGCCGCATCGTCCGCCGAGCCCTGCTTCACCGGTCGGGTCTCGACCTTGCCGCCGCCGGCGCCCGCGGCGCTGTCGTCGGCGCCGAAGCCGCCGAGGATCACCGAGACGAAGCTGCGGTTCATCCCCTTGCACATGATGTAGCTGAGGATAGCGCCCGAGCTGCCCACCAGGGCGCCGGTGATGATCAGGGTGGTGTTCTCGAGGGTGAAGCCCAGGGCCGCCGCCGCCCAGCCCGAATAGCTGTTCAGCATCGACACCACGACGGGCATGTCGGCGCCGCCGATGGGGATGATCAGGGTCACGCCGATCAGCAGGCTGAGGGCGAAGATGCCCCAGAAGGCCCAAAGGGCGCTGCCGCCGCTCATCACCAGCACCACGATCAGGGCGACGATGGCCAGGGCGATGAGGATGTTCAGCAGGTGACGGGCCGGCAGCAGGATCGGCGCGCCGCTCATGTTGCCGTTGAGCTTGGCGAAGGCGATCACCGAGCCGGTGAAGGTGATGGCCCCGATAGCAAGGCCCAGGGACAGCTCGATCAGCGAGTTCAGGTGGATGCCCTCCGGCCCGGCGATGCCGTAAGCCTCGGGCGTGTGAATGGCGGCCACCGCCACCAGGCAGGCGGCCATGCCCACGAGACTGTGGAAGGCGGCCACCAGCTGCGGCATCGAGGTCATGGCGACCTTGCGGGCGATCACCGCCCCGATCCCGCCGCCCACGGCGACGCCCCCGACGATGAGGGCCAGGGTGAGGCCGTCGAGAGCGCCCTGGCTCCACAGGGTGGCGAGCACCGTGGCCACAGCGATGGCCATGCCGATCATGCCGTTGCGGTTGCCGGCGCGGCTGGTCTCGGGGCTGGAAAGCCCGCGCAGCGCCAGAATGAAGAGCACGCCCGAGACGAGATAAAGGACGGCCGCGATATTGGCGTTCATTGGTCAGCGTCCCCCCGACGACCGAGCAAGCTGCGAACTGCGAAGACAAGGCCGAGGGCGACGACGACGCCGCCCACGACGAGGATGGCCTGGCCGGCCGACGGAGCGACGGCCGCCTGTTGCGAAAGCGCGATGACCGCCGCGCCCGCCGCCGTCATCATGGCGGCCCGGGCCAGTTCGGCGTTGCGACGGTAGCCGTCGCTCACTTGCCGCGATCCTTCTTCTTGTACATGGCCAGCATCCGCTGGGTGACCAGGAAGCCGCCGAAGATGTTCACCGCCGCGAAGGCCGCGGCCACGGCGCCCGCCCCCTTGGAGATTAGCACATTGGCGGTCAGCTCGCCGCCCTGGCCGCTGGCCGCGGCCGCCAGCAGCGCACCCACGATGATCACCGAGGAGATGGCGTTGGTGACGGCCATGAGCGGCGTGTGCAGCGCCGGCGTCACACTCCAGACCACGTAGTAGCCGACGAAGATGGCGAGCACGAAGATCGCCAGGCGAAAGACGGTCGGATCGACGGCTTCCATAGATCAGCCCTTCAGAGCGGGATGGACGATCGCGCCGTCCTTGGTGACGAGCGCGGCCTTGAGGATCTCGTCCTCGTAATCGGGCGCGAAGGCGCCTTCCTTGTCCCTCAGGAGCTCGGAAAAGGCGGCCAGGTTGCGGGCGTAGAGGGCCGAGGAGTCGGCGGCGATCCGGCCCGGCAGGTTGGCGAAGCCGACGATCTTCACGCCTCGCGCCTCCACCACCTCGCCCAGCTTCGAGCCCTCGACATTGCCGCCCTGCTCGACCGCCAGGTCGACGATGACCGACCCCGGCTTCATGGACGCCACCTGGGCCGCGCTCACCAGCTTCGGGGCCGGCCGGCCCGGGATCAGGGCGGTGGTGATGACGATGTCCTGCTTCTTGATGTGTTCCGAGATCAGCGCCGCCTGCTTGGCCTGATATTCGGGGCTCATTTCCTTGGCGTAGCCGCCCGCGGTCTCGGCCGCCTTGAACTCCTCGTCCTCGACGGCGATGAACTTGCCGCCCAGGCTCTCCACCTGCTCCTTGGTGGCCGGACGCACGTCGGTGGCGGTCACGACCGCCCCCAGACGCCGGGCCGTGGCGATGGCCTGCAGGCCGGCGACGCCGACGCCCATGACGAACACCTTGGCCGGGGCGATGGTGCCGGCGGGCGTCATCATCATCGGCAGGGCTCGACCATAGGCCTCGGCGGCCTCGATCACCGCCCGGTAGCCGGCGAGATTGGCCTGCGAGGACAGGGCGTCCATCACCTGGGCGCGGGTGATCCGCGGTACGAACTCCATGGCGAAGGCGGTGGCGCCTTGTTTGGCCAGGGCCTCCAGCGTCGCCTTGTCCTGGTAGGGATTGAGCAGGGCGACCACCAAGGCGCCGGCCTTGAGCGCCGCGATCTCCTCGGCCTCGGGGGCGCGCACCTTGAAGAGGATGTCGGCCTTGCCGATGGCGTCCGCGGCGGTCTTAGCCAGGGTCGCGCCGGCGGCCTCGTAGTCGACGTCCTGGAACGAGGCGGCCAGACCGGCGCCCGCTTCCACGATGACGGAGAATCCTGCGGCGGACAGCTTCTTCACCGTCTCGGGAACGGCGGCCACGCGGGTCTCGCCCGAGCGGCGCTCCTTGGTGACGGCGATGACGGCCATGCCGCGATGTCCCCCCTTTGTGTCCTTGATTGGGGGCGACCATAGGGGGCCGCTCGCAGCCTTGTCCAGCCGCAGAACAGCAGAATTCAAACGATCGTTTTAAGTAACGCTATAGCCTGCGGCCGCCGAGCAGCGGACAGCAAGTCGCGCCGCCACGCATCACGTGTCGGCGCGCTCAAATTCAGCCGGATAGGAAGACCGGGCGACCGAATCGGCGCGCCGGGCGCAGCGGCGTCAGTGCGCGCCGCCGCCCTTCTTGTCGCGCAGCACCAGGGTGCCGATGGCGACGACGACGACCGCCGGGATCAGGCCGCCCAGGAAGCCGGCGTCGGTGCAGAACCACAGGGTCAGGGCCAGCAGGAAGGCGGCCACATACAGCGAACCCCACTTCGTCAGGCCCATGACGAGCTTGTAGGTGGCGGTCTGCTCGGCGATGTCCATTTCGCCGCGGTGGTAGTCGGAAGCCGGTCCGGCCATGGGAAAGACGCTCTCCAGCGGGTCAGTTCGTTGGGGGTGCTACACGAAGCGCCCGCGCGGCTCAAGCCGGCCAGGTCGCCAGCAGCGTCCGCAGGGCGGCCACGAGGGCCAGCGGCTGGTCGATCATGATGTGATGCTCGGACTCGGGGATCTCGATCTCCGGCACATGATCACCCAGGAAATGCCGCTCCCCGGACTGACGGCGGGCGATGATCCGGCTCTGGGCGCCGTAGATATGCGTCATGGGCACGGCCGGCGGCGCCGGAGGCGGCCCAACAGGCGCGCCGGTGCGGTCCAGCTTCTCCCACATGTCCGGATCGAACTTCCAGGTCCACCCCTCGCCCGACCCGTCGGGAAGCGGCGCACGCTTGAGAGAGAGGCGGGCGATGAAGTCGGCCACGAAGAGATTGCCCGCCGGCTGAGGCGGCATCAGCCGGAAGCGGCCCAGGGCCTCGGTCAGGCTGGCGTAGACGCGGCTGGGCCGTTCGGAGGGCGGCAAGCTGCGCAGCAGCTCGGCCCGGCGCTTGCGCTCCTCCAGCACCTCGGGCGGCGGTCCGCCGAAACCGGTGTCCACCAGCACGGCGGCGCGCATCTGCTCCGGCTTCTGGGTGGCGGCGAAGAACACCTGGGCCCCGCCGAACGAGTGGCCGATGTAGATGGGCGGGACGCCGTCCACATAGAGCCCGGCCGCCTGGGCGCAGGCCTCGGCGTCGTCCGCGAAGTCGGTGAAGGCGTAGCGCTCGCGCCACTCGGACTCGCCCATGCCCGCCAGGGAGAAGGCCGCCACCCGATAGTCCTTCGCCAGGAACGGGGCGATGAAACTCCACCAGTCAGCATGGGCGCTGTTGCCGTGGACCAGCAGGAGGCCGGGCTTGCCCACCTCGCCCCAGGTAAGCAGCTCCAGCTTGGTGCCGTGCGAAACGACGAAGCTGCGCTCGGGCTCCTGGGCGATCGCGTCCCGGAACCACTGGGGCGCCGGCGGCTCTTCGCCCTTGAATGGCGCCAGGGGCGCGCGGACTTCAGGCGGCAGGCCGTCGATGTGGATCGGCCGGTCGTCGTAGGACTCCTTGGAGCCCTCGGTCTTCTGGGTTTCGGTGATCTCGCTGGCCATCACGCTCAGGTCTAACAAGCGTTTGAAACTTGGCAAGCAATCTCGAACCGATGGTACGCCCCGCGGCGGGCGGTCTCGGGGGAGACTTCACGCCGCGGGGCGTCCTGCCGACGGGCTGAGGCGGCCGCCGGCAAGCGTCGTCAGCCGCCGATGTCGAGGCCGAGGGCGAGGCGAGCGGCGAGGCGGCTCTGGGCCTTTTCCTGCAGCGGGTGGTAGCGGGCCGCCTGGACGTCCCGGAAGATCCGCTCCAGCCCGGCCTTGCGGTAGAAGCCCTGCCCTCCGGCGGCCTCCATGGCCTTCTCCACCGTTCGGATGGCGGCCCGGGCGACCAGGGTACGGCCGGTCATGATCCGGCTGGTGGCGGCCGGCCCCGGCTCGTCGCCGGCCGCGCAGGCCAGCATATCCTCGAGCGCCAGCCGCGCGGCGGCCAGTTCCGTCTCCATCTCGCCGATCGTCAGTTCGAGGTCCGGCGTGATCTTCCGCCCCGCCGCCAGGTCGAGCGCCTTGCCCCGGGCCGCCTCGGCCAAGCCCACATAGACCGCATAGATAAGCGGAAAGGCGATCAGGCTCACCATGTGCATGATCGGATGCCACCGGCCCGCGGGGCGGCGGACCGAGACCGCCGCATCGGGCACGAGCACCCCGTCCAGTTCCAGGTCGTGGGAGCCGGTGCCCCGCATCCCGAGCGTCCGCCAGGTGTCGAGGATGCGCACGCCCTCGGCCTTCAGCGCGACCGGCATGTGCAGCACCTGCGGCCCGTCCGGCGTTTCCAGCACGGCCATGGTCATCAGGAGATCGCCGTCTGGCGCGCCGCTGGCGAAGACCTTGCGCCCATGAATCCGGAAGCCGCCGTCCACGGGCGTGGCGGTGCACGAGCCGTCCAGCCAGTCCGAGCCTCCGCTGGAGACCAGGGTGAGCTTCTCGGCCACGATCCGCTTCAGCAGGCCCTCCACCAGCTCGGGCGTCCGCCGCCAGCGCCAGGCCGGCAGGGCCACCTGATGGGTGTGCATCGAGAGGGCGAGCGCGGTGGAACCGCAGTAGCGGGCCAGGGTCCGCAGCATGTGCGCCAGCTCCGCGTGGCTGGCGCCCCCGCCGCCCAGTTCAGCCGGCACGCCTGCGGTGTGGAAGCCCCGCGTCTTCAGGAGGGCGAGGTTCTCGGCCACGAACGTGTCCGTGGCGTCGGCCTCGACCGCCCGCGCCGCGATCTGCGGCCCGACCTCGTGCGCCGCCTGCACCCAGTCGATGCGGACGGATTGAGCGGCCGGAGGGGTCGTCGTTTTGGTCATTGTGGTGGTGGTCATTGTCGGGTCCTCGAATGTGCGGACCTCATCCCCCGAACGACGTTCTCCGCTCCAGTTCGAAGAATGAACTTGTCGAACGCCGTTCTGCCAGCAACGATTTCGGCATGAAGGGCTATGGACAATTCTGCCCCGTCGCCAAGACGGCCGAGATTTTCGCCCAGCGGTGGACGCCGCTGATCGTGCGCGAGCTGTGCTTCGGGCCCAAACGCTTCTCCGAGGTGCACGCCGGCATGCCGACCATGTCCCGGGCGCTGCTGGTGCAGCGGCTGGCTGAGCTGGAGGAGGCCGGTGTCGTGGTCACCGAGCCCCTTGCCCAGGGCAAGCTCTACCGCCTGACCCGGGCGGGCGAGTCCTTCCGGGACATCATCGTCATGATGTCCCGCTGGGGGCAGCGCTACGGCCAGGGACGGCTAGGCCCCGGCGACATGGACCCCACCCTGCTGGTCTGGAGCATGAAGCGCCAGATCGATCCGCGGCAGCTTCCGGACCGCGAGATCGTGCTGCGGCTGGAGTTCCGCGGCGTGCCCAAGGCCCATGCCGCCCGCCGCTACTGGTGGATCATCCTGCGCCCCGACGACGTGGAAGTCTGTTTCAAGGCCCCCGACGCCAAGGAGGTGGATGTCGTCATCTCGGCCGAGCTCGAGACCTTCATCCACGTCTGGATGGGCTACGAGGGGTACGCTGAGGCCGAGGCCCGAGGTGCGGTCTCCATGACAGGCGACGTCATCAGCGCCGGCACCCTCAAGCAGCTCCTGGGCGTGGCGGACTCGCCCTACGAACGCCCCCTGGCCTTCGCGCCCTTCGAAGCGGCGGCCTAGACGAGGGCCTCGAACTCGTCGACCAGCCGCTCGAGCTGCTTCATGCCCGCGGCCCAGAAGGCCTTTTCCCGCGGGTTGAGGCCGAACGGGGCCAGGGCCTCCACATAGGTCTTGGTCCCGCCCGCAGAGAGCAACTGCTCGTAGAGCGGGGCGAAGGCCTGCGGATCCTCCCGCCGCTTCTCCATCAGGCCGCGCACCAGCAGGTCCCCGAAGGCGTAGGCATAGACATAGAACGGCGCATGCACGAAGTGGCTGACGTAGGCCCAGTAGTGCTCATAGCCCATGTTGAGCCGGATGGCGGGGCCGAGGCTCTCGCCCATCACCTCCAGCCACAGGCCGCCGATCTCGTCAGGCGACAGCTCGCCCTGCTGGCGGGCGGCGTGGAAGCGGGTCTCGAACCGGTGGAAAGCGATCTGCCGGACCACCGTATTGAGGCCGTCCTCGATCTTGCCGGCCAGCAGTCCCCGGCGCTCGGCGGGCGTCGCCTCGGCCAGCAAACGTTCGAACACCAGCCCCTCGCCGAAGATCGAGGCCGTCTCGGCCAGCGTCAGGGGCGTATCGGCCAGCAGGGTGCCCAGCGGCGCGCACAGGGTCTGGTGCACGGCGTGCCCCAGCTCGTGGGCGAGGGTCAGCACGTCGCGCCGCTCGCCCATGTAGTTCATGAACACGTACGGGTGCCGGTTGGAGGTCACCGGGTGCGAATAGGCCCCCGACTGCTTGCCGACCCGCGGCCGGGCGTCGATCCAGGGCTGGGCGAAGAAGGTGCGGGCGGTGTCAGCGAATTTCGGCGCCAGGGCCTCGAAGCTTTCCAGCACCATGTCCCGGGCCTCATCCCACGCGTAGGTTCTGGGCTGGGTGGTTTCCAGCGGGGCGTTGCGGTCCCAATGGTCCAGGACGTCCTTGCCCATGACCTTGGCCTTCAGCCGATAGTAGCGATGGCTCACAGGCTCATAGGCCTCGACCACCGCCGCCTCCAGAGCCTCCACCGCGTCGGCGTCCACCTCATTGGCCAGGTGGCGGGCGGCGGCGGGCGTCGGATAGTTGCGCCAGCGATCCTCCACCTGTTTCTCGAAGGCCAGGGTGTTGAGGCACAGGGCCAGGGTGGGGGCGCGTTGCTCCAGCGCCTTGGCCAGGGCCTGAGCGGCCTGCTTGCGGCGGCCGGCGTCGGGATCGGACAGGCGGTTGAGAATCTCGGACAGGGTCAGGGTCTCGCCGCCCACCCTGGCGGTCAGCCCCGCCAGGGTCTCGTCGGACAGCCGCACCCAGTTGGCCACCGCCGGGCTGCGGTCCACCAGCAGCCGCTCCAGTTCGGGCGAAAGCTCATGCGGCCGGTTCAGGCGCACCCGCCGCAGCCAGGGCCGCCAGCGGGCGGCGGGCGGATGGGCCGCCAGGGCCGCCTCCAGCTCATCGTCCTCCAGCTGGTTGATCTCCAGGGTGAAGAACAGGCTTTCGGCCCCAATCTGCGCCGAGCGGGCACGCAGGTCTGCCTCGAACTTGGACCACGCCGGGTCATTGCGCGCCGTCGAGGCCGCCAGCGAGGCATAGGCGCCGACGCCCCACAGGGCGTTGGTCGCGTCCTCATAGAGCTGCACGCCCAGGTCCAGCCGCTCGCCCAGCAGCTTCGGCTCGGAGCGGGCGGCGACGAACTGGCCCTTCATCTCCACCAACCGGGCGTTGATGTCGGCGGCCGCCTGCAGATCGGCGGTGATGCGGGGGTCCTCGCGGCCGGCGTAAAGGTCGTCCAGGCGCCACTCGGGCAAGGTCTCGGGCTTGAAGGGGGCGTTCATGGACACAGACATAGGCAATCCTTCCCCTTGAGGGGAGGCGCCACGCGGCGACGCAGGGCGCCGAAGTCCTTGGTCAGGCCGCGACTAGGCCTTCTGCGTCGCGAGCAGGATCGAGGTTTCGGTGGAGGCGATGCCCTCGATCTCGCGGATGCGGTCCAGGGCGTCGCTGAATTCGGCCAGGGTCTCCACGTCCAGCTCGGCCACCAGGTCCCAGCGGCCATTGGTGGAGTGGACCTTGTCCACCTCGGGAAAGCCGCGCAGGGCCGCCACCACCGCCCGCGCCCGCTCGCCCTCGATCTCAATGCACATGATCGCCCGAACGCGATTGGCCTCCATCTCGGGCTTGGTGCGGATGGTGAAGCCCTGGATGACGCCCCGGGCTACCAGACGCTCGATACGGTTCTGAACCGTCCCCCGGGACACCTTCAGCGCCTTGGCGAGCACCGCCGCGGGCGTGCGGGAATCGGCGCGCAGCAGGGCGATCAGCCGCCGGTCGAGCTCATCGATCATATCGCCAATATAGCCTGACAGACCGGCAAAAATACCGGCGATGTGTGGGCGTCCTGCCTCTTTTCGCTAGCGCAGCCGAAGACCACGCTGATCGGGCATTCAAGAGAGGGGTTCCATATGGACGGTCGCCCGTTCTTCGTAATGACCGATCCGGCCTGTTTCGATGTGAGCTACCGGATCAATCCCTGGATGGATCCGGCCGCCTGGACGCCCGAGCAGGCGGCCCAGGCGCGCGCCGGCTTTGAGGCGCTCAGGCAAGGCCTGCAGGCCGCCGGCGCCCACGTGGAGATCGTCGGCGCGGTAAAGGGTCTGCCCGACCTCGTCTTCCCGGCTAACGCCGCCGTGGTGCTGGACGGCAAGGTGCTGCTCGCCCGGTTCCGCCATCCGGAGCGGCAAGGCGAGGAGGCAGTGTTCCGCTCGGTGTTCCAGCGCCTGAAAACCCGGGGCGTGGTGTCCGAGATCGTCGACCTGCCCGAAGGCCTGTTCCAGGAAGGCGCCGGCGACGCCATCTGGGATCATGACCGTGGGCTGTTCTGGGCCGGCTACGGCCCGCGCTCCAGCCGCGGCGCGCTCAAGGTGCTGCGCGAGACCTTCGGCCAGGAGGTCGCGCCCCTGCATCTGGCCACCGAGGCCTTCTACCATCTGGACACCTGCTTCTGCCCGCTGGCCGGGGGCCATGTGCTCTACTACCCGCCGGCTTTCACGCCCGACGGCCTGGCCGACATCCGCGCCCGCGTGCCCGAGCCCCTGCGGATCGAGGCCACCGCCGAGGAGGCCGCGGCCTTCTGCGTCAACGCGGTCAATCTGGACTCCCGGATCTTCATGGCCCGGGCGCCGGACAGCCTGCGGAGCAAGCTTCAGGCCCGGGGCTACACCCTCGTCGAGATCGACCTCGCCCCGTTCATCCGCTCCGGCGGCGCCGCCTACTGCATGACCCTCCGGCTCGACCGGACGAGCGCTCCCGCCTCCCGCATCCTGGCCGCTGAATAGGAGGGACGTCGATGAACGACATCGCCCTGCAGAACGCCCTGACCCAGAGCTTCATCGCCCGGGAGACCCTCTACGGCGCCCGGAACTACAAGCCGCTCGACGTGGTGCTGGCCCGCGGCGACGGGGTCTATGTCTGGGACGTGGAAGGCCGCCGTTACCTCGACTGCCTGTCGGCCTATTCGGCGGTGAACCAGGGCCACTGCCACCCCAGGATCCTCGAGGCGATGGTGCAACAGGCGCAGCGCCTGACGCTCACCTCCCGGGCCTTCCGGAACGACCAGCTAGCCCCGTTCTACGAGGAACTTTGCGCCCTCACCCGGTCGCACAAGGTGCTGCCCATGAACTCGGGCGCCGAGGCCGTGGAGAGCGCCCTCAAGGTCGCCCGCAAGTGGGGCTATGAGGTCAAGGGCGTGCCGGACGGCGCCGCCGAGATCATCGTCGCGGCCGACAACTTCCACGGCCGAACCATCAGCATCGTGGGCTTCTCCACCGATCCGGTGTCGCGCGGCGGCTTCGGCCCCTTCGCGCCGGGGTTCCGGGTCGTGCCGTTCGGGGACGCCGCGGCCCTGGCGGCGGCGGTTACGCCCAACACCGTCGCCGTCCTGCTCGAGCCGATCCAGGGCGAGGCGGGGGTGATCATCCCGCCGGTCGGCTATCTGAAAGCCGCCCGGGAGCTCTGCACCCGCGAGAACGTGATCCTCATCCTCGACGAGATCCAGACCGGCCTTGGGCGCACCGGCAGGCTGCTGGCCGAGGAGCACGAGGGGATCGAGGCGGACCTGACCCTGATCGGCAAGGCCCTGTCCGGCGGCTTCTACCCGGTCTCGGCGGTGCTCTCGAACTCCGAGGTGATGAGCGTGCTGCATCCCGGCGAGCACGGCTCCACCTTCGGCGGCAATCCCCTCGCCTGCGCCGTCGCCCGCGCCGCCCTGCGGGTGCTGGTAGAGGAGGGCATGATCGAGAACGCCGCCAAGGTTGGCGAACGGCTCAGGGACGGCCTCGCGGCCATCGACGCGGGCGGGGTGAAGGAGGTCCGGGGACGCGGCCTGATGATCGCCGTGGAGCTGCACCCCGAGGCGGGCGGCGCGCGCCAGGTCTGCGAGGCGCTGCAGGGCCGCGGGCTCCTGGCCAAGGAGACCCACGACCATATCATCCGCATCGCCCCGCCGCTGATCCTCACGGGGGCCCAGGCCGACTGGATCGTCGACCAGTTCGCCGCCGTCCTGCCCCGCTAGGCGGCCGGGCCGCGGGCGCCCTGGGTCGCCGGCTGCTCCGCCGCCGCCGCGGTGCGGGCCTCGCGGATGACATAGGCGCGGATGTCCTCGGCGTCCTTCGGCGACAGCAGGCGGGCGAAGCTCGCCATGCCGCGCGGGGCGCTGAGGCCGTCGATCACCACGCCCTTCCAGGTCTCGGCCGAGTTCAGCATCGGCGAGCGCTTCAGGTCAGGCAGCCAGGCGCCCGAGGCGTTGGGACCGTGGCAGACTTGGCAGTTCTGGTGAAACAGGGCGAATCCGCGCTGCGCATCCCCCGACGACGGCTCCAGGGCCCCCAGTTCGATCGGCGCCGGCTCGGGCGGCGACGGGAAGGCCGGCGCCTGAGCCGTTCCGCCCAGCTTGAACACCAGCAGCCGGCCGGGCAGCCGCGTGCGGACTGGCAGTGAGGCCGGCGCGGAGATCTGGCCGCCGCCGCCGGCGCCGACCATGATCGCCACATACTGCTCGCCGTCGATCTCATAGGTCATGGGCGCAGCGATCACGCCATTGCCGGTGGGATAGGCCCACAGCTCCTTGCCGCTGGCCGCGTCATAGGCCCGGAACTGGCCCTCGGCGGCGCCCTGGAACACAAGGCCGCCGCCCGTAGACAGCACGCCGGCGTTCCAGAAATAGGGGTGCTCGACGGTCCAGACCGGCTTCTGGTTCACCGGGTCCCAGGCCACCAGCTGACCCTTGATCATGGCGGTGAGCGCCTTGAGCGTCGCCTCGTCGGTGGGCAGGGCGTTGGTCAGGAAGTCGACGCCGGTGTTCCAGCCCGCGCCCCGGAAGCCGAAGCCCTTGTCGTCGGTGTAGGCGAAGGGCGTGACGTTGGTGGGGATATAGACGAGGCCAGTCTTGGGATTGAACGCCATGGGCTGCCAGTTGTGCGCGCCCAGCGGCCCCGGGATCTGCAGCACCGTGGAGGCGTCCTGGTAGCGGGCGGCCGGATTCTCGATCGGCCGGCCGGTCTTCAGGTCCACGCCCGTCGCCCAGGTGATGTTGGTGTAGTTCTTGGCCGAGATCAGCTGACCGGTGGCGCGGTCAATCACATAGAAGAAGCCGTTCTTCGGCGCCTGCATCAGCACCTTGCGCGGCTGGCCGCCGATGTTCAGCTCGGCCAGAATGATATGCTGGGTGGCCGTGTAGTCCCAGCTCTCGCCCGGCGTGGTCTGGTAGTGCCAGACGTATTCGCCCGTGTCGGGCTTCAGGGCGAGGATCGACGAGACGAACAGGTTGTCGCCCTGGCCGCCGGACCGCAGCTTGTGGTTCCAGGGCGTTCCGTTGCCGATGCCGAAATAAACGAGGTCGAGCTCCGGATCGTAGGCGATGGAATCCCAGGCCGTGCCGCCGCCGCCGGTCTTCTTCCATTCGCCCTCCGACCAGGTGGCGTTGACGAACTCGCGCATCACCCTGTCCGAGGCCGCCCCATCGGGCGCGCCGGTGGGGTTGGGCACGGTGTAGAAGCGCCACACCTGCTCGCCGCTGGCGGCGTCATAGGCGGTGATGTAGCCGCGCACGCCGAACTCGGCGCCGCCGTTGCCGATCAGCACCTTGTCCTTGATGACCCGCGGCGCGCCCGTGATCGTGTAGGGCTTGGCGGGATCGGTGGTCTGGACTGACCAGACCTGCTCCCCGGTCTTGGCGTCGAGGGCGATCAGCCGCCCGTCCAACGTCCCCACATAGACCCGGCCCTTCCAGATGGCGACGCCGCGGTTCACCACGTCGCAGCAGGCATCGACGGCCTTGGAGCCCTCGATCTTCGGATCGAACGCCCACAGCCGCTCGCCGGTCTTGGCGTTGAAGGCGTAGACCTTGGACCAGGCGGTGGTGGTGTAGAGCACCCCGTCCACCACCAGCGGCGTCGCCTCCTGGCCGCGGTCGGTGTCGAACTGGGCGTACCAGGCCAGGCCCAGTTGGCCGACGTTGCCGGTGTTGATCTGGTCGAGCGGCGAGAAGCGCTGCTCGGAATAGCCCTTGCCGTAGGAGAGCCACTCGCCGTTGGCGTCGGCCTCGGCGATCCGCTTGCCGTCGACGTTCGCGACGCCGCCCTTCTGGCAGGCGGCGAGGCTGAGCACCGCAGCCGCGATGAGACCGAACCGGATGATATTCATGACGCCCTCCCGACGGCCGTCTCATTGGCTGGACCGGCCTTGGGCGGGACTATAGAGCGCTCAGCGGAGGGGGCGGCAAGACTGCCGCTGCGTCAGACCACCGCCCGGGCCACGGGCTCGGCGGGATGGGCCGCCTGGGGCCGCAGGCGTCCGTAGGCCGCGGCGAGGCGGTCGATGGCCTCGCTCATGGGCTCCGACGGCAGGGTGAACGGCAGGCGCACGAAGCGCTCGAAGGCGCCGTCCACGCCGAATCGCGGCCCGGCGGCGATGCGCACGCCATGCCGCTCGCAGGTGGCCGCCAGGGCGTTCGACACCGGCGCCGGCAGTTCGGCCCACACCGACAGCCCGCCCGGCGGCGGGCTCACCCGCCAGTCCGTAAGCCGCTCGGCCGCCAGCTTCACCAGGAGGTCCCGGCGCGCCCGCAAGTCCGCACGACGCGCGGCCAGCGCCGCCTCGTCGTCCTGCAGCAGGGCCGCAGCGGCCAGCTGCTCCAGCACCGGGGTGCCAAGGTCGATGGAGGCCCGCATCCGGCCGAGGGCGGCGATCATGTCAGGCTCGGCCCGGATCCAGCCAATCCGCAGCCCGCCCCAGAAGCTCTTGCCCGTGGACCCCAGTCGCACCACCGAGCCCGGCGGCTCGGCGAAGCCGTAGGAGGCCCGAAGGCCATCCAGCGCCAGATCGAGCATGGTCTCGTCGAAGACCACCACCGTGCGGGTCCGGGCACCGGCCGCGGCGATCGCCTCCCGGGCGGCGAAATCCATCCAGCGGCCGGTGGGGTTGTGGAAGTCCGGCACCAGATGCGCCAGACGCGGCGCGCTCTGCTGGAAGGCGGCGACGACGCCCTCAACGTCCCAGCCTTCGCCCGGCGGCAGGCTCACGGGCACCGGCCGGCAAGAGGCCCGCAGAATGGCGTCGATGGCGTTGGGATAGGTGGGGTGGTCGATCACCACCCGGTCGCCCGGCCCGGTCAGCAGGCGCAGCATCAGGGCCCAGGCATGCTGGGCGCCGTGCGTCACCAGCACCTGATCCGGCGCGGTCGGCAGGCCCCGGCGGGTGTAGCGGTCGGCGATGGCCTCGCGCAGGACCGGCAGGCCCACCGGCTCGTAGCCATGGTGAGGCAGGTGGGCCGGCAGCGCCTCGATGGCCTTGGCATAGGCCTGATGCACGAACTCCCCCGCCGGCATGGCCGCGACGATGAGGTCGATCACGCCCGGCTCGCTGGGGCGGATCAGTGGCCCGGCGTCGCGCTGGCCCGGCCCCGTCGGCAGCCGCGTGCGCGCCCCCGCGCCCTGACGACTCTGTAGGAATCCCTGCTCGCGCAGACGCGCGAAGGCGCCGGTGACCGTGGTGCGGCTGACCTCCAGGGCCGCCGCCAGCTCCCGCTCGCCAGGCAGCACCACATCCAGGGGCAGTCGCCCGTCAAGGATCAGCAGGCGCAGACCGTCGGCCAGCTGGCGATAGGCGGGGCCGGACTGATCGCTCCGCCACGCGCCCAGCAGGCGCGTGAGGGAAGCTGCCCGGATGCGGCGAGGAGACATGTGGCCACGCTACGCCAACTGGCCATTTATTCCAAGGCCAGTTGAGCCCACTTCGCTGACGATGATGATCCGCCGCCTGATCCAGCTGTTCGCCGGCCTCGCGCTGTACGGCTTCTCCGTCTCGGTGATGCTGGAGGCTGGCCTCGGCCTTGAGCCCTGGGGCGTGCTGAACGAGGGCGTCACCGGAAAGACGCCGCTGTCTTTCGGCCTGGTGGTCTGCCTGATCGGCGCCCTGGTGCTGCTCCTGTGGATTCCCCTGCGCCAGAAGCCGGGCGTCGGCACGATCGCCAATGTCATCGTCATCGGCCTGGCGGTTTACGCCACGGCCCCGCTGATCCCCGACATCGACGGCTCCCCACTGCGGGTCCTGTTCCTCGTCGTCGGCGTGCTGATGAACGGCCTCGCCGGCGGCCTCTACATCGGGGCGGGCCTCGGCCCCGGCCCGCGGGATGGGCTGATGACGGGCCTCGCCCGCCGCACCGGCTGGCCCCTGCGCCGGGTGCGGACGGGCATCGAACTGACGGTGCTGGCGGCAGGCGTGATGCTGGGCGGGACGGTGGGCGTCGGCACTGTGGTCTACGCCCTGGCCATCGGCCCGCTGGTCCAGGCCTTCCTGCGCCGCTTCGCCCTGCCCGAGCCGACGCCAAAGGCCACCTTGGCGCCGGTCGGATAACCCGGGCGCCGTTAACCTCCGACTCAGGTCTGCGAAACCCCGCCTTTACCCCTGCCCTGTATCAAACGGGGACAACAACGGTGTCGTCCAGAACGGTCGCCCGAGCCGAATGGGGTGGGTGTTTTCATGGCCAAAACGGTCCTGGTCGTCGATGACGACCCCACGCAACGCCGACTGATCCAGGCCGTCCTGGAACGCGAGGGCTTCGCGGTCGCGCACGCCGAGTCCGGCGACCAGGCGATCGCGCGTCTGGCGTCCGGCGGGGCGGCCGACGTGGTGCTGCTCGACCTCGTGATGCCGGGCATCTCTGGGCAGGACACGCTTGCGGAGATGCGCGCCCGCGGCTTCACCCAGCCGGTGATCGTGGTGACCGCCACGGGCGGCATCGACACCGTGGTGCAGGCCATGCAGGCCGGCGCCATCGACTTTTTCGTCAAGCCCGCCTCGCCCGAACGGATCATCGTCTCGATCCGCAACGCCCTGTCCATGGGCGCCCTGAAGGGCGAGGTGGACCGCCTCAAGAAGCACGCGAGCGGCCGCACCACCTTTGACGATCTGATCGGCGCCTCGCCCGCCATGGTCATGGTCAAGCGCCTGGGCGAGCGGGCCGCCAAGTCGGGCATCCCGATCCTGATCACGGGCGAGAGCGGCGTCGGCAAGGAGGTCATCGCCCGGGCCGTTCACGGCTCGTCCGACCGCGCCGGCAAGCCGTTCGTGGCGGTGAACTGCGGCGCCATTCCCGAGAACCTCGTCGAGAGCATCCTGTTCGGCCACGAGAAGGGCAGCTTCACCGGCGCCACCGACAGGCATCTGGGCAAGTTCCAGGAGGCCAACGGCGGCACCCTGTTCCTCGACGAGGTCGGGGAACTGCCCCTCGACATGCAGGTGAAGCTTCTGCGCGCCCTGCAGGAGAGCGAGATCGATCCCATCGGCGCCAAGCGTTCGGTGAAGGTGGACGTGCGCATCGTCTCGGCCACCAACCGCGACCTGTCCCAGGCCGTGGCCGAAGGCCGCTTCCGCGAGGATCTCTATTACCGCCTGAACGTCTTCCCCATCGAGGCGCCGGCCCTGCGCGAGCGCAAGGAGGACATCCCGGCGCTGGTCGACCACTTCATCCGCCGCTTCAATGTGGAGGAAGGCAAGGCCGTGGTCGGCGCGAGCCCGGAGACGCTGGCCTGCCTCACCGCCTTCGACTGGCCGGGCAATGTCCGCCAGCTGGAGAACACCGTCTATCGGGCCATCGTGCTGGCCGACGCCCCCTATCTGCAGCCGCACGACTTCCCGGCCATCTCGGGGATCGCCATGCCGCCGCCCGAGGCGGCGTCGGCGCCGGCGCCAGCGTCGGTCCCCTCGGCCGCCGAGCTCGCCGCGGCCCTGCCGGTTCCGGAAAGCCCGGTGCGCATCCTCGACCACAAGGGGCATATCCGCCCCCTGGAGGAAATCGAGCGCGACCTCATCCAGCACGCCATCGAGGTCTATGCCGGCCACATGAGCGAGGTGGCCCGCCGCCTCGGCATCGGCCGCTCGACGCTCTATCGGAAGGTCCGCGAGAACGGGCTGGAGAACCTGATCAAGGGCGGCGAGGCCAACGAGGCCGCCTAGCCGTTCCGCGCCGGCGCCCTCTGGCCCGCCCGGGGCGTCACCCGGATCACCACCTTGTCGGGCGTTCCCACGCCCGTGGGACAGGCGATGGGCCGGTATTTCAGGTCGTAGCAGATCCCCACTTCCTCGAAGCGGTTGCCGCTCGTCACCTTGATGCGGATGGCGTTCCGGTGAAGCCCGGGGTTCGCCGCCACGAACAGGCCCCGCAGCTCTCCGGCGGTCATGCTCCGCCCGGGCAGATCAGGCAGCCGCAAGCCGCGCATCAGGCTCGCCGCCTGCTGGAAATAGGCCTCGGGGCTCGTCCAGCCGCAGGTCCCGTGCGCGGCCCATTCGTGCTGCAGCAGATCGACCGACGGGGTCATGCACAGATGCCGGCGCACGGTGGCCGGCGCCAGCGGCGGGGCGGCGGCGCAGTAGCGCGGATGGGGGCCGCTCCGGGCGCTCGGCCAAAGGCCATGCAGGACGAAGCCGAAGCTGTTGTCCCGGCACTGAAGCGGATCGCGGCTCGTGCGGCAGTGCTCGGGCGACCAGCTGATGGCCAGCACATGATGGTCGGCCCGGGTCTTCGAGACCTCGCCCTTCGGCGGCGGCTTGGCCGGCGCGGGCTGTATGCGGTCAGGAAGGCGGCAGGTCTGGGCGAGCGCCGGCAGCGGGCTCAGGGCGAGCAGCAGGACGGCGGCGGCCAGCGCCGGACGTTCAGTCATCCGAGGTTCGCCTGCGTTTGAACGGTTTGCGCTGAAGCCCCTTCTTCTCACCCTTCGCCTTGGCGGCGATTTCCTTGAGCTTGACGGTCTGCATGACCGAAAGGGCCTGACCCGGCGCGCCCTTCTCGGGATCGGCGAAGGCGCGGCCGTAGGTCTTCACGCGTTCAGCGACGCTGCCGAGAAATTCGCCCTCCCAGTCGGAGAGCGTGACGCCCGCCTTGTCGGCGGTCCGGCGGGCGCGCTTGAGGGCGTTGAGGGCGGCGCGCTTGGCGGCCGCCTTCTGGGCCTCGTAAGGCGAGAGGGGCGCCTTGCGCTTCAAATCTCTCCGATCGCCGAGAGGTAGAGCTCGAGGATCGCCTCTTCCTCCTGCCGCTTGGCGCGGTCCTGCTTGCGGAGGCGGATCACTTTGCGCAGGACCTTCACGTCGAAGCCGTTGCCCTTGGCCTCGGCGAAGACTTCCTTGATCTGCTCGGCGATCTCGGCCTTCTCCTGCTCCAGGCGCTCGACGCGCTCGATGATGCTTTTCAGCTGCCCCTGGGCGGTGGCGTTCAGCACGTCGGAATGGGCGGAAGCGTCGTCAGCCATGGCTAAGCTCTATCTCATGTCGAGGGCGGCAGGGAAGGCGCGGTCTATTAGCGGCCCGCGAGGGGACTGTCATGCAGGCATGAACCTCGACTAGAACCTGTCCGTTGAGACGCATCGACGCGGAAGGTTCTGACATGTCCGAAGGCAAGCGGCGCCCGACCGAGGAGGAAGCCCTGGCGGCGGTCCGGACCCTCATCGAATGGGCCGGCGACGATCCCGACCGGGAAGGCCTGCTCGACACTCCCAAGCGGGTCGTGAAGTCCTACCGCGAGCTGTTCTCCGGCTACGAAACCGATCCGCGGGAATATCTGCAGCGCACCTTCGACGAGGTGGGCGGCTACGACGAGCTGGTGATCTTGAAGGACATCCGGGTGGTCAGCTTCTGTGAGCACCACATGCTGCCGTTCCTCGGGAAGGCCCATGTGGGCTACCTGCCCCGCAACCGCGTGGTCGGCATCTCAAAGCTCGCCCGGGTGGTGCACGGCTTCGCCCGCCGCCTGCAGATCCAGGAGAAACTCACCGCCGAGATCGCCGAGGCCATCCAGGACATCCTCGATCCCAAGGGCGTGGGCGTGGTGATCGTGTCCGAACACTCCTGCATGACCATGCGCGGGGTGAACACCCCGGGCTCGCGGCTCACCACCAGCCACCTGCTGGGCGAGGTGCGGGACGATCCCCGCACCCGGCAGGAATTCTTCGACCTGGTGCGCAACGGGGTCTGACGGCCTCGGCGGCGGCGCCGAACCCATGATGCAGACATGCCAAAGGAACCGGTCCAGATCGGCCGGTTCCTTGAAACTCCTGGCGTGGAGCGTGCGCGCGTCGCGCACAAGACACAGCCGAGGCTCGCTCACGAGCCTCCGGCGCGCCCGGCCTGCTTAGCCTTGCTTGGCCTTGTAGCGCGGGTCGGTCTTGTTGATGACGTAGATGCGGCCCTTACGGCGCACGAGCTTGCAGTCGCGGTGGCGCGTCTTGAGCGACTTGAGCGAGCTTCTGACCTTCATGACCGTATACATCTGGGGGGCGGTGAGGCCCCGGTTTCAACAGGAGGGCGCGCATATACGGGGGCAGGCGGCTTTCGTCAACCTGACGGCGTTGTGATTGGGGCTTGGCCCGCCCCGGACTAGATATCCAATGATGCGTCGTCGTTACCTGCTCGCCCTCTATGTCCTCGCCGGCTGCGCCAGCCCGCAGAGGCCGCTCCCGCCCGACATCGCCCCGGAACCGCCCCCCGCGGAGGCGCCCGCGCCTGCGCCTGCGCCATCCCCCGCGCCTTCGGTGACGCCGCCCACGGCCTCGGGCGACATGATCTTCGACGCCTGGGCCGCGGACTTCCAGGGCCGGGCCCTGGCTGCGGGGATTCGGCCCGACGTCCTGCAGCGCGAGATGGCCGGCCTCACGCCCGACCCGCGGGTGGCCGCCCTCGACAGCCGCCAGCCCGAATTCTCCCGGCCAGTGAGCGCCTATCTCAAGGGCGTGGTGACGGCCGATCGGGCGGACGTGGGCCAGCGGCGCCGGGCGGACGTGACCGAATTTCCGGCCATCGAGGAGCGCTACGGCGTCCCCCGCGAGATCCTGATCGGCATCTGGGCGCTGGAAAGCAGCTTTGGCGCCATCCAGGGCGACATGGACGTGATCCGCTCGGTGGCCACCCTGGCCGCCCAGGGCCGCCGCCGGGCCTGGGCCGAGGGCGAGCTGATCGCGGCGCTCAAGATCATCCAGTCGGGCGAGCATCCGCGCTCGCGCCTGAAGGGCTCCTGGGCCGGGGCCATGGGCCAGACCCAGTTCATTCCCTCGACCTTCCTCTCAACCGCCGTCGACTTCGACGGCGACGGCCGGCGCGACATCTGGGGCTCGCGCGCCGACGCCCTGGCCTCGGCCGCCAACCTGCTGGCCAAAGGCGGCTGGGTGCGTGGCCAGAGCTGGGCCCGGGAGGTCACCGTCCCCGAAGGCTTCGACTATAGCCTCACCGAAGGCCCCAGGCTGACGCCCGTGGAATGGGCCGCGCGCGGCGTCGTCCGCGCCGATGGCCAGCCCTGGGCCGAGGCCGACCAACAGGCCCAGGCCCAGCTGGTGGCGCCTGCGGGCGCCAAGGGGCCGCTCTTCCTGCTGTTCCCCAACCACTTCGCCATCCGCAAGTACAACAACAGCCTGGCCTACGCCCTCGGGGTCGGAATGCTGGCGGACAGCTTCCTGGGCTCCGGCGGCGTCGTGCGCCCCTGGCCGCAGGAGCAGCCGCTGGCGCTGGTTGACCGGATGACCGCGCAACGGGCCCTCAACGCCCTGGGCTTCAACGCCGGAACACCCGACGGGGTGGTGGGCATGAACACCCGCACGGCCCTGCGCGCCTGGCAGAAGGCCCGCGGCCTGGTGGCCGACGGCTATCTGTCGCCCGAAATGGTGCAGAAACTGAAGGCCGAGGCCGGCGTCAGCTAGACTACGGAAGACGACGCCTTCAGTGGCTAAACCCCGCCCTCGTCCCGCTTTTCCAGGGTGGCCGCCGTGGCGGCTTCGCGGGACGCCGGCTCGGGGTCGGCGTTCCTGAGCTGCGGATTGCGGAAGGCGTAGGCCAGCATGGTCACCATCAACGCCGTGTTCAGCAGGAACGGCGCCGACCCGATGTGCTGGTAGAGCCAGACGAACAGCGGAGCGAGCACCACATTGATGCCGTTCACCGCCGCGATGAGGCCAGCGACCCGGGCCTGTTCGCCCATGCTCACGGCGATGGACGAGCCGGCGGTGAATCCTGGCCGGGCGAAGCCGAAGCCGAGGCTGGAGATCGCATAGCCGGCCACCACCACGTAGTAGTCGGGGGCCAGGGCGACAGCCAGGTTGCCCACCGCCGCCACGCCCACGCCCCAGCGCAGCAGCTGGCGGGGCGTCATCTGGAACATGCGGATCAGGCCCCATTGGGCGAGCAGTCCCGCGAGGGCGCCGAACATCATGGCGATGGCGATGAAGTACTGCGCCTCGGTGGGCGACATGCTGAGCTTGTCGATGATCAGGAAGCCCAGGGTCTGGGCCTGGGCCGTCTGGCAGGTGGCGACGATGAAGCCGTAGATCAGGAAGGGCGTGACCCGCCGGTCGCGCCACATGGGCGGCTCCTTGGGCGCGCCGGCCACCACCGGCTTGAGCGGCCGCTTCGCCTCCTTCGGTACGGGCGTCTCGGGCAGGAAACGCCAGACCACGAACAGCATGCCCGCCGCGATCAGGGCGAAGGTGAACAGGGGGCCCGCCAGCCCCACCACCGGATAGACGAACAGCGGCGCGAGGAACGGGCCAATGACGGTGCCGAGGCCGAAGGCGCCCGCGAGGCTGGCCATGGCCTGGGTCCGTTTCTCGGGCGCAGTGCGTTCGGCCACATAGGCCTGAGTGGCCGGGTTGGACGCCGCCCCGAAGAGGCCGAACAGCGCCCGGGCCACCAGGAACAGGCCGAAGATCACCATCGGCGCAGCCCAGTGGCGCAGGCCTGCGCTGACCACCACGCCGCACAGGGCCATGGAGACCATGAAGCCGGACAGGCCGACCATCATCAGGGGCTTGCGGCCGTAGCGGTCCGAGGCCCTCGCCCACCAGGGCGAGGAGACGGCCCACAGCACCGCCGAAAGCGAGAAGATCGCCGCCACCATCGGGTCCGGGATGCCGATCGAACGGCCGATGGCGGGCAGAACCGAGATCAGCCCGGTATTGCCAAGCGCTGTCGCCAGGGAAACGCCGAAGATGATGGCGAACGGCCGGCGGGATATGCCGCCCTGGGAGGACGCGGTGCTGGACATCGCCGCCCCGCTTACGCCGGAACCTGCGTCGCGCAAACCCCTTCGCGCAACACTGCTACGGCGCCGCTCACGGGACATTAAACATTAACCCCGATGCTGCCGGCCACCTTCGGGGGAGTCCATGTTCCAGATCGTCGGCATCGTGCTGCTGTTCGTGCTCGTGTTCGGCAGCTACATCATCTCGGGCGGCAACATGGGGGTGATCCTCCACGCGTTGCCGCATGAGCTGATGGCTATCGGCGGCGCCGGCGTGGCCAGCTTCCTGATCGCCAACTCGATGCCGGTCATCAAGGCCACGGCCAGCGGCCTGGGCAAGGTGTTCTCGGGCCCCAAGTGGAAGGCGTCCGACTATCGCGACCTGCTCAGCCTGCTGTTCCTGCTCACCAAGACCATGAAGTCCAAGGGCGTCATCGCCCTGGAAAGCCACATCGAGAACCCCACCGAAAGCTCGATCTTCACCCGCTTCCCGAAGATCATGAAGGATCACTTCGCCATCGACTTCATCTGCGACACCCTGCGGATGATGACCATGAGCCTGGAGGATCCCCATCAGGTCGAGGATGCGATGGAGAAGCAGCTCGACAAGCACCACCACGAGGCCCTGGCGCCCAGCCACGCCCTGCAGAGCCTCGCCGACGCCCTGCCGGCCCTGGGCATCGTGGCCGCCGTACTGGGGGTCATCAAGACCATGGGCGCCATCACCGAGCCGCCGGAAATCCTCGGCCAGATGATCGGCTCGGCCTTGGTGGGCACGTTCCTGGGCGTGTTCCTTGCCTATGGCCTGGTCGGCCCCATGGCCACACGCCTGAAGGAGATCGTCGAGGAGGAAGGCGCCTTCTACCGGATCATTCAGTCGGTGCTGGTGGCTCACCTGCACGGCAACGCCGCCCAGATCTCGGTGGAAATCGGCCGCGGCAGCGTTCCCTCCGGCGCCCAGCCCAGCTTCCTGGAGCTGGAAGAAGCCCTGTCGAACATCCCCAACGAGGCCTGACCGCCGCCCGGCGCGGCCTTGTCGCGCCCAGGGGCGGCCGCCTATCTCCTGCCGGCGCGGCGGCCATCGCACCGCGCCCATCACATCGAGGAAGGACCAGCCGCACATGACCCACGAACTCCTCCGCCGGCTGCTCGTGGCGGGCGCAGCCGTCGCCGCCCTGGCCGTGGCCGCCTGCTCGAAGACCGAGGGCTCGGGGACGCCCGAGACCACCGAAGCCGCGGAACTGCCGGCCGACGCCGAGGCCGCCATGGAGGCCGCCGCCGCCGATGCGGCCTCCGCCGCGGGCGATACGACCGAAGCACCCGCCGCCGAGGCCCCGGCCGAGAACCGCTAAGCGCGGGGCGAGGTTTGCCTTAAACGAGGGCCGCCTGCACAAGGCGGCCCTTTTCCATGCCCGAAGACGCCATGACCGGAAGCCCGCTTGACTGGACCCCCGACGGCCAGCCCCGCTCGCGGCTGTTCGGCGATGTCTATTTCTCGTCCGAAGACGGGCTGGCCGAGACACGGGCCGTTTTCCTGCAAGGGTGCGGCCTGCCCGAGGCCTGGGCGAGCCGGCGCCGGTTCACCGTGGCCGAACTCGGCTTCGGCACCGGCCTCAACATCGCCGCCCTCCTCGACCTCTGGCGCCGCACCCGCCCGCCGCAAGGGCGGCTGCACGTGTTCACGGTGGAAGGCTTTCCGATCAGCGCCGACGAGGCGCGGCGGGCGCTGTCGCGCTGGCCTGAACTGGCCGAGGTGACCACGGCCCTCGCCGACCGCTGGCCCGGCCGCGCCCGTGGCCTGCACCGGATCGAGCTGCCCCACCTCGCGGCCATCGTCGACGTCTACGTCGGCGATGTGGCCGAGGCCCTGACCGGCTGGACGGGCCGGGCCGACGCATGGTTCCTCGACGGCTTCTCGCCCGCGCTCAATCCGCAGATGTGGGCCGACGAGATCCTGGCGCTGGTGGGCGCATGCTCCGCCCCGGGGGCGAGGGCCGCCACCTTCACCGTCGCCGGTCAGGTGCGCCGTGGGCTGGCCGCCGCCGGCTTCGCCGTGGAGAAGCGGCCGGGCTTCGGCCGCAAGCGCGAGCGGCTCGAGGCCCATTTCCCCGGCAAGGCCCACGACCCGGCCGCCCGGCGGGTGGCCGTTGTCGGCGCGGGGATCGCGGGCGCCGCCGCCGCCCGGGCCGTCCGCGCCCTCGGCGGCGAAGCGACCATCTTCGAGGCGGAAGGCCCTGGGGCGGGCGGCTCGGGCAATCCCGCCGCCCTGGTGACGCCCCGTCTGGACGCCGGGCTGGGCGTCCCCGCCGCCCTCTTCGCCCGCGGCTTCGCCCGGGCCGTCGGCCTCTATCGAGACCTTCCCGATGCCCTGATCGCCGAGGGCGTCCTGCAGTTGGCGATGGCCGAGCGCGATACGGCCCGGTTCGAGAAGATCGCCGCCTCCGACCTCTTCGAGCCGGACAGCCTCGCGGTCCTGCCGCCCGAGGCGGTCGCCGCCCGCCTCGGCGCCCCGGCCCCGGCGGCCCTCGACCAGCGGCAGGCCCTGGTGATCGAGCCCGCCCACGTCCTCGCCGCCTGGACGGGAGACATGCGCCGTGCCCGGGTCAGCGACCTTGCGGCCCTCGAGGCCGACGCGGTGATCATCGCCGCCGGCCTCAGCGCCCGGGACCTGGCGCCAGACCTGCCGCTCCAGCCGGTGCGCGGCCAGGCAAGCTGGGCGGCGCGCCCGGCCATCGGCGCGGCCCTCGCCTGGGGCGGCTATGCGATCCCGACCCGCGACGGCGTGCTGTTCGGGGCCACCCACGACCGGGACGACGCTGGGGCCGATCTGCGGCCCGAGGACCACGCCCGCAACCTGGCTGTCCTGGCCAAGGTCCTGCCGGACCTGGCCGCCCGTCTCGCCGATGCGCCGCTGGAAGGCCGCGCCGCCGTGCGCGCCGCCACGCCGGACCGTCTGCCCGTCGCAGGCCAGGTCGGCTCGCCCGGCGTCTTCGCCCTGACGGGCTTCGGCTCGCGCGGCTTCGCCATGGCCCCGCTGCTGGCCGAGCATGTGGCGGCCCTGGCCCTGGGCGCGCCTTCGCCCCTGACGGCGGCGGCGCAAGACCTCGTCGCCCCCTCCCGTTTCGCCAAGCGGCGCCGTTCCGGAACCGGTGAAGCCTCCCTATAATCACGGGCGCTCGGGGGACATTCCTTCACCAAGGAACCGAGACATGAAGATCAGAACCAGCATCGCCGCCGCCGCGCTCGGGCTCGTGGCGCTCGGCCTCGCCGCGCCACAAGGCGCGACGGCCAAGTCGCCCGTGGAAGCCGAGGCTCCGGCCAAGCCGAAACGGCAGTGCTTCTGGGCCAGCGAGGTCAACAACTTCGCCGCCCAGGACGACCGCGTGGTGAACGTCCGCGTCGGAGTCCGCGACGTCTATCGCATGGAGATCTTCGGGACCTGCCCGGAGATCGACTGGACCCAGCGCATCGCCCTGGTGGCCCGCGCCGGCAACTCCATCTGCCAGGGCCTGGACGCCGAGATCATCACGCCCTCGCCCATCGGTCCGCAACGCTGCCTGGTGCGCGAGATCCGCAAGCTGACCCCTGCCGAGATCGAGGCCCTGCCGCGCAAGGCCCGGCCCTAGGGTCTGGGTCACGGGGCGCCGTCTTCGGCGCCCCGCATTCCGCTCAGTAGTTGAACCGCAGGGTCAGGCCGTAGGTCCGCGCCTGGCCCAGGAAGGCGTTGAACGAGCCCGGCTGGAACGGGGCGTCATAGGCCACCTGGTAATAGACTTCGTCGAACAGGTTCTGGGCCCAGGCCTCCAGGCTCCAGCGGTCGTCCTGGGAGCCGATGGCTACCCGGGCGTTCACCACGGTGTAGCCGGGCTGGTTCTTGATCGGATGGAGGTCCGAGCCGGTGTTGTATGACGAGACGCTCTTGGCGTTGACGGCGATCCGGCCCATGAGGTCGGCCGTCAGGTCGCGCTCATAGGTGACCGCCAGCGAGCCCGACCACAGCGGCGCCAGCGACAGGCGCGCGCCGGGCAGGTTACCGCCGAGCGCCACAGGCGTGCTCTCGGGATAGTAGGTCTCGGCATAGGTCACGCCGCCGTTGAGGGTCAGCCCCTCGATGGGCGTGAACCACAGGAAATCCACGTCCACGCCCTTCGACACCACCTTCGGCACCGAGGTGACGGTGAAGACCAGGCCGTTGAAGGCGTTGAGCTGGAAGTCGCTGTAGTCCTGATAGAAGACCGTGGCGTTCAGCAGCAGCGAGTTGTCGAGCAGGGTGTTCTTCACCCCGACCTCGTAGGAATCCACCGTCTCCGGGGCGAAGCTGGTGTCCAGCACCGGCGCGGTCGCCTGGCCGGGAACCGTCTGCACCGTGGAGGCGATACGGTCGAGGTTGAAGCCGCCGGCCTTGTAGCCCCGGGCGTAGGACGCATAGGCCAGGACCGCTTCATTGAACCGGAAGGCGGCCTTCACCGTGCCGGTGAACTTCTCCTCCTTGAGGTCCTGCACATTGCGGCCGATCTGGGCGAAGCGCGGATTGCCCGCGGTGGAGCAGATCAGCTGGTAGGGCCCGCTGCCGAGCAGACCGCCGGCCTGGATCAGCGCCCCGTTGGCGGGAACCGGGCCGCCGATCGCCTGGGCCCGGGCCAAGGCGGTGGCGCAGCCGATCGCGCCGTCGCTGTTGCGCCAGAAGGTGACGAGGTCCTTCTCCTCCCAGGTGTAGCGGGCGCCCGCCGTCAGCTCGAGTTGCTCGGTCACCTGGAAGCTGTTGTTGGTGAAGAGGGCGAAGCCCTGCTCCTTCTGGTGATAGTCGTCGTCCTGCCCGTTGCCGGCGACCCAGGTCGAGCCGTCCGCCGGCCGGCCCGTGAACAGGGGCAGCTGATTGCTCAGCAGGGCGCTGAGGTAGGGCTCGAACTGCCGCCCGTAGCCCACCGTCCGGACGTGGAGATCAAGGTCCTCCTCGGAATAGAAGGCGCCGATGAGCCAGTTCAGCCGCTCGGTGCTCCCGGCGTAGCGCACCTCCTGGGTGAAGGTCTTGAAGGTGGTCGAGCCGGGGTCGGGATCCTCCAGGCCCGGTGAGTAGAGAATGTCCGCCGCAGTCCAGTCGACGTCCGTCCCGCCCTTCTGCCGCCACTTCCGGTAGGCGGTGATGGAAGTCAACTGGGCGCCGCCGAGCCAGGGCGTTTCCCAGTCGGCCTGCAGCGAGATCCCCTTGTCGGTGATCTTCTTCTTGAAGCTCCGGTTGCTGTAGTCGCGGAACTCGTCGATGTCCGGCGGGTCGGCGAGACCGCCGGGAGCCAGGGCGCTGATGATGGCCGCCGTGGGGCCGTTGAAGATCTGCACCGCCCCGCAGCAGCTTTCGTCCCGGCGGGTGTAATCGGCCGCCACATTGATCTGCAGCCTGTCCGTGGGCTCGAACAGCACCTGCAGGCGGCCGGTGTAGAAGTCCTGGTCGTTGATGTCGGGGTTGTTGGCGTTCTTGTAGTAGCCGTCGCGCTCCCGGGCGGCGACGTATAGCCGGGCGGCCACCTGATCGCGCACCAGGGGGCCGGTCATGCCGATGGCGGCGCCAAAGCCCTCATAGTTGCTGATGGTGACCTCGGAGGTGGCGTCGAAGTCCATCTCCGGCCGCTTGGTCATGATGTTGATGACCCCGGCGGTGGTGTTCTTGCCGAACAGGGTGCCCTGCGGCCCTTTCAGCACCTCGATCCGCTCGGGCTCGCCCAGGTCGCTGAAGGCGACGCCGTTCCGCGGCCGGTACACCCCGTCGATCACCACCCCTACCGAGGACTCCAGGCCCGGGTTGTCGCCCACCGTGCCGATCCCACGGATCCGGGCCGTGGTGATGGCTGCGCTGCTGGTGGAGGTGACCGTGAGGCCCGGCGCTGCGATGGTCAGGTCCTTGATGTCGCGGATGCCCGCGTCGCGCAGCTGCTGGGCGTTCACCGACGTCACCACGATGGGCACGTCCTGCAGGCTCTGTTCCCGGAGCTGGGCGGTGACCACCACTTCGTCGATGGTCCGGGGCGTCGAGGCCGCCGGCGCCTGGGCCGCCGCCTCACCAGCTGCACCGACGACCAGAACCGCGGCTACGGCGGACGTACTGCAGAGAATCCCGCGCTGCATCATGGTTTTCCTCCCCTCGGCCGCCTCTGGAGTGGGCGGCCTGAGTGAGGGAAGTACGGATCATTTGTTTCAGCTTCGCCACACAAATTTCATCGTTATCCTACCGAAGTTTCTAAGACGCGACCCGGACGCCACATCTTTTCCTAAGAGGGCTTCTGCTTGGCCGCGGAGGGCCCTATGTGACGTCGGCAGGCGGAAGCCGCCGCGTGAACGGGAGGGATATCGATGCCGCAAGGCCATGGGCTGGAGCTGCGCACGCTGGTGCGCGAGGACGGGCTTCTGGAGCTGTCCCTGGCGGAGGTTCCCATCCCCGAGCCGGGCCCTGACGAGATCGTCGTGCGGGTCGAGGCCTCGCCCATCAATCCCTCCGACCTGGGCCTGCTGCTTGGCCCGGCCGACCTTTCGACCCTGAAGGCTTCCGGCACGGCCGAGCGCCCGGTGGTCACCGCCGCCCTCTCGCCCGCGGCGATGAAGGCCCTCGCCGCCCGGGTCGGCGAATCCCTGCCGGTGGGCAACGAAGGTGCGGGCGTGGTGGTGAAGGCCGGCGCCTCCCCCGAGGCCCAGGCGCTCATGGGCCGGACGGTGGCGATGATCGGCGGGGCCATGTACGCCCAGTACCGCCGTGTGCGCGCCGCCGACGTCCTGCCGCTGCCGGCCGACGCCACGCCGGCCGACGGCGCCTCGTGCTTCGTCAACCCGCTGACCTCTCTCGGCATGGTGGAGACCATGCGCCGGGAGGGTCACACCGCCCTCGTCCACACCGCCGCCGCCTCAAACCTCGGCCAGATGCTGGTGCGCATCTGCCAGGCCGATGGCGTGCCCCTGGTGAACATCGTCCGCAGCCCCGCCCAGGAGAAGCTGCTGCGCGACCAGGGCGCGGAGCATGTGCTGGACTCGACCGCGCCCGACTTCACCGCCCGCTTGACCGAGGCCGTGGCCGCCACCGGCGCCACCCTGGCCTTCGACGCCATCGGCGGCGGCCGGCTGGCCAGCCAGATCCTCTCGGCCATGGAGCAGGCCGCCAACCGCGGCGCCGCCTACAGCCGCTACGGGTCCAACACCTACAAGCAGGTCTATATCTACGGCGGCCTCGACACCGGCCCCACCGAACTGGTCCGCAACTACGGCATGGCCTGGGGCATCGGCGGCTGGCTCCTGACGCCCTTCCTGGCCAAGATCGGCCCCGAGGCCGCCCAGCGACTGCGCCAGCGCGTGGCCGCCGAGCTGAAGACCACCTTCGCCAGCCGCTACACCGCCGAGATCGGCCTGGCCGAGGCGCTGGACCCGCAGGTGATCGCCGCCTACGCCCGCCGCGCCACCGGCGAGAAATACCTGATCAACCCGCAGAAGGGCCTGGGCTGATCCCAAAAAACGGACCATCGGCCCCGCGACCGGCGACAGGCGCCGGTGCGGGGCCGATCCTGACCTGCGGCGGCGTTCAAAACCGCAGGCCAAGACTGTGGGCTTCCAGGGTTCCGAACCCTCGAAGCCGGCGAGGCGTTGCCCCGCCCTAGCTCTCCTCCTCGCCTTCCGGCGGCCTCCCCCGACGCCCCCCTTTGACGCCTCCTAGTGACGCCGCCGGCTGGCCTCCACCAGGGCGCGACCCGAGAGAACGTGGCCGCCGCCCACGTCCTCCAGCGCCACCGGCGGCGACGGCTCGAAATGGATGGTCTTGGCGTCCCGGACGAGGGCCGCGGCCATCTGGTTGTTGGCGGCGTGGGCCCGCACGCCCCGGCACCAGTCCGGCAGTGGACCGCGCCAAGCCGCCGAGATCGGGGTCAGCACCTGCAGCACCACCCCATGCGGCTCGTCAGCCTCGAAGTTGAAGTCCCAGATCCCGTCGGCCGGCGGCGCGTAATAGGCCCAGGGCGACAGGCGCGGCCGCGTCCAGCCGCTGGTGGACGCAAGCCCCAAGGCGGAGACGACCAGTTGGCGCCCGACCGCGGGAAAGTCCGCCGCATGGGCGTCAGTGCGGTCGATGAAACTGATGAGGGCCATGGGCCGCCTCCGCTGTTCGGCGTCTCCCAGGAAACCGTGGGGTGGCGGCGCGGGCCGGTACGCAGCCCGTCGCCGCCAGGGTCTTCCTAAGAAACGAGAGCAGGATGAGACGCCATGGTCCCCGCCACGTGAGACCAGCGTTCCGGCTCCGTGAAAAGAACGTGATTTGCACGTGGGACTTGGTACCGTCGCCTTGCGCTGACGGGGGGCGCAGGGGGATGAAGCGGACAGGGCCCGCCTTCACGCTCAAGCTCATGGGCAGCTTCCGTCTTTCGGGAGCGGGGGGCGAGCGTATCGAGATCGCCAGCCGCAAGGGGATGGCTCTGATCGCCATGCTCGCCACCTCCGCCGACGGCGAACGCGCCCGGGCCTGGCTGCAGGACCGGCTGTGGGGCAGCCGGCAGCCCAAGCAGGCGCAGGACAGCCTGCGCCGCGAACTGCATGAACTGCGCGATCTCCTGAACTGCGGTCCCGCGCCCCTGCTCGGGGCCGACCGCCGCCGCGTGTGGCTCGACCTCGACAACCTGGCCGTGGACGTGCGCGGCGACATCCCCATGCCGCCCGCCGGGGCGCACGAGTTCCTGGAAGGTCTCGACATCCCGGGCGAGGACGGCTTCGAGGACTGGCTGCGCGAGGAGCGCCGCATCCGCGCCGAATGGCCGGCGTCTGCGCCCACGCCCGAGCCCTTGCCGTCCCGCGTCGTCGACGTCTCGCAGCCGGCCCCCGGCTTCAAGGGCCAGCCGGCGCTCGCGGTCCTGCCCTTCGCCAACCTCACCGGAGATCCCGGCAACGACTACCTGGCCGAAGCCCTCGGCGACGATCTCATCGACCGCCTCTCGCGCCTGCGCTGGCTGCCGGTGATCGCCCGCACGTCCAGCTTCGCCACCGCCGCCACGCCCCTGGACCATGCCGCCATCGGCCAGCGGCTGGGCGCCAAATACCTGTTCGAGGGGCGCTTGCGCCGGGCCGGCGACGGCTACGGCCTGGCCGTGGAGCTCAGCGAAGCCGCCACCCGCCGGGTGCTGTGGTCCGACCGGATCGAGGCGCCGCAGATCTTCACCCCCAAGGTCCAGGCCGAGATCGTCGCCCAGCTCGTGGGGGCGCTGGACACCCGGATCGACGCCGCCGAACAGCTGCGGGCGCGCACCGAGCCGCCCCGCGACGCCCAGGTCAGCGACCTCATCTGGAAGGGGCGCTGGCACATCAACCGCCTCACCCGCGAGGACGCCGAACAGGCCCGCGCCGCCTTCGCCCGCGCCCTGGAGCGGGAGCCCGGCTCGGCCGAAGCGCTGATCCAGTCGGCCTGGGCGCTGGGCCGATCCATCTGGGCCGAGCGGCGCTCCGAGGCGCAGGTCCAGGAAATGCGCGAGCTCGCCCAGCGGGCCATCCGCGCCGACCCCGACGACAGCCGCGGCCACTGGCTGGCGGGCGTGGCCGAGATGTGGCTGCGCCGTCCGGAGCGCGCCAAGACGTTGCTACGGCGCGCCATCGAACTCAATCCCAGCCTCGCCGAGGCGCACTCGGCCCTGGGCGACACCTATCTGTGGAACGGCGAGCCCGAACTCGCCCTGCAGTCGCTGCGCGCCTCACTGCGGCTCAATCCCACCGACCTCATGGTCTTCACCATGCTCAGCGCCATGGCCACCGCCTACTGGATGCAGGGGCGCTTCGCCGACGCCGTGGACCTGGCCGAACAGTCGGTCGTCCGTCGCCCGGGCTACTGGTACGGCCACGCCGTGAAGATCGCCGCCCTGATGGACGACGGGGCGCGGGCGGCCGGCGCCCAGGCCTGGCGCGACCTCATGGCCGCCAAGCCGGGGTTCCGGCTGGAGGCGTTGGACTGGGTGCCGTTCATCGACTGCGCCTGGAACGGGCGGATGAAGAAACTTCTCGAAGAGGCCGCGGCCCTGGCCGCGGCGCCTGACGGCTAGCGCCGCCGGGCTTGTGACGCTGGGGGGTGTCCGATGCTTGGTCTGAAGTATTACGAGGGTATCCGCAGGGCCCAGGCCCGGCCCGAGCCTCTGGGCCCCGGTTCCACGCCCGACATCGAGTTCGACAAGCCTGCGGGTCTCTTCAGCCGTCTGCTGGGCGCGGCCACCGGGGCGGCCATCCGCAGCGCCCTGGCGGTCTGCCGCGTCGTGTGCCCGAACCCGAAGATCGGCCCGCTGGTGATCGTCACCCGCGCCGCCGACGTCATGTCCACGCTCAAGGACGGGGCCGCCTTTGAGGTTCCCTTCGCCCTGGAGATGACCGAACTGGGCGGCGGCGCCAATTCCGTGCTCGGCCTCGAAGACGAGCCGCATCAGGCCCTGCGCGGCCTCATCCGCCAGGTGATCGACGACGAGGCCGACGCCGCGCGCATCTGCCGCGACACCGCCGAGGTCGCCCAGGCCCTGATCCGCAACGCCAGCGGCCGCCTCGATGTGATGGGCGACCTGATCACCCGCTGCGCCAGCGAGTCCTGCGCCCGCTATTTCGGCCTGCCCCTAGAGGACCCGGTCGCCTTCGCCAACTGGACCATGGCGGTCTCGACCCTGCTGTTCGCCGATCCCACCGGCTCGCGCGAGACCCGCCGCCGCGGCCTCTATGGGGCGGCGCGCCTGCAGGCCCTGGTGGACCGGGCCCTGGAGGCGGCCGAGGCGCGCCACGAGGCCGGCCATCCCGCCGACACCCTCGCCGACCGGTTCGTGCGCGCCCGCCACACGACCCATCCGGACCTCGCCCCCGCCACCATCCGCGCCACCCTGATCGGCCTGATGACCGGCTTCGTGCCGACCAACACCCTGGCGGCCGGCAAGATGCTGGAGGCCTTGCTGAAACGCCCCGACGCCTGGCGGCAGGCGCGCGAGGCCGCCCGGGCCGGCGACCGCGACCGGCTGAAGGCGATCCTGCTCGAGGCCGGCCGCCTGAACCCCGCCCTGTTCCCCGGCCAGTTCCGCTACGCCCGGACGGAAGGCGTGATCGCCGAGGGCACGTGGCGGCGCCGGGTCGCGCCCAAGGGCAGCGTCGTCCTGGTGGCCACCGGCTCTGCCCTGGCCGACGGCCGCGCATTCCCCAACCCCCGGGCCTTCGATCCCGACCGGCCGCAACGGCCGGAGCTGATGTTCGGCTGGGGCCATCACTCCTGCCTCGGCGCGCACCTCGCCCCGGCCCAGATCACCGAGGTGTTCCTGGCGCTCCTGGCCCTCGATGACCTGCGGCCGGCCAAGGGGCCTGCGGGCCGGATGCGCACGGGCGCGGCCTTTCCCCGCCGGCTGGAGATGGAGTTCACCCCGCCCGCCGGCGCGCCTCGCCGCGAACAGTCGATGGTCGTGGTCTGCGCGCCCCTGCGCTCCGAAGCCGACGCCGAAGCCCTGAAGGCCGAGGTCTGCGCCCTCGGCAATCCGGCCCGCGGCCCGTTGCGCGAGGCCCTCGCCGCCACCGATCGGATCCACTTCTGCTCGCTGTCGGTGATCGATCTCGGCGAGCCGGAGAGGCCGGCCCACCACCTGTTGCTCGAGATCAACGCCGACGGCGACCCGGCCGGCGTGCTCAGCCTGATGGCCGGGGCGGCCCACGACTGGCTGGCGCCGCTTTTCGCCAAAGCGCGCGATCCCTCCGGGGGCCTGCTGGACACCTTGCGCCGCTACAACCTCGACGACCATGCCCGCCCGTGGAGCATGACCCACCTGAACTTCTGCGGGACGGGCGAATTCGCCGTGGCCGACATCGCCCGGCAGGCCGCCCTGGCCGACTTCGCCCGCCGGGCCCTCGACCACCACCTGCGCGGCCACGCGAGCCTGGGCGCCCGGCCGATGCAGGCCCTGCGCTACGTCCGGCGGCTGATCAATGGCGAGACCGACACCCGCTTCCTGCAGCCGGCGACCCGGGCCGGGGTCGAGGCGCTGATGGAGGAAGGCAAGCAGTTCCGCGACCTGCTCATCCAGCCCGCCCGGCGGAAGCTGAAGATCGCCGAGTGGACCGATATCAGCATCCCCCAAGCGCGCCTGCGTGTGGCGCTGTCCAGGGACGCCCGGCCGATCCATCTGGCGCTGCTGGCCGGGTGGGCGGTGCTGACGACGGCGATCTTCCTGGCCGTGGGCCGCTTCGGCCTCGTCCACGCGCCCGCCCGCCTGCTGCTCGCTCTGACCAGCGGTCTCGCCGCCGAATTCGCCCTGGTGGCCGCGGGTCTTGGCGGCCTTCTCCTGTGGCTCCGGGCCGAGGAGCGGAAGGACGTCCCCGACACCCGCCATCCCGACTTCGAGCACCTTCAGGCCTGTACGGCCAACGAGGACGCGCCCGGCTACGCCCAGAACCACTTCATCGCCACGCCCATGCTCAAGAAGGGCCTGCTGCGGCGCCTGACCCTGGGCGCGGCGCTCTGGGGCATCGGCACGCTGGTGACCTACGGCTTTCGCCCCGGCTTCGTGCTGAACATGGGCACCATCCACTATGCCAAGTGGTTCCGTCCGCCCGGCTCCCGTCGCCTGGTCTTCGTCTCCAACTATGATGGCAGCTGGGAGAGCTATCTGGAGGATTTCATCACCAAGGCCCACGCTGGCCAGACCGCCGCCTGGACCAACTGCGAGGGCTTCCCGCCCACCCGGTTCCTCACCGGCGACGGAGCCAAGGACGGCGACCGGTTCAAGCGCTGGGTGCGCCGCCAGCAGGTCCCAAGCCAGTTCTGGTTCGCCCGCTTCCCCGAGCTAACCACCGAGCACATACGCAACAACGCCCTGATCCACCACGGCCTGGCCAAGGCCCATACCGACAGCGCCGCCCGGGCCTGGCTGTCCTGCTTCGGCTCGGCCCAGCGGCCGGAGTCGGTGATCGAGACGGGCGAGATCCAGAGCCTGATGTTCGGCGGCTTCGGCCGGCTGCGGCACGGGGTCTGCCTGGCGGTGCGACTGCCGGACCCGGCTGTCCGTCGCAGGGCCTGGCTCGATGACCTGCTCAATGCCCACGGCGACCCGAGGCTCAAGCGCTTCGCCGTAACCTTCGGCTCGGCGCCCGGCGCCTCCGACGGCCTGGAGCGCGCCACCATCGTCGCCTTCTCCGCAGGCGGTCTCGCCAGGCTGGGCGTCCCTGACGGTGAGGCGGGCGATGGCCTGGCCACCTTCCCAGCCGCCTTCCGCGCCGGCATGGCGGGCCGCGCCCGGGTGCTCGGCGACCGGGGCGAGGACGCCCCGTGGCTATGGCGCTGGACCGATTCCGCGGCCGGCGCCGCCCCGTCCGCGGACGCGGCGGTGCTGATCTACGCCCGCACCCGCAAGGAGCTGGAGGCGGCGGTGGCCGACCACATCGCCCGCCTGGGTGCTGAAGCCATCATCGCCCGGGTCGACACCGGCCCGATGCATCCCAGGATCCACCGGGAGGCCTTCGGCTTCCGCGACGGGGTCTCCCAGCCGGTAATCCGCGGCGTGGAGCGCTTCCAGCGCGATGTCGCCCCGGCCGACCTCGTGGAGCCCGGCGAGTTCATCCTCGGCTACCGCAGCAACCAGGGCTACATCCCACCGAGCCCGGTGGTGGCCGCCGACACCGACCGGCGAGGCGAACTGCCCACCGCCCAGGCCGAGACGCCCAGGCGCTTCCCGGCCTTCGCCGAGGCTCCCCAGACCGAGGCGTTCCGCGACTTCGGTCGCAACGGCTCCTACCTGGTGCTCCGCCAGTTCGAGCAGCATGTGGCCGAGTTCCGCCGGTTCACCCATGAGGCTGCCCGCCGCCTGGAGGCCGACTATCCCGGCCTTGGCGAGACCGTGGGAACGCGCATCCGCCCGGCCTGGATCGCCGCCAAGCTGGTGGGCCGCTGGCGCAACGGCCCATCGCTGATCGACCGGCCGCGCTACTCCCCCTCGGGACATCTGCCGATGGACAACGACTTCGCCTTCGGCGCCGATGATCCGCAGGGGCTGCGCTGCCCCCTCGGAGCCCACGTGCGCCGGGCCAATCCCCGCGACGGCCTCGATCCGGACGACCCGCGCGGGCGCGACATCGTCAACCGTCACCGGCTCCTGCGCCGCGGCCGCAGCTACCGGATGCGCCGCCCCGACGGCCGCGCCGAGCACGGCATGCTGTTCGCCGCCTTCTGCGCCGACCTCGAGCGGCAGTTCGAGTTCATCCAGCAGACCTGGATCAACGCGCCTTCGTTCCACGGCCTGAGCGGCGAGACCGATCCGCTGCTGGGCGAGGCCGGCCGCAGCTACACCATCCCGACTCCGGCCGGGGCGGTGCGCCTTCATGGCCTGCCGCGATTCGTGACCGTGCGAGGAGGTGGCTATTTCTTCATGCCCAGCCGCTCGGCCCTGGCCTACCTCGCCGCCCGCACGGCCGCCCTGGCCCGCATCGAGGCTCGCGCGCCCCACGCCACTCAGTCGCCGCGCGCGCGGCCGAACGTCGAGCCCGGGGTGGAGGCCGGGGTGGAGGCCGTGTGAGGAAGCTGATTTTCAGGAAAGGGATGGTGGACGCGGCTGGGATTGAACCAGCGACCCCTACGATGTCAACGTAGTGCTCTCCCGCTGAGCTACGCGTCCATGATCCGTGCGTCGGGAGGCGCGGGATATAACGGGGCCTCCGGCGGCTGGCAAGCGGCCCTTTACGCTGCGATCATCCGATCGACCTCGGAGACGATCTCGCGCAGGTGAATCGGCTTGGACAGCACCTTGGCGCCGGCCGGGGCTTTCTCGCCCGCGGCCAGGGCCACGGCGGCGAAGCCGGTGATGAACATGATCCGCAGGCCCGGGTGCTTGGCCGCCGCCTGGCGCGCCACCTCGATGCCGTCGAGGCCGGGCATGACGATGTCGGTGAGCAGCAGGTCCCAGGGCTCGTCCAGATGGGCGGCGGCCTCGTCGCCATCGGCGCAGGCGGTCACCTCGTAGCCGGCGCGCTCCAAGGCCCGCGCCAGGAACCCGCGCAGGGAATCGTCGTCTTCGGCAAGGAGGATACGGGGCATCGCGCAAACGGGCTCACATGAACAGCCACCATAGGCGCTTAACCGTAAATCCGCGATGAACCCGCGGAAGGCCAAACCCTTTGACCGGCGCAGACGCTCGGCGTTGTATGCGCACGATGAACGCCTGGGAGCGCCTTGAGGACGCCACGCCGCCGGCCACGGCGGCGGCCTTTACCTTGCGCCGCGCCGCGGCCGAGGGCGCGCCGCCGCCGACGCCCCTGGTGTTCGCCTCGCCCCATTCCGGCCGCCTCTATCCCGAGGACATGATGTCCGCCGCCGCCCTGGACGCCGTCAGCATCCGGCGGTCCGAGGACGCCCTGGTGGACGACCTGATCGCCGCCGCCCCCAGCTATGGGGCGGCTCTGCTCACCGCAAACTACGCCCGGGCCTATATCGACCTGAACCGCGAGCCCTTCGAGCTCGACCCCAGCATGTTCGTGGACGAGTTGCCCGAGTTCGCTCGCGCCCGCACGGCCCGGGTGGCCGCCGGCCTGGGCTCGATCGCCCGGGTGGTGTCGGAGGGACAGGAGATCTACCGGCGCAAGCTCACCTTCGCCGAAGCCCGCAAGCGGATCGAAGACGCCCACCGCCCGTACCACCGGGCCCTTGAGGGTCTGCTGGCGGAGGCCCAGGCGGCCCACGGGGTGGCGATCCTGATCGACTGGCATTCGATGCCCGCCGCCGCCGCCAAGGCCGGATCGCGCGGCAGGCCCTGCGACATGGTGCTCGGCGACCGGTTCGGCGCGGCCTGTGCAGGGGTGCTGCCGGCCCGGGTCGAGCGCGAACTGGAGGCCTGCGGCTATCGGGTGGCGCGCAACACGCCCTACGCCGGCGGCTACACCACCGAGCACTACGGCCGCCCGGCGCGGCGCACCCACGCCCTGCAGATCGAGATCAACCGGGCCCTCTATCTCGACGAGGCGACCCTCGCCCCCACCGAGGGGTTCGCCGGCCTCAAGGCGAATGTGGAGCGGCTCACACAGCTGCTGGCCGAGACCGACTGGTCGGCCCTCAAGCCGTAAAAAAAAAAAGCCGCGCCCGAAGGCGCGGCAGTTCAAATAGGGAGGAAACGCCCAGGAAGGGCAGAGGCGTCGACGACGCCCGATGCGCGTCCTATACGCTGCACTGCACAAAATGGCAAGCATGCACCGCACCAAAATTGCCGACGCCGCGGCAGAAAGTTGAATTTCCTGCCCGGGAGCCCCAGGTTTCAATCGATCAATCACTGCCCAGCCTGGATGCAGCGCACAAAGATTTCGTCGCCATAGCGTCGCGGCTGGTGACTTCTTGCTGGCGGCGCGGCCCGCTCTCCCCTACAAGCCCGCCCTTCCTCGCCGCCCAGAACCCCGTTCAATGTCGCTCCGCAACATCGCCATCATCGCCCACGTCGACCACGGCAAGACCACGCTCGTGGACCAACTCCTCGCCCAGTCGGGCGTCTTCCGCGCCAATGAGGCGACGGTCGAACGCGCCATGGATTCCAACGACCAGGAGCGCGAGCGGGGCATCACCATCCTCGCCAAGTGCACTTCGGTGCTCTGGAACGGGAAGGCAGGCGAGACCCGCATCAACATCATCGACACCCCCGGCCACGCCGACTTCGGCGGCGAGGTGGAGCGGATCCTGGGGATGGTGGACGGCTGCGTCCTGCTGGTCGACGCCGAAGAGGGCGTCATGCCCCAGACCAAGTTCGTGCTGACCAAGGCGCTGAAGATGGGCCTGAAGCCCATCCTGTGCATCAACAAGGTCGACCGCGCCCACGCCGACCCCGACCGGGTGCACCTCGAGACCATCGACCTGTTCTCGGCCATCGGCGCCTCCGATGAGCAGCTGGACTTCCCGCACATCTACGCCTCGGGCCGCAGCGGCTGGGCGACGCTGGACCTGAACCAGCCGTCCGACACCCTGGCTCCGCTGTTCGACCTGATCGTCGACCACGTGCCGCCGCCGGCCGTGGAGGCGAACAAGGACAAGCCGTTCCGCATGCTGAACGTGCTGATCGAGAGCGACCCCTTCCTCGGCCGCCTGCTCACGGGCCGCATCGAGAGCGGCAAGGCCATCCCCGGCATGGCCATCAAGGCCCTGGACCGCGAGGGCAAGCAGATCGAGCAGGGCCGCATCACCAAGGTGCTGGCCTTCCGCGGCCTGAAGCGCCAGCCGATCGACGAGGGCGTGGCGGGCGACATCGTCGCCATCGCCGGCATGTCCAAGGCGACCGTGGCCGACACCCTCTGCGCCCTGGAGGTGTCAGAGCCCCTGGACGCCCAGCCGATCGACCCGCCCACCATCTCGATGACCGTCAGCGTCAACGACAGCCCCCTGGCCGGCCGTGAAGGCGACAAGGTGCAGAGCCGCGTCATCCGCGACCGCCTGCTCAAGGAGGCCGAGGCCAATGTCGCTATCCGCGTCACCGAGACCCCCGGCGCCGACGCCTATGAGGTGGCCGGCCGCGGCGAACTGCAGCTGGGCGTGCTGATCGAGAACATGCGCCGCGAGGGCTTCGAGCTCTCCATCTCGCGGCCGCGGGTGGTCTATCAGACCGGCGAGAACGGCGAGCGCCTGGAGCCGATCGAGGACGTCGTCATCGACGTGGACGACGAATACACCGGCATCGTCATCGAGAAGCTGTCGGCCCGGAAGGCCGAGCTGAAGGACATGGGCCCCTCGGGGGCGGGCAAGACCCGCATCCAGCTGATGTGCCCGTCCCGGGCGCTGATCGGCTACCAGGGCGAGTTCCTCACCGACACCCGCGGCTCGGGCGTGCTGAACCGCGTGTTCAGCCACTACGAGCCCCACAAGGGCCCCATCGAGGGCCGGCCGAAGGGCGTGCTGGTGTCCAACTCCGATGGCGAGACCGCGGCCTATGCGCTGTGGAACCTGGAAGAGCGCGGGGTGATGTTCGTCGGCCCCGGCGAGAAGACCTACCAGGGCATGATCATCGGCGAGAACAGCCGGGCGGACGATCTCGACGTCAATCCGATCAAGGGCAAGCAGCTCACCAACGTGCGCGCCTCGGGCAAGGACGAGGCCGTGCGCCTCACCCCGCCCCGGCGCCTGACCCTCGAACAGGCCATCGCCTACATCGAGGAGGACGAGCTGGTGGAGGTGACGCCCAAGTCGATCCGCCTGCGCAAGGAAGTGCTGAACCCCTCGTTCCGCAAGAAGCGCAACCGCGAGGACTGATCGCCGGCCCAGCCGCAGCGATCCAGCCTTGAGGCGACGATCAGGGGCCGCGCGGGTTCTCCGTCGGCCCTTTTTCCTGCGCGCTCACGCGCTCCGGCGCCACCGAAAGAACCGGCAATGAAATTTTAACGCGCCGCGGCCGCTGCGGCGCCAGACCGGCGTCATGGGAAGGGCTATAGAATGGCTCTCGAAATGACCTCACCGACGACCACCGCGCCCCATCCGCCCCGTCACTATCCGACGCCTGCCGCCAAGTGCGCGGACCTCGTGGTGCATGTGGTCGGCCTGACCCTGTCCCTGGTGGGCGGCGTCGTCCTGCTCGCCCTGGCGGTGCGGCAAGGCTCCATCAGCCAGGTGGTGGGGGTCTCCATCTACGCCGCCGGGGTGGTGGCGATGCTGGCCTTCTCCACCGCCTACAACTTCGCCAAGCCCCGGTTCCGGCCCACCCTGCGCCGGCTCGACCACGCGGGCATCTTCCTGATGATCGCCGGTTCCTACACCCCCTTCACCCTCGGCCTGCCCGGCGCCTGGAGCTGGGGCATGACCGCGGCCGTCTGGTCGATCGCCACCCTAGGGGCGGTGGGCAAGCTGGTGCTGAAGAACCTCGACCGGAAATTCTGGGTGGCCATGTATCTGGCCCTGGGATGGCTGGTGGTGGTGGCCCTGAAGCCGATCATCGACAGCCTGGCCTGGTACGCCTTCGCCCTGCTGGTCACCGGCGGCGTGCTCTATTCCACCGGCGTGATCTTCTATGTGAACAAGCGCCTGAAGTTCGCCCGGGCCATCTGGCACGGCCATGTGGTCGCCGCCGCCGGCGCCCACTGGGCTGCGGTCCTCCTGGGCGTGGTCCTCGCCTCCCAGAACTGATCGGCCGCCCTCAGTAGGGCCTCTCCATGAAGACGTCGGCGCGCGCATAGGGGCTCTCCACCGGGGCCAGGTCGCGGAAGCCCATGGCCCGGTAAAGGCCGAGCGCAGGGGCGAGGCTGGAATTGGTCTCAAGATAGAGCCGCGTGGCGCCGGCTTCCCGGCCCGCGTCGATGCAGCGCGCCATCAGCATGCGGCCAAGCCCCCGGCCCCGGGCCTTTTCGCTGACGGTCATCTTGGCCACCTCATAGCCGCCGTCGGCCATGGGGATCAGGGCCACACAGCCCACCGCCTCGCCGTCCAGCTCGGCGATGAAGATGCGGCCGCCCTTGTCGATAATCGTGCCCTGTGGATCGGCCAGCACCTCCCGGTCCTTGGGCTCCAGGGCGAAATGCCTGGAGATCCAGGCCTCGTTCAGGGTGCGGAACGCCTCCGCGTGGCGGGGCTCGAACTCGACGATCTTCATACTCTGCCTCCTGGCGGTGGCCTCGCCGCGACTCTTTGGTCAAAGTCGGCGGCGATGGCCAATCCGATCTTCGCGAAACTGCCCACCACTGTCTTCGAGGAGATGTCGGCCCTGGCCCGCACCCTGGACGCGATCAACCTCGGCCAAGGCTTCCCTGACGATCTGGGGCCGGAGGCGGTCCGCGCCAAGGCCGCCGATGCGGTGCTCAACGGCTACAACCAGTATCCGCCGATGCGCGGCCTGCCCGAGTTGCGGCAGGCGGTCGCTCGCCACTACGCCCGCAGCCAGGGCCTCAATCTTGATTGGGAGGCCGAGGTCACCATCACCTCAGGCGCCACCGAGGCGCTCACGGCCGCCTTCCTGGCCCTGATCCGGCCGGGCGACGAGGTGGTGCTGTTCCAGCCGCTCTACGACAGCTACGCCCCGATGATCCGGCTCGCGGGAGGCGTCCCGCGGCTGATCCGCCTGGAGCCGCCGGGCTGGCGATTCACCCGCCCGATGCTGGGGGCCGTCTTCGGCGAACGCACGCGGTTCGGCCTTCTATGAGGAGGCGCCGGTGACGACCATCGTGCGCCTCTGCTTCTCCAAGGTCGATGCGGTGCTGGACGAGGGCGTCCGGCGCCTGGCCAAGGCCCGGGACCTCAGCCGCAAGGCTGCGGGCTGATCGTCATTACCCTCAGCGGTGGAGCGGTCCGGCCCCAGGACCACGTATGGCGATCCTGGGGCCCTGATCCGAAGTCGGCGTCTTACGCCGGGCCGATCATGGCCGAGCTGACCCAGCCACGGTTGCCGTTCTCGTCATCGACTTCCCACCAGATGCCGTCCTTCTTGCCCGTAGGATAGACGAGGTCGCCGACGGCGAAGCTGCGGACCTGCGGGGCCTGCGGCGAAGGCGCCTTGCGCATCACCACCGGCTGCTTCACGCGCTGGGCCTGCATACCGGCGGCCTGGGAGGCCTCCTCGCCCGTGGGCGCGCTGTGGCGCAGGTAGTCCACCAGGTCCACGAAGGCGTTGAAGTAGGCGGCGGTGATCACCTTGCCGAGGGCGGTGTTGCCGTAACCGCCGCCCAGGGCGCCCCAGCCGTCGTAGTAGCCGGCGCCGAAGCCGACGTCGGTCTTCTTGGCGACGCCTTCGGCCACGTACAGCTGCTCGGTGGTGCGGGCGTCCACCAGGGTGAGCAGGGTCTGGGCCTGCGAGCTCTTCACGGTCAGGCCGCTGGCCAGGGAGCCGACGGCGCCGAGGCGGCCGCCGAACGCGCCCACGGCCGCGCCGATGGCGCCGCCGCTGGAGTTGCGGTTGGTGTTGGCGATGTCGGGCACCAGGAAGAAGTCGGCGGCGGCCACCTGGCCCTTGCCGATGTTGGAGCCCCGGCGCAGGTCGCCGCTGGCGCCCAGTTCGGCTTCCTGGCTGCGCATGGCCAGGCCCGCATTGCGGTCGACCACCCGCAGGCAGTTCGAGCGCATGGCGAAGAGCTTGATGACCGTCTCGGGGTTGGAGAGGCCGAGGCCCGTCCACCAGTCGTTTTCCGGCTCACGGATGGCGACGCGGCCCAGCGGGCGCTCGCACCGCGGGAGTTCGGGCGTGGCCGCGTTGTTCGGCGGCTTCTTGTCCATCCCGTACTGGGCGGCGGCCGGACTGGCGGCCAGGGCGGCGGCAAGGACGCCCACGGCGCCCAGCGCGATCTTGCGCATTATTAATTCCCCAACTTCGGAAAAGCTGGGCAATATCGGGCCGCAAACGACGCCTTCAACATCTTTTGCGATAAATCAGGCAAGATTTGCGAGGAACGGCGATCCTCAAGCCGGCCCGAAAAGGGGGGCGTGACGGGCCGGCCGACCCGCCACGCCATGCCCGTCAGCAGGTCGTGCCGCCGTCCACGACGATGGTCTGGCCGGTGGTCCAGGCGCCCGCCCGCGAGGCCAGGTAGATGGCCGCCCCGGCCAAGTCGTCCGGCTCACCCAGGCGGCGCAGGGGAGTGCCCGAGCTGGCGCGCTTCTCGCCTTCCGGGGTGTCCCACAGGGCGCGGGCGAAGTCGGTCTTCACCAGGCCGGGCGCGATGCAGTTCACCCGCACATTGTCCGGCCCCAGTTCGTGGGCGAGGTTGCGGGCCAGCTGCATGTCGGCGGCCTTGGAGATGCAGTAGGCGCCGATGGTGGTCGAGCCGCGCAGGCCGCCGATGGACGAGACGATGATGATCGAGCCGTCCTTCCGCTCGCGCATCTCGGGCGCGACCATGCCGATCAGCCAGTTGTTGGCGATGATGTTGTTGTCGAGGATCTTCCGGAACGCCTCGTCGGTGATGTCGAGCTGGCTGCCGTAGAACGGGTTGGTGGCGGCGTTGCAGACCAGGATGTCGATCTTGCCGAACGCCTTGCGGGTCTCGTCCACCAGCCGCTGAAGGTCCTCCTTCGAGGAGATATTGGCCGGCACCGCGATGGCGTGGCCGGGATGCCGCTCATTGATCAGGGCGGCGACCTCGTCGCAGGGACCGGCCTTGCGCGAGGAGATCACCACCTTGGCGCCCTGCTCGGCCATGCGTTCGGCGATCGCCCGACCGATGCCGCGCGACGATCCCGTGATCACCGCCACCTTGCCGGTCAGGTCGAACAGGCCGCCCGCCCCTACCTTCAGGCTATTCGTCGTCTCGCTCACGGCGCTCTCCCAAACAGTTGTTTGACTCGGCGGCATTAGCGCCGCCGCCTGCCCCTTGGTCAAGGCGCCGCCGCGCTTGCGGTCCAGGCCTCGCGCGGCGAAGCTCGGCCTTGGGGAGGAATGGGCGATGAAGACCTTCGGACGAATCCTGCTGGGCCTGGCGGTGCTGATCGTGGCGCTGGCCGCCGTAGTGCTGGTGCGCACCTTCACCTACCGGCCGCCGCCGGGGCTCGATGCGCCGGACACGCCCGTGGCCGAGGCCGTGCCGGTGGACGTGGACCGCGCCGCCCGCAACCTCTCCGCCGCCATCCAGATCCGCACCGTCCGCCACCAGGACCGCGCCGAGGACCAGCTCGCCGAATGGGAGCGGCTGCACGCCTTCCTGCAGACGACCTATCCCGCCGCCCACGCCGCCATGACCCGGGAGGTCATCGAGGCCGAGACGCTGCTCTACACCTGGCAAGGTTCGGACCCGTCGCTGGCGCCGATCATCCTGATGGCCCACCAGGACACCGTGCCGGTCACCCCCGGGACCGAAGGCGACTGGAAGCATCCGCCGTTCGCCGGGACAATCGCCGAGGGCGCCGTCTGGGGCCGTGGGGCCATCGACGACAAGGGCTCGCTGATCGGGCTGTTCGAGGCCATCGAGACCCTGGCCGCCCGGGGCTTCCAGCCGAAGCGCACCGTGATCCTGTTGGCCGGAGGCGACGAGGAAGTGCTGGGCTCAGGCGCCCAGGCCGCCGCCCGCCTCCTGAAGTCCCGGGGCGTCATGGCCGAGTTCGTGCTGGACGAGGGCCTGGTCGTGCTTACCGACAATCCGGTCACCGGCGGCAAGCTTGCGGTCATCGGCACGGCGGAAAAGGGCTATGCGACCCTGAAGGTCACCGCCCACGCCCCCGGCGGCCATTCCTCGGCCCCGCCCCCGGACTCCGGCGGGGTCGCGGTCCTGGCCAGGGCCGTCACCGCCATCGTCGAGGACCAGTTCCCTCTCGCCTTCCGCGGCCCCGGCGCCGACATGCTGAAGGCCCTGGCGCCCAGCGGCGGCTTCGCCCTGCGGATGGCGGTGGCCAACGAGTGGCTGTTCCGGCCGCTGCTGGTCCGCCAGGTGGCCGCCACGCCCCCGGGCGCGGCCCTGCTGCACACCACCATCGCTCCCACCATGCTCAAGGGCAGCCCCAAGGAGAACGTGCTGCCCCAGGACGCCACGGCCTGGATCAACTACCGCATCGCCCCGGGCGACACGCCCGACAGCGTCATGGCCCGGGCGAAGGCCGCCGTGGGCGACCTGCCGGTGGCGCTGGCCTGGAACGGCGCGCCGGCGGCGCCGTCTCCCGTCTCCTCGACCTCCTCGTCGGGCTGGAAGGTGCTGGCCGCCACGGCGGCCGCGGTGTCGGGCGCGCCGGTGGCCCCGGGCCTAGTGACTGCCGCCACCGACAGCCGCTGGCTCTCCCCGGTGGCCAGGGACGTCTATCGCTTCCAGCCGGTGGAGCTTGCGCTCTCGGACGTCCAGCTGATTCACGGCACGAACGAGCACCTGAGCCTCACGAGCCTCGAGAAGATGGTGCAGTTCTACGCCCGGCTGATCGCCACGGCGGCGGGCTGAGCCGAAAACCCCGTCCCACCGCTTGCCGGAAGCCCTCCGGACCAATAACTCGTTGAAGGACAGATTTCGCCGCGGCCGCGAGGCGCGCCGACGGCCAGCCAGGAGCCGCCATGCTGAAGTGGACCGCCTACATGGACGAAGACGGGGACGACGACGACAAGGGCCGCCTGCCCGACATGCCGATGACGGCGGGGCCGGTCCAGAACGCCCTCTTCAAGTCCCGCACGGTCCTGGTGTTCGGTGAAATCGACATGCGCCTGGCCGAGCGGGTCACCGCCCAGCTTACGGCGCTTGCCTCCGAGAGCGACAAGCCGATCCGGATGATCATCAACTCGCCGGGCGGCCACGTGGAGAGCGGCGACACCATCCACGACATGATCCGCTTCTGCGGCGCCCCGGTGACGGTGATCGGCACCGGCTGGGTGGCCAGCGCGGGCGCCCACATCTACCTCGGCGCACCGAAGGAACAGCGGCTCTGCCTGCCCAACACCCGCTTCCTGCTGCACCAGCCGGCAGGCGGCGTGCGCGGCCAGGCCTCGGACATCGAGATCGAGGCCGAGGAGATCATCAAGATGCGCGAGCGCGTGAACCGGATGATCGCCCGTGAGACCGGCCAGCCCTACGAGAAGGTCGACAAGGACACGACCCGGAACTTCTGGATGAACGCCGAGCAGGCCGTCGAGTACGGCATCGTCTCGCGCATCATTACCAACACGTCCGAGGTCTAGGCCAACATGACCCCGTGGTGGCGGGGGGCGGTCCTCTATCACGTCTACGTCCGAAGCTTCTTCGACAGTAACGGCGACGGGCAGGGCGACCTGCCCGGCGTCCTGGCCAAGCTCGACTACATCGCCGGCCTGGGGGTCGACGGGATCTGGCTGTCGCCCATCCATCCCTCGCCGAACCGCGACTGGGGCTACGACGTCGCCAACTACGAGGGCGTGCAGCACGACTACGGCACGCTGGAGGATTTCGAGCGCCTGCTGAAGGCGGCCCACGAGCGCGGCCTGAAGGTGGTCCTCGACGAGGTGCTGAGCCACACCTCCGACGAGCATCCCTGGTTCGTGGAAAGCCTCACCGGCGGCCGCGACGGCCCCAAGGCGAGCTGGTACGTCTGGGCCGATCCCAAGCCCGACGGCGCCGCGCCCAACAACTGGCTGTCGGTGTTCGGCGGTCCGGCCTGGTCCTACCAGCCCACGCGCCGGCAGCATTACCATCACAAGTTCCTGCGCCAGCAGCCAAAGCTGAATTGGCGCAATCCCCAGGCGCGGGAAGCGGCCCTGCGCGTCCTCGACTACTGGCTGGAAAAGGGCGTCGACGGTTTCCGCCTGGACGTGGCCGGCACCTATCTCCACGACGAGACCCTGGCCGACAATCCGCCCGTGCCCATGGCCGAGCGCACCGGCCTGCACTGGGGGCACGCCGGCAACCTGCAGCGGCACCTGCGCGACTCCAACCTGCCCGAGAACGTGCAGATGCTGGACCTCATCCGCCGGCGGGTGGAGGCGTTCAACGGCGTCAACGGGGGCGAGCGCTTCGTCTTCGGGGAGTTCTCGGAGGAGGAGGCGCGCTGCGGCGCCTATTGCAGCCCCGCGGACGGCCTGCACAGCGCCTACACCTTCGTCATGCTGCTGGCCCGGCGGCTCGAGCCGGACTTCGTGCGCCAGCACTACCGGACCCTGGCCGACCATCCGCAGCACTGGCCGACGATCAGCTTCTCGAACCATGACGTGCCGCGCACGGCCAGCCGCCTGGGTGACGGCTCGCCCGAGGCGGCGAAGATGCTGTTCGCCCTGCTCATCGCCCTCAGGGGCACCACCCTGATCTACCAGGGCGAGGAACTGGGGCTGCCGCAGGCCCGATTGTCCCGCGACCAGCTCCGCGATCCCGTGGGCGACCTCTACTGGCCCTATGACGGGGGCCGGGACGGCTGTCGCACGCCCATGCCCTGGAACACCGACGAAAACCTGGGCTTCACCACCGGCCGCCCCTGGCTGCCAGCCGCCGAGGAGCATCGGGCCCTCACCGTCGAGGAACAGGCCGCCGATCCTGAATCCCCCCTGACCTTCGCCATGGACGCCATCGCCTTCCGCAAGGCGACGCCGGCCCTGCGCCTGGGCGACATCGACTTCATCGAGACCGAGCCCCCGGTCCTGGCCTTCGTCCGGGCGCACGACGGCGAGCAAATCGCCTGTGTGTTCAACTTCTCGGCCGAGCCCCGCTTCGTAGGCATGCCCGAGCTGGAGGGCGCGGAACTGCTGCCCGTGCGGGCGGGTGATGCAGACCTGCGCGGCGGCTCCATAGGCCTGTCGCCCTATGCGGCGGCGTTCCTTCGGCTGGCCTAAACCGCTACAAGCCGCGCATGGCAGACGGCGACGCCAAGACCAGGGAACGATCCCGCGAGAGGTTCGGCCAGGGCTTCCTGACCGACACCTGGTACTTCGCCGCCCTCTCGTCCGACCTGAAGCCCGGCAAGCTGGCGCGCTACGAGATCCTGGACGAGCCGGTGCTGCTCGGCCGGGCCCGCTCCGGCGAAATCTTCGCCCTGCGCGACATCTGCCCCCACCGCGCCGCGCCCCTGTCGGCCGGCCGGGTGGTGGAGGACACCGTGGAGTGCCCCTATCACGGCTGGCGCTTCCGCACGGATGGGGCCTGCGCCGCCATCCCCTCGCTCACCGCCAATCAGGCCATGGAGGTCTCGCGCATCCGCGTGCGCCGTTATCCGGCGGTGGAAAGCCAGGGCCTGGTGTTCATCTGGGTAGGCGGCGACGCCAGGTCCGAGCCGGACCATCCCGCGCCGACCTTCCCCGGCGTGGTGGGCGGCGCGCCCAAGCTGGTCGACCGGATGGTGTTCGAGTCCCACATCGACCACGCCGTGGTCGGCCTCATGGACCCGGCCCATGGCCCCTATGTGCACCAGCAGTGGTGGTGGCGCTCGGCCAAGAGCCAGCATGAGAAGGCCAAGCGCTTCGAGCCGCGTGAGGCGGGCTTCGCCATGGTCCGTCACGAACCCTCGAAGAACAGCCGCGCCTACGCCATCCTCGGCGGCCAACCGCTCACCGAGATCACCTTCCGCCTGCCGGGCCTGAGGTGGGAGCACGTCACCGTCGGCAAGCGCCAGGTGCTGTCGCTCACCTGCCTGACTCCCATCGACGCGCGCCGCACCCGGATCACCCAGATCATCTGGTCCGACCATCCGGCCTTTTCGGTCCTCAAGCCGTTCATCGCCATGGGCGCCCGGGCCTTCCTGCGCCAGGACGCCCGGATGGTGGACCTGCAGAACGAAGGCCTGCGCTACGACCCCGCCCTGATCTGGATCGACGACGCCGACCGGCAGGCCAAGTGGTACCAGCAGCTCAAGCGTGAGTGGGTCGCCAGCCGGCGCGAGGGCCGCCCGTTCCGCAACCCGGTGGAGCCGGCCGTCCTTAAGTGGCGTAGCTGATCATCGCCCCGCCCTTGACAACCAGGCGGGAGTGGACGCGCCGACGCCCCTGGGTGATCGTGGGTACGTAAACCTCGCCTTCACCCCAAAACCATAACTTGCGCTATGCGCGCCAAGGTGGCGCTTCTGGGTTCGCTCCATGCCAAGCTTGACCGTGAACGGCGTCGAGATCGCCTACGATGACATTGCTCCGGCGGCGTCGCCGGAGCGCACCGTGGTGTTCCTGCACGGCTACGCCTCCAACCGCAGCGAAGGCTGGCGGCGCACCGGCTGGTACGGCGCCTTCGAGCGCCGCGGGGCCCGGGTCATCGGCATCGACCAGCGCGGCCACGGCGAGAGCGCCAAGCTGCACGATCCGGCGGCCTACGCCCGGGAGGCCCTGGCCGCCGATGTCCTGGCCCTGCTGGACGCCCTGGGCGTCGGCCGCTTCGACCTGATCGGCTATTCCATGGGCACGCGCACGGCGCTGCAAGCGGCGCTGGACGCCCCCGACCGGGTGGGCAACCTCGTGCTCGGCGGGGTGGGCGGCCGGTTCTTCGATCCCCCGGACGAGAGCCGGGCCGAGAGCCTGGCTGCGGCCATGCTGGCCGACGATCCCGAGACCATCGACCATCCGCTGCTGCGCAGCTTCCGCCATTTCGCCGACGAACAGGGCGAGGACCGGGCCGCGCTCGCCGCCTTCGCCCGGGCGCGCAACCCTGCCTTCACGCCCGACCAGCTCGCGGGCCTGCCCATGCCGGTGCTTGTGGTCACGGGCCAGCGGGACCAGACCGCCGGCGATCCCGAGGACCTGGCCCGGGCCTTCCCGCACGGGCGCGCCGTCTCGGTGGCCGGCTGCGACCACTTCTCGGCCATCCCGCACGCCCTGACCAAGGCCGCCGTCTTCGACTTCCTCGATGGCCTGCTGGACGATCCGTTCCCGCCCGGGTTCTAGCCGCCGGCCAGGTTGTAGGCGCCGCCGCGCTCCAACGCCTTGCGGTAGGCGGGGCGGGCCTGGAAGCGCGCCACCCAGGCCGTCAGGTTCGGCCGGGTCTGCAGCCGCCCGAAGGCCCGGGCCACCTCCCCCACGAAGCTCATCTGAACGTCGGCGGCGGTGAAGTCCCCGAGCAGCCAGTCACGCCCCGCCAACGCCGCCTCCACATAGTCGAGGTGGTTGGCGATCTCGTCGTCGATCCGTGGCTGCAGGGGCGCGCCCGCCTCGCCCAGGCGGCCCACATAGAGCTGCAGCATCAGCGGCAGCATGGCCGAGCCTTCCGCATAGTGCAGCCATTGCTGGAAGGCCTCGTAGGCGGCGCTGCCCGTCGGTGGAGCCAGCCGGCCGCCGCCGTGTCGGCGCACGATGTAGTCGATGATGGCCCCGGATTCATGGACCGTGCGGCCCTCGTCCGAGATCACCGGGCTCTTGCCCAGGGGATGCACCGCCTTCAGCTCCGGTGGCGCAAGACGGGTCATGGGATCGCGGGCATAGCCCTTGATCTCATAGGGCAGGCCCAGTTCCTCGAGCAGCCACAGGATGCGCTGGGAGCGGGAGTCGTTGAGATGGTGGACGACGATCATGGCGGGGCCTCCGTTTAATTTACGGAGTAAACGCTTGTTCAGAGAACAGCGCAATCAGCGCGGCGCGAAGCCCTCGCACACCAGGCCGATCTGCCGGTCCATGACGTCGGTGCAACCCTTGGCGTCCAGCCCCTTGGTGACCACTAGGCGGTAGGTCCAGGCATAGGCCGCCATGAGCAGGTCGACGACCTCTTGCAGGTCGACGTCCTTGCGCACGTCGCCGTCCTCGACGCCCTTGGCCAGGACGCCCCGGATGATCTCCTGCAGGCCCGGCGTGCGCCCGTAAGGCTTGGCGCTGGCCGGCAGCGTCCAGTCGTAGGCGGCGGCGATATGCGAGAGGAACAGGCGCACGTGCTGCGCCTCGAAATTGAAATGGATGGCAAACATGGTCCGCAGTCGGTCGGCCGTGGAGCCGCGCAGGTGCGGCATCACCCGGTAGAGTTCGCCATAGAGCCTGTCGAGCCGGCTCTGCATCACTTCGGAGAGAATCTCGCCCTTAGAGGCGAAGGTGGTGAAGACGCTGCCCACGGCCACGCCCGCATGCCGGGCGATATCCCGGATGGTGGCCCCCTGGTAGCCGCGGGTGTCGAACAGTTCGCGTGCGGCGGCGAGCACCCGCTGGCGAGTCGCTTCCTTCTGCGACTGCCGCGCGGCTGCTCGCCTCGCTTCTTTGGCTTCGGCCTTTTTCTTGTCGGCGTCAGCCGTCATGACCCCCCCAGGTCGTCGGCTCAGCCGCGACGCGCGCCGGCCAGCAGGATCCGAATCTGATCCTTGGCCCGGGCCTGCAACGCATCGAGGCTCCAGCCTTCGAAGATCGCCTGAGCGTAGTTCGAAAGATAGGCCTCAAACAGCATTTGGCCGCGCAGCTTGGCTTCCGCCTCCTGACGCAGTTCGCCCCGCTCGACGGCGAGGTTCAGCTGCTCGACAAACAGATCCTGCATGGCCTGGATCGGGGCCAGCGCCCGCAGGGTCGGACCGCTTTCGCTCGTCCACGACACGCCAAAGGCGGCGCGGGCCAGCGGAAGGCGGCTCTTGTAGAAGGTGTAACCGGCCATGAAGACCTTCAGCAAGGCGTCCTCGACGCCACGGCCGCGGCCGGCGGCTTCGCGCATGGCGTCCAGCAGGGTCTCGCAGTCCGCGGTCATGATCTCGCGGAAGAGGTCCGACTTGTCGGTGAAGTTCGCGAACACCGCGCCCGTCGACATGCCCGCGGCCGCGGCGATGTCACGGATCGTCGCGCCCTCGTAGCCCTCTTCCGAGAACAGCTTGCGGGCGGCGGCCAGGACCTTCACGCGCGTCTGCTGCTTGGCCAGGGCGCGCCGGGTGGGGGCGCGAACAGGAGACTCGGCGGCGACTTGGTTCGGGGAGATGTGTTTCATCGTACTCGTGGGCTGTCCGGGGAGGACCGGGGGTTTGCTCTGCTTGAGGTGAGCGGCGCCAGGGACGACGCTCGGTGAACGTGTTCAAATAACTCGTTATTTGACCGCGAAAGCGAGCCTTCGCGGTTCCACGCTGCGCCCGGAGACGCCGCGCGACCCTTTTCAACCCTATGTGGTAGTGCAGTTGGATACCCGTCGAATCTTGACGTTCGACTAGGATCGCCGGTCGTTGAACATGATCGACAGAACCGAAGTCAAGATCGGCAAAGCCGCAGTCGGAGGGCGATCCGGCCCCCCGAGCTTTCCGGTGGCCGCCGGCCCGCGCCGCGCCTAGATTGCCGGCATGGACCTGTTCGACTTCCTGATTCCCGCCGCGCTGGCGACCGTAGCGATTGTCCTAGCGCTCGGAATTTACTCGCTTTTCCGCGGCGGCGACTTCGGCCGATCGTACTCCAACAAGCTGATGCGGCTGCGGGTCGTGGTGCAGGCCATCGCCATCGTCGTGCTCGTCGCGGCGGTATGGTGGCGCACTCAGTCCTAGGCCCCTGCGACATGGTGACGCTCAACCGGATTTACACCCGCACCGGCGACGGTGGGACCACGCGGTTGGCCACCGGCCAGCCGGTCAGCAAGAGCGACCGGCGGGTGGAAGCCTATGGCGCGGTCGATGAGACCAACGCCTGCGTCGGGCTGGCGCGGGTCCACACGAGCGCCGTCCCGGAAGGCCACGTAACAGAGGTCTTCCCTGGCTTTGACGCAATTCTTGCGAGAATCCAGAACGAGCTTTTCGATCTTGGGGCTGATCTCGCGACTCCGCCCCGGCCGGACGAGGCCGAGGGCCAGGTCCTGCGGATCTCCGACGCCCAGGTGGCGCGACTGGAGGCCGAGATCGACGCCATGAACGCCGAGCTTCCCGATCTGCAGTCGTTCATCCTGCCGGGCGGCACCCCGCCGGCGGCGGCGCTCCATCTGGCGCGCACGGTCTGCCGGCGGGCCGAGCGCGAGGCCGTGCGCCTTCTGGAGGCCGGCGAGCCGGTCAGCGGGCCGGCCCTGCGCTACCTCAACCGGCTCTCCGACCTGCTGTTCGTGGCGGCGCGCATGGCCAACGAACGCGGCCGCGCCGAGGTCTTCTGGCGATCGGGCGCGACCCGATAGCGGCGTGAGGCCGCGCTACTTCTCGGCCGGCGGAGCCGGACGGCCGATGGCGGCCCGGGCGGCGGCCTCGGCTTCCTTGTCCTGAATGGTCCGGCCGGTGATGTCGGAAATCAGCACGGGCTGGGCGCAGACGCGCTGCCCAGGGTCCCACCACTTCCGTTCTTCCGCGCACTTCTTGGCGGGGATGGCCCAGCCGAAGGTCCAGACCAGGACGCCGACGACCGCGAGGCCGAAGACGCCCAGGAAGATCAGCTTGAGGCGCTCGATCATCGGGTTCATGCCGGCCTTCTAGAAAACTTGTGCGCCGTCCGCTAGCGGCACCTTCGGCCGGAAATTGCGACCGCCGCGAGAACTTGTGACCCCGCGGCGGGCTTGCAATGCGCCCGGGAAGCTTTATTGGCCCGAGCGTCCCATTTTTCCGCGAACCAGATTTGAGGCGCTACAACTCATGAAGGTGTTGGTCCCGGTTAAGCGGGTGATCGACTACAACGTCAAGGCTCGGGTCAAAGCCGACCAGACGGGTGTCGACCTCGCGAACGTGAAGATGTCGATGAACCCCTTCGACGAAATCGCCGTCGAAGAGGCCGTCCGCCTGAAGGAGAAGGGGGCCGCCACCGAAGTGGTCGCCGTGTCGGTGGGTCCGACCCAGGCGCAGGAAACCCTGCGGACTGCCCTGGCAATGGGCGCCGACCGCGCCATCCTGGTGCAGTCGGACCAGGACCTTGAGCCGCTGGCCGTGGCCAAGGTGCTGAAGGCCATCGTCGCCGAGGAAAACCCCGAACTGGTGGTCATGGGCAAGCAGGCCATCGACGGCGACAACGCCGCCACCGGCCAGATGCTCGCCGCCATCCTCGACTGGCCGCAGGCGACCTTCGCCAGCGCCGTTGAGGTCTCGGGCGGGTCGGCCAAGGTCACCCGCGAAGTTGACGGCGGCCTGCAGACCATCGAAGTCACCCTGCCGGCGGTCGTCACCGCGGACCTGCGCCTCAACGAGCCGCGCTACGCCTCGCTGCCGAACATCATGAAGGCCAAGAAGAAGCCGCTCGACGTGAAGGAGCTGGCCTCGCTCGGCGTCGACACCGCGCCGCGTCTCAAGGTCGTGAAGGTCACCGAGCCGCCGAAGCGCGCCGGCGGCATCAAGGTGGAAACCGCCGCTGACCTGGTCCTGAAGCTGAAGAACGAAGCGGGGGTCCTCTAATGGCCGTTCTCGTCATCGCCGATCACGACAATCAGACGCTCCGCGACGCCACCCACAAGACCGTCACCGCCGCCCAGAAGCTTTCGGGCGACGTGGACGTTCTGGTGGCTGGCACGAACACCGCCGCCATCGCCGCCGAGGCCGCCAAGATCGCCGGCGTCCGCAAGGTGCTGGCCGCCGAGAGCGCCGAGCTGGGCCAGGGCCTGGCCGAGGCCTTCGAGGCCCTGGTGGTTCCGCTGGCCGCCAACTACGACGCCGTGCTGACCCCGGCGACCTCGCAGGGCAAGAACATCAGCCCGCGCATCGCCGCCAGGCTGGACGTGGCGCAGATCTCCGACGTGATCGACGTGGTCGACGCCTCGACCTTCGTGCGCCCGATCTACGCCGGCAACGCGCTGGAGACCGTCACCACGTCCGACGCAAAGAAGGTCGTCACCGTCCGCCCGACCGTCTTCAAGGCGGCGCCGGAAGGCGGCTCGGCCACGGTCGAGACGATCGCCGCCCCGGCGGCCCCGGCCAAGACGAAGTTCGTCGGCCAGGAGATCGTCAAGTCGGCCCGTCCGGACCTGGGCGGCGCCAAGATCGTCGTCTCCGGCGGTCGCGCCCTGGGCTCGGCCGAAGAGTTCCAGAAGGTCATCGAGCCGCTGGCCGACAAACTCGGCGCGGCGGTCGGCGCCAGCCGCGCCGCGGTGGACGCCGGCTACGCGCCCAACGACTATCAGGTCGGCCAGACCGGCAAGGTCGTGGCCCCCGAGCTGTACGTGGCCGTCGGCATCTCGGGCGCCATCCAGCACCTGGCCGGCATGAAGGACTCCAAGGTGATCGTGGCGATCAACAAGGATCCCGACGCGCCGATCTTCCAGGTGGCCGACTATGGCCTGGTCGCCGACTACAAGGCGGCCGTTCCCGAGCTGATGGAAGAGCTGACCAAGATCGGCAAGTAACCCGGCCACACGGGTTGCGAAGGGCGGCTCCCCATCGGGGGCCGCCCTTTTTCTTTGCGCTCTAGGTGCGGGCCAGGCGCACCGACGGCTCGGCGCTCAGCTCCACATGCGTGCGCTCCAGATAGTCCTGCACCGGCCGAACGGCCGATGCGACGCCCGCGACGGCCAGCACCAGGCTGCTGGCGAGCGTGACTGCGATCGCGTCCCTCATGGTCTTTCCGTCCTTCGATCCCGCTGGCTGTCCAGCGCGGCCCTTCTGACGCCGATGTGGGGTTCGGGCCGCCGCTCGGCGAACGATAGTTTTTGCCCAAGGTTGTTACCCGCGCTAACATCTTAACCATGGTCCGGGTGCCCCCCTTCTTCGCCCTGCGCGCCCTCGAGGCGGCCGCGCGCCACCGCAGCTACAGTCGGGCGGCGGAGGAGCTTTCGGTCACCCACGGGGCAGTCAGCCAGCAGATCCGCAAGCTGGAGGACGAGCTGGGGGCGCGGCTGTTCGAACGCCGTGGCAACGCCATGATCCCCACCGCCGAGGCCGAGCGCCTGGCCCGGGAGGTGGGCCGGGCCCACGACATCCTGAAGAACGCCGTGGCGGCCTTCGCCAAGGCGGCCGAGCGCGACCCGCTGGTGGTCAGCCTCGATCCCCAGTTCGCCAACCGCTGGCTGCCTGCGCGTCTCCCCGGCCTCGTCAGCCACCCGGCCGGCGCGAACCTGGAGCTGCGGGTGGACTCCCGCCTGGCCGACTTCGTCACCGACGGGGTGGACATGGGCGTGCGCTACGGGGCCGGCGCCTGGCCTGGGGTGGAGACGGCCCGCCTGTTCCGCGAGACCCTGCTGCCGGTCTGCAGCCCCGATCTCCTGGCCCGCTGCCCCATGGCCGAACCCGCCGACCTGCTGGCCGCCCCCTTACTGCACCACAGCCACCGCCCCTGGAGCCTGTGGTTCGAGCCCTTCGGCCTTGAGGCCCCGCCCCAGCAGGGCATGATCTTCGAGGACTCGGTCATGTTGCTGGAGGCCGCCGCCCAGGGCCTGGGCGTCGCCCTCGCCCGCAGCGGCCTGATCGAGCAGGACCTGCGCTCGGGCCGGCTGGTGCGTCCGTTCGAGCTGGACGTGCCCTCCGACCTCGGCTTCTGGGCGGTGTGGCGGGCCGACAGCCGCAAGTTGCGGCGCATACACGCCCTGCGAGACTGGCTGATGGCGGCGGCCGGGGGCGAAGGCGGCTCGGAGGGCGCCCGGGCCGCCTGACCTTCATCAAGCGGTGCTGCGCCGCAGCAAAAGCCTTGCCGCACCGCGCTCAGGGCATGTTAGAACACCGTCACATTCCGTGTGCGCTCCGCAAGCGCCCTATCGAGGCTCAGGCTGAATGGTTCAGATCAAGTCGGTCGGCGTCATCGGCGCCGGTCAGATGGGTTCGGGCATCGCGCATGTCTGCGCCCTCGGCGGCTACGACGTCCTGCTCCACGACATCAGCGAGGAGCGGGTGAAGCAGGGCATCTCGACCATCGAGAAGAACCTCGCCCGCCAGGTGTCCCGCGGGCTCATCGAGCCGGCCGCCATGGAAGCGGCCATGAAGCGCATCCAGCCGGCGCCCGAGCTTCAGTCCATCGGCAAGACCGACCTCGCCATCGAGGCCGCCACCGAAGACGAGGAGGTGAAGAAAGCCATCTTCAAGGCCCTCACCCCGCACCTGTCGGACACGGCCATCCTGGCCTCGAACACCTCGTCGATCTCGATCACCCGCCTGGCCTCGGCCACCGACCGCCCCGAGCGGTTCATCGGCCTGCACTTCATGAATCCTGTGCCGGTGATGAAGCTGGTGGAGATCATCCGCGGCATCGCCACCGACGCCGAGACCTATGAGACGGCGGTCAATTTCGCCAAGTCGCTGGGCAAGACCACCTCGAACGCCGAGGACTTCCCCGCCTTTATCGTCAACCGCATCCTGGTGCCGATGATCAACGAGGCGATCTACACCCTCTATGAGGGCGTGGGCACCGTCGACGCCATCGACACCGCCATGAAGCTGGGCGCCAACCACCCGATGGGCCCGCTGGAGCTGGGCGACTTCATCGGGCTCGACACCGTCCTGTCGATCATGAACGTGCTGTACGAGGGCCTGTCGGACTCCAAGTACCGCCCCTGTCCGCTGCTGGTGAAGTACGTCGAGGCCGGCTGGCTGGGCCGCAAGAGCGGCCGGGGATTCTACGACTATCGCGGCGAAAAGCCCGTTCCGACCCGCTAGGCCGGCCCCGCCGCTAGCGGCGAACGGCGATCACTAAATTCTCCTCGCCGGCGTCGGCCTGGGGCATCCTCGTCCGTCCTTGAGACACGGATGAGGTCCCGGCCGATGCTCTACGCCCTGCTCTGCTACAATGCCGAAGACGTGGTCTTCTCCTGGAGCCAGGAGGAAGACGACGCGGTCATGGCCCGGCTCGGGATGGTCCACGAGCGACTGGAGAAGGCGGGCAAGCTCGGCCCCTCCCTGCGGCTCCTGCCGACCACCGCGGCCACCACCCTGCGCAAGAGCGACCCGCCGATGGTCATCGACGGGCCCTACGCCGAGACCAAGGAGCAGCTGCTCGGCTTCTACGTCATCGATTGCGAGAACCTCGAGGAGGCGCTGGAAATCGCCCGGGAACTCGGACGCGCCGATCCCGGCGGGGCCTACGAGATCCGCCCGGTCCGCCTGTTCCTGCCCGGCGGCCTGCCTGAGGACGCCGCCGCCCAGGTGAACGCCTGAGCCCATGACCGACCTCGCCTGGATCAACGCCCAGATCGCCGCCGCCCGGCCCCAGGCGGTGGGCGCCCTGCTGCGCTACTTCCGGGACCTGGATGCGGCCGAGGAGGCGTTCCAGGACGCCTGCCTGCGGGCCATGAAGAACTGGCCCAGGAATGGTCCGCCCCGCGATCCCGCCGCCTGGCTGATCATGGTCGGCCGCAACGCCGCCATCGACGGCGTGCGCCGCCGGGCGAAACAGACCGAACTCCCGCCGGAAGAGGTGCTGTCCGACCTCGACGACGCCGAAGAGCGGGCCGCCGAGCAGATCGACCACGCCGACTACCGCGACGACCTGCTGCGCCTGCTGTTCATCTGCTGTCACCCGGACCTGCCGCCCGTGCAGCAGGTGGCCCTGGCCCTGCGCATCGTCTCGGGCCTGTCGGTGAAGCAGATCGCCCGGGCCTTCCTGATCTCGGAAGCGGCCATGGAGCAGCGGATCACCCGGGCCAAGCGCCAGGTGGGCGCGGCCGGCGTCGCCTTCGGCGCCCCCACGCCGGCCGAGAGGGCCGAGCGCGTCGCAGCGGTCCTCGCCATGCTCTATCTGGTGTTCAACGAGGGCTATTCCGCGGCCGACAATCCGGCCCGGGCCGAACTCTGTGGCGAGGCCATCCGCCTTACCCGGCTGCTCCTTCGCCTCTATCCGGCCGAGCCCGAGGTCATGGGCCTTCTGGCCCTGATGCTGATCCAGCACGCCCGCAGCCGCGCCCGGTTCGACGCCGCGGGCCAGATCGTCCTGCTGGAGGATCAGGACCGCGGCCTTTGGGACCGCAAGGCCATCGCCGAGGGCTTGGCCCTGATCGACAAGGCCATGCGCCACCGCCGCCCCGGCCCCTATCAGGTGCAGGCCGCCATCGCCGCCCTGCACGTGCGCGCCCCTTCGCCGGCCGAAACCGACTGGGCCCAGATCGACCGGCTCTACGCCACGCTGGAGCGGCTGACACCCTCCCCGGTGGTCACCCTCAACCGCGCCGTGGCGGTCAGCAAGGTGACGGGGCCGGGCGCAGCCCTCGCCATGATCCAGCCCCTGGCCGAGCGGCTGGCCGGTTATTTCCACTTCCACGGCCTGCGCGGCGCCCTGCTGCTGGAGCTGGATCGCAAGGCCGAGGCCCGGGAAGCCTTCGACCGCGCCATCGGCTTGGCCAACACCGCCGCCGAGGCGGCCCACATCCGCCAGCATCTCGACCGGCTCATGTCCGAGCACGCTCAAGCGCCGACGCAGGACCGGTCCGGCGCGGCCTAACGGCGGGGCGGCGACGCCGGTCATCAGGCCGTGCGCGCGTTTTGTCGGACCGGCGTGGTTGCGTTCGTCCTTCGCCAAGGACGAGACAGGAGACCGCCAATGTCCGAAACACTGGCCCCGCAAGCCCCCGCCAAGGTCGACGTCAAGGGCGGCGTCGTCGCCTATCTCAACGTAGAGGGCGCCCTGCGGGCCGCCGACTTCTACGTGAAGGCCTTCGGCGCCGAGATCGCCGCCCAGATTCCGCCGGATGACAAGGGGCGGACGATGCACGTCCACCTCTATGTGAACGGCAGCTCCGTGATGCTGAGCGACTTCTATCCCGAGCACGGCCACGCGTTCGAGAAGCCTCAGGCCTTCAACCTCACCCTGGTCATCGACGACATCGAGGCCTGGTTCAAACGGGCGGTGGAGGCCGGCTGCACCCCCATCAGCGAGCCGCAGAAGATGTTCTGGGGCGACTACTTCGGACTGGTCGTGGATCAGTTTGGCGTCCACTGGGCCTTCAACCAGATCGACGACTAGTTCATCTGCGGCGGCAGGCCGCGGCCTGCCGCCGTTAATCCATTCGACTTTCGGGGATTCCGCGTTCGATACTGCCAGTTGATTCGGATGGCGGACCCATGCGGCGGCTGACGCTAGCGCTCCTCTGCGCGACCTACCTCTGCCTCTCGTTGATCGTCGCCCTGACGCTCTGGCGGAACGGCGGCGGCTGGGGCGCGGGCCTGGCGGCCCTCATCGGCGGCCTGGGGCTCTGCTTCGCCTTCCACGGCCTGATCGCGCGCGCCCTCGAGTCCAGCGCCATCAAGGGCGAGATGGACAACATCCGCGAAGCCCATCGCATCCTGCTCGACCAGGTGGAGCGCCTGGACGCGCGCCTGGCCCAGGTGGCCCAGGCGGTGGAGACCGACGTGGTCCGCTCGGAAGAGCTGTCCGACGAGGTCCACATGCTGGAGAACCTCGTCCAGAAGCTGCAGCAGCGCTTCGAGGAAGGCGCCTCGGCGCCCGTGCCCTTCCCCGGCCGGGCCGGCTCCGAGCCGCGCCGGGCGGCGGGCCTGTTCGAGACGGTCCGCGAGGCCCTCGCCGAGAACCGGGTCGACCTCTACCTGCAGCCGGTGGTCTCCCTGCCGCAGCGGCGGACGATCTTCTACGAGAGCTTCTCGCGGCTGCGCGACTCCACCGGCCGGGTGATCATGCCCGCCGAGTACCTCACCGTGGCCGAGCCGGCGGGCCTCGTCACCGCCATCGACAACCTGCTGCTGTTCCGCTGCGTGCAGATCGTCCGCCGCCTCGCCAAGCAGGACCGGCGCATCGGGATCTTCTGCAACGTCTCCATGGCGAGCCTCGCCGACGAGAGCTTCTTCCCGCAGTTCCTCGACCTGCTGGCCGCCAACCGCGACCTCGCCGGGGCCCTGATCTTCGAGATCGGCCAGGCCGCCTTCGACGCCCGCGGCTCGCTGGAGGCGCGCAACATGGCCAAGCTCGCCGAGCTCGGCTTCCGCTTCAGCCTCGACAAGGTCACGGACCTCGACCTCGACCTGCAGGACCTCGCCCGGGCCGACGTGAAGTTCGTGAAGATCGGCGCCCAGGGCCTTCTGGACGAACTCGTCGAGGTGGACGGCCGCCTGGTCCTGAAGTCCTTGCCCGACCTCGCCGCCGAGGACTTCGCCCAGCTCACCCGTCGCTATGGCATCGAACTCATCGCCGAGAAGGTGGAGGGTGAGCGCCAGGTGGTGGACATCCTTGAGCTCGAGATCGGCTTCGGCCAGGGCCACCTGTTCGGCGAGCCCCGGGCCATCAGGGACCAGGTGCTGGCCGAGGCCGGCCCGCCGCCCGCCGTCGCGCCCCGGGTCGTGCAGCCAACGCCGCTGCGCCGCGCTTTCGGCTAGTCTTGGCGATTGACGCGGCCGGGCCTTAGCCGATACCGCCCGGGCCCATGACCTCCCTGACCCTGGCCGACGGCCTCTCGGCGATCGCCGACCGCTACGACGTGCTGCTCTGTGACGTCTGGGGCGTGATCCACAACGGCCGCGAGAGCTTCCCGGCGGCCCGCGAGGCCCTGGCCCGCTTCAAGGCCGAACGGGGACCGGTCGTGCTGATCTCCAACGCCCCCCGGCCCAACGGCCCGATCCTCGAACAGCTGGCCAGTCTCGGCGTCGGGCCGGAGTGCTTCAGCGCCCTGGTCACCTCAGGCGACGCCACCCGCGCCCTGCTTGCCGAGCGCGCGCCTGGCCCGTTCTGGAAGATCGGTCCCGACCGCGACTGGCCGCTGTATGAGGGCCTGAACCTCCAGCTCGGCCCGCTGGAGGATGCCCGCTGCATCTCCTGCACCGGCCCCTTCGACGACGAGACCGAAACGCCCGAGGACTATCGCGAACGGTTCGAGGCGGCGATCGCCCGGGGCCTGCCGATGATCTGCGCCAACCCCGACATCGTGGTGCAGCGCGGCGACCAGCTGATTTACTGCGGCGGCGCCCTCGCCCAGCTGTACGAGACCCTGGGCGGCGAGGTGTTTATGGCCGGCAAGCCCTATCCCGCCATCTACGACCTCGCCTTGGAGACCGCCGCCGACCGCCTCGGCCGGCCGGTGGACCGGGCGCGGGTGCTCTGCATCGGCGACGGCCTGCCCACTGACATCCGCGGCGCCAACACACAGCGCCTGGATGTCCTCTTCATCGCCAGCGGCATCCACGCCAAGGAGACGGTGCGCGACGGCGCGCTCGACGTCTCGGTAGCCAAGCATCTCCTCGACCTGGAAGGCCTCACCGCCACCTGGGCCTTGGCGGACCTCGTCTGGTAAGAACGGCGAACGCCGGAGGGTATCGCGCTTTGCAAGGCCTCTATTTCGAAGACCTCGCCGTCGGCAGTTCGGCCGAGATGACCCGCGTGGTGGGCGAGGCTGACATCGTCGCCTTCGCCCAGGTGTCGGGCGATGAGAACCCCGTCCACCTGGACGCCGACTACGCCAGGACCACCAGCTTCGGCGAGCGCATCGCCCACGGCATGTTGGCGGGGGCCTACATCTCCGCGGTGCTGGGGACGAAGCTTCCGGGGCCGGGCGCCATCTATCTTTCCCAGGCCCTGACCTTTCGCCGGCCGGTGCGGATCGGCGACGCCGTCACCGCCAGGGTCACCGTCAAGGCGCTGGACGCGCGGCGTGGCCGGGTCACCCTGGAGACCGTCTGCGAGGTGGACGGCCGGACCGTGGTCGACGGCGAGGCCGTGGTCATCGCCCCCCGCAAGCCGGTGGCGGGATGAAACGCATCCGGGTCATCCGCGGCTGGAAGAACCTGCCCGCCGAAGATCGCGGCGCGGCCGTGGCCATGGGCAGCTTCGACGGCGTCCACCGGGGCCACCAGAAGGTCATCGCCCTCGCCGCCAAGGCCGCGGTCGAGCTTGAGGCCCCGCTGGGGGTCATCACTTTCGATCCGCACCCGCGGGTCTATTTCCGCCCGGACGAGCCGGCCTTCCGGCTGATGAAGACCGATCAGCAGGCCCGCGCCCTGGAGGCCCTGGGCGTCGACGCGCTCTACGTCCTGCCCATGGACGCGGAGATGGCCGACATGACCGACCGCGAATTCGCCGTCCGGGTGCTGCACGAGGGCCTGGGCGCCCGGCACGTGGCGGTGGGCTTCGACAATTCCTTCGGCAAGGGCCGCACCGGCAGCCCCGCCACCATGCGGACCTATGGGGAGGAACTGGGCTTCGGCGTCTCAGTGGCCGATCCCGTGGGCGAGGCGGACGGCTCCAAGTTCTCGTCCACCGGCGTGCGCGAGGCCCTGCGCGACGGCCGTCCGGAAGAGGCCGCCCGCATCCTCGGCCGGCCCTTCGCCATCGAGGGGCCCGTCCAGCGCGGCCGGCAGCTGGGCCGCAAGCTCGGCTTCCCCACCGCCAATGTCGACCTCGCCGACTATGTGACGCCGCGCTTCGGCGTCTACGCCACCCGCACTCGCCTCCCCGACGGGCGCGAGATCCCCGGAGTGGCCAACATCGGGGTCAATCCAACGGTGGAGGGCGTCACCCGCCCACTGCTGGAGGTCTGGCTCTTCGACTTCGACGAAGACCTCTATGACCAGGTCATCGAGACCGACCTCGTCCGGTTCCTGCGTCCCGAGGAGAAGTTCGCCAGTCTCGAGGCCATGACCGAGCAGGTCATGCGGGACGCCAAGGCCGCGCGCGCCCTGCTGACGCCGGAGTCCTAGCCTCTCCGCCCATCGTCTGTTAGAGCCTCCGCCCATGACTTCGGGTCGGATGAGCCTGCGAATTAACCGCCCGGCGTGACGCCGCCGGACGAGCTCCAGCGCGCGCCGGGTTCCACCGCACTTCACCGACACCCCTGCTGGATTGAGTTATGGCCGACGCCGCCGAGACCTCTGGTCGCGACTACCGCGAAACCGTCTTCCTCCCCGAGACCCCGTTCCCGATGCGCGCAGGCCTGCCGCAGAAGGAGCCGCAGATCCTCGCCCGCTGGGACGAGATGGACCTGTACAAGGCGATCCGGGCCGAGCGGCAGCGCGCCGGCGCGCCGCTGTTCGTTCTGCATGACGGCCCGCCCTACGCCAACGGCGCCATCCACATCGGCCACGCCCTGCAGAAGACCCTGAAGGACTTCGTCGTCCGCTCGCGCTTCCTGCTGGGCTACGATGTGGACTTCGTCCCCGGCTGGGACTGCCACGGCCTGCCGATCGAGTGGAAGATCGAGGAAGAGCTGCGCGCCCAGGGCCGCCGCAAGGACGAGGTCTCCAAGGCCGAGTTCCGCACCCGCTGCCGCGAATACGCCGCCCATTGGATCGACGTGCAACGCGAGGGCTTCAAGCGCCTGGGCGTAATCGGCGACTGGGAGAACCGCTACGCCACGATGGACTACGCCTCCGAGGCCGCCATCGTCGCCGAGTTCCACAAGTTCGTGACGTCCGGCCAGCTCTACCGCGGCTCCAAGCCGGTGATGTGGAGCCCCGTGGAGCGCACCGCCCTGGCCGACGCCGAGGTGGAGTACCACGACCACGTCAGCCCCACGATCTGGGTGAAGTTCCCGGTCACCGAGGGCAGCGACGCCGCCCGCGGCGCCAGCGTGGTGATCTGGACCACCACCCCCTGGACCATCCCGGCCAACCGGGCGATCAGCTACAATCCCGAGATCGCCTACTCGGTCTATGAGGTCGAGGCGATGGAGACGGGGCTGGAGTTCGAGCCCTGGGCCAAGGCGGGCGACCGCCTGATCGTCGCCGACAAGCTGGTGGGCGACGTCATGGCCGCGGCCAAGGTCGCCAAGTATCGCAAGGTCGAGGCCGTGGACTGCCAGGGCATGGTCTGCGAACATCCGCTGGCGGGTTTGGACTCCTACTACGGCTTCCAGGTTCCGATGCTCGCCGGCGACCACGTCACCGACGAGGCCGGCACCGGCTTCGTCCACACCGCGCCCGGCCACGGCGCCGAGGACTACGCGGTCTGGCTGGCGCACGGCCATCGCGAGATCCCCGACACGGTCGACCCCGACGGCGCCTACTATCCGCACGTGGCTCTCTTCGCCGGGCTCAAGGTGCTGGAGACCGAGGGCAAGAAGGCCGGCAAGTTCGGCCCGGCCAACGGCGCGGTCATGGAGAAGCTGATCGAGGCCGGCCGGCTCCTGGCGCGCGGGCGGCTGGAGCACAGCTATCCGCACTCCTGGCGCTCGAAGGCGCCGGTGATCTTCCGCAACACGCCCCAGTGGTTCATCCGCATGGACGAGCCGGTGGAGACCCCGGCGCTGGGCGGCCGCACCCTGCGGGAAGCGGCCCTGGAGGCCATCGAGGCCACGACCTTCTACCCAGCCCAGGGCAAGAACCGCATCCGCTCCATGGTGGAGAGCCGCCCCGACTGGCTCATCAGCCGCCAGCGCGCCTGGGGCGCGCCCCTGGCCATGTTCGTGGACAAGGAGACCGGCCAGCCGCTCAACGACCCCGAGGTCAACCAGCGGATCATCGACGCCATCCGGGCCGAGGGCGCGGACGCCTGGTTCAACCGCCCGGTCACCGACTTCCTCGGCTCGCACGATCCGGCCCGCTACGAGAAGGTCGAAGACATCCTCGACGTCTGGTTCGACAGCGGCTCGACCCATGCCTTCACCCTGGAGGACCGGGCCCACACCCGCTGGCCCGCCGACCTCTACCTGGAAGGCTCCGACCAGCATCGCGGCTGGTTCCAGTCCAGCCTGCTCGAAAGCTCCGGCACCCGCGGCCGCGCCCCCTACGACAACATCCTCACCCACGGCTTCGTCATGGACGAGAACGGGGAGAAGATGTCCAAGTCCAAGGGCAACGTCGTCGACCCGGCCAAGGTCATCTCCGAAAACGGGGCGGAAATCATTCGCCTCTGGACCGCGATGATCGACTATTCCGACGACTGCCGGATCGGGAAGACCATCCTGCAGACGACCTCGGACGCCTACCGCAAGCTGCGCAACACCATCCGCTACCTGCTGGGCGCGCTCTCCGATTACACGCCGGACGAGGCGGTGGAGCTCGACCAGATGCCGCCGCTCGAGCGGTTCATCCTCCACCGTCTGTGGGAACTGGACGCCCAGGTGCGCGCCGCCTACGAGGCCTATGCCTTCCAGGACGTGATCCGACCGCTGACCGAGTTCTGTCAGAACGAGCTGTCGGCCCTGTTCTTCGACATCCGCCGCGACAGCCTCTACTGCGATCGTCCCGACTCGGTGACGCGCCGGGCGGCCCGCACCACCATGGATGCGGTGTTCGAGCGCCTGACCGCCTGGCTGAGCCCGCTCATCCCCTTCACCATGGAAGAGGCCTGGAGCACCCGCTATCCGGACGCCCCGTCCAACTGCCTGCGGGTGATCCCGGAGACCCCGGCCGAATGGCGCAATGACGCCGAGGCCGCCCGCTGGGCCAAGGTGCAGGCGCTCACTTCCGTGGTCACCGGCGCCCTCGAGGTCGAGCGCCGCGAGAAGCGGATGGGCGCCGCGCTTGAAGCTGCGCCGCGGGTGCATGTGGCCGACCCCGAACTGCTCGCCGCCTTCGAGGGGCTCGACGCCGCCGAGGTGTTCCGGACCAGCCAGGCGACCCTGGTGACGGGCGAAGGCCCGGCCGAGGCTTTCCGCCTCCCAGAAGTGCCCGGGGTGGCCGTCGAGCCTCTGAAGGCCGAGGGCCGCAAATGCGCCCGGTCCTGGAAGATCCTGCCCGAGGTGGGCTCCGACCCGCGCTACCCCGACCTCAGCCCGCGCGACGCCGACGCCGTGGCTGCGTGGGACGCCAAGCACGGCAGGGCGTCTGCATGAGCCGCATCACCCGCCACGGCTGGGCCGCCTATGGCATCGCCGTCGTGCTGGTCATCATCGACCAGCTGACCAAGCTGTGGGCCCTGGCCCTGCCTGAGCAGGTTCCGCATCCGGTCGTCTGGCCGCTCCAGTTCACCCGCATCTGGAACAACGGCGTCAGCTTCGGCCTCTTCCAGGCGGGCCACGACCTCGTCCGCTGGGGCTTCGTGGTCTTCTCTGTGGTGGTGGCGATCCTGCTGGCCGTCTGGGCCCGGGGAGCCAGCCGCTGGCTCCCGGCGCTCGGGCTCAGCCTGGTGATGTCGGGCGCCGTCGGCAACGCCATCGACCGCGCCCGCTTCGGCGCCGTGGTCGATTTCATCGACGTCAGCCCGATCGGCGTCTTCCCCTGGATCTTCAATATCGCCGACAGCGGCATCACCATCGGCGTGGTCCTGCTGCTGCTCGACAGCCTGCGTCGCGAACGGCCCGCGAAATCGGCGTCTGCGTGACGCCGTTGGCGGACGTGTGCGATTGGTTTATTGCCTTCAGTCCGTGGCCGGGGGCGGCCCAAGGAGCTTGTTCAAGTTGATGAGCGTCAACCGTGTGATCCTCGCCATCGCCGCGCTTTCGGCGGTCGGCCTGGCGGGTTGCCAGTCGACCCAGAAGGCGCTGGGCATGTCCAAGGTGACCCCTGACGAGTTCCGCGTGGTCACCAAGGCGCCGCTGGTGGTGCCCCCTGACTATGCCCTGCGCCCGCCGGCGCCTGGCGAACCGCGTCCGCAGGAGCTGCAGCCCGAAAGCGCCGCGCGCAACGCGCTGCTGGGCCAGCGCGAGGCCGAGCTGCGGTCGGACGGCGAAAAGCTGCTGGTGGCCAAGGCGGGGGCCGAGCGCGCCGACCCGCTGATCCGCTATGTGGTCGACGATGAGTTCGGCGACGTGGCCCACAAGGAAAAAAGCTTCGCCGACAAGGTGATGTTCTGGAAGAAGGGCGAGCCCGCGCCCGCCGTGCCGCCGGGCGAGACCGTCGATCCGAACATCGACCCCGCGGCCGAGGCTGAGCGCCTGGCGAAGCTGACCGGCGGCAAGCCAATCATCATCCAGCGCGAAGGCGGTCGCCGGATCAAGCTGCCGGGGCTGTAAGCCGCCCCGGCCTATCGCCCTAGCCGCCGGCGGCGTCTCCCGCCGGCGTTCTTACGTCCAACCCCTGGCCGCGCAGGCGGTCCAGCACGCCGCCCTGCGCCAGCAGCGGCCGGAGCGGTACGAGGACGATGGCATGGCCCGGCCGCTGAAGCTGGACCGTGATTGCCGCGGCCGTGTCGGCCTTCATCCGCTCATCGAACGCCCGCCCGCCGGGGATCATCGCCAGGCAGCGCTCGTAGGTCCGCTCGTTCTCCAAGGCACCGGGCACATCGCCAGCGGCCCAGGCCCGGGCCGCCTCCAGGGTAACGCCGGGGCCCGCCTCGGCCTGCTGCAGCACCTCGTCGAAACAGACCCGGCCCACCTGCGGCGATGTGCGGAGGATGGCCCCCAGCAGAGGGCCGATGTCGTAGCTCTTCTCCACCACCGGCACGCCCTTCTGACGGGCCAGCAGCTCCACCAGCTTGGCCGGGTCGGTGGTCGTCAGGTTCGACCGCTCGCGATAGTCCGAAGCCAGTTGAACCCCGGCGGCCAGCGGATTGGACGTGGGATAGTGCTTGGCGGGAAAGCCCAGCCGCTCGCGCACCGCCACGAAGCGGTCGCGGGTGGCCGGATCCAGCCGCGCCTCGAACGGTCCCCCCGAGCGCAGGCGCAGCAGGTTGAAGCCTGCGCCAAGAACGCCGACGCCCTTGGTGCGAATATTGGTGAAAGGCAGGACCACCGCATTGGCCCCTTCGAGGCGATGCTCGAAGATCGCCCGGTCCCACTCCATCCGCTTGGGCGCCAGTGACGGCACCCCGAGCACATAGACCGTGGTGTCGGCGTCCGAGACCCGCCACCAAGCTGGGCCCGGGAGGCGGCCCACCACCACCAGTTCCTCCACCAGCGCTGCATCCGGGTCATCCGCAAGCGCAGCCGCCTGCGCAGGGGCGACGGCAGGCGCCTGCGCCGCCGCCGGCAGGGCGAAGGCCGCTGAGGCGGCCGCAAGGCAGGCGAGACGACGGAGCGGGCGCATGGGGGACCTCCGGAATCGTACTATGTAGGATGGCCCCGGCGAAATCCTGACATGCCCATCCGCAGACTCCCGCCCGAACTCATCAACCGCATCGCCGCCGGCGAGGTGGTGGAACGGCCCGCGAGCGCGGTGAAGGAGCTGGTGGAGAACGCCCTCGACGCCGGTGCGACCAAGGTCGAGGTGCAGGCGGACGGCGGCGGCCTCACCCGCATCCTGGTGGCCGATGACGGTCAGGGGCTGACTGCGGAGGAGCTGCCGGTGGCCGTGGAGCGGCACGCCACCTCCAAGCTCAATCCGGGCGAGGACGGCGAATACGACCTGCTGCGCATCTCGACCCTGGGCTTCCGCGGCGAAGCCCTGCCCTCCATCGGCTCGGTGGCGCGGCTGTCCATCACCAGCCGGGCCCGGGGCCAGGCCGACGCCCACGCCATCCTCGTCGAGGGCGGCGCCGTCGGGGCCGTGGCGCCGGCCGCCTTCCCCGGCCCGCATGGCGCCCGCGTGGAGGTGCGCGATCTGTTCTACGCCACGCCCGCCCGACTGAAGTTCATGAAGTCGGAGCGCGCCGAGGCCCTGGCGATCACGGAAGAGCTGAAGCGGCAGGCCATGGCGCACCACGCCGTCGGCTTCGCCCTCGACCTGGACGGCCGCCGCGCGCTGCGCCTCCCCGCGGAGAGCGACGACGTCGAGGGCCGGCTGGCTCGCCTGGGCGCGGTGATGGGACGCGAGTTCTCGGAAAACGCCCTGCTCATCGACCATGAGCGCGAGGGGGTGCGCCTGTCGGGCTATGCGGGCCTGCCCACCTACAACCGGGGCAACGCCGCGCACCAGTACCTGTTCGTCAACGGCCGGCCGGTGCGGGACCGGCTGCTGCAAGGCACCCTGCGCGGAGCTTACGCTGACTTCCTGGCCCGGGATCGACATCCGGCCTGCGCCCTCTACATCGAGCTCGATCCGAGCCTCGTGGATGTCAACGTCCACCCGGCCAAGGCCGAGGTGCGGTTCCGGGATCCAGGCCTGGTGCGCGGCCTGATCGTGGGGGGGCTGCGCCACGCCCTGGCGGCGGCGGGCCACCGCGCCTCGACCACCGTTTCCATGGCTGCCCTCGGCGGCCTTCGCCCGCAGACCCTGCCGCCCCAGCCGTCGGCCACGGGCTTCTCGGCCTGGCGTCAGGGCGGCTGGACGCCCACGCCCCAGGGCGCCGCCCTGGCCGCCGCCGTTCAGGCGATCCCCGGCCTCTCCGAGCTTTCCGCCCGGGCGGAACCCGACGCCTATGGCGCGCCGCCGCCTGCCGATCAGGCCGGCGTGGCCGAACCCGCCGGGCCGGCGCCCGTGATCGATCCGGTGGACTATCCCCTGGGCGCGGCGAGGGCTCAGGTGCACGAGACCTACATCGTCGCCCAGACCCGGGACGGCGTGGTGATCGTCGACCAGCACGCGGCCCACGAGCGCCTCGTCTATGAGCGGATGAAGGCCGAGATGGCCGAGGGCGGCGTAGCCCGTCAGGCCCTGCTGCTGCCCGAGGTAGTGGAGCTGGATCCGGCCGAGGCCGAACGCGTCGTCGCCCGCGCCGGGGAGCTGGAAGCCTTGGGCCTCCTGGTCGAGGCCTTCGGTCCGGGCGCAGTGCTGGTGCGCGAGATTCCGGCCCTGCTGGGCGAGACCGACGTCCAGGGGCTGGTGCGCGACATCGCCGATGATCTCGCCGAGAACGGCCAGGCCTTGGCCCTCAAGGAGCGGCTGGAAGAGGTCTGCGGCACCATGGCCTGCCACGGCTCGGTCCGCGCCGGCCGCCGCCTCACTGCGCCGGAGATGAACGCCCTGCTTCGGCAGATGGAGGCGACGCCCCACTCCGGCCAGTGCAACCACGGCCGCCCCACCTATGTGGAGCTGAAACTGGCCGACATCGAGCGCCTGTTCGGGCGGAGATAGCGGGCCCACGCCGCAGCCTGAGCCCGCGTTCTCGGCGGACTTGCCGTCAGCCCGCGAGCCTGAGGAACCAGACCCGGGCCGCCCCGTAGTCCCGGGTGTCGAGCATCTCGTAACCGGGCGCCTCCAGCGGCGCTTCGCCGACGCCGCGTTCGACCACCGCCGTGGCCCCGGGCGCCAGCCAGCCGCCCTCGGCCAGCTTGCGCAGCACCGCCTCGGCCAGCCCCTTGCCGTACGGTGGATCGAGGAAGGCCAGGTCGAACGCCGGCCCGTCCGCCCCCGGTCGCACGCCCAACTGGGTGGCGTCCCGCCGGTGGACGCGGGTGCGGCCGAACAGCCCCATGGCGTCTACATTCTCGCGGATCGCCCCCCGCGCCGCCTCGTCGGTCTCCACGAAGAGGCAGAAGGCCGCCCCCCGCGACAGCGCCTCGAAGCCCAGGGCGCCTGAGCCTGCGAAGAGGTCGATCACGCGTCGGTCCCGCACCCCGTCCGACCAGGGGGCGTGCTCTAGGATGTTGAAGATGGCCTGACGGGCGCGGTCGGACGTCGGCCGCGTGCCCTGCCCCGGCGGCGTGACCAGGGTCTTGCCGCGGAAGTCTCCGGAAACGATGCGCATGGCTCAGCCCCGCCGCTTCGGTCCGGGCCGGCCGCCGCTGGGCCGCCCAGGACCCGGCCTCGTCGGACCGCGTCCGCCCCCCCCTGGACCGAGCCGCATCGGCTTGCCCTCCGGTCTAGCTGTAGGCGCGGCCAGCGACCGGCCGGACGGCCGGGCCGGTCCGCGCGCCGGCGCCGCCCGCCCCTCAGCCGGCGGCTTGGGCGGAGCACCGATGGTCTTGCCTTCGATCTTCGCCTGCAGCAGCGCCTTCGGCGGCTTCTTCGCATGGGGCCTGGGCTTGGCCTTCGGCTTGGCCCAGCCAGCCTTGTACTCCTTCTTCGCCTTCTCCTTCGGCGGCGGGACCAGCTCGGTCTCGCGGCTCTCGGCCTGGGCGCGGCGCGACTTGCGATGGGGCGCCCGATACTGCGGCCGGTCGCCCTTGGGCATGTTTTCCGGTGGGATGAGGCCGGCGAGCTGCTCGCGGATCACCCGCGGCCCGACTTCCTCCACCTCGCCCACGCCCAGCGTCCCAAGGGCGAAGGGGCCATAAGACAGGCGGATCAGCCGGTTCACCTTCAGACCGAGAGCCTCCAGCACCCGCCGCACTTCGCGGTTCTTGCCCTCGTGCAGGGTCACGGTCAGCCACAGATTGGCGCCCTGGCCGCCCTCCCTGGCCTTGTCGAGCCTGGCCTCGATGGCGCCGTAGCGGACGCCGTCCACGGTGATGCCGTCCTTGAGCGTATCCAGCCGTTCCTGGGTGATGCGTCCATGGGCCCGGGCGCGGTAGCGGCGGACGATCCCGGTGGACGGCAGCTCCAGCGCCCGCGCGAGGCCGCCGTCGTTGGTGAGCAGCAGCAGCCCTTCGGAGTTCAGGTCGAGTCGTCCCACCGAGATCAGCCGGGGCAGTTCGGGCGGCAGGGCCTGGAACACCGTGGGCCGTCCCTGCGGGTCCTTGTGGGTCGTCACCAGCCCCACGGGCTTGTGATAGCGGAATACGCGCACCGGCTCCGGCTCGCCCACCACAGCGCCGTCCACCGTCACGATGTCGCCGGGCTCGACCTTCACCGCCGGGGTCGTCAGCACCTGGCCATTGATGGCCACGCGGCCTTCCTCGATCAGCCGCTCCACGTCACGGCGGGAGCCGACTCCCGAGCGGGCGAGCAGCTTGGCGATGCGTTCGCCGCCGCCGTCAGCGGCGGGGTCTTCGGAGGGCTGGGCTTGACCGGAGGAGGCGCGGTCGGTTCGTAGAGGATCGTGGACCATGACTGCCGCACCATGCGCATCGCGCTCGAAGCCGCGCAAGCCGCCGCCGAGGCTGGAGAGACCCCGGTGGGCGCCGCCGTTGTGGATTCCACCACCGGCGAGGTGATCGCCGTCGCCGGCAACGCCCCGATCGGCCGCCACGACCCCACAGCCCACGCCGAGGTGCTGGCCCTGCGCGCCGCAGCCGAGAAGCTGGGCAACTACCGCCTGACGGGCCTTACCCTGGTGGTCACCCTGGAGCCCTGCGCCATGTGCGCCGGCGCGATCAGCCACGCCCGGATCGGCCGCGTGGTATTCGGGGCCGAGGATCCCAAGGGCGGCGCCGTCCGGCACGGGCCCCGATTTTTCGAGCAGCCCACCTGCCATTGGCGCCCCGAGGTCACGGGGGGCGTGCTTGCGGAGGAAAGTTCGGCCATGCTCAAGGCCTTCTTCCGGGCCCGCCGGAAGGGCGCGTCGGGCAGGACCTGAGGCTGGGCGCCGGTCAGGTGAACGCCGCCAGCCGCTGCTCCAGCCGCTCGCGCACCGTCGGCCATTCGTCCGCCAGGATCGAGAAGATCACCGTGTCGCGGATGCGCCCGGTCCAGGTGATACGGTCCTGGCGCATCACGCCTTCCTCCACCGCCCCCAGTTTGTTCACTGCGGCCCGACTGCGGGCGTTAAGGGCGTCGACCCGATAAACCACCCGCCGGGCGCCGCTGGCGAAGGCCTCGCCCATCATCAGGAGCTTGGCGGCTGGATTGACCGGCCCGCCGCGGACCTCGGGCCGGTAGTAGGTGCCCCTGATCTCCAGCACGTGGTTCGATCGGTCGATGGCGTAGAAGCTGGTGAGCCCCACCACTTGGCCGTCCGCGACCACCGCATAGGGCGACATCGCCCCGCTGGCCTGATCGGTGCGCAACTTCGCCCAGGTCGGCTCGAAATGCTCGTTCGCCCAGGAATAGGGATAGAGCTCGGTCCAGATACGCTGGTCGGCGTTCACGGCCACGCGCAGCCCCTCTCGGTGCGCATCGGTCATCGGCTCCAGCCGAACAAAGCGGTTCTCAAGGGGCCGGGGCTCAAGGTTCATGAGCTCGGCCGAAACAGACGAGATGGCGGCCTGTGACATGACGCCGTCGTAGGCGGCGAACGGACCAGTCAGAAGGTCCAATCTGCGCCATTTCCTCAGTCCAGTTGGGGGCGGCCGCGCCTTTCCAGTCCGGCTGCCAAAAAATTTTCGGAGGACCGCTTGCACAGTCGCGGAGCCGACATACCTGAAGGCGTGCCCATCCTGGGCGTTTCCTCCCTATGAACTTCCCTTTGGCCGGGTCCGCGCGACCCGGCCTTTTTTTCAGTTCCGGAGAAGACCGGCCGCCTGGATCAGATAGACGCCGCCGATGCCGGTGACGATCCAGCGGGTCCAGCGCTTGAAGTCCACATCGTTCAGGCGGTCCAGGATACGGCCGCCGACGGCCGTACCGGCCATGGACAGCGGCACAGCCAGGACGAACATCGGCCAGGGCGGGAGACCAGACCCGTCCGCCCTGACAAGCAGCGGAGCCCCATAGACGAGGATCTTGGCCAGGTGAGCAAACACCTGGGTCGCGGCCTTGGTGGCCACGATGGCGTGCCGGGTGAGCGTCGTCCGGACGAAAAAGATGTCCAGCAGGGGGCCGGCCACCCCGGCGACGAGATTGAGGCCCGTGACCAGCAGGCCTGAAAGAAACGCCTGCGGCGGACGCGCCGCATCGAGACGGAGCCAGCGTCGCGGCAGCCAGGTGAGGGCCGGCACCAGACCCAGCAGCAGGAACAGCAGCGGCTTCGAGGGCGTGAAGGACAGGCCCGCCACGGTCAGGCCCGCAAGCAGGGAGGCCAGGGCGTACCATCCGACGATGTCCCAGCGAACGTGATGTCGATGCAGGACCGCCCGCCAGCCGTTGGCGACCAGTTGCAGCAGGCCGTGGGTGACGAAGGCCGCCTGCACGGGCAGAACGAGCGCGAGGCAGCCCATCAGCAGGAGGCCGCCCGCCATGCCGAAGACGCCCGAAAGCGCCGCCGTGAAAAAGGCCGCCGCGGCCACAAAGGCGCCGGCGAGCAAGGTCATGGCAGGGAGAGCTTGGCCGTCATATGACGCCGTTCGCTTACACCCAGGCCCGCTCTTCGCCAAAGAAAAAGGCCCCGGCGCGAACCGGGGCCTGATCCTTGAAGCCCTGAAGGCCTGCTAGTTGCGGAACACCGCCGACATCGAGCTGTCGTGCGGGCCTTCGCGGAACTGCTGCAGTTCGTTGCGGCCCACCACCATGTGGTGGACTTCGTCCGGGCCGTCGGCGATCCGCAGGGTCCGGGTATTGGCGTACATCCGGGCGAGCGGCGTGTGCTGCGACACGCCCAGGGCGCCGTGCATCTGGATCGCCTGGTCGATGATCTTGCAGACCCGCTCGGGGACCATGGCCTTCACCATGTGGATCCAGACCCGGGCCTCGCGGTTGCCGAGCACGTCCATGGCCTTGGCGGCCTTCAGCACCATCAGGCGCATGGCCTCGATCTCGATACGAGCGCGGCTGACGATCTCGAGGTTGCCGCCGAGCTGGATGATCGGCTTGCCGAAGGCCACCCGGCTCATGCCGCGGGTCACCATCAGGTCCAGGGCCTTCTCGGCCGAGCCGATGGCGCGCATGCAGTGGTGGATCCGGCCGGGGCCGAGGCGCAGCTGGCTGATCTCAAAGCCGCGCCCCTCGCCGAGCAGGATGTTGGAGGCCGGCACCCGGGCGTTGTTGAACCGGATGTGCATGTGGCCATGCGGGGCGTCATAGTCGCCGAACACCTGCTGGCCGCCGATGATCTCGACACCCTCGGTGGGGAGCGGCACCAGGATCTGCGACTGCTGCAGGTGCGGCGGGTCGTTCTCGCCGCCGGTGCGCACCATGGTGATCATCACCTTGCAGCGAGGGTCGCCCGCGCCGGAGATGTAGTGCTTCTCACCGTTGATGATGTACTCGTCGCCCACCCGGACTGCGCGGGTATCGATGTTCTTGGCGTCCGACGAGGCGGTGTTCAGCTCGGTCATGCAGTAGGCCGAGCGGATCTTCCCCTCGAGCAGGGGCTTCAGCCACTTTTCCTTCTGCTCCGGCGTGCCGACGCGTTCCAGCACTTCCATATTGCCGGTGTCGGGGGCGGCGCAGTTCATGATCTCCGAGGCCAGCCGGTTCTTGCCCAGCTCCACGGCGATGTAGGCGTAGTCGAGGTTCGACAGGCCCTCGCCGGTCTCGGCGTTGGGGAGGAAGAAGTTCCACAGGCCCTGGGCCTTGGCCTTGTCCTTGGCCGCTTCCAGCACTTCGAGCTGGCCGGGCGCGTAGTCCCAGATGTTCGGGCGGCCTTCGCCCAGGCGATGGAACTCCTCCGACGCCGGCTCCACCACCTCTTTGATGAACTGCTTCACCTGATTGTAGAGCGGCAGCGCCTTGTCCGACATCCGCAGGTCGTTGAGCTCGTCCTGCGGGTTCAGCACGAAGCCGGATTGCGGACGTTCGGCGGGCTTGTTCATCCTGGTCGCTCCCATCGACAGGCCGGCGTCAGCCGGCGATTGGGAGCCATAGGACCACGTTCAAACAACTGTTTCAACGCGCTTGTGGCCGACCGGTGGTCGCCGCGCCACTGGGGGAGCAGTGGCGCGGCGGACGGCCTCAGGCCGTGAGCGGCCGGGCCCGGCGCAGGGTCAGCGCCTGAAACGCCGCCACGCCCAGCGCACCGGCGGCCTGGACGTAGAGCACGGCGTGACCGGTCGGCGTGGGGTTGACCCAGCCCAGGCGGACGATCAGCACGCTTTCGAGAGCCCAGAGCCCGTTGAAGACGGCCAGAGCCCAGACGGCGGCCCGCGGCAGCTCAGACCGCAGGGCAAGCCATGCCAGGAGCGCCGCATAGGCCATCAGGAAGAGACCGACCGGGCCGGTGAACCCAGGCGACAGGCCCAAGGCTCCTGCGGCCGCGGGGCCGCCGACGGCGAAACCGGCGCCCAGGAGGCCGCAGACGGCCGCATCAAGGCCGATCACGGCGCGGAGGAAGGTCGAGCGGATGACGGTCATGGCTAGGCTCCTTGCATGCGGCCTTGCGGAAGCCGCGAACGCTGGGAGCCTCACCCGCCGGGGCGCCGCCCGTCGATTACGTCCCAGGTCAAGGTCTTCAGGCCACCCGGCGGTCCGGGCGGGAGAGCTTCGCCTCGGCCTCGCCCATGTAGTCGCGGGTGATTGGCAGGGTCCCCGAGCGCTTGGCGAGCTGCACCTGGAAGACGAAGTGGCCGCGATGGCGGAAGGCCATCTCCGAAATGCCCAGGTAGAACTCCCACATCCTGCAGAACCGCTCGTCCATCATCTGCGCCACCTCGGCCCGGTTCGCCGCGAAGCGTTCGCGCCAGGCCTTCAGGGTCTCCGCGTAGTGCAGGCGCAGGATCTCGATGTCGGTCACATAGAGGCCCGCCCGCTCGATGGCTGGCAGCACCTCGGACAGGGCGGGAATATAGCCGCCGGGGAAAATGTACTTGGCCACCCAGGCATTGGTGACGTTCGGTCCCTCGGGCCGGCCGATGGAGTGGATCAGCGCCACACCGTCGTCGGTCAGCAGCCGGGCGATCCCGTCGAAATAGGCCTGATAGTTCGGCCGGCCCACGTGCTCGAACATGCCCACTGAGACAATCCGGTCGTACGGTCCCGGCACGTCCCGGTAGTCGGTGAGCGAGAACCGGACCCGGTTCGACAGCCCCCGGGCCTGGGCGCGTTCCTGGGCCAGCGCCAGCTGCTCGGTGGACAGGGTGATCCCGTCCACCTCGGCCCCCGTCTCCTCGGCCAAGGTCATGGCCATGCCGCCCCAGCCGCACCCGATGTCCAGCACCTTCATGCCGGGTTCCAGCGCCAGCTTGGCGGCGATGTGCCGCTTCTTGGCGAGCTGGGCCTCCTCCAGCGTCATGTCAGGGCGGGCGAAGTAGGCGCACGAGTACTGCATGTCCTCGTCGAGGAAGCGCCGGTAGAGCTCGTTCGACAGGTCATAGTGGTGCGCGACGTTGCGGCGCGCGGCGCGTCGGTGATTGGCCTCCCGCCGCCGGTCGCGCAGCCACCGTTTCAATGGCCCGCGCTTCTTGTGCGCCTTGTATTTGGCATTGGCGCCGATGAGGTTGATGAAGTCCGCCACATCCCCCTGCTCCAGGACGAGGCCGCCGTCCATGTAGGCCTCGCCGACGCCGAGACCGGGCTTGGCGGCGATCCGCGCCGCCCACATCGGGCTGGTGATCCGCGCCACCAGCGGCGGGCCTGAGCCGTCGCCCAGCCTCAGCGTCCTGCCGCCCGGCAGGCGCAAGGTCAGGTCGCCCTCTCGCACGGCGTTCTGCAGGAAGGATTGCAAACTCATCCGCTCACCCCACATCACAGTCACCACGGACCGTCGGCCACGGCCTCCGGCCCAGTTCTTCACATGGGTTGCATCGGCGGGTCTCGCATCCCTGCGGGCGCATCATCCGCTCCCGCACCGAGGCTGTCTTGACTCCCGATAGGCGTTTCCCTACCTCCCCCAGCGGACGTTAGCACTCGATAGGGCAGACTGCTAACAGCAGGCCCTGGGGCGGCTTCCGTCACCAAATTTCAACCCACCGTCTCGAACGGAGAAAGAGCATCATGGCGTTTCGTCCCCTGGGAGATCGCGTCCTCGTCAAGCGCGTCGAGGAAGAAGAGAAGACCAAGGGCGGGATCATCATCCCCGACACCGCCAAGGAAAAGCCGCAGGAAGGCGAAGTGATCGCCGTCGGCCCGGGCGCTCGTGACGATAGCGGCAAGGTTGTTCCCCTGGACGTCAAGGTCGGCGATCGCATCCTGTTCGGCAAGTGGTCCGGCACCGAGGTGAAGCTCGATGGCCAGGACCTGCTCATCATGAAGGAAAGCGACATCCTGGGCGTCGTCGCCTAAGCGGCGCGGCAACCGGATCGCCCTTCTGAATCCCCTTTAGAGAGAAGAGAACCAACATGGCTGCGAAAGAAGTCTATTTCGCTTCCGACGCGCGCGATCGCATGCTGCGCGGCGTCAACATCCTCGCCAATGCGGTGAAGGTCACCCTCGGTCCCAAGGGCCGCAACGTCGTCATCGAAAAGTCCTTCGGCGCTCCGCGCTCGACCAAGGACGGCGTGTCGGTGGCCAAGGAAATCGAGCTGACCGACAAGTTCGAGAACCTGGGCGCTCAGCTCATCCGTGAAGTCGCCTCCAAGACCAACGACAAGGCCGGCGACGGCACCACCACCGCCACCGTCCTGGCTCAGGCGATCGTCGTCGAAGGCCTGAAGTCGGTCGCGGCCGGCATGAACCCGATGGACCTGAAGCGCGGCGTCGACAAGGCGGTCGCCAAGGTCATCGAGGAGATCAAGGCCAACGCCAAGAAGGTCTCGGCCAACTCCGAAATCGCGCAGGTCGGCACCATTTCGGCCAACGGCGACAAGGAAGTCGGCGAGATGATCGCCAAGGCGATGGAAAAGGTCGGCAACGAAGGCGTGATCACGGTCGAAGAGGCCAAGACCGCCGAGACCGAACTCGATGTCGTCGAAGGCATGCAGTTCGACCGCGGCTACCTCTCGCCGTACTTCATCACGAACGCCGAGAAGATGGAGGCCGAACTCGAAGAGCCGCTGATCCTGCTCTTCGAAAAGAAGCTCTCCTCGCTGCAGCCGCTGCTGCCGGTCCTGGAAGCCGTGGTCCAGTCGGGCCGTCCGCTCCTGATCATCGCTGAGGACGTCGAAGGCGAAGCCCTGGCGACCCTGGTAGTCAACAAGCTGCGCGGCGGCCTGCGCGTCGCGGCCGTGAAGGCGCCGGGCTTCGGCGATCGCCGCAAGGCCATGCTGGAAGACATCGCCATCCTGACCGGCGGTCAGCTGATCTCGGAAGACCTGGGCATCAAGCTCGAGTCGGTCACCCTCGACATGCTCGGCAAGGCCAAGAAGGTCCAGATCACCAAGGACGACACCACGATCGTCGACGGCGCGGGCGACAAGGCCGGCATCGAAGGCCGCATCGCCCAGATCAAGAAGCAGATCGAGGACACCACCTCGGATTACGACCGCGAAAAGCTGCAAGAGCGCCTGGCCAAGCTGGCCGGCGGCGTTGCGGTGATCCGCGTCGGCGGCGCCACCGAAGTCGAGGTGAAAGAGAAGAAGGACCGCGTCGACGACGCCCTGAACGCGACCCGCGCGGCCGTGGAAGAAGGCATCGTGCCGGGCGGCGGCGTCGCCCTGCTGAAGGCCTCCAAGGTCCTCGACGGCGTGAAGGGCGACAACGACGACCAGGACGCCGGCATCGCCATCGTCCGTCGCGCCCTGCAGGCTCCGATCCGTCAGATCTCGGAAAACGCTGGGGTCGAAGGCTCGATCGTGGTCGGCAAGGTCCTCGAGAACAGCTCGCCGACCTTCGGCTTCAACGCCCAGACGGAAGAGTACACCGATCTGGTGCAAGCCGGCGTCATCGACCCGGCGAAGGTCGTCCGTACGGCTCTGCAGGACGCCGCCTCGGTGGCCGGCCTGCTGATCACCACGGAAGCTGCGATCGTCGAAGCGCCGAAGAAGAACGCGCCGGCCGCTCCGGGCATGCCCGGCGGCATGGGCGACATGGACTTCTAATCCAGCGCTTCATCGCTAAGACGGAGGGCGGAGCCGCAAGGCTCCGCCCTTTTTCTTTGGCGTCCGCTAGGGAGGTCGGATGTCGTTCCGCTACGAGGCCGCCGGCGAGCTCTGGCTCTATGACGGCCCCGGCCGCTGGCATTTCATCACCCTGCCCCGGGAATTGGCCGAGGGCATACGCACCGTCGGCGGACGGCTGGCGCCGTTCGGCTCCCTGCGGGTCACGGCCGCTATCGGCGAGGTCCGCTGGAAGACCTCGCTGTTCTCGGCGAGCAAACTGGGATCGTTCCTGTTGCCGGTGAAGGCGGATGTGCGCCGGCGCGCGGGCGTCGCGGCGGGCGACGTGGTTGACTACGCCATCGAGATCGACGCCTGAATACGCGACCAGGCGAGGGCCCCTCAGCCGACGATGGCGTCCACGGCGGCGTCGTATTCTTCCTGAGCGTCGTCCACTGCGCGCTGAGCGGCCGCGCGCTCGGCATCGGTGGTCACCACATCGAGCATCTGCTTGGCCTCCTCGAGCCGCGCCTCCGCCGCCTTCCAGCGGGCGTAGCCGGGATGGTTCTCGATCGACACTGAAGCGGCCTCCTGAATCCTACCTGCGCGCCTTACCTAGGGGCGGGCGGCGCACCTGCTACTCTAAATCAGATCATTCAGGGAGGCTCGCGCCATGGCCGATTCCGCAGGGCTGAACGCTGAGGTGCTCTACGAGGTGAGCGAGCACATCGCCACCATTACGCTGAACCGGCCCGACCGGATGAACACCATCTCCGGGCTGATGCTGAACGAACTGGCCGAGCTTCTCCTCAAGGCCGACCGCGACCCGGATGTCCGAGCCATCATCCTCACCGGCGCGGGCAGCGCCTTCTGCGCCGGCCTCGACCTACGCGGCGCCAGCCAGGGCAGCCTCGGGCTCAGCGGCGCCTCGAACGCCACCAACCTCGACCTGCGCTCGACCCCGCCGACGGTGCTGTTCAACCTGGACACCCCGACCATCTGCGCCCTCAACGGCGCGGCGGCCGGCTATGGCCTCGACACCGCCCTCGGCTGCGACATCCGGCTGGCGGCCGAAGGGGCGAAGCTTGCGGTGGCGTTCACCAAACGCGGGGTGGTGCCGGAATCCGGCGGCACCTGGCTGCTGCCCCGGCTGATCGGCTGGTCGAAGGCCGCCGAACTGATCTTCACCGGTCGAACCCTGAGCGCGCAGGAGGCCGTCGACTGGGGCCTCGCCTCACGGACCGTTCCCGCCGACCAGTTGCAGGCCGAGGCCCGCCGGCTCGCCGCCGAGATCGCGTCCAACGCTCCGCTGGCGGTTCAGGCGGCCAAGCGGATGATGCGCATGGGGCTCTCGGAAGGCTTCGACGAGCACGTGCATCACGTGTTCCTGCAGCTCATGCCGCTCGTGCGCACCGAGGACTTCGGCGAGGCCGTGGCCGCCTTCATGGAGAAGCGGCCCGCCACGTTCAAAGGCCGCTAGCGCCGCTCGGTGTCGCGGGCGATCATGCTGCCCACCCAGCTGACGACCCCGGTGACGATCGCCGCCAGGACGCCGGGGACCAGGCCGTCCACGTGGAAGCCGCCCAACATCATGGCGACCAGGCCGATCATGGCCGCATTCACCACCAGCAGGAACAGGCCCAGGGTGATAATCGTCAGCGGCAGGGTCAGGACGAACACCACCGGCCGGACGAAGGCGTTGACGATGCCGAGCAGGATCGCGGCCACCACCAGCGTGCCGGTGTTGTCGATGCCGACGCCAGGGACGATCTCCGAGGCCAGCCACAGGCCGAGACCGGCGAACACGGCGCGGACGAGAAATCTGAGCATGCGGCCTCCTTGCGGCTCCGACTACAGCGCCGTTTCGTCGGCGATACAACCGCGGCTCGATCAGGCTCTTCCGCGACGGCGAAGCCTTGACCATCTGAAGGGCCCATGCGTCGTCTGATCATTTTCGCCATCGCCCTGCTCGCCGCCGCCGAGGCGGCCCCTGCTCAACCTCGTCCTGACGGCCCCGCGGGCGGCGGCCGCAGCCTGTACATCAGCCCGGCCGGAGAGCCGTTCCGCGGCGGCGACGGTCTGCGGGCCTGGTTCACAGGCGCTGACGCCGATGGCGACGGGCGCCTCACCCTCGCCGAGTTCCGCGCGGACGCGGTTCGCTTCTTCAAGGCGCTCGACAAGGACGGAGACGGCATCCTGCGCGGGCTCGAACTGCAGACCTATGAGCGGGAGATCGTCCCCGAGATCATCGGCCTGTACGGCGGCGCTCCTGAGTTCGGGGGCGGCCGCGGCCCTGGCCGTGTGGGCGCGGCGCGCTTTTCCCTGCTCAACATCCCGCAACCGGTCACCGGCGCGGACCTCGACGGCGACCGTCGGGTGAGCCTGGCTGAATTCGAACAGACCGCCGGCATTCGCTTCGACCTGCTCGACAGGACCAAGGCCGGAGTGCTCACGCTGGAGACGCTGGCGCCGCCGGACAGCCGCCGCCGACGCCGCTGAGGCAACCAGCGGCTCCCCTTCGCAACCTGAGCCTGCACTCCCATACCATGCGTTGGACCCGGGTTGCCCGAACCGCTATGGTTAACTGTCGGCGCGGCCAAGCTTGTTCGTCCGGCAGGGGCTTTGGGGGGACATAAGCGTGGCTACCACACGCTGGAAGCTTTTGGACGAGCGTCTGGACTACGTGGCCCGGACGCGATGGGAAGTGCTGGCCGTTCGCAGCGCTGCGGGCGTCATCGCGGCCCTGCTTTCGGCCGAACCGTTCGGGCCGACGTTCGCCGCGGTCTGGTTCGTCTGCTTCGCCCTGACTGAAGGCGGCGCCCGTCTGGCGTCGCGGCCCGCGCTCAAGGGCGGCAGCCTGACGCCCCCTCGGCGTATCGCCTATCTCGTGCTCATGGCGCTGGGGTGCCTCACCTGGTGCGCCCTGGCCGTGCGCGGCTGGGCCTCGGGCGAAGAGCCGCTGCGCGTCGCCGCCCTGGCGGTGCTCGTCACCGTGCTGTTCCACGCCCTGGGCTTCTCGTCCCGCGCGCCGGCCGCCTGGCTGGTCATGTGCGCTCCGGCGGCCGCGCTCTGGTTGGCGCTGCCGCTGTTCTTCGGCAACTACCAAGGCTCGAGCTTCTGGATCGCCAACTTCGGCATCCTGGTGGCCCTGATCTATGTGTTGGCGGCCGCCTGGGCCATGGCCCAGAACGCCAGGGACCTCGCCGAAGCCAAGCGTCGGGCCAAGGAGGCCAACGAGGCCAAGTCCGTGTTCCTGGGCATGGTCAGCCACGAGATTCGCACGCCCATGAACGGCGTGCTGGGCATGGCCCGGGCCCTTCAGGCCACCTCGCTCACGCCTCAGCAGCGGCAGTATGTGGACACCATCCTCCGCTCCGGAGACTCCCTGCTCGAGATCCTCAACGACGTCCTCGACCACAGCAAGATCGAGGCTGGGCGGATGGATCTCGAGATCGCGCCCTTCAACCTGCGCGAGGTGGGCCGGCAGTCGGTCGAACTCTGGACCGAGGCCGCAGCCGAGAAGGGTCTGGAGCTCGACTACGACGTCGACCCCCAGCTTCCCGCCCACGTGCTGGGCGATGAGACGCGGGTGCGCCAGATCATCCAGAACCTGCTGTCCAACGCCGTGAAGTTCACCGAAGACGGAAAGGTGAGCCTGGCGCTGCGCCGTGAGCATCGGGCCGATGGCGAGGGCGGCATCGAGATTGCGGTCGGGGACACCGGGCCCGGCATGGACGCCGACCAAGTGTCACGCCTGTTCCGGCCCTATACCCAGGCCGAGGCGTCCATCACCCGCAAGTACGGCGGTACGGGCCTTGGCCTGTCGATCTGCCGGACCCTGGCCACCATGATGGGCGGCGAAATCTCGGTCGACAGCACCCCAGGCAAGGGCTCGACCTTCCGCGTCCGGCTGCCGCTGCCCACCGCAGAAGCGACGCCCGCCCCGGTGGAGGCGCAGCTGGAGCCCCGGCTGAACTCCAGCGCCTCCCTGCACCCCCTGCGGATCCTCGTCACCGACGACAATCCGATCAACCTGGCCGTGGCCCGGGCCCTGTTGGGCTCGGCCGGCGCTTCGGTCGAGACCGCGGCCCACGGCGCGGAGGCGCTAGAGCGCGTCCAGACGGACCTCTTCGACCTGGTGCTGATGGACGTCTACATGCCGGGCATGGACGGCATCGAGGTAGTGGGCCGGATCCGCGCCGGCCTGGCCGGGCCGCAGGACATCCCGGTCATCGCTCTCACCGCCCACGCCGGCCCGGGCGAGGAGGAACGTCTTCAGTCGCTGGGCTTCAACGCCCTGCACACCAAGCCCATCCGCCCCGCCGATCTCGTGGCCACCATCAAACGCGTGATGGAAAGCCGCGGACGGAAGCTGGACGTCGCCTAAGCGGCGCTGGCGTACCCGAGATCAGAAAACAAGGGTCTGTTCACTAAATCGGGGCATCCTGGGTTGTAGTCGGCGCGCGGGGGTGAGGCGCGTCGCGACAGCATGGGAGGGACCGCCGGTCGTGGAGGGCAGCCGTCGGAAGCTATTGGATGAGCGACTGGACTTGGTGGCCCGGACCTCATGGGATGTGCTGGCCGCGCGCATCCTCGGCGGGCTCACCGCCATGGCGCTCTCGATCTACGTATTCTCCCCTACCTTCGGCGTCGTCTGGTTCCTGGCCTTCGCCATCACCGAGGGCGGCACCCGTTTCGTCTCCCGTCATGGAATGCGTGGGGGCGCGCTGACGCCTGCCGCACGGGTCGCCTATGTGTTCTGGATGCTCGCGGCGGGCCTGGCCTGGTGCGCCCTGGCGGTGCATTGCTGGATCTCGGGCGACGAGGCGCTGCGTCTGGCCGGGGTGGCGATCCTGGTCACACTGATGATCCACGCCGTGGGCTTCTCGTTCCGCACGCCCGTGGCCATGGCGGCGTTGGGCGGGCCGGCCCTGGTGCTCTGGATCCTGCTGCCTGTGGCTTTCGGCGGCTACGATCGAAGCGGCGCGATGGTCCTCGCCTTCAGCCTGGCGATCCCCATTGTCTACATGGCCGCGGCGGCCCGGGCCAACGGACAGACCGCCAACGCCCTGGCCGACGCCGAACGACGGGCGACCCAGGCCAACGAAGCCAAGACCTATTTCCTCAACATGGTGACCCACGAGCTGCGCACGCCGATGAACGGCGTGCTGGGCATGGCCCGCGCCCTGCTGCGCACACCGCTCTCGCCGCAGCAGCGGGACTATGTGGAGACCATCGTGCGCTCCGGCGACGGCCTCGTGTCCATCGTCAACGACGTGCTGGACCACGCCAAGATCGAGGCGGGCCGCATGGACATCGAGTCTGCGGCGTTCGATCTGGCCGCCCTGGCCCGCCAGTCCGTCGCCCTGTGGACCGAGACCGCCGAAGCCAAGGGCTTGGCCCTGGTCTGCGAGACCGATCCGGACCTGCCGGCCCAGGTCGTCGGCGATGAGACCCGGGTGCGGCAGATCGTGCTGAACCTGCTGTCCAACGCCCTGAAGTTCACCGAGAGCGGCAGCGTCACCCTCACAGTCCGCCGTGCTCCCGGCCCGCTCGACGGGCCCGGCGTGGAGATCCGCGTCGAGGACACCGGTCCCGGCATGACGCGCGACCAGGTGGCCCGGCTGTTCCGCCCGTTCAGCCAGGCCGATGCCTCCACGGCCCGGCGCTATGGCGGCACCGGCCTGGGACTGTCCATCTGCCGCAATCTGGCGGCCATGATGGGCGGCGACATCGTCGTGGACAGCGAGCCCGGTCGGGGTTCGACCTTCCGGGTCTGGCTGCCGCTGCCGGCGGCTCCGGACGTCAAACCGCGCCAGGTGGACATCACCGACCTCCGCCTGCCGCCCCTTCGGGTGCTGGTGGCGGACGACAATCCGATCAACCAGGCCGTCGCCCGCGCCCTGCTCGAAGCGGCGGGGGCGGCGGTGGAGATGGCCGCCAGCGGCGCCGAGGCCCTGGAGCGCCTGCGGATCGAGCCCTTCGACCTGGTGCTGATGGACCTGCACATGCCGGAGATGGACGGCATCGAGGCCGTCGGCCGCATCCGCGCAGGCGAAGCCGGCCCGCCCTCGACGCCGGTGATCGCGCTCACCGCCGACACCGCACCCGGCTCGGACATCCGCCTGAAGGCTGTGGGCTTCGACGCGGTTCAGGCCAAGCCGATCCAGCCGGCCCAGCTATTCGGCGCCATCACCCGCGTGCTGAGCGAGCGGCCCGCCCAAGCCGCCGCCTAGGCCTCCACCTTATCCAGCACCGGCACATGCGGCGCGAGCCGCCCGCCCACGCGGATGGGCTCGATGCGCTTGGCGAGGCCCGTGCGGTCGTCGGTCTCCACATAGACGCCGCAAACCGTCGCCGGCCCCTCGGCGGGCTTGTAGCGGCCGCCGGAAATCTTGGTGGTGAACCGCCGCAGCGGCTCCTCCTTCTGATTGCCGATGACGCTGTCGTAGTCGGCGCAGGCGCCGGCGTCGGTCTGGTAGGCCGTGCCGCCCGGCAGGATCTGGGCGTCGGCGGTCGGGACGTGGGTGTGGGTGCCGACCACGAGGCTCGCCCGGCCATCGCAGAAATGGCCCATGGCCATCTTCTCGGAGGTCACCTCGGCATGGATGTCGATGATCACCGCGTCGGCCACTGCCCCCAAAGGCGCGGCCTCCAGCTCGCGGTCCACCGCGGCGAAGGGATCGTCCAGCGGATCCATGTAGACCCGGCCCAGGAGGTTCACCACCAGCACCCGACGGCCATCGGGCGTGTCGAAGAGCTGGGCCCCGCGGCCCGGTGCCTGGGACAGCGGCGGATAGTTCAGCGGCCGGATCAGCCGCCGCTCGCGGACGATGTACGTCAGCGCCTCTTTCTGGTCCCAGGAGTGGTTGCCCAGGGTCAGGCAGTCGGCGCCGGCGTCGAACAGCTCGTTGGCCGTGGCCTCGGTGATGCCGAAGCCGGCAGCGGCGTTCTCGGCGTTGACCACCACGAAGTCGAGGCGGAGCTGGCGCTTCAGGCCGGGCAGGAAGGTGGCCAGGCCGTCGCGCCCGGCGCGTCCCACCACGTCTCCGAAAAAGGCGAGTCTCATCGGCTCTCTCTAGCCACCGGGACGAATTCCGTCTCGGTGAGAATGGCGTCCAGCCGCTGGTCGTGCGGCTCCATGGGGATTTCGTCCAGTTCCTGCCCGGCATAGGCGAGGCCGAGGACGAAAACCGGTTTTGCGGCGCGAAGGTTCGCGAGGGTCCGGTCGTAGTGGCCGGCGCCCTGGCCCAGGCGTCCGCCCCGGCGGTCAAAACCCAGCAGCGGGCAGATGACGAGGTCGGGCGTCAGGACCTTGCTCCCGGGCGGCGGGGCGGGGATGCCGAAGGCATCCGGCGCCAGGGGGCGGCGATGATCCCAGCGGCGGAACTCAAGGGCCTCGTCGCGGCTCTTCGCGACCGGCAACGCCGGCTCCGCCCCGAGATCGGCCAGGCGACGCAGGAGCGGCAGGGGATCGATCTCGGAGCCGCAGGCCACATAGCCCGCAACGCTGGCGAACGGCGGCAGGCGGTCCACCGGCAGCCGTTCGGCCGCGAGGCGCGCCGCGTCGGGGCGCTCGGCCGCCAGCCGTCGGCGCACGCTTCGGAGGCGCTTGCGCAGGGCCGTCTTGTCCAAGTCCAGGCTCACCCGGCCCTTATAGGGGAAAACGGGGTGGCGGCGCCGCGTGAACCGTGAAGGACTGTTTCATCCCCTCGACCTGGTAGACCAGGTGGGCGCCGTATACCCAAGGCCACGGCCAAGGGCAGGGACAGCTCCCTTCGAGTGAATTAAGGTCGCTGGGATATGTCGCCTTCGACGCGAGCCGCAGCAGGACCCGCCGGACGCCCAAGGTAGTGTGCGCCACGCCCGCTCTCAAGCGCGGCCAAACGCCTTCGATGACGGATCGCCCTTCAACTGGCCCCTCGGGAGTTCTAAGTCTCGACCGTGACCGCCGAAGCCCTCGCCCCCGCACCCCCGGCCGCCGCCCAGCCCGCCGCCCCCCGCGCCCCGTCCCTGGCCCGCCTGGCCAACGACCTGACGCGCGACCTGATGCGGCCGAACCCGCGCATCTACTGGGCCGACCTCGTGGCCACCGCGGCCGTGACCTACCTCAGCCTCTGGACGGCGGCGACCGCCAAGGGCGCCTGGGCCCTGGCCGCGGCCGCGCTCTGCGTCCTTGCCCTCTATCGCGGCGTGAGCTTCATCCACGAACTCACCCACCAGCGGCGTGACGAGCTGCCCGGCTTCCACCTCGGCTGGAACCTGCTGATCGGCGTGCCGTTCCTGACGCCGTCGCTGCTGTACGAAGGCGTGCACATGCTGCACCACGCCAAGGACCGCTACGGCACGATCCGCGATCCAGAATACATGCCCCTGGCCCGGCTGCCGCTGAGCCGCCTGGCTGCCTTCATCTTCATCGCCCTGCTCGCGCCGGTGGGCGTGATCCTGCGCTTCGCGGTCCTGGCCCCCGTCTCGTTCCTGATCCCGCCCCTGCGCCGGTGGGTGATCGCCAAGACCTCGGCCATGACCATCAATCCCGCCTTCGGCCGCGAGGACTTCGACCGGGCCGCCAAGGCCCCGTGGCTGGCCCAGGAGATCGGCTGCTGGCTGTGGAGCTGGACGGTGATCGGCCTGACCGTGGCGGGGATCCTCCCGCTCCGCGCCGTGCTGATCGCCGTGGCCATCTATGCGGTCTTCGCCTTCGTGAACCAGCTGCGGACGGCGGTGGCCCACTACTGGGATAACGCGGGCGAGATCATGAGCTTCGAGGGTCAGTTCCTCGACAGCGTCAATGTGCCGCCGCCGGCCCTGCTGCCGTTCCTCTGGGCGCCGGTGGGCCTGCGATACCACGGCCTGCACCACCTGCTGCCGCGGATGCCCTACCACAACCTCGGCAAGGCCCACGCCCGGCTCGTGGCCCACGTTCCCGCCGACCACGTCTATCGCCAGGTCGAGCAGCCGGAGCTGATCCCGGCCTTGGCGCGGCTGATGGCCAAGGCCCGGGGCCGCTAGCGGCGGGTCCTAGGCCGCCTCGTCGGTGACCAGCTTCTCGATCCGCTTGGCCGCGGCCTCCAGGGCCGCCACCGCCTTGCTTTCGACGCGGGCGCGCTCGGCCTGAAGCTTGCTGACCTCCATCTGCAGGGCGGCCAGACGGCTCTTGGCGTCGGCCAACTCGTCGGCCAGCAGCAGGGCGCCCATGAGGAACAGGCGGGTGTCCCCCAGCTGACCCATGTCGGCGGACACGTGGCGGACCTGACGGTCGAACATCCGGGCCAGCTCCTGGAGGTGCTGTTCCTGCCCGTCCTCGCAGCCGACCGCATAGGGGCGGCCGTTCACCTCGACGTTGATCTGGGCCATGCCTACTGCTCCGCCGGCGCCTGCCCGTGCAGGGCGGCGCGGATTTCCTGAATCGCCTTGCCGAGCGCCTCGGACGCCTGGGCGCCGGCCTCCTCGAGCTCGCGCTCGCGGGCCTTGGCCCGATCGAGCTCGGCGGCGAGCCGATCCCGGTCGAGGTCGAACAGCCCGCCGGCCTCGGCATTGGCCAGGCGCAGCTTCTCGGCCAGCCGCTGCTCAAGCTGCTGGACCGCGCGTTCAAGTCGCTTCGCCGCCAGATCGAGGGTGCTCTCGCCCGGGTTCATGCATGACTCCCCAAAGGCTTATGGACCTTTTCTAAAGCGCGTTGCATCGCTTGGGAATTGGCCGGTTTCTTGACCCTCGGCCCCCTGCGTGCGAGGGGGCGCCGCACCCCGCCGTTAACGACTCGCGAAAGATCTCGATGCCCGCGCCGACGAAGCTCATGGCCGACGCCATCCGCGTCCTCTCGATGGACGCCGTGGAACAGGCCAATTCCGGACACCCTGGCATGCCCATGGGCATGGCCGACGTGGCGACCGTGCTGTGGACGCGCTTCCTGAAGTACGACGCCTCCCGGCCCGACTGGGCCGACCGCGACCGCTTCGTGCTGTCGGCGGGCCACGGCTCGATGCTGCTGTACAGCCTGCTGCACCTGTCGGGCGTGAAGGCGGTCACCCTCGACAGCCTGAAGAACTTCCGCCAGCTCGGCTCGAACACCCCGGGCCACCCGGAGTTCGGCCACACCCCCGGCGTCGAGACCACCACCGGCCCGCTGGGCCAGGGCCTGGCCACCGCCGTCGGCATGGCCATCGCCGAGCGGCATCTCGCCGCACGCTTCGGCGAGGACCTGGTGGACCACCGCACCTGGGTCCTGGCCGGCGACGGCTGCCTGATGGAGGGCGTCAGCCACGAGGCCATCAGCCTCGCCGGCCGGCTGAAGCTCGCCAAGCTGACCGTGCTGTGGGACGACAACGACATCACCATCGACGGCCATGTGGGCATTTCGGACGCCACCGACCAGCTCGCCCGCTTCAAGGCCGCCGGCTGGGCGACCAAGCGCATCGACGGCCATGACGAGGGCCAGATCCGCCGCGCCCTGGCCTGGGCGATCAAGCAGGACCGCCCGACGCTGATCGCCTGCAAGACCATCATCGGCAAGGGTTCGCCCACCTTCCAGGGCACCCACGACGTCCACGGCAAGGCCCTGGGCAAGGACGAAGTGGTGAAGACCCGGGAGAACCTCGGCTGGCCGCACGAGCCCTTCGTGATCCCGGACGAGGCCCTGAAGCCCTGGCGCGCGGCCGGCCGCCGCGGGGCCAAGCACCGCAAGGCCTGGGAGGCGCGCCTGGCCGCCTCGTCGCTGCGCGGCGACTTCGAGCGGGCCATGGCTGGCGAACTGCCGAAGACCGCCTTTGCGGCCCTGGACCAGTTCATCGCCGACGCCGAGGCCAAGGCCCCGGCCGCCGCCACCCGCCAGCATTCGGGCGCGGTGCTGGAGAAGATCTTCGGCGAGATCCCCGAACTGGTGGGCGGCTCGGCCGACCTGACCGGTTCGAACAACACCTTCGTCAAGGGCTCCGAGATCCTCGACGGGCCGGGCTACGGCGGGCGCTATGTGAACTACGGCGTGCGCGAGTTCGGCATGGCCGCGGCCATGAACGGCATGGCGCTGCACGGCGGGGTCATCCCCTATGGCGGCACCTTCCTGGTGTTCACCGACTATTCGCGGCCGGCGATCCGCCTGGCGGCGCTGATGGGCGTGCGGGTGATCCATGTGGGCACCCATGATTCCATCGGCCTCGGCGAGGACGGCCCGACCCACCAGCCGGTGGAGCACCTGGCTTCCCTGCGGGCGATGCCGAACCTCAACGTCTTCCGTCCGGCCGACGCGGTGGAGACCGCCGAGTGCTGGAAGCTGGCCCTGGACGCGAAGTCGACGCCCTCGGTCCTGGCCCTGTCGCGGCAGAGGACCCCGGCGGTGCGCACCCAGCCCATCGGCGAGAACCTGTCGGCCCGGGGCGCCTACCAGCTGGCCGCGGCCAGCCTGCCGGCGCAGGTGACGATCTTCGCCAGCGGCACCGAGGTGGCCATCGCCCTGGAAGCCCGCAAGCTGCTGGAGGCCGAGGGCGTCGGCGCCCGGGTGGTGTCCGTGCCGAGCTTCGAGCTCTTCGAGGCCCAGCCGGCCGACTACCAGGAGACCCTGATCGGGGAGTCCGAGGTGAAGGTCGCCGTGGAAGCCGGCGTGCGCCAGGGCTGGGACCGCTTCATCGGCTCGGACGGCGTGTTCGTGGGCATGAACAGCTTCGGCGCCAGCGCCCCCGACAAGGTCCTCTACCAGCACTTCGGCATCACGCCGGAGGCGGTGGCCGCCGCCGCCAAGGCCAAGCTGGGCTAGGGTCCGATGCGCCTCGGCACGCCGCTCTCGCCCACCGCCGTGCGGGTCATGCTGCTGGGCTCGGGCGAGCTCGGCAAGGAGGTGGTGATCGAGCTGCAGCGGCTCGGCTGCGAGGTGATCGCCGTCGACCGCTACGCCGACGCCCCGGCCATGCAGGTCGCCCACCGCAGCCACGTCATCGCCATGACCGAGGCGGCGGCCCTGCGGGCCCTGGTGGAGGCCGAGCGGCCGCACCTGATCGTGCCGGAGATCGAGGCCATCGCCACCGACGAGCTGGTGCGCATCGAGGCGGAGGGGCTGGCCACGGTCATCCCCACCGCCCGGGCCGCCCAGCTGACCATGAACCGGGAAGGCATCCGCCGGCTGGCGGCCGAGGAGCTGGGCCTGCCCACCAGCGCCTACGCCTTCGCCTCGTCCGAGGCCGAGCTGGCCAGGGCCGCCGCCGAGGTGACCGGCTTCCCCTGCTTCGTGAAGCCGGTGATGAGCTCGTCGGGCAAGGGCCAGTCCTATGTGGAGAGCCCCGACCAGATCGCCGCCGCCTGGCGCTACGCCCTGGAGGGCGGCCGGGTGGAGCAGCCCCGGGTGATCGTCGAGGGCCGGGTGGAGTTCGACTTCGAGATCACCCAGCTCACCGTCCGCAGCCTGAAGGACGGCGAGGTCGAGACCAGCTTCTGCGCCCCGATCGGCCACCGGCAGGTGAAGGGCGACTATGTGGAGAGCTGGCAGCCCCAGGCCATGAGCCCCACGGCCCTGACCCGGGCCCGGGAGATCGCCGGCAAGGTCACCGAAGCCCTGGGCGGGCTCGGCATCTTCGGCGTCGAGCTGTTCGTGAAGCGCGACCAGGTCTGGTTCTCGGAAGTCTCGCCCCGGCCGCACGACACCGGCCTCGTCACCCTGGCCACCCAGGCGTTCAGCGAATTCGCCCTGCACGCCCGGGCCATCCTGGGCCTGCCCACGGACGTGACCCTGCGCGAGCCGGGCGCCAGCGCGGTGATCTATGGCGGCATGGAAGCCACGGGCATCGCCTTCGAGGGCGTGGCCGAGGCCCTGGCCGTCCCGGGCGCGGACCTGCGCCTGTTCGGCAAGCCCGAGGCCTTCGAGCGCCGGCGCATGGGCGTGGCCCTCGCCCGGGGCGCCGACGTGGACGAGGCGCGCAGCAGGGCGCAGGACGCGGCCGCCAAGGTGAGGCCGGTCCGGGGCCGAGGCCCCGCGGGCCAGCCCTGAAAGCCAAATGGATTGGGACGCCCCTCGGGGCGGGGATCGCGGCGCGCCGGCTCAGGCGCTGCTGTGGAAGCCGCGCGCCTCGCCCGGGCGGGGCGGCGGGGCCAGGGCCCGGACGTCGCCGTCGGGGGTGATCTCGTAGCCCGCGGCGCGGACCACCCGGGCCACCTGGTCGGCGAGCGGCTCGGTCAGGAAGGTGTCGGACAGGGCCTCGCCCTCGACGAGCTCGAACACGTGGCCCTCGAGCTCCTCGTCCTCCTCCTCGTCCAGGCGTTCGGCTTCGCGCCACAGCAGGCCATAGACGCCGGCGTGCAGCTGCTGCTTGCGGCGGGAAACCCGATCCTGCTGGCGGCTGGCCTGGGCGGCCGCCTCCTCGCGCGCATCGCGCCGGGCGTCCCGGCGAAGCCGCAGGCGCAGGGCGTAGGTCAGGCGCAGGGACCGGGTGGTGCGCTCCAGGGCCTTGGCCAGATCGGCGACCTCGGCGGCGTCGTCCGAGGCCTGGGCCATCTGGTGAAGCTTGTCGGCGAGCGCGAGCTGCAGCCGGGCGACATGGGCGAGCCCAGCCTCCATCTCCTGCACCACGTCATCGTCGCTCGACATGAACAAAAAGAGAACATCAGTCGACCGGAAAGTCAAGCAGAACCGCCGGGCGAGGCCTTCCCTCGCGCCTTGAGGGGACGGCGAAAGCGAGAGGACGGGGGCCAGGCGCAATCCATTGTCGCCATTCGTGTTCCCGGAGGGGTTGACTTCACCGCCCCCCGCTTCAAGAACCCCGGCACACAATTCCCCGCAGGAGGTCTCCGCACATGCCCGTTCGCGTCGCCATCAACGGTTTCGGTCGCATCGGCCGCCTGGTCCTGCGTTCGATCATCGAACATGCGCGGACGGACATCGAGGTCGTGGCCATCAACGACCTGGGCCCGGTCGAGACCAACGCCCACCTGCTGCGCTACGACAGCGTCCACGGCCGCTTCCCGGCCCCGGTGACCGTCGACGGCGACACGATCAACGTCGGCCGCGGCCCGATCAAGGTGACCGCCATCCGCAACCCGGCCGAGCTGCCGCACAAGGACCTGGGCGTGGACATCGCCCTGGAGTGCACCGGCCTGTTCACCAGCCGTGAGAAGGCCGCCGCCCACCTGGAAGCCGGCGCCAAGCGCGTGATCATCTCGGCCCCCGGCGACGGCGTCGACAAGACCATCGTCTACGGCGTCAACCACGAGACGCTGACCAAGGACGACCTGATCATCTCCAACGCCTCGTGCACCACCAACTGCCTGGCGCCGGTGGCCAAGGTCCTGCAGGAGCTGTGCGGCATCGAGCGCGGCTACATGACCACCATCCACTCGTACACGGGCGACCAGCCGACGCTGGACACCATGCACAAGGACCTCTACCGCGCCCGCGCCGCGGCCATGTCGATGATCCCGACCTCGACCGGCGCGGCCAAGGCCCTGGGCCTGGTGATCCCGGAACTGACCGGCAAGCTGGACGGCTCGTCGATCCGCGTGCCGACCCCGAACGTGTCGGTGGTCGACCTGAAGTTCGTCCCCGGCAAGAAGGTCACCAAGGAAGAGATCAACGCCGCCCTGGAAGCGGCTGCGGCCTCGGGCCCGCTGCGCGGCGTCCTGGCGGTGACCAACGACCCGCTGGTGTCGACCGACTTCAACCACGTGGCGGCCTCGTCGACCGTGGCCCTGCCGCAGACCCAGGTGATCGACGGCGGCCTCGGCCGCGTCCTGTCCTGGTACGACAACGAATGGGGCTTCTCGACCCGGATGAGCGACACCGCCGTCGCCCTGGGCAAGCTGATCTAGGCGAGCGCCTCGGCTGCGCCCGCCCTCGCCGTCATCCCGGCCGGAGCGCAGCGGAAAGCCGGGACCCAAGCCGGGGCTTAGGGAGGCCGCCCAAGCGGGGCGCCCCTTTAAGTCCCGGACCGGCCGCCGGCCGTCCGGGATGACGCAGTGTAGGACTCCGCGGGTGAGCCAGACCTTCAAGACCCTCGACGACGCCGACCTCTCGGGCAAGCGCGCCCTGGTGCGCGTGGACTTCAACGTGCCGATGGCCGACGGCCGGGTCAGTGACGACACCCGGCTGCGCGCCGCCCTGCCGACCATCGAGAAGCTGCGCGCCGGCGGCGCCAAGGTGGTGCTGCTGGCCCACTTCGACCGGCCCAAGGGCAAGCGCGTCCCCGAGATGAGCCTGAAGCCGGTGGTGGAGCCCCTGGCGGCCCTGATCGGCGCCCCCGTGGCCTTCGCCGACGACTGCATCGGCGAGGCCGCCAAGGCCGTGGTGGACGCCCTGCAGCCGGGCGGCGTCGCCCTGCTGGAGAACGTCCGCTACCACGCCGGCGAGGAAAAGAACGATCCCGAGTTCGCCGCGGCCCTGGCCGCCAACGGCGACCTCTATGTGAACGACGCCTTCTCGGCCGCCCACCGGGCGCACGCCTCGACCGAAGGCCTCGCCCGCCGTCTGCCCGCCTATGCCGGCGAGCAGATGCGCAAGGAGCTCGAGGCCGTGGACGCGGCCCTGGGCAATCCGCAGCGGCCGGTGATGGGCATCGTCGGCGGCGCCAAGGTCTCCACCAAGCTCGACCTGCTGAACAACCTAGTGGGCAAGCTGGACCACCTGGCCATCGGCGGCGGCATGGCCAACACCTTCCTCTTCGCCCAGGGCGTCGAGATCGGCGGCTCGCTGTGCGAGAAGGACATGGCCGACACCGCCCGGGAGATCCTGGCCAAGGCCGAAGCCGCGGGCTGCAAGGTGATCCTGCCGGCCGACGTGGTGGTGGCGACCGAGCTCGCCCCCGGCGTGGCCACCCGCACCATCGACCTGGCCGACGGCGCCGTGGGCGCGGACGAGAAGATCTTCGACGTCGGGCCCAAGACCCTGGCCACGGTGAAGGCCGTGCTGGCCGAGTGCCGCACCCTGATCTGGAACGGCCCGTTCGGCGTCTTCGAGGTGCAACCCTTCGATCTGGCGACCGTTCAGGCCGCGCAGGAAGCCGCCGCGCTGGCCAAGGCCGGCAAGCTGGTGGCGGTCGCCGGCGGGGGTGATACGGTTGCGGCCCTGAATACCGCGCGTGCGACCGGCGACTTCACGTTCGTCTCCACGGCCGGCGGCGCGTTTCTGGAATGGATGGAAGGCAAGGAGCTGCCCGGAGTGGCGGCCCTGCAATCTTAAGGGGAAGATCGGCGATGGCCCGGATTACGCTTCGACAGCTGCTCGATCACGCCGCCGAGTACGGCTACGGCGTGCCCGCGTTCAACATCAACAACATGGAGCAGGCGCTGGCGATCATGGAGGCCGCCGAGGCCACCAATTCGCCGGTGATCATGCAGGCCAGCCGCGGGGCCCGGTCCTACGCCAACGACATCGTGCTGAAGCACCTGATCGACGCGATGGCGGAGATGTATCCCGACATCCCGATCTGCATGCACCAGGACCACGGCAACAACGAAGCCACCTGCGCCACCGCCATCCAGTACGGCTTCACCTCGGTGATGATGGACGGCTCGCTGATGGCCGACGGCAAGACGCCGGCCGACTACGAGTACAACGTCCGCGTGACCCGCAACGTGGTGGACATGGCCCACTGGGTCGGCGCCTCGGTGGAAGGCGAGCTCGGCGTGCTGGGCAGCCTCGAGACCGGCATGGGCGAGAAGGAGGACGGCCACGGCTTCGAGGGCAAGCTGTCCCATGACCAGCTGCTCACCGACCCGGACCAGGCCGTGGAATTCGTGAAGGCCACCGAGGTGGACGCCCTGGCCATCGCCATGGGCACCAGCCACGGCGCCTACAAGTTCACGCGCAAGCCCGACGGCGAGGTGCTCGCCATGCACGTGATCGAGGAGATCCACCGCCGGCTGCCCAACACCCACCTGGTGATGCACGGCTCCTCGTCCGTGCCGCAGGAGCTGCAGGACATCATCAACCAGTATGGCGGCGAGATGCCCCAGACCTGGGGCGTGCCGATCGAGGAGATCCAGCGCGGCATCAAGCACGGCGTGCGCAAGATCAACATCGACACGGACAACCGGATGGCCATCACCGGCGCCATCCGCCAGGTGTTCGCCGAGAAGCCGGGCGAGTTCGACCCGCGCAGCTATCTGAAGCCCGCCAAGGAAGCCATGCGCAAGGTCTGCATCCAGCGCTTCGAGGAGTTCGGCACCGCCGGCCACGCCTCGAAGATCAAGCCGCTGCCGATGTCGGCCATGGCCAAGCGCTACGCCGCGGGCGAGCTGGCGCCGAAGATCGGCGTGAGCAAGGTCGCCGCCGAATAGGCTTTGATTTAGAAAATCGATCTAAATTTCCAGAAGAATCAATTTTCCTTCTGGCCCGCGGGAGCGCACTCTCTGCCGGCAACGGACGAGAGAGGCGCTCCCGATGGACAAGCCCAAGACCCTGACCACCGCCGCCGGCATCCCCGTGGCGGACAACCAGAACAGCCTGACCGCCGGCCCGCGGGGCCCGCTGCTGGTCCAGGACCTGCACCTTTTCGAAAAGCACGCCCACTTCAACCGCGAGCGGATTCCCGAGCGCGTGGTGCACGCCAAGGGCTCGGCGGCGCACGGGACCTTCACGGTCACCAAGGACATCACCCGCTACACCCGGGCGGCCCTCTTCTCGGAGGTGGGCAAGCAGACGCCGGTGTTCCTGCGCTTCTCCACCGTGGCCGGGGAGCGCGGCGCGGCCGACGCCGAGCGCGACGTGCGCGGCTGGGCGCTGAAGTTCTACACCGAGCAGGGCAACTGGGACCTGGTGGGCAACAACACCCCGGTGTTCTTCGTCCGCGACCCGCTGAAGTTCCCCGACTTCATCCATACCCAGAAGCGGGACCCGCGCACCAACCTGCGCAGCAACACGGCCATGTGGGACTTCTGGAGCCTGAGCCCGGAAAGCCTGCACCAGGTGACGATCCTGTTCTCGGACCGCGGCATTCCGAAGAGCTACCGGCACATGCACGGCTTCGGCAGCCACACCTACAGCTTCCTCAACGCCGACGGGGAGCGGTTCTGGGTGAAGTTCCACTTCAAGACCCAGCAGGGCATCCAGAACCTGACCAACGCCGAGGCCGCGGCCCTGATCGCCAACGACCGGGAGACGCACCAGCGCGACCTGTTCGAGGCCATCGAGCGCGGCGATTTCCCCAGGTGGACGCTCTATGTGCAGATCATGCCGGAGGCCGAGGCGGAGACCACGCCCTACAACCCCTTCGACCTCACCAAGGTGTGGCCGCACGCGGACTACCCGCTGATCGAGGTGGGCGAGCTGGAGCTGAACCGGAACCCGGACAACTATTACGCCGAGGTGGAGCAGGCGACGTTCTCCCCCGCCAACGTCGTGCCGGGCGTGGGCTACAGCCCCGACAAGATGCTGCAGTTCCGGCTGTTCTCCTATGCGGACGCGCACCGCTACCGGGTGGGGACCAACGCCGACATGCTGCCGGTGAACCGGCCGCGCTGCCCGGTGCACAGCTACCACCGGGACGGGGCCATGCGCTTCGACGGCAACGGCGGCGGCAGCGTGAACTACGAGCCCAACAGCTTCGGCGGGCCGAAGGAAGACCCGGCCTTCCGCGAGCCGCCGCTGAGGATCTCGGGCGATGCGGACCGCTATGACCACCGGGAAGGCGCCGACGACTACAGCCAGGCCGGCGCCCTGTTCCGGCTGATGAGCGAGGACCAGAAGCGCCAGCTGATGGACAACATCGCCGCGGCCATGACCGGCGTGCCGGAGGAGATCCTGCGTCGCCAGATCGCCCACTTCGCCAAGGCCGACCCGGCCTATGGCGAAGGCGTGGCCCAGCGCGTCGGCCTCTCCGCACGCCCGGCGGCCGAATAGCCGCCGCAGGGCTGGAGGGGAGCGTCAGGCCTCGATGGCGTTCCCCTTCATCTCCTTCACGAACAGCACGCCGACCACGAAGGTCACGGCCGCCACGGCGATCGGATACCAGAGGCCGAAGTAGATGTTGCCCGTGGCCGCCACCATGGCGAAGGCCGTGGTGGGCAGGAAGCCGCCGAGCCAGCCGTTGCCCAGGTGATAGGGCAGCGACATGGAGGTGTAGCGGATCCGCGCCGGGAACATCTCCACCAGGGCCGCGGCGATGGGGCCGTAGACCATGGTCACGTACAGCACCAGGAGCCACAGCAGGGCCACCACCGCGGGCGTGTTCACCCGGGCCGGGTCGGCCTTGGCCGGATAGCCGGCGGCCTTGAGGTGCTCGACGAGCTCGGCGGTCCAGGCCTTCTTGCGGGCCTCGAACTCGGCCTTGGGCAGGGCGCGGCCATCGAAACTCTCCAGGACGTCGCCGCCGATGTGGACGGCCGCCCGGGCGCCCGCCGGCGCCGCCTGGTTCACATAGGAGACCCCGGCGTTGGCCAGGGCCGACTTGGCCACGTCGCACGAGCTGGTGAAGGCGGTCTTGCCCACGGGGTCGAACTGGAAGGCGCAGTCGGCCGGGTCGGCCACCACGGTGACCGGGGCCGCAGCGGCGGCGGCGGCGAGCTGCGGATTGGCGGCGGCGGTGATCCCCTTGAAGATCGGGAAGTAGGTGAGCGCCGCCAGCAGGCAGCCGGCGAGGATGATCGGCTTGCGCCCCACCTTGTCCGACAGCCAGCCGAAGACGATGAAGAACGGGGTCGCCAGGGCCAGGGCGATGGCCACCAGGGTGTTGGCCTGGGCCCCGTCCACCTTCAGCGTCCGCTCCAGGAAGAACAGGGCGTAGAACTGGCCGGTGTACCAGACCACCGCCTGGCCGGCCGTGAGGCCCACCAGGGCCAGGAGGATGAGCTTGAGGTTGCTCCACTGGCCGAAGCTCTCGGCCAGGGGCTTCTTGGCCGTCTTCCCCTCGTCGACCATCTTCTGGAAGACTGGGCTCTCGTTGAGCCGCAGGCGGATCCAGAGGGAGACGCCCAGGAGCAGGATCGAGACCAGGAACGGGATGCGCCAGCCCCAGGCGCGGAAGGTCTCCTCGCCGAGCTGGGTGCGGACCAGGAGGATGACCACCAGGCTGAGGAACAGGCCCGCGGTGGCGGTGATCTGGATCCAGCTGGTGTAGAGGCCGCGCTTGCCCGGCGGGGCGTGCTCGGCGACGTAGGTGGCCGCCCCGCCGTACTCGCCGCCGAGGGCCAGGCCCTGCACGAGGCGCATGACGATCAGCAGGATCGGCGCGGCCACGCCGATGGCGTCATAGCCGGGCAGCAGGCCGACCACGAAGGTGGACAGGCCCATCAGCAGCATGGTGACGAGGAAGGTGTTCTTGCGGCCCCAGAGGTCCCCCAGGCGGCCGAACACCACCGCCCCGAACGGTCGGACGGCGAAGCCCGCGGCGAACGCCAGCAGGGCGAAGATGTAGCCCGTGACCTCGTTCACCCCGGAGAAGAAATGGGCGGTGATGAAGCCAGCGAGGGAGCCGTAGAGGTAGAAGTCGTACCACTCGAAGACGGTGCCCACGGACGCGCCCGCGATCACCATGGTGCTGCCGCCCCTCGCCGGAGCCGCCTCCGTCGACGCCATCAAAGCCCTCCCGGATTCTCGTTCTTTGCGAGGACCGTAGGGCGGGGCGGGTCAGGCTGGCAACGGGCCTGTGGCCAGGCCGCCAGCCCGGGCCGGGGTCAGTCCTTCTCGCCGAACTCGCCGGCGGCGCGCTGCAGGTAGTTCTGCTCGCCGAGGCTCTTCAGCAGGGACAGCTCGGTCTCGAGGAAGTCGATGTGCTCCTCGGTGTCGTCGAGGATCTCCTTGAGCACCTCGCGGGAGATGTAGTCGCCGGTCTCCTCGCAGAGCTTGATGCCCTCGATCTGGGCCGCGCGGCCGCGCACCTCGACGCCCAGGTCAGCGGCCAGGCACTCGCCCACGGTCTCGCCGATGGACAGCTTGTGCAGGTCCTGCAGGTTGGGCAGGCCGTCGAGGAAGAGGATGCGCTTGATGAGCTTGTCGGCGTGCTTCATCTCGCCGATGGACTCTTCGTAGGTGATCTTGCCCAGCCGGGCGAAGCCCCAGTTCTCGTACATCCGGGCATGCAGATAGTACTGGTTGATCGCCGTCAGCTCGTTGGTGAGCACCGCGTTCAAGAGCCGGATGATCGCCTTGTCGCCTTGCATCGCCGTGCCTTTCGTCCAGATCAGCGTCAGATATTGAGCACGGGGATGCCTGCGCCGGGGCGCAAGGTCAAAGGCTATTGCTGCAAGTGATTTTCGCTAGCCGGGAAATCTGCGGATTTCCCTGAGAATGACTTTCGGTTGCTGAAAAACCCCGGCCGCGCGGCCTACTCGGCGGCGTATTTCAGCGCCTCGCGTTCCTCGTCGAGCATCCGGCGCATGTCGCAGACGCAGCGGGCGCACCGGGCGGTGGAATCACAGGCCCTGAAGATCTGGGCCGGGCGACTGGCGCCCGCCGCGATGGCGGCGCGCACGTCCCGTTCGCGGATGCCGTTGCAGTTGCAGACGTACATGGGGCGTGAAGGCTCCTGGCCGATCCGGTTCCGATCTAGTCCGTTGAGAACGCCTTTGCAAGTCATTCGCAACTTCCCCTAATGCGGCTGCGCGTCGCACCGTTGCAGTGCTATACTGGCGTTCGGCGCCGCCGCCGGCCCGATGCGATCGGAGACCGCCATGGACTGGGATGCCCTCCTGCTGTCGCGGCTGCAGTTCGCCTTCACCATCGCGTTCCACATCATCTTCCCCAGCTTCACCATCGGCCTGGCGAGCTTCCTCGCCGTGCTGGAGGGGCTGTGGCTGGCGACCCGGCGCGAGGCCTTCAAGACGCTCTACCTGTTCTGGGTGAAGATCTTCGCCCTCTCGTTCGGCATGGGCGTCGTCTCCGGGGTGGTGATGAGCTACCAGCTCGGCACCAACTGGAGCGTCTTCTCCACCGTGGCCTCGCCGGTGATCGGCCCGCTGCTGGCCTTCGAGGTGCTGACCGCCTTCTTCCTCGAGGCGAGCTTCCTGGGGGTGATGCTGTTCGGCTGGCGCAAGGTGGGGCCGAGGCTGCACTTCACCGCCACGGCGATGGTGGCCGTGGGCACGCTGATCTCGGCCTTCTGGATCATCTCGGCCAATTCCTGGATGCAGCATCCCACCGGCTTCGAGCGGCTGCCGGACGGGGCCCTGCGGGCCGCCGACTGGTGGGCGGTGATCTTCTCGCCCACCTTCCCCGAGCGCTTCGCCCACATGGTGCTGGGGGCCTATCTGACCACCGCCCTGGTGGTGGGCGCGGCCTCGGCCTGGCGGCTGCTGCGGGCGTCGGACGAGCCGGAATCGCGCATCGCCCTGCGCATGGCCATCGGCATGTTCGCCCTGGTCGCGCCCCTGCAGCTGGTGGTGGGCGACCTGTCGGGCAAGGAGGTGCTGCGGGTGCAGCCGGCCAAGCTGGCGGCCATCGAGGCCTTCTGGGAGACCCGGACCGACCAGGCCTTCCACGTGGCCGCCTGGCCCGACCGGGCGGCGGAGAAGAACCTGTGGGAGCTCTCCATCCCCCGTCTGGGCAGCTGGATCACCGCCGGGGACAGCGCCGCCGAGGTCAAGGGCCTGAAGGCCTTCGCGCCCGAGGACCGGCCGCCGGTGGCCATCGTCTTCTGGGCCTTCCGGGTGATGGTGGGCCTGGGCCTGGCCATGATCGCCCTGGGCGCCTGGGGCGTCTGGCTGATCTGGCGCACCAGGGGCCCCGAGCATGTGCGGCCGTTCCTGTGGGCCAGCGTCGCCATGGGGCCGGCGGGCTTCGTGGCGGTGGTGTCAGGCTGGATCGTCGCCGAGGTCGGCCGCCAGCCCTATGTGGTCTATGGCGTGCTGCGCACCGCCGACGCCGTCTCGCCCGTGGGCGCGGGCTCGGTCTCGGCCTCGCTGCTGGCCTTCCTGGTGGTGTACGCCATCGTGTTCAGCGTGGGGGCGCTCTACATCCTGCGGCTGATGGCCCTGGGGCCGCGACCGCCCGAGGCGCTGGACACCGAACCGCCGCTGAAGCCCCGCCCGCCGGGGTACGCCCTGGGGGCGGCCCCTGATCCGGAGTCGCGCGCATGACCCTCGACCTGCCGCTGATCTGGGCCGGGATCATCGCCCTGGGCGTCCTGATGTACGTCCTGCTGGACGGCTTCGACCTGGGGGTCGGCATCCTCTTCCCCTTCGCGGGCTCCCCCGCCGAGCGCGACGTGATGATGGACAGCGTCGCCCCTGTCTGGGACGGCAACGAGACCTGGCTGGTGCTGGGCGGCGGGGGCCTGTTCGCCGCCTTCCCGGCCGCCTACGGCGCCCTGATGCCGGCGCTCTACATCCCCATCCTGCTGATGCTGATGGCCCTGATCCTGCGGGGCGTGGCCTTCGAGTTCCGGCTGCGCGGCCGGCGCCGGGGCAAGCGCTTCTGGACCGCCGCCTTCGCCTTCGGCTCGATCACCGCCACCCTGGCGCAGGGGCTGGTGCTGGGGGGCTTCATCCAGGGGGTGACCACCCGGGACGGGCAGTTCGCGGGCGGCGCCTTCGACTGGCTGACGCCCTACAGCCTCCTGGTGGCCGTGGGGCTGGTGGCCGGCTACGCCCTGCTGGGGGCGACTTGGCTGATCTGGAAGACCGACGACGAGCTGCACGGCCGGGCCCGCCGCTGGGCCTGGCGGGCGGCGGGGGCGACGGCGGGGCTGCTGGCGGCGGTGAGCCTCGCCACCCTCTTCGTCCACCCGCGCATCGCCCGCCGCTGGGGCTTCGAGGCGGGCGCCGTCGACTTCGGAGAGCTGCTGATGCTGGCGCCGATCCCGCTGCTGGGGCTGGCGGGCCTGGCGGCCATCGTCATCGGCCTGCGCCGCCGCTCGCACGGCTGGCCGTTCCTGGGCGCCTTCGGGGTGTTCCTGTCGGGCTACCTGGGCCTGGCGGTGAGCTTCTTCCCCAACATCGTGCCCTACGACATGACCTATCGGCAGGCGGCCTCGGCGGAGAACGCCCTGGGCCTGATGCTGGCGGGGGTGGTGATCCTGCTGCCGGCGATCCTCGGCTACACGGCCTGGGTCTACTGGGTGTTCCGGGGCAAGGTCAGCGCCGATGCCGGCTATCATTGAGCCGCCGCCTGAGCCGGGCGCGCCGCCGGGACCCCTATGGCGACGATTGGCGTGGTTCGCCGGCCTCGCCGCGGGCGGGACCCTGGCCACCGCCGCCCTGGCCTACGCCTTGAAAGCGCTGCTCAGATGAGGTCTAGGGCGGCATGACCCTTCCGCTCTGCCGTCTCTATCTGATCACCCCGCCCCGCCTGGACGACCTGGCCGGCTTCGGGCGGAGCCTCGCCCACGCCCTGGACGCCGGGGACGTCGCCGCCCTGCAGATCCGGCTGAAGGACCAGCCCGACGAGGTGATCGCCGCCGCGGTGGGCGCCCTGCTGCCCGTCGCCGCCGCCCGGGACGTGGCGGTGATCCTGAACGACCGGCCGGACCTCGCCGCCCGGCTGGGCTGCGACGGGGTGCATGTCGGCCAGGACGACGCCCCCTACGCCGAGGCCCGCCGGCTGATGGGCCGCGACCGGATCGTCGGCGTCACCTGTCACGACAGCCGGCACCTGGCCATGGAGGCCGCCGAGGCCGGGGCCGACTATGTGGCCTTCGGGGCCTTCTTCCCCACCGCCACCAAGGAGGCCAAGACCCGGGCCGACCCCGAGATCCTGACCATCTGGCAGGAGACCATGGAGACGCCCTGCGTGGCGATCGGCGGGATCACGGTGGACACCGCGCGGGAGCTCGCCCGGGCCGGGGCCGACTTCCTGGCCGTCTCGGCCGGGGTGTGGAGCCATGCTGACGGCCCGGCCGCCGCCGTCACCGCCTTCAACCGCGAAATCGAGGCGGGGGTCGCCGAGCGCGGCTAGTTCGGCCCCTTTGGATATTCCCGGACGCCCTCGGCCACGCGCACCGAGGGGTGGCGATGCTCGGTCCAGATGATCCGCTCGGGGCCGGGCAGTTCGGGATCGGCGATGCAGCCGCCCGCCACCGCCACCACGCCCGGCCGGGCGTCGGCCCGCCACCAGACGGTGGAGCCGCAGGTGGGGCAGAAGCTGTAGTCCAGGCCGTTGCCGCTCTCGGCGGTGCGCCGCCAGACCCGCGCCTCGCCCCGGCGCTCGATCACCTGGTCCTCGTCGAAGAAGACCGTCACGCCCACGAAGGCGCCCGTCCGCTTCTGGCAGGCCTCGCAGCAGCAACTCGACACCTTTCTGGGCGCCCGGGCCAGCCGGATCGAGAGCTGGCCGCACGCGCAGCCGGCGTTCCAAACCTTGTCCATAGAGCTCTCCAGCCTCGTTCTCGGGATCGCCACGTTGGCGCGCGGCGCTTCACCTCTATAAGGCATGCTTTGCCGCAGGATGAGGGTCCGCCTTGCCTTGCCGCACCCCGGCCACTAGGTTCCGCCGCCCATGATCGCCCAATCGGCCCTTCTGAAAGTAATGAGCGACGCCGCGCGCAAAGCCGCGCGCGGGCTCAATCGCGACTTCGGCGAAATCGCGGAGCTGCAGGTCGCCAAGAAGGCGCCGGCCGACTTCGTCTCCGCCGCCGACCTTCGGGCCGAACAGGTGCTGTTCGAGGCCCTGACCAAGGCCCGCCCCGGCTACTCCTTCTGGGGCGAGGAGCGCGGCATGGTCGAGGGCACGGACAAGACCCACACCTGGATCGTCGACCCGCTGGACGGCACGACGAACTTCCTGCACGCCATCCCGCACTTCGCCATCAACATCGCCCTGGAGCGCGAGGGCGCGGGCATCGTGGCGGCGGTGACCTACAACCCCGCCACCAACGAGCTGTTCTGGGCCGAGAAGGGCAAGGGCTGCTACGTCAACGACAAGCGCCTGCGCGTGGCCGCCCGGCAGCGGCTGGACGAGTCGGTGCTGGCCACCGGCATCCCGTTCCTGGGCCACGGCCAGCACGCCCGGTTCCTGAAGGAACTGCACCAGATCACCCAGCGGGTGGCCGGCGTGCGCCGCTTCGGCTCGGCGGCCCTGGATCTCGCCTGGGTCGCGGCCGGCCGCTACGACGGCTACTGGGAACGGGACCTGAAGCCCTGGGACCTGGCGGCCGGGATCCTGATGGTCGCCGAGGCGGGCGGGAAGGTGACCGACGCCGAGGGCGGCCAGGACATGCTGAAGGCCGGCTCCATCGTCGCCGGCAACCTGGACATCCATCCGCTGCTGCTGGAGCGGCTGCAGGCCGCCGCGAAGTAGCGGCGGTCCGCGAAACGGCTAAGCTGGCGGAATGATCACCCGCCGCACGCTCGCCGCCCTGCCCTTGATCGCCGCCGGCGTCCCTGCCCTCGCCCGCGCCCCCGAGCCGCCGAAGGGGCGGCCCATCGTCATCGCCCATCGCGGGGCCAGCGGCGAGCGGCCCGAGCACACCCTGATGGCCTATGAACTGGCCATCGCCCAGGGCGCCGACTTCATCGAGCCCGACCTTGTGCCAACCCGGGACGGCCATCTGGTGGCCCGGCACGAGAACGAGATCAGCGGCACGACCGACGTGGCCGCCCGTCCCGAGTTCGCCGACCGCAGGACGACCAAGGTCATCGACGGCCAGCAGGTGACGGGCTGGTTCACCGAGGACTTCACCCTCGCCGAGCTGAAGACCCTGCGCGCCCGGGAGCGGCTGCCGCAGCTGCGGCCCGGCAATGCGCAGTTCGACGACCGGGCGATGATTCCCACCTTCGAGGAGGTGATCGCCCTCGCCCAGGTCCGGGGCGTGGGCATCTATCCCGAAATGAAACACCCCACCTATTTCGCCGGCCTGGGGCTGGCGCTGGAGGGACGGGTGGCGGCGGCGCTGAAGGCGGCGGACCTCGACAGCCCCACGGCCGAGGTCTTCGTCCAGTGCTTCGAGCCGGAGCCGCTGAAGACCTTCGGCGAGTTGTCCAGGGTCCGGCGGGTGATGCTGGTGGCCCAGGGGCCGGCGCCGGTGGACGTGACCAGCGAGGCGGGCGTGCGGACCGTGGCCGCCTTCGCCGAGGGCCTGGGGCCGGAGTGGCCGCTGGTGGCGCCGACCACCGACGGGCGGCTGAACCCGCCGACGCCGCTGGTGGGCTGGGCCCACGCGGCGGGGCTTGCGGTGCATCCCTGGACGGTGCGGGCCGAGAACATCTTCCTGCCCAAGGCCCTGCAGGGGCCGGGCGGCCCGGCGGACCACGGCGACGCCACGGCCCTGCTGAAGGCGCTCTATGCGGCGGGGGTGGACGGGGTGTTCAGCGACTTCCCCGCCCTGGCCGTACAGGCCCGCGACTAGGCGGCCTGGCCGAACTGAAGGGCCGCGAGGCGGGCGTAGAGGCCCTTGCGCGCCACCAGCTCCGCATGGGTCCCGTCCTCGACCACCCGGCCCTCGTCCATGACCACGATGCGGTCGGCCTTGAGGACGGTGGCCAGGCGGTGGGCGATCACCAGGGTGGTGTGGCCCTTCATGGCCTCGTCCAGGGCGTTCTGGACCAGCTGCTCGTTCTCGGCGTCGAGGGCGCTGGTGGCCTCGTCGAGGAGCAGGATCGGCGCCTCGCGCACCAGCGCCCGGGCGATGGCCAGGCGCTGGCGCTGGCCGCCCGACAGGCTGCGGGCGCGCTCGCCCACGGGGGTGTCGTAGCCCTCAGGCAGGGCGGCGAGGAAGGCGTCGGCGTGGGCGGCGGCGATGGCGGCGCGGACCTGCTCGTCCGAGGCCTCGGGACGGCCGAAGCGGACATTCTCCATGGCCGAGCCTGAGAACAGCGGGGCCTCCTGGGCCACCAGGGCCATGCGGCTGCGGACCGCGGCCGGATCGGCGTCGCGCAGGTCCACCCCGTCGAGGCGCACCCGCCCCTGGTCGGGATCGTAGAAGCGCAGCAGCAGGCGGAAGACGGTGCTCTTGCCCGCCCCCGAGGGGCCGACCAGGGCCACCCGCTCGCCGCGGCGGACATGCAGGGTGAAACCGCGCAGGGCCGGCAGGTCGTCACGGCCGGGATAGGCGAAGGTGACGTCCTCGAAGGCGACCTCGCCCCGGGGCGGCTCGGGCAGGGCCCGGGGCTGCGGCGGGGCGGCGACGCCGGGCCGGGCGTCCAGCAGCTCGCCCACCCGCTCCATGGCGCCGGCGGCCTTCTGGACATCGCCCCAGGTCTCGCCGAGGGCGCCGACGGAGCCCGCGGCCATCACCGAGAGGAAGGCGAACTGGAAGAGGGCGCCCCAGCTCATCTCCCCGCGCAGGCCCGCATGGACGCCCAGCCAGAACACCCCGACGATGCCGCCGAACACCAGGGCGATGACCATGGCCGTCATGATCGCCCGGGCGGTCATCCGGCGCACGGAAAGGCGGAAGGCCTGCTCCACCGCCGCGCCGAAGGTCTCGGCCGCCGCCCGCTCGCGCCCGAAGGCCTGCACCGTCTCCAGGGCGTCGAGGCTTTCGCCCGCATGGCCGACGGCGCCGGCGAAGCGGTCCTGGGTGGTGGCGGTGAGCCGGCGCACCCGGCGGCCGAACAGGAACAGGGGCGCCAGCACCACGGGGAAGGACAGCAGCACCAGGCCGGTCAGCTTGGGGCTGACGATCAGCAGCAGGATGAGGGCGCCGATCAGGGTGAGCAGGTTGCGCAGGGCCACCGAGATCGAGGTGGCCAGCAGGCTCTCGACGATGGCGATGTCGGTGGTCAGGCGGGACAGCACCTCGCCCGTGCGGGTCTTCAGGAAGAAGGCCGGGTCGAGGGTGAGGATGTGGGCGTAGGCCGCCTTGCGCAGGTCGGCCACCACCCGCTCGCCGAGCTTGGTGACGAAGAAGTAGCGGAGGGCCGAGGCCAGGGCCAAGGCCAGGGCCACGGCGCCGATCAGCAGGAACCAGCGGTCCACCGGCGCGCCGGTGGTCTGGGCCGTGGGCAGATGGTCGACCAGCAGCCGGATGGCCCCCGACATGCCGAGGGTGGCGCTGGTGGAGGCCAGGAGGAAGACGCCCGACAGGCTGGCGTCGCCCCAGTGGCGGGCGATGAAGGGGGCAAGGCGGCGCAGGGCGGCCACGTTGCGGCTGCGCCCGCGGCGATCGGCCGCCTCGGCCAGGCCCTGCGCAAGCGTCTGGCCCGCGCTCGGACGCCCCGGCGCGGAGGGTTCGGATCTGGCCTCACTCACCGGCGATACTCGTCACGATCGGCGCCCTTGAGCCACACACCTTGCAATCCGTCCGGGGTTTCTCTATACGCCCGGCTTCCTTTTGGCCGCCCTCGCCGGCGGCCGCTCCAATTTGGCCGCTCCTTTACGTCAGGCGCCGACGCGATGAAACAAGACATCCACCCCGACTACCACTTCATCACCGTGGTGATGACGGACGGCACGACCTACAAGACCCGCTCGACCCTCGGCAAGGAGGACGACACCCTGAACCTGGACATCGACCCGAAGACCCATCCGGCGTGGACGGGCGGCGGTCACCAGCTTCTCGACCGCGGCGGTCGCGTGTCGCGGTTCAACGCCAAGTTCGGCGCCTTCACGCGCAAGTAGGCCGCGCCGTCAGGCACGAGTTTCCGGCGCCGCAGGGAGACCTGCGGCGCTTTTCGTTTGGCCGAAATGGTCCCGCGGACGGGCAAAGACCGCTGTTCGCCGATGCACTTTCGCGCAAGGATGCCGTCCAGAGGACGGAGCCATGCCGAAGATGCAGATCCGGGAACTGACCCCCACCATCGGCGCCGTGGTCGAGGGCGTCGACCTCGCCCAGGCGGCGGGCGACGACGAGCTGATCGCGCAGATCCGCGCGGCGCTGCTGAAGCACCAGGTGCTGTTCTTCGAGGACCAGCACCTGACCCCGGTGCAGCACCGGGATTTCGCCGCCCGGTTCGGGCCGCTGCACACCCATCCGCTCTATCCCGGCGTGCCCGAGGCGCCCGAGCTGTTCGTGCTCGACAACCACAAGGACAATCCCACCGACAACGACAGCTGGCACACCGACGTCACCTTCATCGAGACGCCGCCCATGGCCTCGATCCTCTACGCCAGGCTGCTGCCGCCCTCGGGGGGCGATACGATCTGGTCGAACATGAAGGCGGCCTATGAGGCCCTGTCGCCGGCCTTCCGCGAGTTTCTCTGCGGGCTGGACGCCGTCCACGACTTCGCGCGGGGCTTCCCGGCCCGGGGGATCGTGGCCCGCAGCGCCGGGGAGGACCGCCACGCCAGGGCCGCCCAGGAGCACCCGCCGGTGCTGCATCCGGTGGTGCGCACCCACCCCGAGACCGGCGAGGACGGGCTGTTCGTGAACTTCGGCTTCACCGAGCGGATCAAGGGGCTGCGGCGCAAGGAGAGCGACGCGATCCTGGGCATGCTGTTCGAACACATCCAGAAGCCCGAGTTCCTGGTTCGCTGGCGCTGGACGCCCAACTCGGTGGCCTTCTGGGACAACCGGGTGACCCAGCACTATGCGGTGAACGACTACCTGCCGCACCGGCGGATCATGAACCGGGCCACGGTGCTGGGCGACCGGCCCTACCACCGCTCGCGGCCGCCGGCCGAGCTGAAGACGGCGGCGCAGTAGCGGCCATGGCGGACGGGCCGAAGCTGCTCGCGGGCGGCAATCCGCAGATCCCCAAGGGCTACGGCGAGGCGCCCGTCCAGGCCTATATCGCCGCCATGCCCGGCTGGACCCAGGCGGTGGGCGCGGCCATCGACGCCGTGGTCAGCGAGACTGTCCCCGGCGTACGCAAGGCGGTGAAGTGGAACTCGCCCCTCTATGGCGCGCCGGGGCGGGAGGACTGGTTCCTCAGCCTCCATGTCTTCGCGAGGTATGTGAAGGTGGCCTTCTTCAACGGCGCCGGGCTCGCCCCGCCGCCGCCGGTGGGCTCCAAGCATCCCCGGACCCGCTACCTGCATGTGGACGCCGCCGGCCTGGACGCGGACCAGTTCGCGGCCTGGGTGCGGCAGGCGGCGGCCCTGCCCGGCGAGAGGATGTAGGGGCCGGGGCCGCCGTCAGGCGCCGAAGGCGCTCTTCAGGCGGTCGAGGTGGCTGAGGACGGCGTTGGCCGGGGCCGGGGCGTCGGCGGCCTCCACATACATGCGCCGGTCGAGGTGGCGGACCCGCTCGTAGAGCCGCTCGGCCCGCTCGAGCAGGGACAGGAGCGGGGCGGGCAGCTCCTCGGCGCCCTCGCTGGGCTCACGGCCCTGCTCCTCGGCCAGACGGTAGCGGTCCTCGCAGGCGGCGCTGGGGGACATGTCGCCCTCGCGGACGGCCCGCTGGACCAGCAGCCAGGAGGCCACCTGCATCAGGCAGGTGGTGAGGCGCATGCTCTCCGAGGCGTAGGCCAGGGCGGCGTTGCGCGAGAGGAGCTTGGCCTCCTGGCGGCCCGCGCCGTCCAGATAGGCGGCGGTCTCCTCGACCAGCTCCATGCCTTCCTGGAAGGTGCGTTCGAACAGCTCCGAGCGGGCGAAGTCCCGGATCACGGCGGCGCGCCAGGGCATCGGCTCCTGCGGGGCGGCGGACGATCCATCCAGGGCGGTCGGTTCGGGCATCGTCTCTGTTCAGCTCTTCCGCGCGCCGGTTTCCGGATCTGGCACGCTATTGATCTGTTTACCCTGTTTCCTGCAACCGCCGTGCCACGGGGCCGGTCGCGGCCTGTGGGCGCAGGGTCAGGCCTTGGGCGCGAACAGGGCGTCGGCTGCGGCCCGGCCGGCGCGCTTGCGGTCGAGCTGGCCCTGGACGCGGGCGATCTCGGCCCGCAGCACCTCGATCCGCTCCTCCAGTTCGCCGACGCTGTAGAGCTCGAGGTCCTCGCGGACCGCCTCGGCGAGCCGCTGGCCCCGGCCGATCCGAACGTCTGCAGGCTCGTCCACGGCCTGTAACCTCCTTCCGGTCCCCCGCTACGGGCGCTATCAGACCGCGCAAAGGGCCGGCGCGCAAGTTTGGGAGCACAGGATGGACTCCGCCGAGATGACCGTCATCGCGATCGAGGGCGGCAAGGGCCCGGCCTCGGCGCTCAAGGCCGTGCGGGCGCCGATTCCGACCCCCAGGGACGGCGAGGTGCTGATCCGGGTGCGGGCGGCGGGGGTGAACCGGCCCGACGTCGTCCAGCGCAACGGCTTCTATCCGCCGCCGCCGGGCGCCCCCGACACCCTGGGCCTGGAAGTGGCGGGCGAGGTGGTCACGGGCGCGGGACGCTGGCGCCCGGGCGACAAGGTATGCGCCCTGCTGGGCGGCGGCGGCTATGCGGAATACGCCGTGTGCGACGCGCGCCACGCCCTGCCGATCCCCGGGGACCTGTCGTTCGAACAGGCGGCCGGCCTGCCCGAGACGGTGTTCACGGTCTACGCCAATGTGTTCGAGCATGGGGGCCTGCAGGCCGGGGAGACCCTGCTGCTGCACGGGGCGACGTCGGGCATCGGGACGACGGCCATCCAGATGGCCAAGGCCGCGGGCGCCAAGGTGATCGCCACGGCACGCGGGGCCGACAAGGCCAGGGCGGCCCTCGCCCTGGGCGCCGACGTGGCCGTGGACGCCACGACCGAGGACTTCGCCGAGGCCGCCAAGGCCGCCGGCGGCGCCGACGTGGTGCTGGACATGGTGGGCGGCGACTATTTCGCGAAGAACCTGGACGCCCTGAAGACCGGCGGGCGCATCGTCTACATCGCCGCCCAGGCGGGCGGGGAGATCACCGCGCCGGTGTTCCGGATCATGCAGAAGCGGGCCGTGATCACCGGCTCGACCCTGCGCCCCCGGGACGCCGACGAGAAGGCGCGGCTGGCGGCCGAGGTGGAGCGGGTGGTCTGGCCCTGGATCGCCGCCGGCAAGGTGACGCCGCAGCTCGACCGCACCTTCCCCCTGGCCGAGGCGGCCGCGGCCCACGCCCACCTGGAGGGCGGGGCGCATGTGGGCAAGGTGATCCTGACGGCGTAGGGGCGGGCCGGCGAGCCCCCTCGGTCGCTGCGCGGGGACTACTGGCGGAAGACGCCCATCATCATGGGCTTGGCGAAGACGGCGGGGGCCGCCTTGGGGCGCACGTCGGGCACCAGATAGCCGAGGTCGGCGCAGGCGTTCAGGGTGGCGTTGAGCATCTGGGCGGCGATCACCGGGTCCACCGGCCGGATCGAGCCCTCGGCGATGCCGTCCGAGATCATGGAGGCGAAGCGGTCCGAGACCCGGTTGGCGTGCTCGACCATCACCCGGCGCATCTCCTCGGGCAGGGCGGTGAGCGCCGAGGTGCGCAGCAGGGGGCCGTGGTCGGAGAGCTGGAACTCGCACAGGGCCGCGGCGCAGGCGCAGAGCCGGTCCCACTCGTTCCCCGGCAGCTCCATGGCCAGCCGCTGGCCCCGGCGCATGACCTCGAAGGTGCGCTCGAAACAGGCCACCACCAGATCGTCCTTGGCGTCGTTGTGGTGGTAGAAGCTGCCCTTGGTGACGTTGAGCTCGGCCGAGATCTTGTCCACCGAGGCGCCGCGGTAGCCGCGCCGGTTGATGAGCTTGGTGGCGGCCAGGAGGAAGGTCTCCCGGGCCAGTTCGGGCCCCTCGCGGGAGGCCAGCTCGGTCATGCGGATCGGCTGCGGCGTCCAGCCCCCTCCGGCGGTGGCGACGCCGTTCACCAGGATGTCGTGCATCCGGTCGCGGACGCGGCCGTAGTCCTCGGAATCGTACTTGGGCAGCCAGTTGGGCAGCCAGAACAGCTGCTCCAGCAGCATGCGCGTGCGGGCGGTGCGCCGGCCGCGGCTCATCCAGGCGAGCTCGGGAGAGTCGAACAGCTGGCGCACCTTGCGGAACAGCCGGCCGTAGGCCTGGGCCGCCTCGTCCCGGCGCGGCTCGTTGAGGGCGCGCATGTCCGAGATCACCGGCAGCGGCGGCGCGCCCTCCACCGCCGTCTGGCGCAGGCGCTCGAAATAGAGGGTCAGCAGGGCGTGGAGACGGGCCTCGGGCGTCGGCTCGCCCACCGCCGCCTCGGCCATGTCGTAGAGGGCCTGGACCCCGCGACCGATGCAGGCGGCCGCCAGGTCGTCCTTGCGCTTGAAGTAGTAGGTGACGCTGGTGGTGGAGAGATCGACCGCCGCCGCCGCGTCGGAGAGCGTCAGTCCTTTCACGCCCTTGCGGTTCAGGATGCGGGTCGCGGCGTCCAGGATCGCCTCACGCTTGCGTGCGAACCGGTCCGTTGATCGCGCCGTCGCGCCGCGTTGGGCCATGGACAAAGATACTCCCCTCACACGCCTTTCTGCCCCGGAAACCACCCCGGCGCAAAGGGGTGACCCCACGTCAGGCCGAGGCGAAGGGATAGGGTGAGATGGACTTGGTGAAGTCGTCCACGGTGAGGGTGCGGCTGATGGGCTCGGCGGCGCGCTGCGGACAGGCCGGCCGCTCGCAGAGCCGGCAGGCCGGCCCGATGGCGGTGGCCACCGGCTCCTTGAGGTCCAGGCCCCGGGAATAGACCAGGCGCTCGGCGTACTTCAGCTCGCAGCCCATGCCGATGGCGAGCTCGGAGTCCTCGCCCGCATGGGGCGAGGCGATGCGCGAGACCGTGCGCGAGAGGGTGAAGTAGCGCTGGCCGTCGGGGGTCTCGATCACCTGGGTGACGATCCGGCCCGGGGTGCGGAAGCTGGAATGGATATTCCAGCGCGGGCAGGCGCCGCCGAAGCGCGAGAACGGGAAAGCGCCCCCGGCGAAGCGCTTGGAGATGTTCCCGGCGCTGTCCACCCGCACCATGAAGAACGGCACGCCCCGGGCGCCCGGCCGGGCCAGGGTGGTGAGCCGGTGGCAGGCCTGTTCGTAGCTGACGCCGAAGCGGGCGCGGATCAGCTCGATGTCGTAACCGGTTCGCTCGGCCGCCTCATGGAAAGCCTGGTAGGGCATCAGCTGGGCGGCGGCGAGGTAGTTGGCGAGGCTGACCTTCACCAGGGCCCGGGTGGGACGGTCGGGGGCGCCGGCGCGGTCGGCCAGGGCGTTCAGGAGTTCGCCCTTCTCCAGCACGGCCAGCTGGTAGGCCAGGGCGAAGGCGCGGCCCGCGCCGGTGAGCACCTCGGAAAGGAACAGCCGCTTGCGGTGGTAGTCGAACCTCCGGACGCTTTCCGGCAGCACGTCCACCGGCACCACGCGCACCTGGACGTTGAACCTGGCCAGAAGCCGGGCCCGGGCGGCGGCGGCGAATTCCTGCGGCTCGGGCTGCAGCTCGGCCACCAGCCGGTCGGCGGCGTCCTCCAGCTCGCTGAAATGGTTCTTCTGGGCCTGGATGTAATCGCGCACCCAGTCGGACGGCGTGACCACCGGACTCTCGAAGGCGCCCTCCTCGGGCCGGGCCACATGGCCGAGCTCGCCCAGGCGCCGCTGGTCGAGATAGGCGCGATAGAGGCGCACGATGGCCTCGGACACCCCCGGGGCGCTGTCGGCCACCTCCATCAGCTCGTGCCGGGCGATGCCGAGATCGCGGAACAGCTGGTCGGAGAAGACCTCGGTGAGGCCCGTGGCGCTGGCGCTCTCGGGATCGGCCGAGAGGGTCTTGAGGTCGAGGTCATAGGCCTCGGCCAGACGCAGCAGCACCTGGGCGGTCACCGGCCGCTGGTTGCGCTCCAGGAGGTTCAGATAGCTGGGCGAGACGCCCAGGTCCTCGGCCATCCGGGTCTGGGTCAGACCCAGTTCACGCCGCAGCCGCTTGAGCCGCGCGCCGAGGAACAGCTTCCGATCTGTGGGGGCCAGGGCCATGGCTGTAGGATTGTCACAAATTTACAAGTATTACAAGGTGAGGCTGTGACAACCCGGCCTTTTGCCTCCGATCTCCCTCTCGACCCTCAGTAAATTTCAGCGTTAGACGCCGGGGACGGCTTGTCAAAGAGCCCTGGTTTTAGAGCGGAAGAGGCACATGGCGTATCAGGACCACATCATCGAGATGGGCCAGCTCATCAAGAGCAAGGGCGGTACGTGGGACGGGATCGACCCGGAAGCCGTGGCCCGCATGCGCCTGCAGAACCGGTTCAAGACCGGCCTCGAAATCGCCAAGTACACCGCCGACATCATGCGGGCGGACATGGCGGCCTATGACGCCGACCCGACCCAATACACCCAGAGCCTGGGCTGCTGGCACGGCTTCGTCGCCCAGCAGAAGATGATCGCGGTGAAGCGTCACTTCGGCTCGACCAAGCGCCGCTACATCTATCTGTCGGGCTGGATGGTCGCCGCCCTGCGCTCGGAGTTCGGCCCGCTGCCGGACCAGTCGATGCACGAGAAGACCAGCGTCCCGGCGCTGATCGAGGAAATCTACACCTTCCTGAAGCAGGCCGACGCCCGTGAGCTGGGCCTCCTGTTCCGCGACCTCGACGCCGCCCGCAAGGCCGGCGACAAGGCCAAGGAGCAGCAGATCCAGGACAAGATCGACAACTTCGAGACCCACGTGGTCCCGATCATCGCCGACATCGACGCCGGCTTCGGCAACGCCGAGGCGACCTATCTGCTGGCCAAGAAGATGATCGAGGCCGGCGCCTGCGCCATCCAGATCGAGAACCAGGTCTCGGACGAGAAGCAGTGCGGCCACCAGGACGGCAAGGTCACCGTCCCGCATGAAGACTTCATCCAGAAGCTGCGCGCGGTGCGCTACGCCTTCCTCGAGCTGGGCGTGGACAACGGCATCATCGTCGCCCGCACCGACAGCCTGGGCGCGGGTCTGACCAAGCAGATCGCCTACTCCAAGGAGCCGGGCGACCTGGGCGACAAGTACAACAGCTTCCTGGACTGCGAGGAGATCGATCCCACCCAGGTCGGCAACGGCGACGTGGTGATCACCCGCAACGGCAAGCTGCTGCGGCCCAAGCGCCTGCCCTCGAACCTGTTCCAGTTCCGGGAAGGCACCGGCGAGGACCGCGTCGTCCTCGACTGCATCACCGCCCTGCAGAACGGCGCGGACCTGCTGTGGATTGAGACCGAGAAGCCGCACGTGGGCCAGATCGCCGGCATGGTGGACCGCGTCCGCGAGGTCTTCCCGAACGCCAAGCTGGCCTACAACAACAGCCCGTCCTTCAACTGGACCCTGAAGTTCCGCGAGCAGGTGTTCGAGGAGTGGGTCGCCGCCGGCAAGGACGTCTCGGCCTATGACAAGGCCAAGCTGATGAGCGCCGAGTACGACGAGACCCCGCTGGGCGTCGAGGCGGACCAGAAGATCCGCAGCTTCCAGGCGGACGCCGCCAAGCGCGCGGGCATCTTCCACCACCTGATCACCCTGCCGACCTACCACACGGCCGCGCTGTCCACCGACAACCTGGCCAAGGAGTACTTCGGCGAGGCCGGCATGCTGGGCTACGTCCTGGGCGTCCAGCGGCAGGAAATCCGCAAGGGCCTGCCCTGCGTGAAGCACCAGAACATGTCCGGCTCGGACATCGGCGACGACCACAAGGAATACTTCGCGGGCGAAGCGGCCCTGAAGGCCGGCGGCGTCCACAACACGATGAACCAGTTCGCCTGACAGCGAGGAGGGGGCGCCGGCCCGGGGAGCCTCCCGCGGGGCCGGCCGCCCGGAGTGACCATGATGACCAAGGAACGGTTCTGGGTCGTCGGCGGCGAGTACAGCTGCACGGCCTTCAAGTCCCTCAAGAACGGGACCCCGGAGGTGCTGGGCCCGTACGAGAGCCGAGAGGAGGCCGCTGCGGTCTGGCGGCGCAAGGCTGACGAGACCCGGAGCCTGGCGACCGCCAAGTACGCGATCGCCACCGAACACCTCGTCCTGCCCAGCTGAGGCGAGGACAGTATCTGTCGCCTAGGCTCCCCGCCCCTCTCCAAGGGCCCGGGCGGGGAGCCGCTCTCTTCCCTCAAAGGGCCCGTCCAGCCGACCTACCCGGAGCGTCCCCCATGTCCCTCGACCTCGACGCACGTCCCGCCGTGACGCTGACCCAACCGACCGAGGGCCGCGACGCCGAGGTGCTGACGCCTGAAGCCCTGGCCTTCCTGGCCGAGCTGCACCGCCGCTTCAACGACCGCCGCCTCGAGCTCCTGGCCCTGCGCGAAGAGCGGCAGACCCGCTACGACGCCGGCGCCAAGCCCGACTTCCTCCCCGAGACCCAGGCCATCCGCGACGGCGACTGGAAGGTGGCGCCGATCCCCGCCGACCTGCAGGACCGTCGGGTCGAGATCACCGGTCCGGTGGACCGCAAGATGATCATCAACGCCCTGAACTCCGGGGCGCGGGTGTTCATGGCCGACTTCGAGGACGCCTCGTCCCCGACCTGGCGCAACATGATCGACGGCCAGATCAACCTGAAGGACCGCTGGGCGGGCAAGCTCGACTTCACCGACCCCAAGACCGGCAAGGGCTACGCCCTGAAGGACAAGGTCGCGACCCTGATCGTCCGCCCGCGGGGCTGGCACCTGCCCGAGGCCCACGCCCTGGTGAACAATGAGGAGATGAGCGGGGCCCTGTTCGACTTCGGCCTCTACTTCTTCCACTGCGCCAAGGCCTCGCTGGCCGCGGGCTCGGGCCCCTACTTCTACCTGCCGAAGATGGAGAGCCACCTCGAGGCCCGGCTGTGGAACGAGGTGTTCGTCTTCGCCCAGGACGCGCTGGGCGTTCCCCAGGGCACGATCAAGGCCACGGTGCTGATCGAGACCCTGCCGGCCGCCTTCGAGATGGACGAGATCATCTACGAGCTGCGCGAGCACATGGCGGGCCTGAACTGCGGCCGCTGGGACTACATCTTCTCGTTCATCAAGCGCCTGAAGGCGCAGCCCGACGCCCTGACCCCGGACCGGGCGGTGATGACCATGGGCCAGGCGTTCCTGCAGGCCTACTCCTACAAGCTGATCCAGACCTGCCACCGCCGCGGCGCCTTCGCCATGGGCGGCATGGCGGCGCAGATCCCGGTGAAGGGCGACCCGGCGGCCAACGAGGCGGCCTTCGCCAAGGTGCGGGCCGACAAGGAGCGCGAGGCCGCCAACGGCCACGACGGCACCTGGGTGGCGCACCCGGACCTGGTGCCCGTGGCCATGGAGGTGTTCGACCGGCTGATGCCGGGGCCGAACCAGCTCGACAAGCTGCGGGAGGACATCACCGTCACCCGCGAGGACATGCTGCGGGTGCATGAGGGCGAGCGCACCGAGGCGGGTCTGCGCGAGAACATCCGCGTCGGCATCCAGTACATCGAGGCCTGGCTGCGCGGCCGGGGCGCGGTGCCGCTCTACAACCTGATGGAAGACGCGGCGACGGCCGAGATCAGCCGCACCCAGGTCTGGCAATGGCTGCGGCACGCCGCCACCCTGGCCGACGGCCGGGCGGTGACGCCGGAGCTGGTGCGCGAACTGACCGACCAGGAGATGGCGGCCCTGCGCAACACCCTGCCGCCGGAAGCCTTCAGCGGGGGCCGCTTCGCCGAGGCGCAGCGGATCTTCCTCGACATGTGTCTGGCCGAGACCCTGGAGGAGTTCCTGACCCTCCCGGCTTACCGGGTGCTGGACTAAGTTCGGGTGAGGGCCTTCGTGGGGGAGCCGGCCGGGCAGGGGGACACCCCGGTCGGGTTTTGGAGCGCCCTCACCCGTTCCCGCTGACCGGGGGGTCGGCGGGCCAGTCCCCGGCCGGGGCGGCCGTGACGGGGGGCTGGCCGCCTCGGCGACAGGATCATGCCGGCGGCGAGCGGAAGGCCGGATGAGCACGACGACGGACAGGGGCAGGACGCCTGCGCCCTGGCCGTCAGCCCCCTCAAAGGGGATTTTCTTCTCTCAGACGCCCGCGAGACGGGCGGGCGCCCGCCTCCGCCGGATCACTTGCGGACCCAGTCGCCGCCGGCCGGCTTGTAGTATTCGCCCGGCTTCAGCCGCGACTGGACGACGGTGTTGAAGGCCGAGGCGCCGGCGGCCTCGACGCTGACGCCGTTCTTGGCGGCGGCCTCGCGGTAGAGCTGGGCGCGGCCGGCGTTGATCTCATTGACCGCCGCCTGCAGGGCCGGGTCCGACGAGGGCTTCACGAAGCCGAGGAAGCCGTCGGCCTGCTCGCCGACGATGCCCTGGGCCTTGGCGGCGTCGACGGCGGCCTTGGCGTTCATCGCCTGGGCGGCGACCGGGGTGGCGGCGACGAGGGCGGAGAGCACCGCGGCGCCGAGGGGGGCGGCAAGGCCCATGAGGTGACGTCCGTTCATAGCCATTCTTCCTAGAACAGGTCGGGGTTCTTCTGGATGAGGGCCTTCACGTCCTCGTCCAGGCGCAGCCGGACGTCGGCGTCCAGCTTGGCGTAGATATTGATCGGGGCGACCTCCACGCGGACGGTCGGCGTACAGGCGGCAAGCCCGGCGCCCAGGAGCGAAAACGCCCCGGCGGCGGCGAAGGCCTGGCGGCGAAGGTTCATCGCGGCGGTCTCCCATTCATCAAGCGGGTCATGCGAGGTCAGGGCTGAACCGGGCCTGAACTGCGCAGCCTCTGGTACTCGGCGTAGTCGGCCAAGAGATCGTCCAGGTTCAGCGTCGTGTCGAGGGTGAGGTTGACGGCGGTGTCCGACGGCAGGGGCAGCGGCTTGTCCAGGAACCGGCGCCTCAGGATGTCCATGACGCCCAGCCGAATCTCCTGGGTCTTGGGCGGATCGTGGCGGCCGACGATGTTGAACAGGGCGGCGAGGCGCCCGTCCGGCCGGCTGTCGAGGCGGAGCGCCAGCTGGTCGAAGGCCAGGTTCTCCATGGCCTGGTAGGCGAAGTCGGTGACCACCGCATTGGCCTGGTCCTGGTCCACCAGGGCGGCGGCGGGCCCCTGCTCCACAGCCACGGGATCGGTCTGCACCCCCACCAGGGCTTCGCGCTGGATGGACAGGCGGCCCGGCTGGACGGCGTGCAGCTCGCCACCGGCGACACGCACCTTCTGGCCCACCGATTCGAACGGGATGCGGCCCGAGACCACGGCGTCGAACTCCACCTTGTCCCCGAAGGGCGAGGCCTCGACGACGTCGTGCAGCTGGACCGCCTCCAGGGCGAGGACGCCCTTGCGGGGGGCGGCGGGATCGAAGGGCAGCTCCAGGGTCTCGATGAGCACGCGGCCGCCGCCTACCCCCGCCTCGCCGCCGGTGATGAGGACGGCCTCGTCCTTCAGGCCGACGCGGACCGACAGGTCGGTGACCGGCACGATGGCGTCCAGGCGCGCCACCCCGACCTCCTGGCCGGACGCGGCGGCCAGGGGCGCGAGGCTGGAGAGCTCCAGGGTTCCAGAGAGGCCCGAGACCGCGCCGGCGGGGCTGAGGAAGTCGAGGCGGCGGATGGCGAGGACGCCCGAGCTGTCGGCGCCGCCGGCGCTCCAGGCGAACCGGCCGGCGAAGCGCCCCTCGCCGGTGGCCGGGGAGCCCACGGCGGCGGCCAGGGGCGAAATCTCGGACGGCTGGAGCCCCCCGGGGGCGAAGACGAGGTCGCCGGTGTCGATGTCCACCCGGCCCTGGCCGGAGACGCCGTCGTGGACGAGGTCGGCGCGGGCGAGGGGCCGGCCGCCGGCGGCGATGTCGAGCCCCCCGGTCCAGACGTCGCGCCGGGCCTGGACGGCGCCGGCGAGGGCGAGCGGGTAGAAGCGGGCCTCGGGGGCGAGGTCGACGACCCGGGCGGCCTCGATGCGGGCGTCGGCGTCGAGGCGGCCGCCCTTCAGCCCCAGGGCCACGGGGCCGCGGGCCTCGCGCAGACCCGCCTGCAGGAAGGCCGCGTCGGCCGAGGCGGCCTCGGCCCGGCCGGCGATGCGCCAGTCGCCCCCGGCCATGCGGAACAGGGGCTCAGCCCCCGGGCACAGGCGGGCCTTGAGGGCTTCCACGTCGTTCTCGCCGAAGGCCAGGCGATCGGCCTCCACGGCGGCGCAGCGCCCGGCCATGAGGGTGAGGCCGCCGCCCGCCAGCCGCAGGCGGCCAGCCGCGTCGATGCGGCCGCGCTCCATGGGCCCGAGGGAAAGGGTGGCCTTGACGGTCAGGTCGCCGGCGGCCTCGCCGTCCAGGACCCGCAGGTTCTGCAGCCGGGCGTCCACCTGCGGCAGGCCGCCGCCAGCGGCGGTCAGGCGCCAGTCGCCGCGGCCGAGACTGATGAGGCGCGCCTCCCCGCCCCGGTCGGGCCGCAGGGTCAGGGGCTGGGGCAAGGCGAGGATCGGCGCCTCGCCCGGGGCCACGGTGACCCGGACGGCGGGGGCGGCGAGGCCGAAACCCTGGGCGGCGCGCTTGATCGCCGCCATGTCGCCCTGGTCCTCGGCGGTGACGGCCCCCAGGCCCGCATAGCGTCCGTGGCCCGCCAGGGCCCCGGAGAGGGCCGCCCGCAGGCCGTCCCTGCCCGCCGAGACCGGCCCGCGGGCGGTGAGCGTGGTGCGGGTCAGGGTGAGCCCCGAGGCCTCGGCGCGGTCGGCCAGCAGGGTCGCCTGGACGGTGGCCGCCACCCGGTCGCCGCCGGCCCGGGTCCAGCGCAGGTCGTCGCTGGCGAGCGCCAGCCGCACCTCGCCCAGCCGGCCGGGGCCAAGGTCGCCGGAGGCGGCGCTGAGGCTGGCGACGGCGCGTCCGGCCACGGCGAGGTCGGGGATCCAGCCGCGGCTGTCGCCGACGAAGCCCAGGTCGGCCTCCACCGCCTCCAGCCGCTCGGCCCCGGCGTCGAGGCGATCGGCCTGAAGGCGGAGATTGACGCTCACCGCCCCGTCGCCGCGCCGGCGCTCGAGGTCCGGATAGGGCGCGTCGGCGGTGAGGAGCAGCCGGCCGCCCCGGGCCTCCACCTCCCCGGCCCCGGCGGCGGTGAACGGGGCCTCGAGGCGGGCCGAGACCCGGGGGCCGCGGCTGCTGACCGAGAGGGTCGCCCGGCCGGTCTGGGCGGCGAAGGCCCGCCCCCGCAGCCGGGCCGGGTCGGCCACGGCGGCCAGGGCGACGAGGCGGTTGTCCTCGACCCGGGCGTCGGCGGTCACATGCACCGGGCCGTAGTCGGTGGCGAGCCACAGGCCGCCGTCCTCGATGGCGATGGTCGGGCGGGCGGCGTCAGGCCGCGGCGGACGGCGGCCGAACTCGGCGATCAGCGGATCGAGCTCGCCGAGGCTGAAACGCCCGCCGCGCAGGGACGCGCGCAGGACCGGACGGCGCAGGGTGACCGACTGCAGCTCCACGCCCAGGCCGGTGAACCGGTAGCGGGCCTCGACCCGCTCGGCCTGGAAGTCGGGCCGGGCCGGATCGCCGATCCGCAGGCGGGCCGAGAAGCTGGACGGGCCGATGGCGTAGACCTCGGCCTCGGCGGCCACGCCCTTGGACCGGAGCCAGCCGGTGAGAGCCTCGCGCGCCAGGGTCCGGCGGTTCAGCCAGGCCAGGGAGCCCGCGAGCACCAGGGCCACGCCCGCCAGCGCCAGGATCAGGCGCAGGGATCGGGCGGGACGGGCGGCGGGTTCGGTCAAGGACGAGCTCGGCTATGACGCTGGCGGGACCTGCATAACGCATTTCCCGCCGCGTCCGTCCAATGGGCGGCGGATCAGCCGGAGATCGCCTCGCGCGGGAGCGTGGCCAGGGCCACCCCGCCGTCCACAGGAATGGTGGCGCCCACCACATAGTCGCCGGCCCGCGAGGCCAGGTAGATGGCGGCGGCGGCCATGTCCTCGTCGCGGCCAATGCGGCCGAGGGGCACCCGCCGGGCCACCTCGTCGCCGTGGTCGCGGGCGGCGCGGTTCATCTCGGAGGCGAAGGGGCCAGGGGCGATGGCGGTGACCACGATGCGGTCCTTGATCAGCTTCGCGGCCATGCGGCGGGTCAGGTAGATCAGGGCCGACTTGGACGCGTGGTAGGAATAGGTCTCCAGCGGATTGAGCGCGATGCCGTCGATGGAGGCGATGTTGATCACCTTGGCCGGGCGCTCGTCGCTGGCCGCGGCCTTGAGCGCCCCATGCAGGGCCTGGGTGAGGAAGAAGGGCGACTTCAGGTTCAGGTTCATCACCTTGTCCCAGCCGCTCTCGGGGAACTCGTCGAAGTCGGCGGCCCAGGCGGCGCCGGCGTTGTTCACCAGGATGTCGAGTTTCGGCTCCCGCTCCGCGATCAGGGCGGCCAGGCGCTTCACCCCCTCCACCGTGGAGATGTCCTGGGGCAGGGAGATGCAGTTGGGGCCGAGCTCCTCGGCGGTGGCGTCGCAGGCGTCGGGCTTGCGCGAGGAGATGTAGACCTTCGCCCCCTGTTCGACGAAACCGCGGGCGATCATCTTGCCGATGCCCCGCGAACCGCCGGTCACCAGGGCCACGCGGCCCTCCAGCGAGAACAGATCCGACGCCATCGCTCAACCTCCCTGACAGATGGGACCGCCCGTGCACTTTGCACTTGGCCCCCTTGGGAGAGGTCTATAACAAGCGTTTGAATTCAAGCCCGCCAGAAATTTCAGACGGCTCCATTTCCAGCACACGAGGAAGCGGCCATGAGCGAGATCAACTCCGTCACGACCCTCACCCACGACGGCGACATCGCCATCGTCACCCTGAATTCGCCGCCGGTGAACGCCCTGTCGGCCAATGTCCGCGACGGCCTGTTCGAAGGCTTCAAGCAGGCCATCGCCAGCGACGCCAAGGCGATCGTCCTGATCTGCGACGGCCGGACCTTCATCGCCGGCGCCGACATCACCGAGTTCGGCGGCGCCATGAAGGGCGCCAGCCTGCCCGAAGTGCAGGCCCAGATGGAGAACTCGCCCAAGCCGGTGATCGCCGCGATCCACGGCACCGCCCTGGGCGGCGGCCTGGAAGTGGCCCTGTGCGCCCACTACCGGGTGGCGGTCCCCTCGGCGAAGCTCGGCCTGCCGGAAGTGGCCCTCGGCCTGCTGCCGGGCGCCGGCGGCACCCAGCGCCTGCCCCGCATCGCCGGCGTCGAAAAGGCCCTGGAGATGGTCACCTCGGGCCGCCACGCCCCGGCCAAGGAAGCCCTGGCCATGGGCCTGGTCGACGAGCTGGTCGAGGAAGGCAAGCTGAAGGAAGGCGCCATCGCCTTCGCCCGCAAGGTGGTCGCCGAGAACAAGCCCCTGGTGAAGGTGCGCGACAACAACGCCAAGCTGGAAGAGGCCAAGGGCAAGCCCGAGATCTTCGAGAACTTCCGCAAGGCCAACGCCCGCAAGTTCCGCGGCTTCCTGGCGCCGGAATACAACATCCGCTGCATCGAGGCGGCGGTGAACTCGGCCACCTTCGAGGAAGGCCTGGCCGTGGAGCGCAAGCTGTTCCTCGAGCTGATGAGCGGCCCGCAGTCGGCCGCCCAGCGCTACTACTTCTTCGCCGAACGCACCGCCCAGAAGATCCCGGACGTGCCGGACGACACCCCGGTGCGCGAGATCAAGAAGGTCGGCGTCCTGGGCGCCGGCACCATGGGCGGCGGCATCTCGATGAACTTCGCCAACGTGGGCATCCCGGTGAAGATCTTCGAGGTGAACCCGCAGGCCCTGGAACGCGGCCTGGGCGTCATCCGCAAGAACTATGAGCGCTCGCGCGGCTCCACGCCCGAGCAGATCGAGCAGCGCATGGCCCTGCTGAGCGGCACGCTCGACATGAACGACCTGGCCGACTGCGACCTCGTCATCGAGGCCGTGTTCGAGCGCATGGACATCAAGAAGGACGTGTTCACGAAGCTGGACGGCATCGTGAAGCAGGGCGCGATCCTGGCCACCAACACCAGCTACCTGAACGTCGACGAGATCGCCTCGGTCACCAAGCGGCCGCAGGACGTGATCGGCCTGCACTTCTTCTCGCCGGCCAACGTCATGAAGCTGCTGGAGGTGGTGCGCGGCGAAAAGACCGCCAAGGACGTCATCGCCACCTCGATGAAGCTGGCCAAGAAGATCGGCAAGGTCGCGGTCCTGGCCGGCGTCTGTCACGGCTTCATCGGCAACCGGATGCTGGCCCAGCGCCAGCGCGAGGCGAACAAGCTGGTGCTGGAAGGCGCCATGCCCTGGGACATCGACCGGGTGCTGTACGACTTCGGCTTCCCCATGGGCCCGTTCGCCATGAGCGACCTGGCCGGCCTCGACATCGGCTGGGTGAAAGAGAACTCGAAGGGCGAAACCCTGCGCGACGTGCTCTGCGAGATGGACCGCCGCGGCCAGAAGACCGGCGCGGGCTTCTACGACTACGACGAGAACCGCACGGCCAAGCCGAGCCCGGTCACCGAGAAGATCATCCAGGACTTCCGCGCCAAGAAGGGCATCAACGCCCGCACCATCTCGGACGAGGAGATCCTGGAGCGCTGCGTCTATCCGATGATCAACGAGGGCGCGAAGATCCTCGAGGAAGGCAAGGCCATCCGGCCGTCGGACATCGACGTGGTGTGGGTCAACGGCTACGGCTGGCCGGTCTATCGCGGCGGCCCGATGCACTACGCCGATCAGGTCGGGGTCGATAAGGTCCTGGCCAAGATGAAGGAGTTCCAGGGCGCCCTGGGCGACGACTTCAAGCCGTCAGCGCTGCTGGAAAAGCTGGTGGCCGAGGGCAAGAAGTTCTCGGACCTGAAGGCGTAATTCCCTGATCCCAAGACGGCGGGCGGTCGCGGACCGACCCGCCGTTTCTTCACCCGTAAACCTCCCCTAACGTGAGGATCTAACGATGCGCGAAGCCGTCATCGTCGCCGCCAAGCGGACCCCCATCGGCAAGGCCTACCGCGGCGCTTTCAACAACACCTACGGCGCCACCTTGGGCGCGGAATCGATCCGCGCCGCCATCGCCCAAGCCGGGATCGACCCGGGCGAAGTGGACGACGTGGCCATGGGCTGCGCCCTGCAGCAGGGCACCACGGGCAACAACATCGCCCGCCAGGCGGCGCTGCGGGCCGGCCTGCCCAACACCGTCTCGGGCATGACGATCGATCGTCAGTGCAGCTCGGGCCTGATGGCCGTTGCCACGGCGGCCAAGTACATCATCAACGACGGCGCCCCGATCGCCGTGGGCGCCGGCATCGAGTCCATCAGCCTGGTGCAGAACGACAAGGTGAACCGCTTCATGGCGGTAGACCCGTGGCTGAAGGAGCATGTGCCGGAGCTGGCCACCTCGATGATCGAGACGGCCGAGATCGTGGCCGAGCGCTACGGCATCTCCCGCGAGGCCCAGGACGAATACGCCCTGCAGTCCCAGCAGCGCACCGCCCAGGCCCAGGCCGAAGGCCGGTTCGACCAGGAGATCGTCCCGGTCACCACCGTGATGAAGGTGCTGGTCAACAAGGAGACCGGCGAGACCGCGGACAAGGAGATCACCCTCAGCCGCGACGAGGGCAACCGTCCGCAGACCACCCTGGAAGACCTGCAGAAGCTGCAGCCGGTGTTCAAGGGCGGCCGCTACGTGCCGCAGGGCAAGTTCATCACCGCCGGCAACGCCAGCCAGCTGTCGGACGGCTCGGCCGCCGTGGTGCTGATGGAGCGCAAGGAAGCCGAGAAGCGCGGCCTGGAGGCCCTGGGCGCTTACCGCGGCATGGCGGTGGCCGGCTGCGGCCCCGAGGAGATGGGCATCGGCCCGGTCTTCGCGATCCCGAAGCTGCTGGAGCGCAACGGCCTGACCATCGACGACATCGACATCTGGGAACTGAACGAAGCCTTCGCCTCGCAGGTGCTCTACTGCCGCGACAAGCTGGGCATCCCGAACGAGAAGCTGAACGTCTCGGGCGGCTCGATCTCCATCGGCCACCCCTACGGCATGACCGGCGCCCGCTGCACGGCCCACATCCTCTATGAGGGCAAGCGCCGGGGCGCGAAGTACGGCGTGGTCACCATGTGCGTCGGCGGCGGCATGGGCGCGGCGGGTCTCTTTGAGATCTTCTGATCCCGACGGGAGCCGGAACCAGAGAGGGCCGCCCGCAAGGACGGCCCTTTTCGCATCAGGACGCGGCCTTGAACTCGGCCTCGATCTTCAGCTTCACCTCGTCGCCCACGGCCGGCAGGGCGTAGGCGATGCCGAAGTCCGAGCGACGGATCTTGGCCTCGCCGTCGAAGCCCACGGAATAGGTCTTGTCGAGAGGGTTCACCCCGGCCTGGTTGAACTCGGCCTTGATGACGATGGGCTTGGTCACCCCGCGCAGGGTGAGGTCGCCGTGGATGTCGGCCTCATTGCCGTCCTTCACCACGATGCGGGTCGCCTTGAAGGTGGCGGTGGGGAACTTGGCGGTGTCGAGGAAGTCGGCGCTCTTCAGGTGCTTGTCGAGGGCCTCGTTCAGGGTGCCCACGTCGTCGGTCTTCACCGTCACCTCGAGCTGGGCGGCGGCTGGCGCCTTGGGATCGAGGACCAGCGTCCCCGTGGCCCCGGCGAACTGGCCGGCGTAGGTCGAAAAGCCCAGGTGGTTCACATACCAGGTGATCTTCGAATGGGCCGGATCCAGGGTGTAGGTCCCGGCGCGGACCTCTTCCGGCTTGCGGGTGAAGCCGTCCTGGGCCTGGACGACGCCGGCGGTGACCGCGACGGCGGCGACGGCGGCGGTGAAAGCGAGCGTCTTGAAGTGCACGGCTGGTTTCCTCTCGGAATGGAGAAGCCCACAGAACGGCTTTCAACGACGCTGAAGTAAAGCCTGTTCCGCGAGAAGGACTTGTTCCGGATCGGAAAGAGAGCGGCGGGCCTCAGGCCCGGAGATTGCGGAAGGTGATGGAATAGCGGAGGGCCTTCGCCTCGGGCAGGCTATGCTCCCACTCGGTCCGGGCCGGGCCGTCGAGCAGATAGGCCGAGCGCGGGGCCAGGGGGACGTTCAGCCGCTCGAAGCGCTCGTCCCTGCGCCGGCGGAAGCGCATCACCGTTGGCGCGCCGAGCGAGACGCCCACCACCTTGTCGAAAACCGGCCGGTCCCGGTGCCAGCCGATCGGCGCGCCCTCGCGATACTCGTTGATCAGGACGTGCTCGAAGACCTCGGGGGGAAGGCCGGCGAGCGCGGCGGCGCGGTCGCGCACCGGGAGCAGCCAGTCCGGCATGGGGTCGGCCACCACGAGGCCAGGGCCCGTGAAATCATAGCGCCAGCCAAAGGAGTGGACCCGCCGGCGCCCCTCGTAGCCGCGGAACTGGAACGGGGCGAACGGCAGGCGGGCCAGGCGGTCAAGCAGCGCCGCCGCCTCGGCTTCGGACACCAAGTCCGGCCGATAGGCGAAGCCGGGTGGGGCGGCCGGCGGCGGCGGCTCGAAGAGGCTGGGCTGGACGGCGGTCATGCCGCTCCCAGATGGCGTCGGCCGGGGCGGGGTTCACGACAGATCACGGAGCCGTGATCGCCCCCAGCCCATCAGCTCCGCATTGGCAATTGACCGGGCGCCGCATCCGCCGACCACAGTTGAGCGGGCCAAGGCGGGACGCGACGCACGAAAGAAACTTTCTTTGGATTGTTGCGTTTCGATTGCCGACGATTATACTAAGAATCGTTCGCAAGAAGGACGTTTGTCATGCGCCTCGCCGCCAAAACCGCCAGCTGGTCCCTCGTTCACATGACCGTGGCCATCGCCGTGGCCTATGCGCTGACGCAGAACTGGCGGGCCGCCCTGGCCGTGGGTCTGATCGAGCCGATCTTCCAGACCATCGCCTTCGCCCTACATGAACGGGCGTGGACCCGGCTGGCGCCTGCACGCGCTGTCGCCCGGCCGCGCATCGCGGACCGCGCGCACGCCTGAACCAAGACACTGGAGGAGAGCCGACATGGCTGAAAAGGAAACCCTGACCGGCGGGCTGTCGAAACTGCTTGCCGACACCTACGCCGTCTATCTGAAGACCCACGGCTACCACTGGAACGTCCGCGGCCCGAACTTCCACTCGCTGCACGCCATGTTCATGGAGCAGTACACCGAGATGTGGCAGGCCATCGACGAGATCGCCGAGCGCATCCGCGCCCTGGGCGACGTGGCCCCCATGGGCTACCGCACCTTCGGCAACCTGTCGGGCATCCAGGACGGCGATCCCAACAAGGACAGCCAGGCCATGCTGAAGGAGCTGGTGGCCGACCACGAGGCGCTGATCAAGACCGCCCGGGCCGTGCGCGAGAAGGCCGACGACGTGACCGCCTCGATCATCGACGACCGCATCCAGGCGCACGAGAAACATCACTGGATGCTGCGGGCCTCGCTCGGCTAAGCGCCGCTGACGGCGACGGCACGCCCGTCGCCGGACCTGTCTTCAGCGACCGCAGGCGAACGTCTGCGGTCGCCATGGCGTTTGGGCGCGGGGCGAGGAGGCGCAATGGCGGTCGAGCTGCGGACGGTGGAGACGGTTTACCAGGGCTGGTCGACGCTCATGGTGGCCACCCTGTCGGCCCCCGGCGGCCGGCGGTTCCAGCGCGAGATCGAGCATCACGGCCGCGCCGCCTGCGTCCTGCCCTATGACCCCGACCGCCGCTGCGCCCTGCTGGTGAACCTGCCCCGGGCCCCGGTGATCTGGGCCGGCGGGCCGCCGGAACTGCTGGAAGCCCCCGCCGGGCTGGTGGAGAACGAGGACCCCGAGGAGACCGCCCTGCGCGAGGCGCTGGAGGAGGTCGGGGTGCGCCTTGGCCGGCTGGAGGCGGTGGGCTCGCCCTACACCTGCCCCGGCGTCTCGTCCGAGCGGGTGGACCTGTTCCTGGCCGCCTATGGGGCGAAGGACCGGGTGGCCGAGGGCGGCGGGCTGGCCGACGAGGACGAGCACATCACCGTCGAGGAAGTTCCCCTCGCCCAGCTGTGGGCCTGGGTCGAGCGGCGGCGGATCGAGGACCTGAAGACCCTCGCCCTGATCCTGGCCCTGCGGGTGCGCCGGCCCGAGCTGTTCGTCCCATGACCCACGCCCTCTCGCCGGCCGGGCCCGCGGTGGCCTCGCTGCTGGACACCGACTTCTACAAGCTGCTGATGCTGCAGCTGATCTGGCGCCGCTATGCCGGAACGCCGGTGACCTTTTCCCTGGTCAACCGCACCCGCAGCGTGCGCATCGCCGAAGAGCTGGACCTCGGCGAACTGCGCGAGGAGCTCGACCATGTGCGGAGCCTGTCCTTCACCGCCGACGAGGTCGCCTGGCTGGGACGCGCCGAGTTCTACGGCCGCCGCGACCTCTTCGCCCCCGACTTCCTGGCCTGGCTGCCCAGCCTGCGCCTGCCGCCCTATGAGGTGGCGGAGCAGGACGGGCAGCTGGAGCTGACCTTCCACGGCCTCTGGGCCGAGACGACCCTGTGGGAGATCCCGGCCCTGACGGTGGTGAGCGCCCTGCGGGCCCGGCGGGCGACCCGCGAGCTGGGACCGGCGGGCTGCGACCACCTCTACCGCTGCGCCGTGGGCCGGCTGGAGGCCAAGGCCGAGCGGCTGAGGGCCCTGCCCGGCCTGTCCCTCACCGATTTCGGCACCCGCCGGCGCCACGGCCTCGCCTGGCAGCGCGCCTGCGTGGAGGTGATGCGCGGGCGGCTGGGCGGCGCCTTCCAGGGGACCAGCAACGTCCTGCTGGCCCGGGAGCTGGGCCTGCCGGCGGTGGGCACCAACGGCCACGAGCTGCCCATGGTGCTGGCCGCCCTCGCGCCGGACGATGCGGCGCTGATGCGCGCGCCCTACCAGGTGCTGGAGGACTGGGCCGACCTCTATCCGCCGGCGCTGTGGATCGTGCTTCCCGACACCTTCGGCTCAGCCGCCTTCTTCCGCGACGCCCCGGAGTGGGTGGCGGACTGGCGCGGGGTGCGCCCCGACTCCGCCCCGCCCGCCGAGGCCGGGGAAGCCCTGATCGACTGGTGGCGGGGCCGGGGCTGCGATCCCGAAGGCAAGGTGCTGATCTTCTCCGACGCCCTGGACCTCGAGCTGATCGAGGCGCTGCACGCCCGCTTCCACGGGCGGGTGGGCCTGAGCTTCGGCTGGGGCACCAAGCTGACCAACGATCTGGAGGGCTGCGCCGAGGCGCCGGGCCTGCAGCCGATCTCCCTGGTCTGCAAGGTGGTGGAGGCCGGCGGGCGGCCGGCGGTGAAGCTGTCGGACAATCCCGAGAAGGCCACCGGCGATGCGGCCGAGGTGGCGCGCTACCGGCGGGTGTTCGGGACCGAGGGCTTCCTGGCCCGGCGGCCCAGCGTATGAGCACCGGGCGGATGTTCACCGGATGGGCGCTGGACCCCGCCGAGCGGGCGGCGCTGCTGGCCCGTCTGCCCGCGCGCTACGCCCAGGTGGTCGCCGACCATGTGACCCTGGCCTACCAGCCCGCCGAGCCCGTCCTGCCCCAAGAGACCTGCGGCGAGATCGTCGGCGAGGCGGACGACGGCGCGGGCGTCCAGGCCCTGGTGGTGCGGATCGGCGGGACCACCGACCGGCCGGACGGGGCCACCTACCACGTTACCTGGTCCCTGGCGGACGGCCGCCGGGCGGTGGAGAGCAATGCGGTGATCCGCGAGCGCGGCTGGCGGCCTTTCCCGGCGCCGATCCCGCTGCGCCTTGCGCCACGACTGTTCGGCCCGTAACCGGCTTGGCAGCAAGCGCGGCCGGTGAGTGCTAAGTTACTGATATTATTGACTGTTTTTCGTCTATCGTGCATAGATCGTCGGTGGACGGCGCAAGGGCCCCGCCCCTCAAGGACCTACCCTCGCGAGACGATCGAATGCAGGTGTCGCCGCAGTTCCGCAAACAGCTCGAAGGCTATGGCCTGACGACCGCGGAAATCCTCTACCGCCTCCCGGACCACCCCACCCTGCTGCAGAGCTACATCTGGCAGGACTACGACATCTTCCCGGACTTCCCGGTCCTGAAGAAGTTCCTCGACTTCTGGACCGCCAGCCTGGAGGGGCCGCTGTTCAGGGTGACGGTGGGCCACAACCGGCTGATCCGGCCGGCCGAGCTGAAGGCGGTGGGGGCCGAGTACCGGCTGCACTAGCCCCGCCCGCCGGGCGCCGGGCTCAGCGATAGACCCAGCGGCAGGACTTCTTGGCCTTGCCCTTGGCGATCTGGTGGCCGGCCACCGCGCCGACGCCGGCGCCGAGCACCGTGCCTTCGGTCCTGGCGCCGCGGCCGGCGACCGCATTGCCGAGGACGCCGCCGGCGACCGCGCCCACCAGGGCGCCGTTGTTGGCCTTCTTCTTCACGTTCTTGTCGCAGACATAGACCCGCTCCTTGGCCTGCACGGCCACGGGGGCGGCGGCGAGCGAGACGCCGGCGCAGGCCAGGGCGGCGGCGATCAGCTTGGGCTTCATCATGAGCATCTCCGGGTTCGGCTTGTGCGTGGGGCGAGAACCCCGACGCCGCCGTTCGGTTGCCGCCAGCCCATGCCCCGCCCAGCCCGCCGCGGGGGCGATTTTGCGGCCTCGGCCCGGTTCCGGCCTGGCCGCGGAGGCCCATCGCAAACCGGCTTGGCAATTCATCCGCAACACCCACTTGCGGAGCCGGGATCGGATGAGTAGGTTCCGCCGCTCACTCGGCAGGGGGCTCGCCAAGCGCTCCCTCGCACCCGGTTCGGAGAGGTGGCTGAGTGGTTGAAAGCACCGCACTCGAAATGCGGCATACTCGCAAGGGTATCGAGGGTTCGAATCCCTCCCTCTCCGCCACGGCCTGAAGGGCCGATAATGTCTAATAAATTGACCACGATAGCGGGTCGCGTTTTCCGACTGCGCACCCCATCTGCGCACCCCGCCCGCACACCTGCTTAGGCCTCGGCATCATGCCGGGGGAAGCGCGACCGGGTCGGGGGCAACCCTGGCAAGCTCGGGAGGCGTTGCGACCGCCGCCCTGCTCAATGCGCATCTGAGAACAGGGAGGCCTTCAGGCCTGGGGGACTCCAGCCCAAGAGAACTCGCATCCTGGGTGGCGGGCGCGAAACTTCATCATCGAGACAAAGCCGGCCGTCTTTATTTTGGGGCCAATCGCGCTGAGAAGGGTTCGGCAGACCTCCGCGCACTCTTCGGCATCTGGCACACTGAGAAACTGATAAGCGGGATAGCGCAGCGAGTTTTCGTCATTCATGTCGTCGAGGTGATCAATTAATAAGTTTAACTTCGGAACATCCGGCAGACCATTATTGATAGCTTCGACATATATTCGCTTAATTCGATGATTTAGTTTATGTATCTGGTCATAATCGGCTCCTCTGATAATGAGGAAAGACTTTAGCGCAAGCTCCGTTGCGTGGCTCAATAGAAAGTATGCAGGACGCAGCCTGTTCATGCGCTCCTTCACTTCAAGCGCTGAGAACGCATCGAGATACTGTTCAGCGAGAACAAGCATGTCCGCGCCAAATGCCGCGAGCGGCTGAGCGCATGTGATGATTGATTTTTGCGACGCTTCCAATGGCACTTCCCCGGTAGTTGCCACATCAATGGTAGCCTAGCCTTTCACGAGAGCGCCGGGAAGCGGAGCATCCTGAACCCGAGTACTTGATCGTTTCGGGTAGCTCATCCGAACCCCCATACAGGGAGGTGCGCGCGGTCTCCCTCCATAGGAGCCCGGCGCAGGCCCTCCCTGGCAGTCACCCTCGCGGGCAACCCAAGGGGAAATGCGTGGGTGTCCGCTACGCCCTGCGATGCGGGCCGGGAGCCCTCGGGTCCCCGGCGGGGCGCTCCCCGTCAGGCGTCGTGCGTGTTGGGCGTGCGGATTGCCCTCAGCCGCTCACGCAGCGCGGCGGCTAAGGCTTGAGTCGGCCGCTCCAGCGGTACAATGGAGAACTGCAAACGAGGTGCTCGCGGGCGGATCGCCGCGAGGAAATACAACAACTTGGAGCGCCCGGCGGGTAATCCCTCCCCCTCCGCCACTTTCCACGACTGACGTCAGCCGGCCTCGCCGCCCCCTCCGCGAGACTTCCCTTCCGTCACCGTTGCGCCGTTCGACGGGCGCGCGCTAAGGCCGTCGCGTTGTTCGAAGCCCAGGTGTGGGAGCGGCGATGAGTATCAAGGGCAAGGCCTATGTGATGGGGGCGTTCGAGCACCCCACGCGGGACGCTCCGGACAAGACGACGGCCCAGCTGCACGCCGAGTGCGCCAAGGGCGCGCTGGACGATGCCGGCCTCTCGTTCGAGGATGTGGACGGCTATTTCTGCGCAGGCGACGCGCCCGGGTTCGGCGCCCTGTCGATGATCGACTACATGGGCCTGCGGAACGTCCGCCACCTGGACTCCACCGAGATGGGGGGCTCGTCCTACATCGCCCATGTGGGGCACGCGGCCCAGGCGATCGCCGCGGGCAAGTGTTCGGTGGCCCTGATCACCCTGGCCGGGCGGCCGCGCAACGGCGGCTCGCGCCCCGGCGCCAGCATGCGCTCGGGCGGCGGCGGCCCCGGCCTTGCGGACGGCCCGCCCGAGGCCGGCTTCGAGCACATCTACGGCGGCTCGACCCACAACACCTACGGCATGTGCGCCATGCGGCACATGTACGAGTACGGCACCACTTCGGAGCAGCTGGCCTGGATCAAGGTGGCCGCCAGCCACCACGCCCAGTGGAACCCCAACGCCTATCTGAAGGACGTGGTCACCGTCGAGCAGGTGGTGAACTCGCGGATGATCTCGGACCCGCTGCACCTGCTGGACTGCTGCGTGGTCACCGACGGCGGCGGGGCGGTGGTGGTCACCTCGCCCGAGGTGGCCCGCAGCCTGAACCGGCCGAAGGTTCGGGTGCTGGGCGCCGGCGAGGCGCCGAAGGGCGTCCTGGGCGGGGATATCGACCTGACCTATTCCGGGGCGGTGTGGTCCGGCCCCCGGGCGTTCGAGGAGGCGGGCGTGACGCCGGCCGACATCAAGTACGCCTCGATCTACGACAGCTTCACCATCACGGTGCTGATGCAGCTCGAGGACCTGGGCTTCTGCAAGAAGGGCGAGGGCGGCAAGTTCGTGGCCGACGGCAACCTGATCTCGGGCGTCGGCAAGCTGCCGTTCAACACCGACGGCGGGGGCCTGTGCAACAACCACCCCACCAACCGGGGCGGCATGACCAAGGTGATCGAGGCCGTGCGCCAGCTGCGCGGGGAGGCCCATCCGAAGGTGCAGGTGCCGAACTGCGACCTCGCCATCGCCCACGGCACCGGCGGCTCCCTGGGCATCCGCCACGGGGCGGCGACCGTGATCCTGGAACGGGAGGCCTGAGCCATGTCGGAGACCCAGTCCGAACTCCTGACCCGCCCGATCCCGGCCCCGCCGGTGACCATCGAGAGCAAGCCGTTCTGGGACGCGGCCGCCGAGGGCCGCTTCCTGATCAAGCGCTGCAACGGCTGCCGGAAGGCCTTCTGGTATCCGCGCAGCATCTGCCCCCTGTGCGGCAACCCGGACACCGCCTGGGAGGAAAGCCCCGGCGAGGGCGGGGTCTATTCGTTCTCGATCATGCGCCGCTCGCCCACCGGCCCCTACGCCCTGGCCTATGTGACCCTCGACGAGGGCCCCAAGGTGCTGACCAACATCGTGGACGTGGCGCCCGAGGCCCTGAAGATCGGCATGCGGGTGAAGGTGCGCTTCCAGCCCACCGAGGGCGACGGCCCGCCGGCCCCGGTGTTCGTCCCGGCCGGCTAGGCCGCCCCCCTCCCAGGGCCGCCCCCGAGGGGCGCTCCCCAGGGGCGCTCCCCGAAGGCTCAGTCGTCCTCTCCGGCCTCGGCGAGGATCTCCGCCGTATGCTCGCCCAGGCGGGGCGGGTGGCGGCGAATGTTGGCCGGAGTCTTCGAGAACTTCACCGGCGGCCTGATGGCCCGGTAGCGGCCCACCTCGGGATGCTCGTAGGTCTCGAAGAAGCCCACGGCGGCGAGGTGCGGCTCGGTGTTGAGGTCGTCGAGGGTGTTGGTCTTCACCACCGGGATCGACAGGGGCTTGAGGATATCCAGCCACTCCTGGGTCGTCTTGGTGGCGGCGGCCTGCTCGATCAGGGCGTAGAGCTCGCGGGTGTGCCTGGCCCGGTTGCTGTAGTCGGCGAAGCGCGGGTCCGACTTCACCTGCTCACCGAAGCCGGCGGCGTCGAAGAACTGGTCCCACTGCTTGTCGGTGTAGGGCAGCAGGCCGATCCAGCCGTCCTTGGTGCGGAACGGCTTGCGGTTGGGATTGATGACACGCTGGTAGCCCCACTGGCCCGACGGCGGCTGGTAGGCCTGGTCGTAGAGATGCTCCACCAGCAGGAAGCTGGTGACGCATTCGAACATCGGCACCTCGACGAACTGCCCCTCGCCGGTGCGGGCGCGGTGCAGCAGGGCGGCGGTGACCGCCTGGGCCATGAAGAGGCCCGAGACCTTGTCGGCCACCAGGGTCGGCAGGATGCGCGGCGTCGGGTTCCCGTCGGTGCGCGGCAGGATGTCGGCCATGCCCGAGGCCGACTGGATCAGGTCGTCGTAGGCGGGCTCGCCCGCATAGGGGCCGTCCGAGCCGTAGCCGGCGGCGTGGACATAGACGATGTCGGGCTTGATGGCGGCCACGTCCTCATAGGCGAGGCCCAGGCGCTTCAGCCCCTCGTAGCGGACCGAGGCGGCGAAGACGTCGCAGCTGCGGATCAGCCGGCGGATGGCGCGGCGGGCGCTCTCCTGCTTGAGGTCCAGCTGGATGGAGCGCTTGTTGCGGTTGATGGTCAGGAAGATGGGGCCCATGTCCCGGGGGCACCCCTCGGGCGTGTGCCCGGCCCAGCGCATGATGTCGCCGCCTGCCCCGCGGCCCGAGCCGGGATCCTCCAGCTTGATCACGTCGGCGCCCTGGTCGGCGAGGATCTGGGTGGCGTAGGCGCCGTTGACCACACTTGTCAGGTCCAGAACCCGCAGGCCCGCCAGCGGGCCGGTGGCCTTTTCGGCCAGGGACTTGGCTTCCCCCACGTGATCGCTCCTTTCTGCGCGCGCGTCGTTATGATGCGTCTCTAACAGCAAATGACGCAGGGGAGGGCCAATGGACTTCGAGCTGTCGGAAGAGCACCGGATGCTGAAGGATCTGGTGGCCCGGTTCGTCCGCGACGAGCTGCTGCCGCTGGAGGCCGGGGTCATGGCCCGGGAGGCCGAGGGCCAGGGCCTGGGCCTGTCCGAGGCCGAGCAGGCGCGCCTGGACGACATCTCCCGGGAGCTCGGCCTGTGGGGCCTGGACGCCCCCGAGGACGTGGGCGGCTCGGACCTGCCGATGGTGGCGATGGTGGGGGTCGAGGAGGAGCTCGGCCGCACCGTCACGCCCTATACCCTGCCGCCCGACAGCCCGAACCTGCGCATGCTGATGGCCACGGTGGACGAGCGCCAGCGCGCCGCCTACCTGGCGCCTTACGTGGCCGGCAAGACCAGCTCGGCCATCGGCATTTCGGAGCCGGGCGCCGGCTCGGACCCGGCGGCCATGACCACCCGGGCGGTGCGGGACGGCGACGACTGGATCATCAACGGCCGGAAGATCTGGATCACGCGGGCCGCTGAAGCCGACTTCACCATCCTGATGGCGGTGACCGACAAGGAGAAGGGCGCCCGGGGCGGCATCTCGGCCTTCCTGCTGGACAAGGGAACCCCCGGCTTCAACGTCCTGCGCCGCATCCCCATGCTGGGCGGGCAGTACACCTATGAGGTGACCCTGGAGGACTGCCGGGTCGAGGGCTGGAAGCTGCTGGGCCAGGAGGGGGCGGGCTTTGCGCCCATGCAGACCCGCCTCGGCACCCGGCGCATCCAGATGGCGGCCTGGTCGGTGGGCATGGCCCAGCGGGCCCTGGACATGCTGGTGGAATATGCGCCCCAGCGGCGGACTTTCGGCGCGCCCCTGTCCGAGCGGCAGGCGATCCAGTTCTGGGCGGCGGAGGCGGCCACCAAGATCCACGCCGCCCGGCTGATGACCTACGACTGCGCCTGGAAGCTGGACCAGGGCCGGGACGTCCGCTCCGAGATCAGCATGATCAAGTGGTACGCCACCGAGATGGCTTATGAGACGGTCGACCGGGTGATGCAGGCCTTCGGGGCCATGGGCATGACCAAGGAGATGCCCCTCCAGCTCATGCAGGCCAAGCTTCGGACCATGAGAATCTATGACGGCCCCACCGAGGTCCATAAGTGGGTGGTGGCCAGGAACCTGTTGGGGACGCGCAAATGAAATCGGCTTACGGCGACCATGTGAAGGTCGCGATGGACGGCAATGTGTCGGTGGTGACGCTGGACCGGCCGCCGCACAACTTCGTCTCGGTCGACTTCATGCGCGACCTGGCCGACGCCCTGGAAGCGGTGGACGGCCATCGCGAGGCCCGGGCCGTGGTGCTGCAGAGCGAGGGCAAGACCTTCTGCGGCGGGGCCGACTTCTCCTCCGACACCGACCAGGTGGCTTCGGGCATGGACGGCGTGCAGGCCCTCTACGCCCAGGCCGTGCGGCTGTTCTCGGTGGAGACCCCGATCGTCGCCGCCGTGCAGGGCGCGGCGGTGGGCGCGGGTCTGGGCCTGGCGCTGGTGGCCGACTTCCGCGTGGCCGCCCCGGAGGCGCGCTTCGTGGCCAACTTCACCAAGCTGGCCTTCCACCCGGGCTTCGGCCTCACCTACACCCTGCCGCGGCTGATCGGCCCGCAGAAGGCCAGCCTGATGTTCCTCACCGGCCGGCGGATCAAGGCCGAGCAGGCGCTGGAATGGGGCCTGTGCGACGAACTGGTCCCGGCCGGGGAGCTGCGCGCCGCGGCCCTGCGCCTGGCCGGCGAGATCGCCGAGAACGCGCCGCTGGCGGTGATCGCCACCCGCAAGACCCTGCGCGACGGCCTCGCCCAGGCGGTGAAGGCCCAGACCTTCATCGAGCACCGGGAACAGGCGCTGCTGCGGGCCACCGAGGACTTCAAGGAAGGCGTGCGCTCGGTGGCCGAGCGCCGGCCGGGCAACTGGCTGGGCCGCTGACTTAAGTTCAGGCTCAGCCTTCCTGAGGCGCGGGCGGCCGGGGCGCGAGGGCCGCGGCCTCCCGGGCCAGGGCCGTGATCCGGCCCCAGTCGCCGGCCCGGACGGCGTCGGCGGGGGCGACCCAGCTGCCGCCGACACAGATGACGTTGGGCAGGGCCAGGTAGTCGGCGGCGTTGGCGGCGTTGATTCCGCCCGTGGGGCAGAAGACCGCCTGCTGGAAGGGGCTCTGGAAGGCCTTCAGGGCGGCGACCCCGCCGACCACATTGGCCGGGAACAGCTTGAAGTGGGTGAAGCCGGCCGCCAGGCCCGCCATCAGCTCGGTGGCGGTGGCGACCCCCGGCAGGAGGGGCGCCTCGCCGTCAGGGCCCTCGCCCTCGATCAGGCCGGGACTGACCAGGAACCGCGCCCCGGCGTCGGTGGCCGCCTGCCGGGTCGCCCGGTTGATCACCGTGCCGGCGCCGACGATGGCGCCTTCGATCTCGCCCATGGCGGCGATGCAATCGAGGGCCGCGGGCGTGCGCAGGGTGACCTCCAGCACCGGCAGGCCGCCGGCCACCAGCGCCCGGCCCAGGGGGACGGCGCTCTTCACATCGTCCACCACCAGCACCGGAATCACCGGCGCCAGGCTGAGGATTTCGGCGAGGCTCATAGGCGCTCCATCTGCTCGAGTTCGCGCGCGGCGCCGACCATGGCGGCGTAGGGGTGGGTGACCAGGAAGGTGGGGATCTCGCGCACATAGTCGCTGAGCCGGCCCTTGTCCTCGAAGCGGGCGCGGAAGGGGCTGGCGTCCAGCCGGTCGGCCATCCGCGGCGCGATGCCGCCGGACACATAGACCCCGCCGCGGGCGCCGAAGGTGAGCGCCAGGTCCCCGGCCACCGCGCCCAGGACGGCGCAGAACCGGTCGAGGGTCTCGGCGGCCAGGGACTCGCCCGCCAGTCCCTCGGTCATCACCGCCTTCTCGTCGGGCAGGGACGCGGGCCGGCCGGCCAGTTCCGCCAGGGCCTGGTAGAGATCATAGAGCCCCGGGCCGGACAGCAGCCGCTCGATGGAGACGCGGCCGTGGTCGGCGCGCAGGCGCCGCCAGATCTCCACCTCCACCTCATCGCAGGGGGCGAAGCTGGCATGGCCGCCTTCGGTGGCGATGGCCACGTCGCCGCGCTCGCTCCGGGCCAGGGCGGCGACGCCGAAGCCGGTGCCCGCGCCCAGCACCACCACCGGACAGTTCCAGGTCCCGCGCCCGAGGTCGGGCCCGAGGCGGCGCAGGTCGGCGTCGTCGAGGCGCGGACAGGCCAGGGCCTGGGCCGCAAAGTCGTTCATCAGCCTGACCGCCTCGAACTCGAAATGGGCCAGGAGGTCGCCCTCGGACACCACCCAGTCGAGGTTGGTGAACTCGATCTCCCCGCCCACCACGGGCCCGGCCACGGCGATCACCGCCCGCGGCGGGCGGCGGCGGCCGGTGGTGGTCTCCAGATACTCGGCCATGACGTCGGCGAGGCTCGCGTAGGCCTTGGCCTCGAAGGTCTTGGGGTGGCGGATGCGGCCCTCGGAATCCACCAGGGCGAAGCGGGCGTTGGTGCCGCCGACGTCGCCGATGAGGCCGGTGTAGGACGGCTTCATGCGTCAGGCCGCCTCGAACAGGGCGCAGGCCCCGGCGTCCGCCGGACCCGCCGCCCGGCGCATCCAGCCGAACAGCTCGCGGCCATAGCCGAACCCCTCGGGCGGCTTGCGGGCCGGTTCGCGGGACAGGAGTTCGCGTTCGTCCACCCTGATCTCCAGTCGCCCGGTCTCGGCGTCCACGCGGATGATGTCGCCGTTGCGGACATAGGCCAGGGGCCCGCCGTCGGCCGCCTCCGGCGTCACATGGATCGCCGCCGGCACCTTGCCCGAGGCGCCCGACATGCGCCCGTCTGTGACCAGGGCCACCTTGAACCCCTTGTCCAGTTGCACGCCCAGGGCCGGGGTCAGGGAATGCAGCTCGGGCATGCCGTTGGCCTTGGGTCCCTGGAACCGGACCACGGCCACGAAGTCGCGGTTCAGCTCGCCGCGCCGGTGGGCGGCCAGCAGCTGGTTCTGGTCGTCGAACACCAGGGCGGGGGCCTCGATGACCCGGTGCTCGGGCTTCACCGCCGAGGTCTTGAGCACGCCCCGACCGAGCGGGCCGGTGAGCAGGCGCAGGCCGCCGTGGGGCTGGAAGGGATCGTCCACCGGCCGGAGGATGTCGCGGTCGAGGGAGACGGCGGGGCCCTCGCGCCAGACCAGCCGCCCGCCGTCCAGGAAGGGCTCCTGCTGGTAGCGGCGCAGGCCCGGCCCGGCCACGGTCATGACGTCCTCATGGGCGAGGCCCGCGTCCAGCAGCTGGCGGGTGACGAAGGCCATGCCGCCGGCGGCGTGGAAGGCGTTCACGTCCTCCGAGCCGTTGGGATAGACCCGCGCGATCAGCGGCGTCACCCGCGAGAGGTCGTCCATGTCCTCCCAGGTGATCTGGATGCCCGCCGCCCGGCCCATGGCCAGGATGTGGAGGGTATGGTTGGTGGAGCCGCCGGTGGCCAGCAGGCCGGCGATGGCGTTCACCAGGCTCTTCTCGTCGATCACCGCGGAGAAGGGGGTGTAGCCGTTGGTGCCGTCGCGGATCTCCACCGCCCGCCGGGGGACGGCGGCCGTGAGGGCGTCGCGCAGGGGCGTGTTGGGCGTGACGAAGGCCGCCCCCGGCAGGTGCAGACCCGACAGCTCCATCATCATCTGGTTGGAGTTGGCGGTGCCGTAGAAGGTACAGGTGCCCGGGCCGTGGTAGGACTTCATCTCGGAGTCCAGCAGCTCCTCCCGGGTGGCCTTGCCCTCGGCGTAGAGCGCCCGCACGCGGGCCTTCTCGGCGTTGGAGATGCCCGAGGTCATGGGGCCCCCGGGGACGAAGATCACCGGCAGGTGGCCGAAGGCCGCCGCCCCGATGAACAGCCCCGGCACGATCTTGTCGCAGATGCCCAGCATCAAGGCGGCGTCGAAGGCGTCGTGGGTGAGGGCGATGGCCGTGGACATGGCGATCACGTCGCGGCTGAACAGCGACAGCTCCATGCCGGGCCGCCCCTGGGTGACGCCGTCGCACATGGCCGGGACGCCCCCCGCGTACTGGGCCGTGGCGCCGACCTCGCGGGCCGCGGCGCGGAGGATGTCGGGGAAGCGCTCGTACGGCTGATGGGCCGAGAGCATGTCGTTATAGGCCGAGACGATGGCGAGGTTCGGCGCGGCCGGGTCCCGCATCCGCTGCTTGTCGCCGCCGGGCGAGGCGGCGAAGGCGTGGGCCCAGTTGGCGCAGGACAGCTTGCCCCGCCCGGGGCCCTGGTGGCGGGCCTGCTCCATCCGCGCCAGATAGTCGGCGCGGGTCTCGCGGCTGCGCTCGATGATGCGTTCGGTGACTTCGGCCGTGACGGGATTCATGGGCCTCGATCCTCAAAGCGGCCGCGGCTGATGGCGCCGGAACCGGCCTGACTAAGCTTGGACATCCGGCTCATGCGGAATGCCCTGGTGACCAGAAGACGCGGACCCTGCCCTTCGCCTCGGCGAGAAGCCGCCCGACAGGCAGGTCCGCCTCGCCGGCCGCGGCGCGGGCCAGGACCTCGCGCTTAACCTCGCCGGCGATCACGAGGAAGACGGCGCGGGCGTCCCGCAGGGCCGCCAGGGTCAGGCTGACCCGCGGAACCGGCGGGCGGCCAAGGCCGGCCGGCACGTCCACCAGCAGCGCCTCCCCGGACAGGCCCGCCTCCAGACCCGGATCACCGGGGATCAGCGAGGCGATGTGCCCGTCCTCGCCCATGCCCAGCATGACGGCGTCGAAGGGAATCAGGGCGGCGAGGGCCGCCGGCTCGGGCCTGGGCCAGAGGGGCAGGAAATGCGCCCGGGCCGCCGGGCCGACCAGGAGCCGTTCGCGCACGGCCAGGGCGTTGGCCTCCGGGGCGGCGGGGTCCACGCAACGCTCGTCCGAGAGCGTCACCACCACCCGGCTCCAGTCGAGGTCGGGCGCCTGCCGCAGGGCGTCGAACACCGGCCCCGGCGAGCGGCCGCCGGTGGCCACCAGCCCCGCCCGGCCATGGGTGGCCAGGGCCTCTCGCAACCGGTCGGCTATGGCGCGGGCGCAGGCCTCGCCCGCCGCCCGCGCGGAAGGGTAGGTTTCGACCATCTGAGCCTTCATAACGCGCATCCCGCCACAGCGTCGCGTCTCGCCCAACAGGTGGCGATTGACCGACGGCGGAAGAAGACCCACGTTCCCATCGCGTCCTTGTCGGGGAAGTCCATCTTCGCGCCGTCATTCAACGGTGCTGTCGAGTTCGGAGTTTCCATGCGCATCGCTCAGGTCGCTCCCCTCTACGAAGCCGTGCCGCCACGCCTGTATGGCGGCACGGAACGGGTCGTCGCCCATCTCACCGACGCCCTCGTGGCGCTGGGCCACGACGTAACACTGTTTTCAAGCCAGGAGGCCAGCACCCGTGCGCGGCTGGCCGCCGTGCGGGACCAGGCCATCCGGCTGGACCCGGCGCCGCTCAAGTCGGACCTGGCCGCCCACCTCGTCCAGCTGGCCGAGGTGCGACGCCGGGCCGACGAGTTCGACGTCATCCACTTCCACACCGACATGATCCACTTCCCGCTGTTCGAAGACATGGCGGACCGGACGGTGACCACCCTGCACGGGCGCCTGGACCTGAAGGACCTGCCCGGGGTCTATCAGCGCTGGCCGCGCTATCCGCTGGTCTCGATCAGCCAGGATCAGCGCCGTCCCCTGCCCTTCGCCAACTGGGCGGCGACGGTGCATCACGGCATCCGCACCGAGCTCTACCAGTTCAACGAGCGGCCCGAGGGCTACCTCGCCTTCCTCGGCCGCATCTCGCCGGAAAAGCGGCCCGACCGGGCCATCGCCATCGCCTCGACCGCCGGCCGGATGCTGAAGATGGCGGCCAAGGTCGACCCGGCCGACCGGCTCTACTTCGACGACAAGATCGAGCCGCTGCTGCACAGCCCCCTGGTCCAGTTCGTCGGCGAGATCGGCGACGACCGGAAGTCGGCCTTCCTGGGGGGCGCCTCGGCGCTGCTGTTCCCCATCGACTGGCCTGAGCCCTTCGGCCTGGTGATGATCGAGGCCATGGCCTGCGGCACGCCGGTGATCGCCTTTGACTGCGGCTCAGTGCCGGAGATCGTCGAGGACGGGGTGACCGGCTTCATCGTCCGTGACGAGGGCGAGGCCCTGGCCGCCATCGAGCGCCTGCCGGAGCTGGACCGCCGGCGCATCCGCGCCCGGTTCGAGGAGCGGTTCTCGGCCGAGACCATGGCCCGCAACTACGCAGCCCTCTACGAGAAGCTGCTCGCCGGGCGCGCCGGCCACGACCTGAAGGTGGCGGCGGAATAGGGGCGCGCCCATGAACGACCTGGCGCCTGCCCCGGAAGCCCCCGTCGAGTGGGGCGAGATCGAGGAGCCCCGGGTCCCGCAGCGGCTGTACGCCCTCAAGGACCGGGACACCTTCGTGGTGGCCGACAGCCTGGGCGACATCGCCGGCGGGGCCGACGGACTGTTTCACGACGACACCCGCATCCTCTCGCGCTGGGAGCTGCTGGTGGCGGACCGCTCGCCCACCCTGCTGTCCGGCGCGCTCAGCGAGGACAATGTCTTCTTCACCTCGCACGGCCTGAACCGGGCCATCCCCGTGCCCGGGGGGCCGGCCGGGCCGCCGGGGGTGCTGCACATCGAGCGCAAGCGCTTCCTCTGGGAGGAGCGGCTCTATGAGCGGATCACCCTGGTGAACTACTGCCACGAACCCATGCGCCTGCCCCTGGCGCTGGTGTTCGACGCGGACTTCCGGGACATGTTCGAAATCCGCGGCGCGCGCCGTCGCCGCCGGGGCCGCCTGGCCGCCCCCGAGCTGGGCGAGCAGGCCGTGGCCTTCCGCTACGAGGGCCTGGACGGCGTGGAGCGCTCCAGCGTGATCTCGTTCTCGAGAAAGCCCGACTCCCTGGTCAGCGGGCGCGCCGACTTCCGGCTGGACCTGCCGCCCGAGACCCGCCTGGACCTGTTCGTGGAGGTGGGGGCCAAGGCCGCACCGCCGCCCTCGCCCGAGCGTTTCCGGGCCGCCGCCGCCCGGGCGCGGTTCGCCATGCGTGCGCGCCGCCGGCAAGGGGCGCGGCTGCACACCAACGGCCGGCTGTTCAACGCCTGGATCGACAAGTCCCGGGCCGACATCGCCCTGCTCACCACCCCGATGCAGACCGGTCCGTACCCCTATGCGGGCATCCCCTGGTTCTCCACCTGCTTCGGACGGGACGGGATCATCACCGCCTGGCAGATTCTGTGGTTCGAGCCGGAGCTGGCCCGGGGCGTGCTGACCTATCTGGCCAGCCACCAGGCGGACGAGGTCTCGGCCTTCCGCGACTCCGAGCCGGGCAAGATCATGCACGAGACCCGGCGGGGCGAGATGGCCGCCCTCGGCGAGGTGCCCTTTGGCCGCTACTACGGCGGCGTCGACACCACTCCGCTGTTCGTGGCCCTGGCCGGGGCCTATGTGGAGCGGACCGGGGACGTCGCCCAGATCGAGCAGTGGTGGCCGGCCCTGGAGCGGGCGGCGGACTGGATCGTGCGCTCCATGGAGCGACATCCGCTGGGGCTGCTGGCCTATGAGGCGGCCCGGCCCAGCGGCCTCGCCAACCAGGGCTGGAAGGACAGCGGCGACAGCGTCTTCCACGCCGATGGCCGAATCCCCGAGGGCCCGATCGCCCTGGTGGAGGTGCAGGGCTACGCCTATGCCGCCTTCCTGGCCATGGCCATGCTGTGCCGCCAGCGGAGAGATCCGGACGCCGCGGCGGCCTGGAGCGCCCGGGCCGAGGCCGTCCGCGCCACGGTGGAAGAGCGGTACTGGATGCCCGAGCACGGCTTCTACGGCCTCGCCCTGGACGGCCGGAACGAGCTCTGCCGGGTGCTGGCCTCCAATCCCGGCCACCTGCTGTTCACGGGCCTGCCCAGCCTGGAACGGGGGCGGAAGGTGGCCGACCGGCTGCTGTCGGGGACCTTCTTCACGGGCTGGGGACTGCGGACCCTCAGCGCGGGCCAGGCGCGGTTCAACCCCATGAGCTATCACAACGGCTCGGTGTGGCCGCACGACACCGCCCTGGCGGCGGCGGGCCTGTCCCGCTACGGCGAGCGCGAGGGGCTGGTGAAGCTGACCACCGCGCTCTTCGAGACCGCCGTGCGCTTCGAGATGCGCCTGCCCGAGCTGTTCTGCGGCTTCCGCCGAGCGGCGGGCGAGCCGCCGGTGGCCTATCCGGTGGCCTGCCTGCCCCAGGCCTGGGCGGCCGGCTCGATCTTCATGATGATCCAGGCCTGCCTCGGCCTGCATGTGAACGGCGCCGCGGAGGAGGTGGACATCGCAAGCCCCGTCCTGCCCGTGGGCATCGACAGCTTCACCGTGGAAGGCCTGAACGTGGGCGGCGGCGCCATCGACCTGACGTTCGAGCGCCAGGGCCACCGGATCGCCGTGCACTCCAACAGCCGCGGCCCCCGGCTGCGGGTGCGCTACGGCTAGCGCCGCGGCGTATGGGCCAGGCGCAGGATGTTGGCCGCCCCGGGCGTCCCCATGGGCAGGCCGGCCAGGATCAGCACCCGCTCGGCCGGGCCGGCGAGGCCGGAGGCCAGGGCCTCCTGGCAGGCCAGCCTGGGGATGTCCTCGGGGTCGCGGATGTCGGCCACCACCCGGGCCTCGACGCCCCAGGCCAGGGCGAGGCGGCGGGCGGTGGAGAGGCGCGGGGTCAGGGCCAGGGTCGGCTGCACGGGCCGCTCGCGGCCCAGGCGCAGGGCGGTCTGGCCGGTGAGGGTGAAGGCCGCCACGCACTTCACCGAGGCGGTCTCGGCGGCGTGGAAGGCGGCCGAGACCAGGGCGTCGGCGTCGCCCACATCGTGCTCGGCCCGCATCAGCTCGGGCCAGCGCGGGTCCTGCTCCACCCGGGTGATGATGCGGTCCATGATGCCCACCGCCTCCAGGGGATAGTCCCCGGCGGCGGTCTCGGCCGAGAGCATCATGGCGTCGGCGCCCTCGTACACCGCCCCCGCCACGTCCGAGGCCTCGGCGCGGGTCGGCGTGGGCGAATGGATCATGCTTTCCAGCATCTGGGTGGCGACCACCACCGGGATGCCGCGGGTGCGGGCGGCGCGGACCAGCTGCTTCTGGACCACCGGCACGTCCTCGGGGTTCAGCTCCACCCCCAAGTCGCCGCGGGCGACCATGATGGCCTCGGAGAGGTCCAGGATCTCGTCCAGGGCCTCGAGGGCGGCGGGCTTTTCGATCTTGGCCATCACCCCGGCCCGGCCATCCACCAGCTTGCGCAGCTCGGCCATGTCGGAGGCGCGCTGGACGAAGGAGAGGGCCACCCAGTCGACGCCCTGGTCCAGGGCGAAGGCGAGGTCGCGGCGGTCCTTCTCGGTGAGGGCCGGGATCGGGATGGCGAGGCCCGGGAGATTGAGGCCCTTGTGGTTGGAGAGCCGCTCGCCGGCCTCCACGACCGTCTCGGCCCAGTCGGGGCCGTGGGCGGTGACCCGCAGCCGCACCTTGCCGTCGTCCAGCAGGACGAGAGCGCCCTCGCGCAGGGCGGCGAACACCTCGGGATGCGGCACGCCCACCCGGCGGGCGGCCCCCGGCTCGGCGGCCATGTCGAGGCGGAAGGCCTGGCCGATCTGCAGCATGGCCCCATCGCCCTCGAACCGGCCCAGCCGCAGCTTGGGCCCCTGCAGGTCCGCCAGGACCGCGATCGGGCGGCCGACGGTCTGCTCGGCCTCGCGCACGTTGCGGATGGTGCGGGCGTGGTCGTCGTGGGCGCCGTGGCTGAAGTTCACGCGGAAGACATCCGCCCCGGCCAGGGCCAGGGCGCGCACCGTATCCAGGTCCCGACTCGCGGGGCCAAGGGTCGCGACGATGCGGGCGCGGCGGGCTCGGATCATGCGTTCCGTCTGGGCTTGAAGGGTGCGACGTCGAGGACGCCCGCTGGCGGAGGACGACGCGCGTCCGCACGGTACGGGCGCCAAAGTTATCCGATGACGTTTAACGTCCGTCGAGCGGAAAGCGGGGCGCGCCGCGCGACCGTTTCAGTCACCGCCAGGAGATCCGTCCCTTGAGCCAGAACCTGGACCTGTTCCCCATCGGCAACTGCGCAGCCAGCGCGCTCATCGACCGGTGCGGACGGCTGGTGTGGGCCTGCGCCCCCCGGGTCGACGGGGACCCGGTGTTCTGCGCCCTGCTCGGCGGCAAGGATCCCGGCGAGGCGGAGGCCCAGGGCCTGTGGGCCATCGACGTCGAGAACATGACCTCGGTGACCCAGGCCTATCTGCGCAACACCCCGATCCTGCGGACCGAGATCCGCAGCAGCGACGGGGGCGTGCTGGAGATCATCGACTTCTGCCCGCGCTACCGGCACTTCGGACGGCAGTACCGGCCCCTGGCCTTCGCGCGGGTTGTCCGCCCCCTGGCCGGCGCCCCGCGCATCCGCATCCGCCTGCGGCCGATGATGAACTACGGCGAGCGGGCCTGCTACCAGACCGCCGGGTCGAACCACATCCGCTATGTGGGCTCGCAGATCACCCTGCGGCTGACCACCGACTGCCCGGTCAGCCATATCCAGCAGGAGCGCACCTTCCGGCTCGAGAAGCCCCTGGGCTTCTTCCTGGGGCCGGACGAGGGGCTGAACGCCGATGTCGACACCGTGGTGGGCGGCATGCTGCGGGAGACCACCGACTACTGGCGCGGCTGGGTCCGCACCCTGTCGGTCCCGCTGGAGTGGCAGGAAGCGGTGATCCGCGCCGCCATCACCCTGAAGCTCTGCCAGTTCGAGGAGACCGGGGCCATCGTCGCGGCCCTGACCACCTCCATCCCGGAGCATCCCGACGAGGCCGGCGCTGGCCGCAACTGGGACTACCGCTACTGCTGGCTGCGGGACGCCTACTATGTGGTCCAGGCGCTGAACCGCCTGGGCGCCGCCGACATGCTGGAGAACTACCTCGTCTATCTGCGCAACCTCGTGGACCAGGCGTGCCGCGGGAACGTGGGAGGGACCTTCGGCTGCCCGCCACAGCCGCAGCCCGAGATCCCGGGCCTGGAGCCCGAGACCGAGGCCCGGGCCAAGGCCGGCCACGTGCAGCCGGTCTATGGCGTGGGCCTGGAGCCCGGCCTGACCGAATGGATCGCCCCGCACCTGCCGGGCTACCGCGGCATCGGGCCGGTGCGGGTCGGCAACCAGGCGCACGAGCATCTGCAGCACGACGTCTATGGCCAGATCGTGCTCTCCACGGTGCAGGCCTTCTTCGACGAGCGCCTGCTGCGCCCGGCGACAGTGGACGACTTCCGGGCCCTGGAGCCCATCGGCGAGCGGGCCTTCGAGCTGCACGACAAGCCCGACGCCAGCCTATGGGAGTTCCGCGGCCGGGAGGCGGTGCACACCTATTCGTCGGTGATGTGCTGGGCCGCGTGCGACCGCCTCAGCAACGCCGCCGCCAAACTGGGCCTGACCGACCGCGCCCGCTACTGGGCCGGTCGGGCGGCGCAGATCCGCAAGACCATCGAGACCCGAGCCTGGAACGCCAGGGAGGGGCGGTTCGCCTCGACCTTCGGCGGCGACGGCCTGGACGCCAGCCTCCTGCAGCTGATCGACGTGCGGTTCGTCTCGCCCGAGGACCCGCGGATGCAGGCGACCATGGCGGCGGTGGAACAGGGTCTGCGCCGCGGGCCCTACATGCTGCGCTACGCCATCCCCGACGACTTCGGCATGCCGCAGACGGCGTTCAACTTCTGCACCTTCTGGCTGATCGAGGCGCTGCACCTGTCGGGCCGCTCGGCCGAGGCGCGGGAGCTGTTCCACGAGATGCTGGGCCGGCGCACCGCCGCGGGGCTGCTGTCCGAGGACATCTCGTTCGACGGCGGCGAGCTGTGGGGGAACTACCCGCAGACCTACTCCCTGGTGGGCCTGATCAACTGCGCCACCCTGCTCTCCAAGCCCTGGACGAGCGTGCGTTAGGGAACCTTCGCCGGGCCTGCGCGGTAAGGCCGGTATGACCGACGAAGCCCAGCTGCGCGAAGCGCTGGAGGCGGCCGACGCCGTCATCAGCCGCATCCAGGACCTGGCCGCCGACCGGCTGGCCAAACCCGGCCCGTTCGACGAGGCCCGGGCCTTCTACGACATCGTCGAGGTGCTGGAGACCTCGTCCGAGATCAGCAAGGTGCGCATGGCCCTGGGCCGCGACCCGTTCCGCTTCGGCGAGCCGACGCCCGTCTCGCGCGCCGGGCATACGGGGTAGGCGGTCAGTCCGACCAGGTCTTGCCGAAACGCTCGATGAGGCCGAAGGCGCCCGAGGGCCCCCAGCTGCCGGCCGCGTAGGGCTTGGGCGCGATGCGGGCCTCGGCCCAGGCGTCGGCGACGCCGTCCACCCAGCGCCAGGCCTCCTCCACCTCGTCGCGCCGGACGAACAGGGTGGCGTCGCCGTGCAACACGTCCAGGAGCAGGCGCTCATAGGCGATCCGCCGGCGCCCGCCCTTGGTCTCGTAGGTGGAGAGCAGGGACAGCGACAGCGGCAGGGACTGGAGCCGCATCCCGCCCGAGGACAGGCCCGGGGCCTTGTTCATCAGGGTGAGCGAGATGTCCTCGTCCGGCTGCAGGTCGATGACCAGGCGGTTGGGCGCGAGGTCCATGGCCGAGGCGTGGCCGAAGATCGAGTGCGGCACCGGCTTGAACTGGATGGCGATGGAGGTCCGCTTCTCGGGCATCCGCTTGCCCGTGCGCAGGAAGAACGGCACCCCCGCCCAGCGCCAGTTGTCGATGTCGGCCCTGAGGGCGACGAAGGTCTCGGTCCCGCTCTTCTGGCCGCGCTCGGCCTCGTAGCCGTCCACCGCCTGCCCGCCGACGACGCCGGCGGTGTACTGGCCGCGCACCGACTTCTCGACGGCGTCCATGGGGGTGAAGCGGCGCAGGCTGCGCAGCACCTTCACCTTCTCGTTACGGACGGAGTCCGGCTCCATGTCGGCCGGCGGCTCCATGGCCACCAGGCAGAGGAGCTGCAGCATGTGGTTCTGCAGCATGTCCCGCAGGGCGCCGTACTCGTCGTAGTAGGGCCAGCGCGCGCCCACGCCCTCGGTCTCGGCCACGGTGATCTGCACGTGGTCGATGGAGAGGCTGTTCCACAGCGGCTCGAACAGGGTGTTGGCGAAGCGGAGGGCGATCAGGTTCTGCACCGTCTCCTTGCCCAGGTAGTGGTCGATGCGGAACACCTGGGCCTCGTCGAACACCTGGCCGAGGACGCCGTTGATGTGCCGCGAGGTCTCCAGGTCGCGGCCGATGGGCTTCTCCAGAACGATGCGCGAGCGCTCGGCGGCCAAGCCCGCCGCCTGCAGCGCCAGCGTCACCCGCTCGTAGAGGCTGGGGGAGATGGCCAGGTAGAAGATCGGCAGGCGCACGCCCTCCAGGGCCGTCTTCAGTTCGGCCGCGCCTTCGGTCGTGGTGGCGTCGGCAGGCACATAGTCGAGCCGCGCCGCAAAGCGGGTCCAGGCCGCCTCGTCGAAGCCCTCGGGCCGGGCCTTGAGGATTTCACGGGTCGCCTCTACGAAAGCGTCGCGGTTCATGTCCTGGCGGGCGGTCGCGACGATCCGGAAGCCTTCGGGCAGGAACCCGTCCTGGTCCAGGTAATACAGCGACGGCAGAAGCATGCGCTTGGCGAGGTCGCCCGTGCCGCCGAACAGCACGATCGCGTCAGCCTGCGTGTCGGCCATAAGGATTTCCCGAAGCAGAGTCTGATGAAAAGGGAGGAAGGCGAAAGCACGCCATGCCTCACGGAACGTCAAGTGGGCTTGCAGAACCGCGTCATACGGCCAAGCTCGGATCAAACGGGTCGCCCGCGCGTTTAGCGACCTCACGGGCGGGACACTTAATGACGTTGGACACGGTGACAATCGATCTGCCTGCGCCCGGGCCGCTGCGGCTGCCCGGGGCGGCGCTGTTCCTGGACCTGGACGGCACGCTCGCGCCCATAGCGGCGCGGCCCGACGACGTGCGCCCCGACCCGCGCCGGACCCGCCTGCTGGAGCGGCTGGGCCGCGCCTTGGACGGACGGCTGGCGGTGGTGAGCGGCCGCACCCTGGCCGATATCGACCGCATCCTGGAATCCAAGGTGGACTGCGTGGCCGCGGTGCACGGCCTCGTGCTGCGCGGCGTCGGCGGCGAGGTTCTCGCCACCCCGCCGCATCCGGGCCTGGCCGAGGCGGTCCGCCGGCTGCGCGCCTTCGCCGCCCGCGACCCCGGCCTGCTGGTGGAGGAGAAGGGCGCCAGCGTCGCCCTGCACTACCGTCTCGCCCGGTTCGAGGCCGCCGACGCCCAGGCCCTGGTGCGGGCCATCGCCGCCGACACGGGCCTGACCCGCCAGCAGGGCGACATGGTGGAGGAGCTGCGGACGCCGGGGCCGACCAAGGGCGACTCCGTCCGCGCCTTCATGCAGGCCGCGCGCTTCGCCGGCGCGGCCCCGATCTTCGTGGGCGACGACGCCACCGACGAGCACGGCTTCGAGGCGGCCCGGCGCCTGGGCGGCTTCGGCGTGCTGGTCGGCCCGCCGCGGGAGACCTGCGCCAGCTTCCGGCTGGCCGACGTGGCGGCGGTGATCGCCTGGCTGGAGGCTGCGGCCCAGGGCGGGAGCGATCCCCGATGAGCCGTCTGATCGTCGTGTCCAACCGGGTGAGCCCGCCGTCAGGCGAGGGTGACGAGAGCGTCGGCGGCCTCGCCATGGCGCTGGCCGCGGCCCTGCGGGAATATTCCGGCCTGTGGTTCGGCTGGAGCGGCAAGACCACCCCCGAATTCACCGGCCAGCTGAACATCGAGAAGGTGGGCGGGGTCACCGCCGCCACCGTGGACCTCGAGGAGATCGACCTCGAGGAATATTACAACGGCTACGCCAACAAGACGCTGTGGCCGCTGTTCCACTACCGCATCGACCTGGCCGCCTTCGACCGCAGCTACGGCGAGGGCTACCACCGGGTGAACCGCCGGTTCGCCGACACCCTGACCCCGCTGATCGAGCGGGACGACCTGATCTGGGTCCACGACTATCACCTGATCCCGCTTGGCCGGGAGCTGCGCAAGCAGGGGGTCCGCAACCGGATCGGCTTCTTCCTGCACATCCCCTGGCCGGCCCATCAGGTGTTCATCAACCTGCCCCGGCACCGGCAGCTGGTGGAGGCCATGTTCGAGTACGACGTGGTCGGCTTCCAGACCGCCGAGCACCTGCAGGCGTTCGAGGAATATGTGCTGAGCGAGGCCGGCGGCAGCCAGCCGGCCCCCGGGGTGCTGAAGGCGTTCGGCCGAACCCTCGAGGTGGGCGCCTTCCCGATCGGCATCGACGCCGAGGACTTCGCCAAGGCGCTGAAGAACAGCCGCGCCCGGCGGATGCGGGACCTGATGACCGCCTGCACCGTGTTCCGGAGCCTGATCGTGGGCGTCGACCGGCTCGACTATTCCAAGGGCCTGGAGGAGCGGTTCCTGGGCTTCGAGCGGTTCCTGACCGAGAATCCGGACATGCGCCGCGAGGTGCTGATGCTGCAGATCGCGCCGGTGAGCCGGGAGAGCGTCGAGGCCTATCAGCAGATCCGCGAGCGGCTGGATTCCCTGTCCGGCCGCATCAACGGCGCCTTCGCCGACGTGGACTGGGCGCCGATCCGCTATGTGAACAAGAACTACCGGCGCGACGAACTGGCCGGCATCTACGGCGCGGCCCGGGTGGGGCTGGTGACGCCCCTGCGCGACGGCATGAACCTGGTGGCCAAGGAATTCGTGGCGGCCCAGAACCCCGAGGACCCGGGCGTCCTGATCCTGTCGCGCTTCGCCGGGGCGGCCCGGCAGATGAAGGAGGCGCTGCTGGTCAATCCGAACAGCGCCGAGGAGATCGCCGACGCGCTTCGGCGGGCCCTGGCCATGGACCGGGACGAACGCATCCGCCGCTGGAGCGCCCTCTATGAGACGGTGCAGCGCGAGGACGTCACCGCCTGGCGCGACGCCTTCGTCCAGGCCCTGATCGGCCAGAAGACCGAGCACTCGGCCTTGGCGAGCTGATCCCGTCGCCGGGGTGCGGGGAGCGACTTTCCGGCCCTAGCGTTCAGCTTGACGAGAGACCGAGGAGTCCCCGGTGGCCGACAAGCTCGCCAAGTACCGTTCCATGCGCGACTTCGCGAAGACGGCCGAACCGGCCGGGGCGGAGAAAACGCGCGCCTCGAAGCGCCTGCGGTTCGTGGTCCAGAAGCACGCGGCCACCCGGCTGCACTACGACTTCCGCCTGGAGCTGGACGGGGTGTTCCTGTCCTGGGCGGTGACCCGCGGCCCCTCCCTCGATCCGGCCGACCGGCGCCTGGCGGTGCAGACCGAAGACCACCCGCTGGACTATGGCGACTTCGAGGGGACGATCCCCAAGGGCCAGTACGGCGGCGGCGCGGTGATGCTGTGGGACCGCGGCTACTGGGAGCCCGAGGGCGACCCGCACGCCATGCTCAAGAGGGGCGACCTGAAGTTCACCCTCGAGGGCGAGCGGATGAAGGGCTCGTGGGTGCTGGTGCGGATGAAGCGCCGCGAGCGCGAGAAGCGGGACAACTGGCTGCTCATCAAGCACCGGGACGGCTGGTCGCTGGACGACCAGGGCGACCTCCTGGTGGAGGGCGAGCTGACCTCGGTGGCGTCGGGACGGACCATGGACGAGATCGAGGCCGGCAAGGGCAAGGGGCCGACCCGGTTCATGACCGGCAAGGCCGGCCGGGCCTCGGGCAAGGACGTCTGGCAGTCGAACCGGGCCGATGCGGCGGCGGCCCCTGCCCCCAAGACCACCGCGGGGCCCAAACCGAAGCCGAAGGCCGCGGGCCTGCCGGGCTTCGTCGAGCCGCAACTGGCCAAGTCCGTGGACCGGCCGCCCGCCGGCGCGGGATGGGCCCATGAGATCAAGTTCGACGGCTACCGGCTGCAGCTTCGGGTGCAGGGCGGCAAGGCGACGCTGAAGACCCGCAAGGGCTTCGACTGGACGGCCAAGTTCAGGGAGATCGCCGCCGACGCCGCGGCCCTGCCCGACGGCCTCTACGACGGCGAGGCCTGCGCCCTGGACCATGCCGGTTCGCCCGACTTCCCCGCCCTCCAGGCCGCCCTGTCGGACGGCAAGACCCAGGACCTGGTGTTCTTCGTCTTCGACGCCCTGTTCCTCGACGGCGAGGACCTGCGCGGCCTGCCGCTGCGGGACCGCAAGGCGCGGCTGGAGCAGGTGATCGAAGCGGCCGGCCGCAAGGTCGCCCGGCGCATCCGCTATGTGGCCCACTTCGAGACCGCGGGCGATGCGGTGCTGCAGTCGGCCTGCCGCATGTCGCTGGAGGGCATCGTCTCCAAGCGGCTGGACGCCCCCTACCGCTCGGGCCGCACCGACGCCTGGCAGAAGTCCAAATGCCGGACCGGGCATGAGGTGGTGATCGGCGGCTGGACCGGCGAGAAGGGCCAGCTGCGCTCGCTGCTGGTGGGCGTCCACCGGGACGGCCGGCTGGTCTATGTGGGCCGGGTCGGCACCGGGTTCGGCCGCCCCACGGTGGCCAGGGTGCTGCCCCGCCTCGAGAAGGCGGCGGCCGACAAGAGCCCGTTCAGCGGCCCGAATGCGCCGCGAAAGACCGGCGACATCAACTGGGCCCGGCCCGAACTGGTGGCCGAGATCGAGTTCGCCGGCTTCACCGGCGACGGCAATGTACGCCAGGGCAGCTTCAAGGGCCTGCGCGAGGACAAGCCCTCCGACGAGGTGGAGGCCGAGACGCCGGCCCGAACCGAGCTGGCCGAGCCGAAGCCGAAGACGGCCAAGACGGCCAAGACGAAGGCGCCGGCGGCGGCGGCCCGGACCTCAAAGGCCGGCGACAACGTGGTCATGGGCGTGGTGCTGTCCAACCCCGACAAGGCGCTTTGGCCCGACGACGGGCAGGGCGGGGTGGTCACCAAGCTGGACCTTGCCCGCTACCTGGGGACGGTGGGCCCCTGGATGATGGAGCACATCAAGGGCCGCCCCTGCTCGATCATCCGCATGCCGGACGGGATCACCGGCGACCAGCGCTTCTTCCAGCGTCACGTTGGCAAGGGCTCCTCGTCCCTCATCTCCGAGGTGAAGGTGTTCGGCGACCACAAGCCCTATCTGCAGATCGACCGGATGGAGGCCCTGGCCGCCCTCGCCCAGATCGGGGCCGTGGAATACCACCCGTGGGGCTGCCAGCCCTTCCAGCCCGAGATTCCGGGCCGACTGATCTTCGATCTCGACCCGGACGAGGACATCCCCTTCGACCGGGTCATCGAGGCGGCGCTGGAGGTGAAGGCGCGGCTGGAGGCCCTGGGCCTCGTCCCCTTCTGCAAGACCACCGGCGGCAAGGGACTGCACGTGGTCACCCCGCTCACCGCCGACAAGAAGACCGACTGGAAGCTCGCCAAGGCCTTCGCCCAGGAGGTGTGCCTGGCGATCGCCGCCGACCAGCCCGACCGCTATGTGGTCAACATGGCCAAGGCCAGGCGCAAGGGCCGGATATTCCTCGACTATCTGCGCAACGACCGCATGTCGACGGCAGTGGCCCCGCTCTCGCCCCGCGGCCGCCCCCTGGCGCCGGTGTCGTTCCCGCTCACCTGGCGGCAGGTGAAGCCGGGCCTGGACCCCAAGGCCTGGACGATCCGGACCGCCCCCGCGCTGCTGAGAAAGACCAAGGCCTGGGCCGACTATTGCGACGCCGAACGGCCCCTCAAGGATGCGATCCGCAAGCTGAAGGCCAGCTAGGCGCGAGCGGGCGTCAGCGGGCCGCCTGACGCTTTGGCGCCGGCGCGGGGCTGACGCAGGCGGTCCGGACCTTCTCGTTGAGTTCGGCCCGTTCGTCGTCGCGCATCCGGTTCATGGCGAAGGACGTGGCCGTGCCCGCGAAGGGGACGATCAGATTGCCCACCACCTTGATGACCGCATGGCCCTCCTTGTTCTCGTCGAACCGGGCGACCTCCTTGCGGGCGGCGACGCAGCGCTTTGAGGTCCATTTGCGGTCGGTGGTGTCGAGGGCGAGAACGGTCTCGCGCGGAGAGGTGACGCAGCCGCCGAGCACCAGGGCGGCGCCGGCCAGGATCAACAGGGCGCGCATGGGCCTCTCCGGTTGCGAACGCATCGGAGGGCCAACACCGCCTCGCCTGGACGGTTCCCCCCAGACCGACACAATCGCGAAACACCGGCCGCGTACGTACCGCTATTACGAAAAAGCACTTCGAGGGGGAAACCGATGATGATCCGCCGCAGCCTCGCCGCCGCCTTCGGCGCGCTGGCCCTCGCCGCCGTGGCCGCGCCCGCCGCCGCCCAGGCGCCCGCCGAGGCCTTCGCTTCGGACGTGACCCAGGTGGTTAAAATCAGGCAGGGGGCGCTGAAGGGGCCGGTGAAGGACGGCGTGGCCTATCACCTGGGCATCCCCTACGCCGCCCCGCCCGTGGGCGATCTGCGCTGGAAGCCGCCCGCGGCGGCGCCCCAATGGGCTGGCGAGCGCGACGCCTCCAAGCCCGGCGCGAGCTGCCAGGCCGTCGAGGACTGCCTGACCCTGAACGTGGTGCGCCCCGCGAACGCCAAGGCCGGCGACAAGCTGCCGGTGATGGTCTGGATCCACGGCGGGGCCTATCTGATCGGGACCAGCATGGGCGCCTTCGGCGGCGACACCGAAGGGACGAACTTCGCCAAGCAGGGCATCGTCCACGTCAGCCTGAACTATCGCCTGGGCCGGGCCGGCTGGTTCGCCCATCCGGCGCTGACCAAGGAAGGCCCCACCGGCAACTACGGGATGATGGACCAGATCGCCGCCCTGAAGTGGGTGCGCGAGAACATCGCCGCCTTCGGGGGCGACCCGTCGAACGTCACCATCTATGGCGAGAGCGCCGGCGGTCTTTCGGTGCTGTACCTGATGCTCTCGCCCGACGCCCAGGGACTGTTCAGCAAGGTGATCGCCGAGAGCGGCTTCGCCCGGCACAATCCCGAACCCCTGGCCCAGGCCGAGGCCAAGGGCCTGGCCGCCGCCAAGGCCGCGGGGGTCGAAGGCGAGGACGCGGCGGCGGCCGCGGCGCTGCGCAAGCTGCCGCTGAGCGCCCTGCCCTACAGCGGCGGGTTCGTGGGCCGGGCAGGTCCGATCCTGGACGGCCGCTACATCACCTCGGGCATCGCCCAGGGCTTCGCGGCGGGCCGCCAGGCCAAGATCCCGCTGATGCTGGGCGGCAATTCCAACGAGGCCAGCCTGTTCCGGCCCCAGCCGGCGCAGCTCGACGCCCTGCCCGCCCCGGCCAAGGCCGCTGTCCTCAAGGCCTTCGACCCCGACGGCGCGGGCGATCTGGCGCGGGTGGTCAACGACTGGCAGACCGCCACCTTCATCACCGAGCCCGACCGCAACCTGGCCCGCATCCATTCCGGCGCCGGCCAGCCGACCTGGCTTTACTACTTCTCCTACGTGCCGCCGACGCAGGCGGCCAAGAAGCCCTATGGCGCGGCGCACACGGACGAGATCCGCTTCGTGTTCGGCGCGCCCAAGGCGAGCTTCGCCCCTGAGGACCTGCCGCTCTCCCAGGCCATGAACGGCTTCTGGGCGGCCTTCGCCAAGACCGGAAATCCCGGCCTGGCCTGGCCCGCCTTCCAGCCCGGCGAAACCTCGGTGGAATTCGGCAACGACGGGGTGCAGGTGCGCCGCGAGCACCTGAAGACGCGCCTCGACGTGGTCGAGGCGCTGCAGGCCAAGTAGCGGCCGGCTAGGCCCGCTTGCGCGCGGTGCTCTTCCGGGCGGCGGGCTTCTTGGCCGGGCCCGCCGACTTGCTTCCGGAGGCCGCCTTGCGCGAGCCGGCCGCCGCCCGGCCGCCGGTCTTGCGCCGGGCCCCGCCGCCCTCGCCCAAGCTGCGCTTGAGGGCCTCCATGAGGTCGATGACCTCGGCCTCCTTGGGCTCCTCGGGAGCGGTGACGGTGTGGCCCTTCTCCTTTTCCTTGATCAGCCGCCGCAGGGCGTCCTCGTAGCGGTCGTTGAACTGGGCGGGGTCGAAGGCGCCCTCCTGCTGCTCGATGATGCGGGCGGCGATGTCGACCATCTGGGCGTTGGCCTTGGCGCTGGGGATGCGCTCGAAGATCTCCTGGGCGTCGCGCACCTCCCCCTTGCTGCGCAGGGTGTAGGCGAGGATGCCCCGGTCGCGGGGCTCGAGGGCCATCAGCCGCTCGCGCTGGTGCATGACGAGGCGGCCGAGGGCCACCTTGCCGGCCTTGGCCATGGCCTCGCGGATGACGGTGAAGGCCTCCACCGCCATGTCGCCGTCCGGGACCAGGAAATAGGGATCGTTGAAGTAGAGCCGGTCGATGTCGTCGTGGTCGACGAAGCGCTCGATGTCGAGGGTCCGCGTCGTCTCCAGCTTCACGTTCTGGATCTCCTCGGGCGTGACGACGACGTAGCGGCCCTTCTCGATCTCGTAGCCCTTGACGATGTCCGAACGGTCCACCGGCCCCGTCTCCGGATCGGTGGGGATCATCCGGATGCGGTTCATGGTCTCCTTGTGGAGCATATTGAAACGCACCTCGCCCTCGCGGGAGGTGGCCGTGTAGAGCGCCACCGGGCAGCTCACGAGGGACAGGCGCAGGTAGCCCTGCCAGGTCGGACGGGTGGCCATGGGAGTCTCCGAATCAGAGTCCGGAAACGCCGAGCCGGGGGAATCCGTTCTCGGACCCGCGCCGGGGCCTAGTTCAGCCCCAGGGTGGGGAGGGTCGCGGCCTCGATGGCGTCGAGGCGGCTCTTGCGGAAGCCCGTCCGCACGCCGCTGTCCGAGCCGAACTCCATCAGGCGGTCCGAGGCGTCATAGGCGGGCCACTCGCCTGGCCCGCACCTGGGCGCGCCGGACCTGGCGAAGGCCACCCAGCAGGCGTGCATCAGGCTCGCCAGCGCCCGGTCCTCCTCGCTGACCACGCTCATGGGCGTGCGGCGGCCCCAGTATTCCCAGACGTAGGGAATCTCGGCGGCGTGGGCGGCGGCGGTCACGGCGGGCCGCATCCGCGTGGCCACGTAGGAGAAGTGGTAGAGCCAGGCGGGCGCGCCCGAGGCCGCCCTCGCCGCCACCCAGCGGGCCGGAGCGCCGAACACGCGGTCGGTGAAGACGGCCCGGGCCAAGCGCTCGTCCCCCGCCGCGGCCTCTTCGGCATAGACCGCGCGGGCGATGGGCGGGATCTGGGCCAGGATCGCCTTGGGGATCGGGCCGGGGCCCATCAGGCTGTCCTCGCCCGAGTTCCAGCCGATGATCAGGGGCACGTCGGCGAAGCGGCCGCCGGCCAGGGCCTGGGTGGCGGTCTCGGTCATCAGCCGCCCGTCGATGAAAGGCTCGTACGATCCGTCCAGCTGCGCCAGCTGGTCGGCCGGCAGGGCGCGGAGCTCCTCGGCGGTGGACGCGGCGATCCTGGTCCGGGCCAGGGCCTCGACCCCCGCCGTCTCTCGGTCGGCCAGGGTCCTGGGCTCGAACCAGCCGACGCCCGACTGGACGATGGCCTTGTGGTAGAGGCCCCGGGCCTCGGGCGTCGCCAGGAGCGCAAGGATGCTGACCCCGCCCGCGCTCTCGCCGAAGACGGTGACGTTGGACGGATCACCGCCGAACCGCGCGATGTTCCGTTGCACCCAGCGCAGGGCGGCGATCTGGTCCATCAGGCCGTAGTTGCCCAGCGGCCCGCCGTCGGCCGCCGCGGTGAGGGCCGGATGGGCGAACCAGCCGAGGGCGCCCAGGCGGTAGTTGATGGTGACCACCACCACCCCGTCGCGGGCGAAGTTGGAGCCGTCATAGACCCAGCCGGCGCCGTAGCGGTGCGAACCGCCGTGGATCCACACCATCACCGGCGCGCCCCTGGCGTCTGGCGGGGCATAGACGTTGAGGTGCAGGCAGTCCTCGGAGACAGGCCCGTTGGCGCCGCCGGCGTTGGGCGCGCCGTCCGTGCGCATGGGCTGGGGGCAGGAGGGACCGGCCTTCGTGGCGTCGCGATCGCCGATCCAGGCGGCGGGCGGAGCGGGCGGGGCCCAGCGCAGCGGCCCCACCGGCGGGGCGGCGTAGGGGATGTTGCGGAACACATGGGCGCGGTTATCGGCCTCGCCCACGAGGGCGCCGGTCTCGATCATCACCCGCGGCGCGGGCCCGGGCGCCTGAACCTCGCCCTGGCTCGGAGCCTGGGCCTGAGCCTGAGTCTGGGCCTGAGCCTGAGCCCGAACGTGAGCCTGGGCGCCCCCCGCCAGCAGCAGGGCCGCCGCCAATCCGATCAGCCGCCTGTGCATGTTCGCTTCCCCCTCGATCACCGGATTTAACGCGGTCGGCGGGCACGGCCGCAAGCGTCGCAGCGCAGCGTTACGCCCTGGCCGCCTTGCCCCAGCGGCGACTTGACCGGGCCGCGGCGATGGGGCCTGAAATCGGCATGACCACGATCGCCGACCCTGCCGTCCTCCAGGCCGCCTGGCGCGACGGCGGCCGGGCCCTGCGCGAGGGCCGCCCCGCCGAGGCCCTGGCGCTGTTCACCAGGATCACCCGCGAGGGGCAGCCGAACGGCGCGGTCTGGATCGGGGTGGCCATGGCCCACAAGGCCCTGGGCGATTCCGAGGCTGAGCGGTCGGCTCTGGAGTCGGCCCTGGCGCTGGAGCCGCGCAACGCCCACGCCCTGCTGATGATGGCCGACAGCTATGCGGCCGCGGGACGGGCCAAGAGCGCCTCGGCCTATTACGACGCGGTGGTGAAGCTGGCCGGCATGGGCCAGGTGGACCCCGGCCTGCAGGGCGAGGTGGCCCGGGCCCGGCAGATGCACGCCCACTACGCCGGGATCTATGAGCAGCACCTGCGCGGGGTGCTTTCGGGCCACGGGATCGACCGGCCCGAGGCGCGGCGGGCGCGCAAGGCCCTGGACCTGCTGCTGGGCAAGTCGCAGCTCTACCTGCAGCAGCCGCAGTACTTCTATTACCCCGAGCTGCCGAACATCGAATGGGCCGAGCGGGCGGACTTCCCCTGGATGGACAGGGTGGAGGCGGCCACCGACGCCATCCGCGGCGAGCTGCTGAAGGTGCTGGAGGAAGACACCGCCTTCCGGCCCTATGTGGAGGCCGTGGAGGGGCGGCCGACCTTCGACAACCTGGGCCTCCTGGGCAATCCGGCCTGGAGCGCCTTCTTCCTCTGGAAGGACGGCGAGGTGGTGGCCGAGAACGCCGCCCGCTGCCCCGAGACCATGAAGGCGCTGGAGGGGGTTCCGCTCTGCACCATTCCGGGCCGGACGCCCTCGGTGCTGTTCTCGCTGCTGCGGCCGGGGGCGCATATCCCGCCGCACCACGGCTTCATGAACGCCCGCTACATCTGCCACCTGCCGCTGATCGTGCCGGACAACTGCGGCATGCGGGTGGGGTCTGAGACCCGGCCGTGGAAGGTGGGCGAGGCCTGCATCTTCGACGATTCCATCGAGCACGAAGCCTGGAACCGGAACGCCGAGCACCTGCGGGTGGTGCTGATCTTCGACGTCTGGCGCCCCGAGCTGTCGGCCGCCGAGCGGGAGCTGATCAGCGCCACGCTCCAGGCCGTGGACGCCTATGGCGACGGCCCGCCGAAGGGCGACTGAGCGGCGTAGCGTTGCGAGGCTAGTGGAAGTCGCGGCTGCGGATCAGGCGGCCGCTGACCCTGGAATGGGCCTGGACGGGGGCCTGGTCCTCACGCAGTTCGGACAGGCGGTGGGAGAGGTCGATGAACCTCTCGGCCACCACATGGATCACATCCTGCTCCCGCTGCACTTGGCCCTCGACCACCAGGAACGAGGCCCCCATCACCGTGCGGCGGTTGGCCTCGAAGGTCTTGCGCCAGACGACGATGTTGGCGACGCCGGTCTCGTCCTCGATGGTCAGGAAGACGACCCCCTTGGCGGTGCCGGGCCGCTGTCGCACGAGGACCAGCCCGCCCACGGACAGCCGGCGCCGATCGCGGGCGCCCTTCAGGGCCGCGCAGCGCACGACGCCCATGGCCTCGAGGTCGGGACGGAAGAAGCTGAGCGGGTGGGCCTTCAGCGACAGGCTGGTGGTCCGGTAGTCCTCGACCACATGCTGGCCCGCGCTCATGAACGGCAGCTCGACCTGCGCTTCCTTCAGCGTCTGGCGGCGGAGGAGCGGAGCGGGCGCGGCGGCGGCGGCGAAGTCGTCGGTCAGGCCCTTGACCGCCCATAGGGCCTCGCGCCGGGCGATCCCCAGGCTGCGGAAGGCGTCCGCCTCGGCCAGCAGCTCCAGGGCCCGGCGGGTGACGCCGGGATGGCGGGCGAAGTCCTGGACGGTGCGGCAGCCGGCCCGGCGGGCAGCCACGAGCGCCTCGCCGTCGGCTTCCTTCTTCAGCCCCTTGATCTGCCGCAGGCCCAGGCGGACGGGCCGGTATTTCTCGCGCGGGTCGTCCCTGGGTTCGAGGGTGCAGTCCCACTCGCTGGCCATGATGTCGGGGGGACGCACCTCCACGCCGTGCTCGCGGGCGTCCCGCACCAGCTGGGCCGGCTGGTAGAAGCCCATGGGCTGGCTGTTGAGCAGCGAGACCAGGAAGACGTCCGGGTGATGGCGTTTCACCCAGGCTGAGGCGTAGACGAGGATGGCGAAGCTGATGGCGTGGCTTTCCGGGAAGCCGTAGGAGCCGAAGCCCTCGATCTGCTGGAAGCAGCGGCGGGCGAACTCGGGATCGTAGCCCCGGGCGACCATGCCTTCGAAGAACTTCACCCCGTACTCGCCCACCGAGCCCAGGTTGCGGAAGGTGGCCATGGACCGGCGCAGGCCGTCGGCGTCGTCGTCCGAGAATTGGGCGCCGATGATCGCCACCTTCATGGCCTGCTCCTGGAAGAGCGGCACGCCCAGGGTCTTCTTCAGCACCGCCTCCAGCTCCCCTTGCGGATACTGGGGGCCGGGGCGCGGATAGGTGACGCTCTCCGGGTCGGCCCGGCGCTTCAGATAGGGGTGGACCATGTCCCCCTGGATCGGACCGGGTCGGACGATCGCCACCTCGATCACCAGATCGTAGAACCGCCGGGGCTTGAGCCTGGGCAGCATGGACATCTGCGCCCGGCTCTCCACCTGGAAGACACCCACCGAATCCGCCCGGCAGAGCATGTCGTAGACGGCCGGGTCCTCCTGCGGGATCTCGGTGATGTCGCTCATGCCGAGGAGGTCGAGGCTCTTCTTCAGGGCGGTGAGCATGCCGAGGGCCAGGATGTCGACCTTCATCAGCTCCAGGGCGTCGATGTCGTCCTTGTCCCATTCGATAAAGGTGCGGTCCTTCATGGCCGCGTTGCCGATGGGGACCGTCTCGTCCAGCCGGCGCTTGGTGAGCACATAGCCGCCCACGTGCTGGGACAGGTGGCGGGGAAAGCCCAGCAGCTGGTGGGCAAGCGTGGTGGCCCGGCGGATCTCCGGCGCATCGGGATCGAGGCCGGCCTGGCGGATGTGCTCGTCGGGGACGCCGTCGCCGTAGCTGCCCCAGACGGTGTTCGCCAGGGCGGCGGTGACATCCTCGGTCAGGCCCAGGGCCTTGCCCACCTGGCGGATGGCCATGCGCGGGCGGTAGTGGATGACCGTCGCCACGATGGCCGCACGGTCGCGTCCGTAGCGGTCGTAGACGTACTGCATCACCTCTTCGCGTCGGGCGTGCTCGAAGTCGACGTCGATGTCCGGCGGCTCCCCGCGCTTCTCGGAGATGAAGCGGGAGAAGAGCAGGTCCTGGTCTTCCTTGGTGGGGTCCACCGCGGTGATGCCGAGGGCGAAGCAGACGCAGGAATTGGCCGCCGAGCCGCGCCCCTGGCAGAGGATGCCCTGCCTCCTGGCCCAGGCGACGATGTCGTGGACCGTCAGGAAGTAGTTGGCGAACTTGAGCTTCTCGATGAGGTCGAGCTCGCGCTTGATGGTGCGGCGCTCCTTCCGCCGCAGCCCCTTGGAGAACCGGTGCTGCGCCCCGCGCCAGGTGAGGCGGCGGAGGTGGTGGATGGCCGTGTCGCCGGGGGGCACCGGCTCGTCCGGATATTCGTAGCGCAGCTGGGACAGGTCGAAGCCGACGCGCTCGGCGATCTCGGCGCTGCGCTCCACCGCCCCGGGGAACCTGGCGAACAGGCGGGCCATCTCGTCCGGGGCCTTCAGGTGGCGCTCGGCGTTGGCCTCCAGGCGCAGGCCGGCCTCGGCGATGGTGCAGCCCTCGCGAATGCAGGTGAGCACGTCCTGCAGGGGCCGTCGTTCGGGGCCGTGGTAGAGGACGTCGTTCACGGCCACCATGGGCGCCCCGTGGCGGCGCGCCAGGGCGTCCAGCTGGGCCAGGCGCTTCAGGTCGCGGGCCTGGTAGCGGCGGGCGGCGGCCAGCCAGACGTCGGGCAGGTCCCCGGCGATGCGCCGAAGCTGCGCCTCGAAAGCCTCGTCCAGGCGGTCGGGGGGAACCACCAGGACCAGCTGCCCCTCGGCGTGGTCCAGGAAGTCGTCCCAGTGCAGCTCGCATTCGCCCTTGGGCGAGCGGCGCTGGCCCACGGTGAGCAGGCGGGTGAGACGCCCATAGGCCTCCCGGTCCGACGGATAGACCAGCAGGCTGGGTGCGCCGTCGGCGAAGTCCAGCCGGCAGCCGGTGAGCGCCCGGATGGTCGAGCCGCCGGCGCGGAGCTTCTTCATGGCCGACCAGGCGCGCACCACTCCGGCCAGGGTGTTGCGGTCGCAGATCCCGATGGCCTCCAGACCCAGGGCGGCGGCCCCCGTCACCAGCTCATGCGGGTGCGAGGCTCCCCTGAGGAACGAGAAGTTGGTGGTGGCCTGAAGCTCGGCGTAGCGGGTCATCCGAACAGCCCGTGCAGCCACCATTTCGGCGGGGCCTCCGGATCGCCGTAGAGGCCGGCCCGGAACAGCCAGAAGCGGGCGCCGTCCTCGTCCTCCACCCGGTAGTAGTCGCGCACCTGGGCGATGGAGACATCGCCGATCTCCCGGCGCCACCACTCCTCCCCGATGCGCTCGGGCCCCTCGGCGCAGCGCACCTGGTGCAGCCGGCCGCGCCAGCGGAACCGCCGGGGCGGCTCGTCCGGGGTCACGGCGAAGACCTGGTCCAGGGGCTCGGGCCGGCGGAAGAGACGCAAGGGCCGCGGGACCTCGGGATCCCAGGGCGCAACCTCCGCCGCCCGGCCGGTCCGGTCCTCGGCGAAGACCGGGGTGCGGCGGGCGGCCTGTTCGGGCACATGGCTCTCCACCGCCGCCGCCCGCCAGACCCGATCCGGCCCCAGGCGATTGGCCAGCCGATCGACCAGGGGGATCAGGCCATCCTCGGGGGCGGGGGCAAGGCCGCCCAGGGCATCGCCCTGCCGCCCCGACACCGCCTCCACCTCATGGGCCCAGGCCAGCACCGCCTCCACCCCAAAGCCGGGATCGATCGCCTCGATCTTGGGCGCAAGGAGCCTGGCGATGCGGGCCGCGTCCCGCCCGGGCGCCGCCAGGCCGACCTCCACCGCGGGAAGCCGGCCGTCCACCCGGCAGAAGCCGACTTCGAACCGGCGCGCCCCCCGGCCATGGGCCTCCAGCCGGGCGCACAGGCGGGCGCAGACATCGGCCGTCACCCGGGCCATGTCCTCAGGTGCGGCGATCGGCTCGAAGAAGGCCAGTCTCGCCACCCAGGGCGTGGGCGGGCGACGGAAGGCCAGGGCCTCGGCCCAGCGCCCCAAGGCCTGGTCGATCCGCATCAGGACCTGGGCCCCGAAACGGCGTCCGAGCGGCGCGCGGGGAATCTCCAGGAGCTGGCCCGCCCGCCGGAACCCCAGGCGTTCGAGCTGGGCGACGGCCTCGGGCTCGAGGCGGAGGGCCGCCGGCGGCAGGGGCGCGAGCAGCGCCGCGTGCCCGCCGGGCGGGGCGATGGTCCCGTCCGTCCCGAAGTGGGCGAGGGCCCAGGCGGCCCCCGGGGTGTCGGCGATGGCCAGGCGGAAGGGCAGGCCGTTGCGGCGAAGGCGGGCGCGCAGGTCGGCCATCATCTCCGCCTCGTCGCCCCAGAGGTGAGAGACGCCGGTGATGTCGAGGAACAGACCGTCGGGCGGATCGGGGGCCACGGCGGGGGAGAAGCGGACGCACCAGTCCACCAGCTCGCCCAGGACGCGGGCGTCGGCCTCGGGCTCGGCCTCGGCGGTGACCAGGGACGGAACCAGGGCCTTGGCGTCGGCGGCCTTCTGGCCGGAAAACAGCCCCTGTTTCCTGGCCGCGCCATTGACGGCGTGCAGACGCCGCACCCCGGCCACGGTCTCCACCAGAGCGAAGGGGGCGTCAGGCGGCGTGGCTGATCCGGGGTGTCGCCGGCGCCAGTTGGCGATCGCCCACAGGGGCGACCAGGCGCAGAGGATGCGCGACATCGCCTCCCTCCTCACAAGGGGTTGGGCCAGGGATGGGGCCGTAGGCGGCCGAGGCCTCCAGGATCCAGGCGCCGCTCCGCCCGCCCCGGCAGCGCTCCAGAACGGCCCGGAACCGGGGCGGCCCCAGATAGAGGCCGGCCACTGTCTCCGAAGGGGCCGAGGCGACCCGCCAGCGGGTGGCCGCCGCCGAGCCCGCGGTCGCGCCCCGGGCGCCGCCGCCGTAGGGCCGTCGGCGCAGGACGAACCCCGTGCTCCCCCGCCGCTCGCAGGCCAGCTGCAGCCGGCGTCCGGCGGTGAGGTCCACGTCCTCGACCTCGGCCACGACGCAAGCCACCCCCGCCGTGGCCAGGGCGTCCTCCGCCACGGACAGCACGTCGGCGTCGTCCCGGGCGCAGACGCAGATCAGGCGATTGGCCGGAAAGCCCAGGCCGGCCAGGCCCGGCGCCCAGAGGTCGTCCCGGCGCATGATCCAGACCGCTTCGCCCCGACCGGCCAGGGGTGCGGCGACCAGGGCCGTAAAGGCGGCCGGCGCGGCGCAGGTTTCGGCCTCCATCCCCTCGCCCGCCACCTCGTGCCAGCACCCGAGGGGCAGGCCGCCGCCGGGCAGGCAGGCGTCGATCTCCGGGGCGCCGAACGGCAGGCGGCCGGCCTCCGACCGGGCCCCGCTTTCCAGGGCGGCGATCTTCGCCTGCAACGCAGCAAGCTGCCTGCCGCGAAAATCCGACATGGCCTCAGGGACTCCTTTCGTTCCATTTTTGTTCTCACAGCGGACCGAGGGGAGTCAAGGTTGCGACCGGCGGCTAGCCGGCGAGGGGCGAAGCGATGGGATGGGAGGCGATGCTGAAGATCTCGACCGGGTCCATCCGGGCCGGGAGAAACTTCAGGTCCGTAGCGCTGTCCGGCGGCTGACCGCCCGCCGGTGCGGAGGAATCCGCGCCCGATCCGCGAGAGGACCGGGCGCGGACAGGTCGTCAGAACTGGAGGGCGCGGGCTTCCTTCACGTGCGGAAGGGCCTGGATCTTCTCCAGCAGGGCCTCGTTCGGCGCCTCGTCGACCCCGACCAGGGCGATGGCGTCCTCACCGGCGTCCACGCGGCCCAGGTTGAAGGTGGCGATGTTCACCCCGGCGTCGCCCAGCAGCGCGCCCAGGGCGCCGATGAAGCCCGGCTTGTCGAGGTTGTTGATGTAGAGCATCCGCGGCGCGAACGGGGCGTCGAGGTCCATGCCCTTCACCTCGATGATGCGCGGGGCGCCGGCCAGCACCGAGCCGGCGAAGGAGCGCTTGCCCTTCTCGGTGGTGACGGTGATGCGCACCAGGCTTTCGTAGATGGGCGAGTTCTCCTGGCGGCTCTCCGAGACGGTGATGCCGCGCTCCTTGGCCACCGCCGGGGCGGAGACCATGTTGATCTCGGCCAGCATCGGCCGCAGCACGCCGGCCAGGGCGGCGGCGCTGAGCGGCTTGGTGTTGAGCTTGGCCACCTCGCCCTCGAAGGCGATGTCCACGGCCTTGATGCCGAAGTCGACCATCTGGCCGGCGAAGGCGCCCAGCTTCTCGGCCAGGGCCACGAAGGGCTTCAGGCGCGGGGCTTCCTCGGCGGTGACCGAGGGGCTGTTCAGGGCGTTGGTGACCGCGCCGGTCAGCAGGTAGTCGCTGATCTGCTCGGCGACCTGCAGGGCGACGTTCTCCTGGGCCTCGTTGGTGGAGGCGCCGAGGTGCGGCGTGGCCACCAGGTTCGGGGCGCCGAACAGCACGTTCTCGCGGGCCGGCTCCTGGCTGAACACGTCGAAGGCCGCGCCGCCGATGTGGCCGCTCTCGAGGCCGGCGCGCAGGGCCGCCTCGTCAACCAGGCCGCCGCGGGCGCAGTTGACGATCAGCACGCCCTTCTTGGTCTTGGCCAGGTTCTCGGCCGACAGGATGTTGCGGGTCTTGTCGGTGAGCGGGGTGTGCAGGGTGATGATGTCGGCCCGAGCCAGCAGGTCGTCCAGCTCGACCTTCTCGACGCCGATCTCCACCGCGCGCTCTTCCGAGAGGAAAGGATCGTAGGCGATGACCTTCATCTTCAGGCCGTTGGCGCGGTCGGCGACGATCGAGCCGATGTTGCCGGCGCCGATGAGGCCGAGGGTCTTGGCGTAGAGCTCGACCCCCATGAAGCGGTTCTTCTCCCACTTGCCGGCCTGGGTGGAGGCGTCGGCGGCGGGGATCTGGCGGGCCACCGCGAACATCATGGCGATGGCGTGCTCGGCGGTGGTGATCGAGTTGCCGAAGGGGGTGTTCATCACCACCACGCCGGCGGCGGTGGCGGCGGGGATGTCGATGTTGTCGACGCCGATGCCGGCCCGGCCGATGACCTTGAGCTTCTTGGCGGCGGCGATGACGTCCTTGTTGGGCTTGGTGTCCGAGCGGACCACAAGGCCGTCGTAGTCGCCGATCACGGCGATCAGCTCTTCCTTCGACAGGCCGGTCTTGATGTCCACGTCGATGCCGCGCTGGCGGAAGATGTCGACGGCGGCGGGGCTCAGGCTGTCAGCGATGAGAACGCGGGGCATGGGTGATGTCCATGGATGGCCTGCGGGCGCAAAGGCGCCCGCAGGGTCGTGTCAGGGAAGGCGCGCGGCTCAGGCCGCGGCGAGTTCGGCGGCGACGGTGGCGAAGGCCCAGTCGAGCCAGGGCGTCAGGGCGTCGAGGTCCGAGGTGTCGACGGTGGCGCCGCACCAGATCCGCAGGCCCGGAGGGGCGTCGCGATAGCCGCCCACGTCGAGGGCCACGCGTTCCTTCTCGAGCACCGAGGCCAGCTTCTTGGCGAAGTCGGCCTGGGCGTCGGCCGGCAGGCTGGTGACGCGGGGATCGACGACCTTCAGGCACACCGAGGTGTTCGACCGGATGGCCGGGTCCTCGGCCAGGAAGTCCACCCAGGCGGTCCGCTCGACCCAGTCGGCCAGAACGGCGAGGTTGGCGTCGGCGCGGCGCTTCATCTCGGCCAGGCCGCCGATGGAGGCCGCCCACTTGAGCGCGTCGATGGCGTCTTCGACCGCCAGCATCGAAGGCGTGTTGATGGTGGCGCCTTCGAACAGGTCGAGGGTGACCTTGCCGTTCTTGGTCATGCGGAAGAGCTTCGGCATCGGCCAGGCCGGGGTGTAGCTCTCCAGCCGGGCGACGGCGCGGGGCGACAGGATCAGGACGCCGTGCGCAGCCTCGCCGCCCAGGGCCTTCTGCCAGGAGAAGGTGACCACATCGAGCTTGGGCCAGTCGAGCGCCTGGGCGAAGGCGGCGCTGGTGGCGTCGCAGATCGTCAGCCCTTCACGGTCGGCGGCGATGAAGTCGGCGTTGGGAACGCGCACGCCCGAGGTGGTGCCGTTCCAGGTGAACACCAGGTCGGCGTCCGGCCGGACCTTGGCGAGGTCAGGCAGCTGGCCGTAGGGCGCGCTCAGCACCTCGGCGTCCAGCTTGAGTTGCTTGGTGACGTCGGTGACCCAGTCCTTGCCGAAGCTCTCGAAGGCGAGCAGCTGCACCGGCCTGGGGCCCAGCAGCGACCACAGGGCCATTTCCACGGCGCCGGTGTCCGACCCGGGCACGATGCCGATCAGATAGTCCTCGGGGACCTCGAGCACCTCGCGGGTGCGGTCGATGGCTTCCTTCAGGCGCGCCTTCCCGATCTTCGACCGGTGCGAACGGCCGAGGACGGCGTTGCTGAGATTTTCGGGGGCCCATCCGGGGCGCTTGGCGCACGGACCGGACGAAAATTCGGGACGAGCCGGGCGCATGGCCGGCTTCGGGAGGGTAGTCACCTGCGATGTCTCCTATCCTTGCAGATAGGCTGCGCCCCGTTGGGAGGGCGTGGCCCGTCGCCCACAAGCCCCCATTCCCTTTCCGACGCAAGCGAAAGTTTTCGCGGCGACGCTTGAGCCTCTCATTCCAACCGGCGAGGCTTCAGGAGCCGCTCCGCGGGGGCGCGTCCGGATTTCCGCGTTCGCGGGATGCGGCGACGGGACGCAGGGCTGCCGCCGACTCGCCCGGCGTGGGATGTGTTCAGGTCCCGGCCGCGCGCCGGCGCCAGGCGATGACGGCGCCGGCGACGACACAGATCACCAGGGCGACGAAGTTGGCATTGTTAACGGCCGCATGAAGGTTGTCGGGCGGCCGGTCGGTGACGAGGTAGTAGGAGCGCAGGGCGAACTGGGCCGCATAGATCAGCATCGCCGCCCCCAGCCAGACCCGCCCCCACTGGATCAGGAGCAGCAGGAAGGCGCCGGCGGTGGCGCCGTCCAGCACCATGTTTGCCGTGTAGGCCACCGGACCCTCGAAAATCTGACCGACCACCAGGGCCAGACCAAGGTTGAGCAGGATGATGAGGGCGCCGACGCGCTCTGGCCGGTCGCCTTTCCACATGCCGAACCCGCAGCCCATGAGAATGAGCACGAGCAGGAGCTGTACGATGGGGGAGGTCGGCATGATCTGGGGCGCCCTAAACCTAATTAGAGCGCCCCGACCAGTTAAAGTATTGCAACCCAGAGGGTCGCAAAGTCCTCCGCTGGGACCTAGCTCGCCCGACGGTTGATCTGGCGCATGGTCACCGGCTCGGCGCCGTCGATGGACTTGTCTTCCAGGCCCATCTTGGTGCGGATGCCGAGACGCAGCTTGGCCTCGTTCAGTTCGTGGTGGACGCCCACCATGGCGGTGCGCGCCTCGCTGAGGGCCTTCATGGCCTCCATCAGCTTCACCTGCACATCATCAGCGAACACCAGCGACGCGTTCACGTCCTTACGGGCCGTGATCATGGTGCTCATCAGGTCGGCGGCTTCGGCGAGGGCGCCGTCCACCGCATGCTCGGTCGCGATCAGCTTATTGGCCACACGCTGGGCGACGAAAACCTTTTCCATCAGCACACCCTCCAATTACCCACGATTGTTAAGGTAAAGGAATGGTTAAGCTTCACGCAATCAGTTCACGGGTTGTTAACCATAATTTTCTCCACCGGGGGCTGTATCGTGGCGCCAAGAACACAGTTCGCCGCCGCCGAGAGCACGTTCCACTCAACAGGCGAGTGCCTACCGCACGTCGAAGCCCGCCTTCCGGCCGATCGGCGGTCAGCGAGGAAGCGAAGCGTTAGGACTATTGCCGTTATCAACCGGCCATGTCCGCGCCGCAGGCCAGCTTCAAAGCGGGCTCCCCTGGCCCGAACCTAGGCCGAGACCGGGGCCCCGACGGGAGGGCGACGCCCTCCATGACCTTCCACGCCCGCGTGGCGCGCGTGGGGGTGATCACCACCGTGGTGGTGCTGGTGGCGGCCTGCCTGACCTTCATGCTGCAGCAGTGGGTGGTGGCCCGGACGCAGTCCCACCGCATTCACAACGGCCTCGCGGCGATCACCGCCCAGATGGCGGCGCCGGTGATGGACGATGAGCCCTACAGCAAGACCTCCCTGTCGGCGGTCAAGGCGAGCCCCGAGGTGGTCTCGGCCCGGCTGGTGGATCCCTCTGGCCGGGAAGTGGCCCGCTACGACCGCGAGACCGCGGCGGCCGGCGACGTCGAGGCTTTCGTCATGCCGGTGATGGTGGACGGAAAACCCATGGGGCGGCTGGTCATGGAGGTGGAGCGGCCCCGCCTCCTGCCCCTGCTGCCGAAGTTCATCGCCCTGACGGCGGTGCTGCTGTTCGGCGGGGTGGGCCTGGCGCTGTTCCTGGCCCGCAGCCTGGCCCGGCGGGTGATCGAGCCCGTGGAAGCCCTGTCCCACGCCATGCGCGAAGTGGCGGCCGGCGGCAGCTTCGCCCCTGTGGAGGTGAAGGCGGGCGACGAGCTGTTCGACAGCCTCACCGAGAGTTTCAACCACCTGCTGGCCAAGCTGGGCGAGCGGGAGGAACAGCTGAAGCGGACCATGCGCGAGCTGGAGACAGCCCGCGACCAGGCCAACGCCGCCAACGTCCTGAAGACCCAGTTCCTGGCCAATATGAGCCACGAGATCCGCACGCCGCTGAACGGGGTGCTCGCCATGGCCGAGGTGATGGCCATGGGCGAGCTGACCGACGTGCAGCGCGAGCGCCTGGACGTAATCCGGCGGTCGGGCGGCCTGCTTCTGGCGGTCCTGAACGACGTGCTCGACCTGTCGAAGATCGAGGCCGGAAAGCTGGCCCTGCTGGACGAAGACTTCGAGCTGGAGCCCGAGCTGGAGCAGGTGCGCGACAACTTCCGGGTCGTCGCCGAGGGCAAGGGCCTGAAGTATTCGGTGGAGGTGGCCGAGGAGGCCCGGGGCTGGTGGCGCGGGGACGCCGACCGCCTGCGGCAGATCATCGGCAACCTGCTGTCCAACGCCGTGAAGTTCACCACCCTGGGCGAGGTGGCCGCGCGGGTGGACGTGACCGAGACGGGCGCCCTGCGGTTCGTGGTGCGGGACACCGGCGTCGGCATCGCCCCCGAGAAGCTGCCCTCGCTGTTCGAGAAGTTCACCCAGGCCGACAATTCGGCCACCCGCCGGTTCGGCGGCACCGGGCTGGGCCTGGCCATCTGCCGGGAGCTGACCCAGATGATGGGCGGCTCGATCAATGTGGAAAGCCGCGAGGGCCACGGCTCGACCTTCACCGTGGAGCTGCCGCTGCAGCGGGGCGCGCCCGCGGCGACCTCGGGCGAAGAGGCTTCGCCGGCGGCCGAGGACGGCGACATCCGCCTCCTGGCGGCCGAGGACAATCCCACCAACCGCCAGGTGCTGGCGGCCGTCCTGGGCTCGCTGGGCCTGGACGTGCACATCGTGCCCGACGGCAAGGAGGCGGTGGAGGCCTGGCGCACCGGCGGCTACGACCTGATCCTGATGGACATCCAGATGCCGGTGATGGACGGCATCACCGCCGCCAAGCAGATCCGCGCCGCCGAGGCGGCCGAGAACCGGCCGCGGACGCCGATCGTGGCCCTGACGGCCAACGCCCTCACCCACCAGGTGGAGGAATATCTGGCTGTGGGCATGGACGCCCACGTGGCCAAGCCCATCGAGATCGCCAAGCTCTACGACGCCATCTCGGACTGCTTGGCCGCGGCCGCGACGGCCGCGCCGAGCGACCGCCGGGCCAGCGGCGGCGCGGCGGCCTAGAACAGCCCGGCCAGATGCGGCCCCACGATGGGGATCGCCATCACCAGGGTGAAGCCGAAAGTCGTCAGGGCGAGGCCGGCGGGGAGAATGTTCATGGGGCAGCTCCGTCTAGCCCCGCCCATGTAGGGGCCCGCCCGCGGCGATGCACTGCGCGATTCCGCAGAGCTGTTCTGCCGTTTCGGAAGCAGCCGCGCCGAAGCGATGCAGCGTCGATCGCGGCGAACCTGACAGCCCGGTAAGCTAGCTGAACCTTGGACAACCGCCCGGCTCAGCTTGGCGTCAGGCTGCGCGTGTTTTCCTCCGAACCATCGAAGGCCGCTCCCCCGCGGCGCCATGGTTCGGAGGACCTGAACATGAAGAAGCTGATCATCGCCCTGGCCGCCGTCGCCACCGTTTCGGCCGCCGCCGCTCCCGCCGCTGCGGCCCCCGGCCCCGGCCCCGCGTGGCAGAGCATCAACCAGCGGCAGGACCGCATCGAGCAGCAGATCGAGCGGGGCGTGCGTCAGGGTCACCTGACCCGCCGGGAAGCCGCCAAGCTGCGCGAGGAGTTCAAGCAGATCGCCCGGCTGGAGGCCCGCTATCGGGTGAACGGCCTGACGACCTGGGAGCGCAACGACCTCGATCGTCGGCTGGCCCGGCTGGAAACCCAGCTGCGCTTCGAGCTGCGGGACCACAAGTACAGCCGCCGCTAGTCGCCAAAGCCTGAACGACCCCCTCCCTGCAGCGCCCCCGGAGCCATCCGGGGGCGTCTTGCTAGGCGTGGAGGGTGGCGCTGATGACGGTCACCGCCCGGCCGCGCAACAGCACCCGCTCGCCCCGGACCTCGCACTCAAGGTCGCCGCCCCGCCCCGGATAGGCCTGGTGATAAGCCAGGCTCGGCCGTGCCAGGCGCTCCGAGAACAGCGGGGCGAGGATGCAGTGGAGCGAGCCGGTGGCCGGGTCCTCGGGGATCCCCGAGCCGGGAGCGAAGAAGCGGCTGACCACCTGATAGGGCCGGCCCGCCTCGGCGAGGGCGGCGACGCCGACATTGCCCCGGCCGCCCGTGGCCTCGGCGCCGATGGCGCCCAGGGCGGGAATGTCCGGCGCAAGGCCGCGGACGGCGGCCTCGTCGTCCAGCACCGCCACGATGTAGCTGGACGCCCACACCTCCCGCGGCTCCAGCCCCAGGGCCGCCGCCAGCCCCGGCGGGGTCTCGATGCGGCGGGGCGGCTGGGCCGGAAAATCCATCTCATAGCCCTCGCCATGGCGGACGACCGTCAGCGGCCCGGACCTGGTGTCGAAGACCAGCCGGTCTGCGGCGACGCCCAGCTCGGCGAACAGGACATGGGCCGAGGCTAGGGTGGCGTGGCCGCACAGCGGCACCTCGAGCGCCGGCGTGAACCAGCGCAGGCCGAAGCGGGCCGGGTCGTGCGTGCGCAGGAGGAAGGCGGTCTCGGCCTGGTTGTTCTCGGCGGCGAGGGCCTGCATCCAGGCGTCGTCCTGCCAGGCGTCGAAGGGCTCCACCACGCAGGCGGGATTGCCCCGGAAGGGCTGGGCGGCGAAGGCGTCTACAGTCCACTGGCGCATGGCGCGCACTTGGCTTTGGGCGCCGGCGCCTCTCAAGAGCCAGTTGCGTCGCGGCGGACCGCGGTTGCGGCGGGCGGGCCTCAGGCGTCCCGCACCTCGATCTCGGGCCATCGGGCCTTGGTCGAGGCGGCGACGCGCGGGAAGTTGCGCGACGCCCGGCCGGGCATCGGCCGCAGCACCCGGTCGAAGAGGTCGTCGAGCCCCAGGGGCGCGAGGATGGTCAGGCGGTCGCCGGCGCCCAGGCGCGCGCCCACGGCGAACATGGGGCTTATGAACCGTCCGAGGGCTTCGGCCGAGCAGGTGAGCGGCGCATAGGGTTCGCCGAACTTGCCTTCGAACCAGACATGGACCCGGGCCTGGTTTCGCACCTCGACCATGTCCCGCAGCGGCGGCGAAAAGGCCGCGGCGACCCGCCGGATCACCACGTCCTCGGCCTCATAGGAGATGTCGGAGGCGTCGAAGTAGCCGACGTCGTAGTCCTTGATCCCGTAGTCGAGGTCCCGGCCGCCCAGGTGGTTGAGCACCCGTTGGTAGATGGCCCCCGAAAAGATCAGCCAGTCGGGCAGGTCGAGGTCGCGGATCGTCCGCATCACCTGCATCAGCGGCGCGGAGCGCCGGAGGATGGCCTCCAGCTCCGCCGCGCGGTTCACGCCCGCCCCCGGAGCGGCCAGGCGTGGTCCAGAGGCCCGTGGCCGGCGCCCAGGCCCGGGGCGCGCAGCATGGCCTCCTGCACATAGGCCCATGCACGGGCGACCGCCTCGGTGAGCGGCAGGCCCTGGGCCAGGCCAGCGGCGCAGGCCGAGGCCAGGGTGCAGCCGGTGCCGTGGGTGTGGCGGGTGTGGATGCGGTCGGTCTCGAAGACCGTCTCGCCGCCGGACGTGATCAGGAGGTCGATCACCCGCTCGCCCGGCACATGGCCGCCCTTCATCAGCACCGCCCGGGCGCCGAGGGCGAGCAGCGCCTCCCCGGCCCGGCGCAGGTCGTCGGTGGAGGCGCAGGGAAGGCCGGTGAGGGCCTCGGCCTCGGGGGCGTTGGGGGTCAGCAGGGCGGCTTGCGGAACGAGGCGCTCGCGCACGGCGGCCACGGCTTCGGCGGCCAGCAGGGCCGCGCCGCCCTTGGCGATCATCACCGGGTCGACCACGGCCGGGATCTGCGACTCGGCGATCAGGCGGGCGGCAAGGTCCACCGTGGCGGCGTCGCCCAGCATGCCGGTCTTGATGGCGTCGGCGCCGATGTCGTCCAGCACCACCCGGGCCTGGGCCTCGACGATCTCCAGCGGCGCGACGTGGACCCCGGTGACGCCGAGGGTGTTCTGGACGGTGAGCGCCGTGATGGCGGTGGCCGCATAGCCGCCGAGGGCGGTGACGGTCTTGATGTCGGCCTGGATGCCGGCGCCGCCGCCGCTGTCGGACCCTGCGATGATGAGCACGCGGCCCAGGGATTGAGACTGCATGGCGCCTGCTTAGCCCGCCGCCGCTATGGCCTGCCAGACCCGAAGCGCCTGGACGTGCTCGCGCACGTCGTGAACCCGGACGGCGGCGACGCCGGCGGCGGCCCCGGCCAGGGCGGCGGCGATGGAGCCGCCCAGCCGGGCGTTGGCGGCCGCGCCCTCGTCCAGGGCGCCGATGAAGCTCTTGCGGCTCGCTCCCAGCAGAACCGGAAAGCCCAGGGCGACGATGCGGCCCAGGCCGGCCAGCAGGGGCAGGTTGTGACGGATCATGTGCTTGCCGAAACCGACGCCCGGATCGAGCCAGATGCGCTCGCGCGCCACGCCCGCGGCCATGGCGGCCTCGGCCCGGGCGGCGAGGAAGTCGGCCACCTCGGCGACCACGTCATCGTAGCGCGGCTCCTGCTGCATGGTGCCGGGCTCGCCCTGCATGTGCATCAGCACCACCTCGCAGCCCAGTTCGGCGGCGGCCCGCAGGCTGCCGGGCCCGCGCAGGGCCGCCACGTCGTTCCAGATCGTGGCCCCGGCGGCGACGGCGGCCCGGGCCACCTCGGCCTTCATGGTGTCCACCGAGATCGGCGCGGCGGTCTGCGCCCTCAGGGCCCGGATGAGGGGGACGACCCGGGCGATCTCCTCGTCCGCCGCCACCGGCGCCGCGCCGGGCCGGGTGGACTCGCCGCCCACGTCGAGGATGTCGGCGCCGGCGTCGAGCATGGCCAGGGCGCGGGCGACCCCCGCCTCCACGTCCGGCAGGCCGCCGCCGTCCGAGAAGCTGTCCGGGGTCATGTTGAGGATCCCCATCACACGGACAGGGCGGAGCGCGGCGGGCTGTGCGGGTTCGGCGGCGGGCATCGGTCCTGTGATAGCAGGCGCGCCGCCGGTCCGTGAGGGCCCGTCTGGGGCCAAAGAAAAAGGCGGCCCCGAGAGACCGCCTTGAGACTTGCCGGAGCTTACGCCGGTTCGGCGCTGGGCCGGGGCGAGATGGGCACCGCCACCGCCGGACCGGTGGGCCGCTTGGCCTCGGCCTCGTCGCGCTTGGGCGGGATGCCCTTCAGCGCATTGACGATCTCCTCGCCGGTGAGGGTCTCGTACTCGAGCAGGGCCTTGGCCAGGGTGTGCAGCTCGTCGAGCTTCTCGGTGAGGATGCGACGGGCCTCGCTCTCCCCGGCCTCGACCAGGCGGCGGACTTCCTCGTCGATGATCTTGGCGGTCTCTTCCGAGACGTTCTGGTTGCGGGCCACCGAATGACCCAGGAAGACCTCTTCCTGGTTCTCGCCGTACTCGACGGCGCCCAGGCGCTCGGAGAAGCCCCACTTGGTGACCATGGCCCGGGCGAGCTTGGTCGCCTGGCTGATGTCGGACGAGGCGCCCGAGGTGATCTTGTCCTTGCCGAAGATCAGCTCCTCGGCCACGCGGCCCCCAAACAGGATGGCCAGGCGGGACATCATCTGCTCGTAGGACATGGAGAACTTGTCCCGCTCGGGCAGCTGCATCACCATGCCCAGGGCCCGGCCGCGGGGAATGATCGTGGCCTTGTGCACCGGATCGGTGGCCGGGACGTTCAACGCCACCAGGGCATGGCCGCCCTCGTGATAGGCGGTGAGCTTCTTCTCGTCCTCGGTCATGACCATGGACCGCCGCTCGGCGCCCATCATGACCTTGTCCTTGGCGTCCTCGAAGTCGCGCATGGTGACCATGCGGCGGTTCTTGCGGGCGGCCATGAGGGCGGCCTCGTTGACCAGGTTGGCCAGGTCGGCCCCCGAGAAGCCGGGGGTGCCGCGGGCGATGGTCTTCACGTCCACGTCGGCGGCCAGGGGCACGTTCTTCATGTGGACGCGCAGGATGCGCTCCCGGCCGTTGATGTCCGGGTTCGGCACCACGACCTGGCGGTCGAAGCGGCCGGGACGCAGCAGGGCCGGGTCCAGGACGTCCGGACGGTTGGTGGCGGCGATCAGGATGATCCCCTCGTTCGCCTCGAAGCCGTCCATCTCCACCAGCAGCTGGTTCAGGGTCTGCTCGCGCTCGTCATTGCCGCCGCCGAGGCCCGCGCCCCGGTGCCGGCCCACGGCGTCGATTTCGTCGATGAAGATGATGCAGGGCGCGTTCTTCTTGGCCTGTTCGAACATGTCGCGCACGCGGCTCGCGCCCACGCCCACGAACATCTCCACGAAATCCGACCCCGAGATGGTGAAGAACGGCACCCCGGCCTCGCCGGCCACGGCGCGGGCGATCAGGGTCTTACCCGTACCGGGCGGGCCGATCAGCAGGGCGCCCTTCGGAATCTTGCCGCCCAGGCGCTGGAACTTCTGCGGGTCCTTCAGGAAGTCGACGACCTCCTGCAGTTCCTCCTTGGCCTCGTCGACGCCGGCCACGTCGTCGAAGGTGACGCGGTTCTTGTTCTCGGTGAGCAGGCGGGCCTTGGACTTGCCGAAGCCCATGGCCCCGCGCGCGCCCCCCTGCATCTGGCGCATGAAGAAGATCCACACCCCGATCAGGAGCAGGATCGGCAGCATGTTGAGCAGCAGGCTCATGAAGGTGATGCCGCCGGCCGGCTTCACGGCGATGTCGGCGCCCTGGGCCTCCAGCCGCTTCACCAGGTCTTCCTGGTCGGCGGGGGTGATGGTGGTGAAGGTCTTGCCGGACTTGTCGGTGATCTCGACGGCGGCCCCGCGGATGACGGCCTTGGCCACGTCGCCGCTGTTCACCTTGGCGAGGGTCTGGGAATAGCTGAGCTCGCCCGCGCCGGTCGCGCTGCGGCCGCCGCCCGTCATCATGCTGTAGAGGCCGATCAGGACGACGACGATGACGCCCCAGATCACGAAATTGCGCAGGTTCATCCGTTCAAGACCGCTTTCGAGGTTCTCTCAGGCCTAAAGATAGGCGTCCGACCCTTGTTCCACCAGCGAGGCCGCAGCGAGCGCGACGGACCGCCGCGGAAAGCTGCGCCATCATGCAGCCAGATATGCGAAAGGCCGCGCCCGGGCGGCGCGGCCTTCCTAAAGACCGTCAGGGTCGAAGTCGGGCTCAGCGTCCGGACTTCTTCGGCGCCACGATCAGGCCTTCGCGCTGGGCGCGCTTGCGGGCCAGCTTGCGGGCCCGGCGCACGGCTTCCGCCTTCTGGCGGGCGCGCTTTTCGGAGGGCTTTTCGTAGTGAACGTGCCGCTTCATCTCGCGGAACGAACCCTCGCGCTGCATCTTCTTCTTCAGCGCCTTCAGGGCTTGGTCGACGTTGTTGTCGCGGACGAAAATCTGAACCAGAGGTCTCTCTCCTGTATCGCTCCACCGCCCGCCCCGTCCCGGTCAAGAGCGGCGAGCAAAACAAAAACTTCAGCCCGACAGGCGAGGCCTTCGGGTTTGAGCGCGGCGAGATAGCAGAAGCGCAGGCTTGAGTCCACGCCGAGACGACGCTTTCGCAAGACGTTAGGATAATACCCATGACCGAAGCGCAGGCCTGGGCCGAGACCACCGAACAAAAACTCCTCGACGAGGCGCTTAGACTCGCGCCCGCCCACGGCTGGACTCAGCGGATGGTCAGGCAGGCCGGCCGCAACCTCGGCCTCTCGGAGGGCGAAACCGGGCTGCTGGTCCCGCATGGCCCGGCCGACCTGGCCGCCCTGCTCTCGCGCCGGCACGACCAGCGGGCCCTGGCCCTTCTCGCCGAGGTTGATCCGGCGGGCCTGAAGATCCGCGAGCGTATCCGGCGGGCCTGCGAGGCGCGGCTGGACGCGGCGGCCGCCGACGAGCCGGCCCTGCGCCGCTGGCTGGGCTGGCTCAGCCTGCCGCAAAACCTACACCTGGGCGGGCGGCTGGCCTGGGAAAGCGCCGATGTCCTGTGGCGCTGGGCGGGAGACACGGCCACCGACGAGAACCACTATTCCAAGCGGGCGATCCTGGCCGGCATCCTCACCGGCGCCTTCGCCATCCGCCTCTCCTCGGGACGCGGCGCGGCCCTGGAGTTCGTGGATCGCCGCATCGAGAACGTCATGGCCTTCGAGAAGTGGAAGGCCACCGGCGGCTTCCGCCCCGGCGACTGGCTGACCACGGCCGCCGCCGCCCTCGGCCGCATGCGCTACGGCCGCGCCCCGCAGCCCTGAGCCGGCCGAAGCCGCCTCGCGGTCGCCTTAGAGCGGCCTGACCTTGTTGACGTGGCCCATCTTGCGGCCGGGCTTGGCCTGCCGCTTGCCGTAGAGGTGGATGCGGGTCTCGGCCTCGGCCGCGAACTTCGGCCAGCCGTCCACCTCGTCGCCCAGAAGGTTCAGCATCTCCACCCGGGCGATGGCGGCCGTGGGGCCCAGCGGCCAGCCGGCGACGGCGCGGATGTGCTGCTCGAACTGGTCCACCGCGCAGCCGTCCTGGGTCCAGTGGCCGGTGTTGTGCACCCGCGGCGCGATCTCGTTCACCAGCAGGCGGCCGTCCTTCAGCTCGAAGAGCTCGATGCCGATGACGCCCACATAGTCGAGGCCGTTGAGGATACGCCGGGCGATGGTCTCTGCCTGTTCGGCGACCGCCGCGGGCGCCTCGGCCGGCGCCAGGCTGCGGCGCAGGATGCCGTGCTCGTGGTGGTTCTCGGCCAGGGGATAGACGGCGGTGGAGCCGTCCCGGCCGCGGGCGGCGATCACCGACAGCTCGCGCACGAAGTCGGCGGGCGCCTCGACGATCACCGGCACGCCGCCCAGCTCGGCGAAGACGCGGGCCGCATCGGCGGCGTGCTCCACCCAGCGCTGGCCCTTGCCGTCATAGCCCTCGCGGCGGGTTTTCATCAGGACCGGCGCGCCGAGCCTGGCCACGGCCTCCACCGCCCCCTCGGGCGTGTCTGCGGGGGCGAAGGCGACGGTGGGCGCCCCATGGGCGTTGAGGAAGGTCTTCTCCTCGAAGCGGTCCTGGGCGACGGCCAGGGCGCGGGGGCCGGGCGCCACTTCGGCGCCCAGGCTCGTCAGCCGCTCCACCGAGGCCGCAGGCACGTTCTCGAACTCGTAGGTCACCACGTCGGCCACCTCGGCCAGGCGGGCGAGGGCGTCCGGGTCGTCATAGGCGCCCTCCACCACCCGGGCGGAGACCCGGCCGGCGGGCGCATCCTGCTCGCGCTCCAGGATCGCCACGTCGAAGCCCAGGCGGGCGGCGGCCTGGGCCAGCATGCGGCCAAGCTGCCCGCCGCCGAGGATGCCGATCACCGAACCCGGCGGGAGCGGAAAGGCAGACATGGAGATACTCAGTCCTCGACGGTTTCGGCGACGCTCTCGGTCTGCCGCGCGGCGAAGGCCGCCACGCGCTCGGCCACGCCCGCGTCGGAGAGCGCGAGGATCCTGGCCGCCAGGATGCCGGCGTTCTTGGCCCCGGCCTCGCCGATAGCGAGGGTGCCGACCGGGATGCCGCCGGGCATCTGGACGATGGAGAGCAGGGAATCCATGCCCTTCAGGGCCTTGGACTCGATGGGCACGCCCAGGACCGGCAGGTCGGTGAGCGAGGCGGTCATGCCCGGCAGGTGGGCCGCCCCGCCCGCGCCGGCGATGATCACCTGCACTCCGCGCGCCTTGGCGGTCTTGGCGAAGTCGTACATGCGGTCGGGCGTGCGGTGGGCCGAGACCACCTTGGCCTCATAGGCGACGCCGAGGCTGTCGAGCATCTCGGCGGCGTGTTTCATCACCGGCCAATCGGACCGACTGCCCATGATGATGGCGACGGGCGCGGCGGTAGCGCTCATGTCGTGTTCGGTCCTGATAGCCCCTTCCGGAAGGGCGCGGAGTATAGGCGCCGCCTTTGCGTGAGCAACCGAGCAGGGCTAGTTTCGTTCGAATCAACCGCCAGCCATTGATTCTCCTCGGAGAATCGCCCCTCGGGACCCGCCATGAAGATCGCCGGCGCGCGTAACGAAGCCGTCTCCCGGGTCCGCCGCGCGGCCGAGGCCGAGCTGCGCGCCCGGCTGGTGCCGCCGCCCGCCAGCGCCGAACGCCGCCCGCTCCAGGGGCTGACCGAGGCCGAACTGCAGAGCCTGCTGGCCGAACTCGACGACCTGCGCGAGGAGGTGAGCCAGCTGAAGGCCCGCCTGGCCGAGGCCCGGGGCCTGGCCGACCGCGACGCGCTGACCCCGCTGTTCAACCGCCGGGCCTTCCTGCGCGAGCTGCAACGGGCCGTGGCCTTCGCCCGGCGCTACGACGCGCCCACGAGCCTGGTGTTCTTCGACCTCGACGGCTTCAAGCAGGTGAACGACCGCTTCGGCCACGCGGCCGGCGACGCCGCCCTGCAGACGGTGGCCGAGCGCCTCGCCGGCAATGTGCGCGAAAGCGACGTTGTGGGCCGTCTGGGCGGCGACGAGTTCGGGGTGATCCTCATCCAGGCCGACCAGGCCGCCGCCGAGGCCAAGGCCCGGGCCCTGGCCCAGGCCATCGAGGGCGAGCCGCTGCAGGTGGGCGACTGGGCCGCGCCGCTGCGCGTCAGCTATGGCGCGCGCCAGCTCACGGCGGGCATGACGCCCGAGACCCTGCTCGCCGAGGCCGATGCCGCCATGTACGCCCACAAGCGGGCGCGGCGTCAGGCGATGATGTCGGGGGTCAGGTAGCTCTCGACCCGGGCGATCTCGTCCTTGAGGGCGAGCTTCTTGCGCTTCAGCCGGCCGATCAGCAGGAGGTCGGGCATGGGCGTCAGCGACAGGGCCTGGATGGCGGCGTCGAGGTCGGCATGATCCTGCTGCAGCTCCGTCAGGCGCGCGAGCAGGGCGTCTTCCGAGAAGGTCGAGTAGTCGATCATGGGGCGGCGGCGATCCTACTCCAGGGCGGCGGCGAGAACAGCCAGGGCCTCTCGCGGCGGCGGATTTTCCGGCGACCAGGCGCCGGCGGCGGCGGCGAGAGCCTCAAGAGCAGGCGCCTTTTCGGCGCAGGGCCCCAGGGCCGCCAGGGTCTCCAGGAGGACGCGCTCGGCCCGCAGCTCGACCGCCTTCACCTCCTCGCGCAGGCCCTCGCGGTCGGCGTCGGCCACGGGCGGATGGACGGCCTTGAGGGCGCGGCGGACAGCCCGCAGGGGCGATATGGCCTTGGCGTCCCACGCCCGGGCCACCTCGGCGGCCCGGCCGACGAATTCGGGATCGCGGGCGCCCGCCCACGCGGCCCAGAGCAGCAGGGGCACGTTCTGACCATGCGCATCCTGAAGACGCAGGCAGGCCTCGGCGACGCCGGGCCGGCCATAGGTGCGCAGCGACCAGGACCAGATGTCCACGCTCAGGCGTCGCCGGCGATGGGCCCGACGTCCTCGCCCCAGCGGCGAACCGGACGCCAGGAGAGGCCGAAGAGGTCGAGGGCGCGGCCGACGGACTGGTCGACCATGTCCTCCAGGCTGGCGGGCCGGGCGTAGAAGGCGGGCATCGGCGGGGCGATCACGGCGCCCATCTCCGCCAGGCGGACCATGGTGCGCAGGTGGCCCAGGTGGAGCGGGCTTTCGCGCACCATCAGGACCAGGGGCCGCCGCTCCTTCAGCGTCACGTCCGCGGCGCGGGTGAGCAGGGTCGAGGTCACCCCGGTGGCGATCTCGCTCATGGTGCGCACCGAACAGGGTGCCACGATCATGCCCAGGGTGCGGAACGAGCCCGAGGCGATGGCTGCGCCCACGTCCGCGACCTTGTGCACCACGTCGGCCCGCGCCTGGACCTCGGCCAGGGACAGGCCGGTCTCCTGGGTGATCGTCAGGGCCGCCGAGCGGCTGACCACCAGGTGGCTTTCCACGGCCAGGTCGCGGCAGGCGTCCAGCACCCGCAGGCCATAGATGGCGCCCGAGGCGCCGGACACTCCGACGACCAGGCGGTCCGGGGCGCCCGCGCGATGATCTGGCGACTGGTCGGATGTCGGCATGCGGAGGGTCCCCAACGCCTATGGCCGCGGCGCAGCTTCAGGCCCCGCCTTGCAAACATATGTGATCTGACAGGCCGTGAAAGCGGGTGTTCACTCTCCTGCCGTCCATTAGCGAGGAGGCTCTCCAGCCATGGCGTTAGATGCCCGTATCCGTGAACTCGGATCGCGTCACAAGTCTCTCGAACAGGCCATTCAAGACGAGTTGCGCAGGCCTTACGCCGACGAGCTTCGGCTCCAGGAACTCAAGCGACAGAAGCTCAGGCTGAAGGAGCAGATCGAGTCCTTGCAGGCTCAGCTCCACTGATCCCCTGGTCCTCGCCGCAAGGCGAGGGCTTCCGCGGCGACCGGGCGGGGAAGCCTTCCTCGCCCGGCGCTGGCGGCGTCGCCCTTCCGTCAGACCGGAAGGGCGGAATTCGAGGCTAGTCCTCGTCGCCGTCCGTCTCGTCGGTGAACACGCTCTCGGCGGTATGAACGCTGAGGTCGGCTTCCTCTTCCTCGGCGACAACGCCCGTCTCGGACGCCGGCCGCAGGGTCGGGCCGTCGGGATCGACGTCGCCGCGGCGGGCCGCTTCCTTGGCGCGCTTCTCGGCCGCCTTGCGGACCACGGCGTCCAGCTCGAGCTGGGTGGCCAGGCCCAGGGTCACCGGATCCACGGGCTTGATGTTGGCGCTGTTCCAGTGGGTGCGGTTGCGCACCTGGTCGATGGTGGCCTTGGTGGTGCCCAGCAGACGGGCGATCTGGCTGTCCGGCACTTCCGGGTGGTTGCGCAGGAACCAGGCGATGGCGTCCGGGCGATCCTGACGGCGCGACACCGGGGTGTAGCGCGGCGCCTTCTTCACCGGCTTCAGCAGCTCGGCATGGCGGCTCTTCTGGGGCGCCATACGGTAGTTTTCGTTCTTCTCGGCCTTGTCGAGCTCGGCCCGGCTCAGCTGGCCGTTGGCGATCGGGTCGGCGCCGCGGATGTCGCGCGCCACCTCGCCGTCGGCGATACCCTTCACCTCCAGCGGGTGCAGGCCGCAGAAATCGGCGATCTGGTCGAAGGTCAGCGACGTGTTGTCCACCAGCCAGACGGCGGTCGCCTTGGGCATCAGGATTTGGGTCATATTCGGCGTTCCGAAACGAAGGCGCCCGGCCTTTCGGCCGGGCGGTGAGACTTTGACATATAGGCCGGATCGAACCGCCTGAAAACGGTCTTGTGCTTGACCTTACGAGAAGATCCACCCCGGCGGCAGGCTTTCGAGCCGCACATTGGTCAGCACCATCCGGTCCGCGCCGCCCAGATCGACGATCACGTCGGCCCCTGACTGGTAGGCCGTATAGGCGTCGCCGGGGAACACGTTCACCCGGTCGCCCTCGCCCGGATTGAAGTCCACCACGAGGTCCAGGCCGGCGCCGGAGAAGGTGTGGAAGATATCCGCCCCCGGGCCGCCCGAGATGGTGTCGTCGCCGCGGTCGCCCGCCAGCCAGTCCGAGCCGGCGCCGCCGGAGACGCTGTCCGAGCCCTGGCCGCCGCGGACCACGTCATCGCCCTCGCCGCCCAGGAGGGTGTCATTGCCGAGATTGCCCAGCACCACGTCGTCGCCGCCTTCGCCATAGAGCAGGTCGCGCCCCTGGCCGCCCACCACCCAGTCGCCGGTGTCGCCGCCGAAGAGCGTGTCCTCGCCCTTGTTGCCGTGCAGGTCGTCGAAGCCGTCGCCGCCGTAGATGAGGTCGTCGCCGTCCTCGCCGCGCAGGTAGTCCTCGCCGTCGAAGCCCCGGAGGGTGTCGCCGCCCGCCCCGCCGTAGATGGCATTGGCCGCGGCGTTGCCGTTGATTTCGTCCGCGCCCCAGCCGCCGCGCGCGTTCTCGATCACCGCCCCCTTGGCGACGGCGACATTGCCCACCAGCCCGCCGACGTTGGAGAAGAAGCCCTCGCGCAGGTCGATCAACTGGCCGACGGAATAGCCGGAGAAGTCGAAGGTGTCGGTCCCGCCCGCGTCCCACACGGCGAACACCAGCCTCGTGGAAGCGCTGGCGGCCACGAACCACGGGCGGTCGGCGGTGGCGTTGAAGCCGTAGACCGTGTCGCCCGTGCGGGTGGCGAGGTTGGGACCGTATTCGAGCTGGGCGCCCGCGATGTCGTCCAGCAGCGGGACCGCGGAATAGACGCCCTTGAAGTCGGCGCCGGTGTTCCGCTCGCTGAAGTAGCTCATCACCGTGTACTGCCGGGAGTCTTCGTAATACTCGGCGCTGCCGGCGTAGGTGGTGGCGGTGTTGGCCTCGGCGTCGTAGTCGCCCGGGTGGGTCAGGCCGATGGCGTGGCCGATCTCATGGACCAGCACATGGGCCCCATAGTTGCCAATGGACGGCTGGGCGTTGCTGTTGGCGGTGATGTTGACCCAGACATCGCCCGAGGCCGAGCCGTAGGCGGGGTTGCCGGGATAGTTGGCGAAGGCCGCCGCGCCTTCCTGGCCCGAGGCATAGTTGCCGAACAGGATCGAGGCCTGGTCCGAATAGGCCGCCTCGCCGTAGCTGCCCGAGCCCACACGGACAAAGCGGATATTGGCCACGTCCGCCCATGCCTGCAGGGCGAGTTCCGCCTGGGCGATCTGGGCGGCGTTGAAGCGCGAGAAGCCGGCGGTCTCCTCGGGCATGGGGTCCGGCCCAGTGGCCCGGAAGGCGTAGGTCACGGTGTAGCCGACGCCGGGCCTTTCCGACCAGCCGGGATAGGGCTCGCCGGTGAGGAGATCGAACCCCGTGAGCTGCTTGGCCGCCCGGTCGATGGTGAAGCTGGGCTTGCCGGCGGCCGTCGCGCCGCGGGCGTCGGCATTGAGATAGGCCTGACCGTCCGGCGCGCCGCCCTCGCTGGTCATGGCGGCGTGGAACGGCTCCAGCGTGGCGACGGCGGCGTTGACGCGGACTTCGGCGGGCATATCGGCCGCATTCTAACAGGGCATCCCGTCCGAATCCTTAAGCGAGCAGCATCGCGCCGCCCCCGCGACCGTTGGGCGCAGCCCCGTGGGTCAGGCCAGGCGATCCTTGAGCCTCAGCGCGTCCAGGGGCGCGGCGCTCTTGATGTCGTTGTCGAAGTAGGCGTGGACGTCGAGGCCGCGCCGGCGCCAGGCGACGATCCGCCGGCCCCAGGCGGCAAGCTCGGCGTCGGGATAGCGTCCCGCATAGCGCCCGCCCGGGCCATGGCCGCGGACATAGGCCCAGGACGCGGTGAGCTCCCAGGGCGCGGGGGCGTGGTGGTGGTCGGAGATGCAGAGGGCGGCGTCGAAGTCCGCGAGGATGCGGAACACCGCCGGCTCGTACCAGGAGGGATGGCGGAACTCGACCGTCACCCGGCCGGGCGGCAGAAGCCTGAGGAAGCCCGCCAGCCGCCCATCGTCGCGCTTCAGCATGGGGGGCAGCTGCACCAGGGCTGGCCCGAGTTTGGCCCCGAGGGGCGCCATGCGGCCCCAGACCAGGGCCACGGACTCCGCGCAGTCCTTCAGCTTCTTGTTGTGTGTGATGAAGTGGCTGACCTTCCAGGCGAAGCGGAAATCCGCCGGGGTGCGCTCGGCCCAGCCCTCGACCATGGCTTCGGTGGGCAGGCGGTAGAAGCTGGCGTTGATCTCTGCCGTGTCGAACCGGGACGCATAGACCTCCAGGCGCTCACGGTCCTTCGTCCCCTCGGGATAGAAGGGCCCCTTCCAGTCCTTGTAGGTCCAGCCGGAGCAGCCGATGCGGAGTTCGCCCATCCGCACCGGAATGCGGACAGGCGCGCCGGGTTCTCGATCCGGCTCAGTCGAGCGGGACGCGACCCAGGATCTTCAGGCCATAGCCGCCGGAGCCCGGCAGCACGGTCGAGGAGGAGGTGAGCAGCATCATGTCGCGCACGCCGAGGTCCAGGAGGATCTGGGCCCCGATGCCGTAGTCGCGCAGCACGTTCTGGCTGTGGTCGGCCTGCTGGCCCCCGTAGCGCTCCGAGAGCCAGTGCGGATTGCTGTCGCGAATGAACACCGCCACCCCGGCGCCATCGTATTCGGCGATGGCCTTCAGGGCGTTGGGCACATAGCTGCGCCGGGCCTCGACGGCGCCCAGCATGTCGGCGGCCAGGTCCACCCGGTGCATCCGCACCAGGGTCGGCTTGTCGGGATCGATGCGGCCCTTGGTGAGGACCACATGCTCGGTCTGGTCCAGGATGTTGCGGTAGATGACCATCCGGAACCGCCCGCCGTAGGCGCTCTCGAACGGCGTCTCCAGCACCCGCTCCACCTGCCGCTCGGTGCGGCGGCGGTAGGCGATCAGGTCGGCGATGGTGCCGATCTTCAGGCCGTGCAGCTGGGCGAAGGCGACGAGGTCCGGCAGGCGGGCCATGGTCCCGTCGTCCTTCATGATCTCGCAGATCACCCCGGCGGGAACGAGGCCGGCCATGCGGCTGATGTCCACGGCCGCCTCGGTGTGGCCGGCGCGGACCAGCACGCCGCCGTCCTTGGCCACCAGCGGAAAGACGTGACCGGGCGAGACGATGTCGTCGGCGCCCTTGGTGGGGTCCACGGCCACGGCGATGGTGTGGGCCCGGTCATGGGCCGAGATGCCGGTGGTGACGCCTTCGCGGGCCTCGATCGAGACGGTGAAGGCGGTGCCGTGGCCGGACTGGTTGTCGCTGGCCATGGGCGGCAGGCGCAGCTGCCGGGCCCGGTCGGCGGTGATGGACAGGCAGATCAGGCCGCGGGCGTGCTTGGCCATGAAGTTGATCTGCTCGGGCGTGGCGAACTGGGCGGGGATGATGACGTCGCCCTCGTTCTCCCGGTCCTCGGCGTCGACGAGGATGTACGGACGGCCGTTGCGGGCGTCCTCGATGATGTCCTCGATCGGGCTGATGGCCTGGCTCACGGCGTCGGCTTCCGTTTCGCGCGGCGCGGCGCTGTCGGACGGGGTCACAAGGTAGGGGCGCTTCATGCGCGAGCCTTCATGCTGGCGAAGGCCATGACCTGCTCGGCGACCGTCGCGAGCTGCCAGGCGTCCTTCGCATCCTTAGGTTCACCGTCCTGGTCGAACAGTTCGGTGGTGGCGTTGAGGGCGGCGCCGAACGGCGTCGGCCAGCCCCGCAGGGCATGTATGATCGCACGCAGCGCCGTCAAAGTGGTTCCGGCGGCCTGCCAGCCGTCGGCGGTGATGATCGTGCCCACCGGCTTGCCCGTGAGATAGGGCGAGGCCTCGCCCCGGGTGAGCTCGAGGGTGTCGAGGGCGTTCTTCACCACCCCCGAGATCGAGCCGTGGTAGCCCGGGCTGGCGACGATGACCCCGTCGGCGCGGCAGATCGTCTCGGACAGCGACTTCTGGGCCGCGGTGACCTCGGTCGGACGCGGGTCGAAGATCGGCAGGGTCGAGATGAACTCGCCGCCCAGCAGGCAGGTCTCGGCGCCGAGATCCGCGCAGCGCCGGAGGCTGGCGACCAGGGCGCGCTCGCTGGTGGAGCCGGGCCGCACCGTGCCGCCGAGGCCGACGATCAGCGGCCGGCTCATCTTTGGGTCCCCAAGGTCATGCCGCCCGTCTTAGCGCGACGAACGCGCCGCGTCGCCCCTCACGCAAGGACCGACTCAGGCCGCCTCGCTCGCCTCCGGGAAAGCCGCCTTCAGCTCGGCCTTCATGATCTTGCCGTTGGCGTTGCGCGGCAGGGTTTCGGGCCAGAAGGCCACCTTCACCGGCACCTTGAAGGCCGCCAGGCGCGAGCGGACCAGCTCCCGCAGCTCCTCCTCGGTGGCCTTGCCGCCCGGCCGCAGGTGGACCACCGCCGCAGGCTCTTCGCCCAGGGTCTTGTGCGGCAGGCCGATGAGGGCCGCGTCCATCACGTCGGGATGCTCGTAGAGGACGTTCTCCACCTCGACGCAGTAGATGTTCTCGCCGCCGCGGATCAGCATGTCCTTGGCCCGGTCGATGATGTAGAGGAAGCCCTCCTCGTCGAGGCGGGCGAGGTCCCCCGTGCGCAGCCAGCCGTCGACGAAGGTCTCGGCCGTGGCCTCGGGCTTGTTCCAGTAGCCCTTCACCACCTGCGGCCCCTTCACCCACAGCTCGCCCACGCTGCCGGCGGGCAGGACGGTCTTGCCATCGGCCGGGTCACGGATCTGCATCTCGCCCACCGGCGCGGCGGGGCCGGCGCTGTCCGGCCGCGCCTCGTAGTCCTTGCCCAGGTGCGAGGTGAAGGTGGCGGTGGTCTCGGTCATGCCCCAGCCGTTGCCCGGCTGCGACCCCGGGAAGGTCTCGGCGATCCGCCGCACCAGCTCGGGGGCCGACGGCGCGCCGCCGTAGGTGACGGTGACCAGGGACGAGAGGTCGTACTTCTCCCGGGCCGGATGCTCGATGAGCTGCCAGGCGATGGTGGGCACCCCGCCGGTGGCGGTGACCTTCTCGCGCTCGATGAGCTGCATGGCCGGCTCGGCTTCCCAGCGCCGCATCAGCACGATCTTGCCGCCGCTGTTGAGGGCCGGCGACAGGGTCGCCGACAGGCCGGTGGCGTGGAACATGGGGATGACCAGCAGGGTGACCCGCTGGGGCAGCTTGGTGGGGTCGAGTTCGGGCAGCGGCTGGCCGGCCCGCAGGAAGTTCCGCGCCGACGAGATGCCCCCGGCCCCGATGTTGGAGGTCATGTTGCGGTGGGTGCCGAGGGCGCCCTTCGGCTTCCCGGTGGTGCCCGAGGTGTAGAGGATGGTGGCGTCGTCCTCCGGCTCCAGCGGCACGTCGGGGAGGGCCTGTTCGGGCAGGGCGCCCCAGTCGTTGACCTTGCCGATCACGTCCTCGAGGCGCGCGACGCGGGCGTCCGTGGCCTCGCCCTTGAGGCGCGAGACATAGATGCGCTCCAGGGCCGGCAGGTTGGCCAGGTGCGGGGCGATGCGCTCCAGCCGCTCGTCGTCGATGATGGCGACCTTGGCGCCGGAATCGGCCAGGCCGTACTCCAGCTCGGGACCAGTCCACCAGGCGTTCAGCGGGGTCACCACCGCGCCGACGAGCTGTCCGGCCCAGAAGGCCACCGGCCATTCCGGCAGGTTGCGCATGACGACGGCGACCCGGTCGCCCTTCCTGACCCCGTCGACGATCAGCCGGTGGGCGAGCGTCACCGTGGCGCGACCGAAGCTGTCGAAGGTGGCGCGGTCGCCCTCGTAGACCAGGAACTCCCGCTCCTTGAAGCGCATGCCGTTCAGGAACACGTCGCGCAGGGTCGGGGGCGCGTTCTTCCAGATGCGCGTGCGGACCCCACGGATGGTGGCCTCGGCGATCTCGAACGGAGCCCCCGGCGCCGTGAGGCGGGCGTGGGCCTCGGCGATGCTCAGAACCGGCCAGGTCTCTTGGCTCATGCGACTGTTTCCTACTCCTGATCCGCGGCCGGGGACTTGTCCCTGCGTGCCGCGTAATGGGCCCGTATCTCGGCCAGCTCCTTTGCGTACCGCTTCTCCGCCTCGGCGCGCAGACGGGGAATATGGTAGCTCGGGAATAGATCGTTATCCGGCGCGTAATCCTTCAAGACCTGCTTGGCCAGCGTCACCTTGTGAACCTCGGTTGGGCCATCGGCGATACCCATGACGAGGGCCGAGTTGACCATGTGCATGAACGGCATCTCGTTCGAGACGCCGAGCGCGCCATGCAGATGCGCCGCCTTCGTGGCGACGTCGTGGTAGACCTTGGGCATGGCCACCTTGATGGCGGCGATGTCCTTGCGGACCTTGTTGTAGTCCTTGTGCTTGTCGATCAGCCAGGCCGTCCGCAGCACCAGCAGGCGGAAGCTCTCAACGGCGATCCAGCTCTCGGCGATCTGCTCCTGGACCATCTGCAGGTCGGCGAGGCGGCCATCGCGGGTCATGCGCGAGACCGCCCGGCGGCACATCAGATCCAGGGCGTGGCGGCAGGCGCCGACCGTGCGCATGGCATGGTGAACCCGCCCGCCGCCCAGGCGCACCTGGGCGATGGTGAAGGCCTGGCCCCGCTCGCCCAGCAGGGCGTCATAGGGCACCCGCACGTTGTCGTAGCGGACATAGCTCTCGTTGCCGCCGCCGATCTCGCCGCCCGCGCCCACGGCCACATTGCGGATGATCTCCACCCCCGGCGTGTCGGTGGGGACGAGGAAGATCGAGGTGCGCCGGTACGGGTCCTTGGTGTCCGGATCGGTGACCGCATAGACCACCAGAAGCTTCGAATAGGCGGCGTTGGTGGAGAACCACTTCTCGCCGTTGATCACCCAGGTGTCGCCGTCGAGGACGGCGGTGGTGCGGAAGGTGAGCGGATCGGAGCCGCCGGTGGGCTCGCTCATGGAGAAGGCCGAGCGGATCTCCCCCTCCAGCAGGGGCTTCAGCCAGCGATCCTTCTGCGCCTGGGTGCCGTAGTGGGCGATGATCTCGGCGTTGCCGGTGTCGGGCGCCTGGCAGCCGAAGACCGTCGGCGCCAGGCTGTTGCGCCCCAGCTTCTCGTTCATCAGCGCCAGCTTGAGCTGGCCAAAGCCCTGGCCGCCCAGTTCGGGCCCCAGGTGGCAGGCCCATAGCCCCTGTTCCTTCACCCGGGCCTGCAGCGGCTTGATGAACGTCTCGCGGCCCAGCGAACTCCAGACGATCCGGCCCAGATGCGAGAGCGGCTCGACCTCGTCCCGCATGAACGTCTCGATCCAGTCCAGCTTCTCCTGGAACTCTGGATCGGTCTCGAAATCCCACGCCATCGGCATCTCCCCCCCGGGGGCCGTCCCAAGGGACGGCGTTTCGAATTTTCGGTATCCCCGTTCTGCATTATCTACGCGGCGGGCGGCTCCGCAACCACCAGAAGCCGCCGCGTGAGACGCCCCCCGCCGGCCGCATCGCCCTTGCGGCCCCCAGCCGGGCGTGGGCAAAACACTGTCATGAGCAAGGCCAAGTCCCTCGGGTTCAGCCCCGACCGTCTCGCCCGCATCGACCGTTTCCTGCAGGAAAAGTACGTGGAGCCGGGCCGCCTGCCCTGCGCCCAGTTCCTGCTCGCCCGCGACGGCGAGACCGTGCATCAGAGCGTGCTCGGCCAGCAGGACCCCGAGCGGGGCGTGGCCCTCGCCGAGGACACGGTCTTCCGCATCTATTCCATGACCAAGCCGGTCACGAGCGTGGCCCTGATGACCTTTGTCGAGGAAGGCGCCATCGCCCTCGACGATCCGGTGGCCGGGTTCATCCCGGAGTGGGCGAACCTCGGGGTCTTCTCGGCCGGGACGGGGCCCTACCTGACCACGCCGCCCACGCGGCCGATGCAGGTGGTGGACCTCCTCCGGCACACCTCGGGCCTCACCTACGGCTTCCAGAACCGCACCAACATCGACGCCGCCTACCGGGCGCAGAAGCTGGACGAGATCTTCGGCGGATACGACCTCGAGGGCATGATCCAGGCCCTGGCCAAGCTGCCGCTGGAATTCTCGCCCGGCGAGGCCTGGAACTATTCCGTCTCCACCGACGTGGTCGGCTATCTGGTGCAGAAGCTGGCGGGCAAGCCGCTCGACCAGGCTCTGAAGGAGCGCATCTTCGATCCGCTGAAGATGGCCGACACCGGCTTCTCCGTGCGCGAGGACCAGCGGAGCCGCTTCGCCGCCTGCTACGAAGCCCTCCCGGGCGGGGCCAAGCGGCTGCAGGACGATCCGACGACCAGCCCCTACCTGGGCGCGCCCAGGCTGCTGTCGGGCGGCGGCGGACTGGTGTCGACCGCGGCCGATTACATGCGCTTCGCCCGAATGCTGCTGAACGGCGGCGAGCTGGACGGGGCGCGGATCCTGGCCCCGAAGACCGTTCGGCTGATGGCCTCGAACCACCTGCCCGGCGGCGCGGATCTCACCCAGGTGTCACGCTCGCTATTCTCGGAAAGCACCAACGCCGGCATCGGCTTCGGCCTGGGCTTTGCGGTGGTGTTCGATCCGGTCAGGACGCTGCTTCCCTGTTCGCCGGGCGAGTTCTACTGGGGCGGCATGGCCTCGACCGCCTTCTGGGTCGATCCGGTGGAGCAGGTCACGGCGGTGTTCATGACCCAGCTGATCCCGTCGTCCGCCTATCCGGTCCGGCGCGAGCTGCGGACCCTGACCTATGCGGCGCTGACCGAGAGCCGGGCCTAGCGGGCGGTCTCCCCCTCCTCGACGGGCAGGCCAAGGCCGGTGTCGGGCGCCTCGCCCTCAACCTTGTCGGCGGTGGGCAGCATGTGGGCGTTCCGCCAGCCGCCCCAGCGGTAGTAGCCGGCGGCCAGCAGCACCATGACGATGCTGCCGACCGGGAAGCTCCACCAGATGGCGTCCGCGCCGATCCGGGGCATCAGCACCGAGGCGAAGGGGATCCGCACCACCCAGAGGGCGATGATCATGGCCAGCAGGGGCGGCCAGACCGAGCCGGTGGCCCGCACCACGCCGTTGAAGATGAAGGCCATGCCGAAGGGGATGAAGCCCCACAGGGCGATGGTGTTGATGCGGGCGGCGATCGGCAGGGCCGCGCTGTCCGCGGGCAGGAAGGCGGCCATGACGAAGGGCTTGGCGATCTCCAGCACCACCACCAGCACGGCGGTGCCGACGAAGGCGAAGAACACGCCCTTGCGGGCGATCTCGGCCACCCGGTCCATGCGGCGGGCGCCCACATTCTGGGCGGCCATGGTGGAGACCGCCGCCCCCAGGGCCATGGCCGGCATCTGCACATAGGTCCAGATCTGCACCGCCGCCCCGTAGGCCGCGGCGGTGTTGGAGCCGAAGCCGTTCACCAGGCCCATCATGGTCACCGCCGCCAGGCTGATGACCATCATCTGGAAGGCCATGGGCAGGCCCTTGAAGACCAGGGTGCGGATGATAGCGAGGTCGGGCTTCAGGAGATGGAACTCGCCCGGCCGCAGCACCAGGATCGACCGGCGCCGGTAGAGATGGGCCAGGAAGGCGGCAAGGGTGATCGCCTGGGCGATCAGGGTCGCCGTCGCCGAACCGGCGATCTCCAGCCGGGGGAACGGCCCGACGCCCAGGATCAGCAGCGGATTGAGGATGATGTCCAGCACCACCACCAGGGCCGAGAACAGGAACGGCGTGCGGCTGTCGCCCGTGCCCCGCTTGGCCATCATCAGGAAGGTGGTGAAATAGATCAGCGGCAGGGCCAGGAAGATGACCGTCAGATAGGCCACCGCCTCGGCCCGGGCGTCGCCCGGCGTGCCCATGGCGTCGAGGATGGCCGGGGTCAGGACGACGCCCGCCACGCCCACCAGGGTGGAGGCCACGGCGAAGAACAGGGTGCAGGTCCCCACCACCTTCTTGGCCAGGGCCTCGTCGCGCGCGCCCACCGCCTGGCCGATGAGGATGTTGGCCGCCATGGTCAGGCCGAACATGGCCCCCAGCATCAGGAAGAAGATCTGGTTGGCGTTGGAGATGGCCGCCAGGGCGGATTCGCCCAGGGTGTGGCTGACCCACATGGCGTTGGCCGAGCCGTTCACCGACTGCAGCACATTGGAGCCCAGCAGCGGCAGGGCGAACAGGATCAGCGTCTTGCCGATCGGCCCAGCCGTAAGGTCCGGCCCGCGCCGACCCATTGATCCCGTGCGCTGCACCCGCGTCCTCCCCCGTTTCTTCCGCGGGCTCTAAGGCCACGGCGCCCCGGAATCCATACCGGAGTTGCGATAATCGAACCGATTCGGCGGGCGGCGTCGCGCCCCGCGCGCGCCCCCTGCAGGGTTGAGCCGGCGGCGTTTCGCTGTAAGTACGGCGCGCGAGGGGTGAACTGGGTTCTTGTGCGGCGGGGCGCCGCAAAGCGAACGATCAGAAAGGCCGTATGAAAATCCTGATCACGGGCGGAGCCGGCTTCATTGGGTCGGCAGTGATCCGCCGGGCGATCCAAGAGGGCCACGCGGTGGTGAACCTCGACGCCCTCACCTACTCGGCCAACCTCGAGAACGTCGCCTCGGTGGAGAGCCACGAGGCCTATGCGTTCGAACAGGCCGACATCTGCGACAAGGCCCAGGTCGAGGCGATCTTCGCCCGGCACCGCCCGGACGCGGTGATGCACCTGGCCGCCGAGAGCCACGTGGACCGCTCCGTGGAAGGGCCCCTGGACTTCGTCCAGACCAATGTGATGGGCACCGCGGTGCTGCTGGAGGTGGCCCGCGCCTACTGGTCGGGCCTGGATGAGACCGGCAAGGCCGCGTTCCGCTTCCACCATGTCTCCACCGACGAGGTGTTCGGCGCCCTCGGCGAGGACGGCGAATTCACCGAGGAGACCCCGTACGATCCCACCTCGCCCTATTCGGCCTCGAAGGCCGCGGCCGACCATCTGGTGCGCGCCTGGGGCCGGACCTACGGCCTGCCGGTGGTGATCACCAACTGCTCGAACAACTACGGCCCGTATCAATTCCCGGAGAAGCTGATCCCGACGGTGATCACCCGGGCGCTGGAGGGCAAGTCGATCCCGGTCTACGGCGACGGCCGGCAGATGCGCGACTGGCTGCATGTAGACGACCACGCCGAGGCCCTGCTGACCGTGCTGCAGAGGGGCCGGCTGCACGAGACCTACGCCATCGGGGGCGACGCCGACCACCGCAACATCGAGGTGGTGCGGATGATCTGCGCCGAGCTCGACAAGCTGGCCCCCGCCAACACGCCCCACGCCGACAAGATCGAGTTCGTCGCCGACCGGCCGGCGCACGATTTCCGCTACGCCATCAACTGCTCGAAGATCGAACGCGAGCTGGGTTGGACGCCCAAGGTGACGCTGGAACGCGGCCTTGCCGACACGGTTCGCTGGTACGTGGACAACTACGGCTGGGTGGAGCGCATCCGCCAGCGCGGCTTCCATTCGGAACGGCTGGGGCTGGTGAAGGCGTGACCCTCCGCGCCCTGATGTTCGGGACCACGGGGCAGCTCGCCCGCGAGGTCCTCCGCCAGGCCGACGCCCACGACGTGACGCTGACGGCCCTGTCCCGGGCCGAGGCCGACCTTTCCGAGCCCGCGGCCTGCGCCCGGCAGGTGCTCGAGCACGGGCCGGACGTGGTGATCCTCGCGGCCGCCTACACCGCCGTGGACCTGGCCGAGACCGAGGGCGACCTGGCCGGCAAGGTCAATGCCGAAGCCCCCGCCGCCATCGCCCGGGCTTGCGCCGAGGCCGGGGCGGCGCTCGTCCATTTCTCCACCGACTATGTGTTCGACGGGACCAAGGGCGCGCCCTATGCCCCCAGCGACGCCACAAACCCGCTGAACGCCTATGGCGCCACCAAGCTGGCGGGCGAACGGGGCGTGCTGGCCGCCTGCGCCCGGGCCGCGGTGATCCGCACCTCCTGGGTGGTGTCGGCCCACGGCAGGAACTTCGTGAAGACCATGCTGCGGCTGGCCGGCGAGGGCCGCCCGCTGCAGGTGGTGGACGACCAGTTCGGACGCCCGACCAGCGCCGCCGATCTGGCCGGCTTCGTGCTTGGCCAGCTGCCCCGCTGGGCCGCCGCGGCCGCGGGCGATCCGGCCTTCGGCCTGCACCACTTCGCCAACGCCGGCGAGACGAGCTGGCGCGGCTTCGCGCAGGGGATCTTCGAGCTGGCCCTGGGCGACAAGGCCCCCGAAGTCGGGGCCCAGAAGACCGCCGACCGGCCGTCGCCGGCCAAGCGGCCCCTGCACGGCGTCCTGGACACCTCCGCCACGGAGACCGTCTTCGGCGTGAGCATCCGCCCCTGGCGCGAGGCCCTCGCCGAGATCATCGCCGAGCTGAATTCCAACCCCACGGCCGGTGGTCCGGCCCTAACCGAAGCGAGGCCGGCATGAGGCGCGGCATCATCCTGGCGGGCGGCGCGGGCACGCGGCTGCACCCGCTGACCCTGGCGGTCTCCAAGCAACTGCTGCCGGTCTACGACAAGCCGATGATCTACTATCCGCTGTCGGTCCTGCTGCTGGCCGGCGTGCGCGAGATCCTGATCATCACCACCCCCGAGGACCAGGCGGCGTTCAAGCGGCTGCTGGGCGACGGCTCGCAGTTCGGCGTGCGCTTCCAGTATGTGGTCCAGCCCACCCCCGGCGGCCTCGCCGAGGCCTATCTGCTGGGCGAGGAGTTCGTCGGCGGCGAGCCCAGCGTGATGATCCTGGGCGACAACATCTTCTTCGGCCAGCACTTCCGCCAGATGCTGCGGCGGGCGCACGAGCGCGACGTCGGCGCCACCGTCTTCGGCTATCCGGTGCACGATCCCGAGCGCTACGGGGTGGTCGAGCTCGCCCCCGACGGGCGGGCGCTCTCCATCGAGGAGAAGCCGGCCAAGCCGAAGTCCAACTACGCGGTGACCGGCCTCTATTTCTATGACGGCCGGGCCAGCGAGATCGCCAAGACCCTGACCCGCTCGGCCAGGGGCGAGCTGGAGATCACCGCCCTCAACCAGGTCTATCTGGAGGAAGGCGCCCTGCACGTGGAGCTGCTGGGACGCGGCTTCGCCTGGGAGGACGCGGGCACCCACGACAGCCTGATCCAGGCCGGCGAGCTGATCCGCACCTTCGAACAGCGCCAGGGCCTGCGCATCGGCTGCCTCGAGGAGATCGCCTACCAGCAGGGGTGGATCGGCCGCGAGGAGCTGATCAAGGTCGCCGACCTGCAGGCCAAGAGCGAGTACGGGCGCTACCTGCGCCAGCTCGCCGAGCGGCCGCCCGGCGAGCCTGCGGAGTAGCCGGCGGGTCAGCCGTCAGGCCGCGGCCAGGCGGCTCTTCCGGCGGGCGTAGGCCAGGTAGACCACCAGGCCGATCGCGTTCCAGATCAGGAAGTTGCGCATCGTCGTCAGCGGCAGGCTGGTGAACAGCCACAGACAGCCGACGATCGCCAGCACGCCCACCACCGGCCACAGGGGCGTGCGGAACGGCCGCGCCACGTCCGGCTCGCGCCGGCGCAGGATCATCATGCAGGCGGCGGTGGCGATGAAGGCCACCAGGGTGCCGGCGTTGGCCAGGGCGGCGATCTCGCCCAGCGGGAAGGCCCCGGCGATCACCGCCGCCACCATGCCGGTGAAGATGGTGACGAACACCGGCACGCCCCGGCCATTGACCTTGGCGAGGCCGCCCGGGAGCAGGCCGTCCCGAGCCATGGCGAAGAAGATCCGGCTCTGGCCGTACATGAAGGCCATGATCACCGTCGGCAGGGCCACAAAGGCCACCGCAGCCATCATGCCCGCGGCCAGGGGCTGGCCCAGGGTGCGCAGGACGAGGGCCAGGGGCTCCTCGCTCTTGGCCAGCTCGGCGGCCGGCATGGCGCCGAGGGCCGCGCCCGCCACCACCATGTAGATCAGGGTGCACAGCAGCATGGAGCCGACGATGCCGATGGTCAGGTCTCGGCTGGGATTCTTGGCCTCCTCGGCCGCCGTCGAGATGGCGTCGAAGCCGTAGAAGGCGAAGAAGATGATCGCCGCCGCGGCCGCGACGCCCACGCGGGTCCCCTCGGCGTTGGTGGTCGGCAGGAAGCCGTTGGGCATGAAGGGGTGGAAGTTGTCGGCATTGAAGGCAGTGGCCGCCACGGCCACGAACACGGCCAGGGCCAGAAGCTTCAGGATCACCAGCACGAAGTTGACGTTGGCGCTCTCGCGGGTGCCGGCCAGCAGCAGGCCGCTGACGGCCAGGGCGATGAACACCGCCGGCAGGTTCACGAGGCCCCCGGCGTGCGGCCCGGCGATGAGGGCGGCGGGCAGCTCGATCCCGGCCTGGTGCTGCAGGAAGCCCACCGCATAGGCGCTCCAGCCCACCGACACAGCGCTGCACACGACGGTGTATTCGAGGATCAGGCTCCAGCCCACGATCCAGGCCAGGAGTTCCCCCAGCACCGTGTAGGAGTAGGTGTAGGCGCTGCCGGCCGCCGGCATCATGGTGGCCATCTCGGCATAGGCCAGGGCCGCGCAGGCGCAGACCGCGCCGGCCAGGACGAATGACAGGATCACCCCCGGCCCGGCCAGGCCCGCGCCGACCCCGGTGAGCGTCAGGATGCCGGTGCCGACGATGGCGCCGACGCCCAGCGCCACCAGGTGCGGCCAGCTCAGCGTCCGGCGCAGGCCGTCCGCCGTCTCCGAGACCTGCGAGGCCGCGAGCGGCTTGCGGCGTCCAATGAAGCTCATGGTTTCCCCCTCGAACCGAGAAGCGCCACAATTCGCTGATCGGCGAGCGCTGGACAAGCCTTGCCTTGGCTATAGCCTGATCGCGCAATTTCATTGCGGGGGAACGTCGAAATGGGTCGCTTGCTGCCGGCCGTCTGCATGGCCTTCACCCTGATGGTCCAGCCCGTCGCCGCCCAGGAGAGCGCGGGCGAGGCCGCCATCGCCCGGCTGGTCGCCGACTATGAAGCCTGGTGGCTGTCGGAAGACCCGTTCACCGCCGGAAATCTGGGCGACCGGGCCGCGCTCGCCCGGCTGCCCGATGTGACGCCCGCCGCCGACGCCCGGCGCAAAGCGGCGCTGGAAGGCTTCAAGACGCGGCTGGCGGCGATTCCGGACGCCGGCCTATCGGACGAAGCGAGGCTGAACCGCCACCTGCTGCTCTGGACCGTGGACTCCGCCCTTGGGCGGCTGCGCTTCGACGAGGCGCGGATGCCCCTCTCCAGCGACGGCGGCTTCTACGACACCCTGGACTATTTCGCCTCGGTGACGCCCGTGCGCAGCCGCGAGGACGCCCTGGCCTGGATCGCCCGGCTGGAAGCCGCGCCGGTTCATTTCCGGGACAATGTGGAGAACGTGAAGCGGGGCGCCCGGACCGGCTTCACCCAGCCCCGCTCCACCGTCGAGGCCGTGATCGAGGCCCTGAAGACCCGGCAGGCCACGCCGCCAGAGGACGATCCGCTGCTGAAGCCCCTGGCGAAGCTGCCCGACACCGTCCCGGCGGCCGAGCAGACGCAGCTGAGGGCGCGGGCCCGGGCTGCGGCCGCCGCCCTGCGGCCGCTGCGCGCGGCCTTCATCGCCTATCTCGAAACCGACTATCTGCGCGCGGCCCGCCAGGGCCTGGGCGCCCGTAGCCTGCCGGACGGCGAGGCCTACTACCGCTTCGTGGTGCGCGACCACACCACCACCGACCTGACGCCCGACGAGATCCACGACCTGGGCCGGTCCGAGGTGGCCCGCATCCGGGCCGAGATGGAGGTGGCGATGAAGGAGGCTGGCTGGACCGGCGACCTTTCCGGCTTCATCGCCATGCTCCGCAAGGAGCCGCGCTTCTACGCCGCCTCCCGCGAGGCGCTGCTGGAGAAGGCCTCGGAGATCGCCAAGCGGATCGACGATCAGCTGCCCGGCTACTTCGCCACCCTCCCGCGCCTGACCTATGGCGTGCGGCCGGCGCCGAAGGAGATCGAGCAGGGCTATACCACCGGCCGCTATTTCCCCGGCAGCCCCGAGCGCGGCGTCGCCGGCGGCTACCTGGTCAACACCTACGCCCTGGACCAGCGGCCCCTCTACGAACTGCCCGCGCTCACCGCCCACGAGGCCGTCCCGGGCCATCACCTGCAGATCGCCCTCGCCCAGGAACTGCAGGGCGTGCCGGCCTTCCGCCGGGAGGCCGGCTATTCGGCCTTCGTCGAGGGCTGGGGCCTCTATTCCGAGAAGGTGGCCGGTGAGATGGGCATCTACCGGACGCCGTACGAACGGTTCGGCCAGCTTTCCTACGAGATGTGGCGCGCCTGCCGCCTGGTGGCGGACACCGGCATCCACTGGAAGGGCTGGAGCGTGGACGAGGCCAAGGCCTGCTTCCTCGAAAACACCGCCCTTGCGCCCCTGAACATCGAGGTGGAGGTGGCCCGCTACGTCTCGTGGCCGGGCCAGGCTCTGGCCTACAAGGTGGGCGAGCTGACCTATCTGCGCCTGCGCGCGAAGGCCAAGGCGGCGCTTGGCGAGCGGTTCGACATCCGCCGGTTCCACGACGCCGTGCTGCTGGCCGGCCCCCTGCCCATGGGCCTCCTCGAAGCCCGCATCGACGCCTGGATCGCGACCGAGGCGGCGCGTACCTGAACGCCGTTCACAAAATCAGTCTGAACGCTGTTCAGAAATATTCGTGCAACGTCGTTTTGCTGGGTTAGGATAATCAGGCTTATCAGGGACCGGACCGAAACCTCGAAAAATTGGGGATCGGCCTTGGGGAGGAAAATTGATGACGAAGGCACGCATTTCCGTGCTGGGCCTGCTGGCGAGCGCCGGCATGCTTTACGGCTGCGCCACCGATGATCAGGCCGCCAGCGCGCTGACGAATGCGGCGAATGTGGCGACGGTCGAAACCGCCACGGCGGCGACGCCGGCGATCGTCGACAACTTCATGCTGCCGGACGAGACCCTGATGGGTCACGAACTGTATCGGCTGGCCGACGCCAAGGCCGTCGTCATCATCACCCAGGCCAACGGCTGCCCGATCTCCCGCAGCCTCGCGCCCTCCGTGCGCGAGCTGAAGGCCAAGTTCGAAGGCCGCGGCGTCGAGTTCCTGATGCTGAACTCGGCCCTGCAGGACAGCCGCGAGGCGATCCTCAAGGAGGCCACGGAGTACAACTTCGGCATCCCGGTCCTGCTGGATTCCAACCAGCTCGTGGGCGAGCAGCTCGGCGTGACCCGCACGGGCGAGTTCTTCGTCATCGACCCGAAGACCTGGAAGGTGGTCTATCGCGGCCCGCTGGACGACCGCCGCGACTACGGCGTGCAGAAGGCCGTGGCCACCCACAACTGGGCCGCCGACGCCATCGAGGCGACCATCGCCGGCCGTCCGGCGCTCGCCGCTACCAAGGCCTCCCCCGGCTGCCTGATCGACTTCCCCGAGCGGGCCCGCAAGGCCCAGCACGCCCAGATCTCCTACGCCAAGGACGTGGCGCCGATCCTCGAGTCCAAGTGCGTGGGCTGCCACCAACCGGGCTCCATCGGGCCGTTCTCGATGACCAGCTACGAGATGGTGAAGGGCTTCTCGCCGATGATCCGCGAGGTGATCCGGACCGACCGGATGCCGCCGTGGAACGTCACCCATCACGTGGGCAAGTTCGAGGATGACCGCAGCCTGACCAAGGACGAGGTCAAGACCCTGGTCCACTGGATCGAGGCCGGCGCGCCGCGGGGCGATGGTCCTGACCCGCTGGCCAAGGCGCGAGCGCCGGTCTCCGACTGGCCGCTGGGCAAGCCGGACCTGATCCTCGACATCCCCTCCTACACGATCCCGGCCTCGGGCGTGGTCGATTACCAGCGTCCGTGGGTCCCGAACCCGCTCACCGAGGGCAAGTGGATCAAGGCCTCGACCTACAAGATCGGCTCGCGCCAGGGCGTGCACCACTACCTGTCCGGCTATGTGAAGCCGCAGGACCTCCCCAAGCCCGGCGAGCAGGTCAATGAAATGCGCTGGGGCGCGGGCGTGGGCGGCTACGCCGTGGGCGCCGAGTCCACCTTCTGGCCGAAAAACGTGGGCACCTACCTGCCGCCCGGCGGCGGCGTGGCCTTCCAGGCCCACTACACCCCCTTCGGCAAGGAGGAAGTCGAGAAGTCGCAGATCGGCCTCTACTTCTACAAGGACGACGAGCTGCCGAACCTGATGATGCGCAGCGTGGTGGTGATCGACAACACCATCGTCATCCCGCCGGGCGCCGAGCGTCACAAGGAAATCGCCTACGTCGAGTTCCCGAAGGACGCGCTGCTCTACTCGGCCTTCCCGCACGCCCACTACCGCGGCTACGCCTCGGACCTGTGGATCCACTACCCGGACGGCCAGAAGAAGCAGCTGCTGGCCATGCCGCGCTATGACTTCAACTGGCAGCGCGAATACACCTTCGCCGAGCCGATCAAGGTGCCGGCGGGGTCGAAGATCGTCGCCCACTACTGGTACGACAATTCCAAGCGGAACCCGGCCAACCCGGACCCGACCAAGGAAGTCCTCTGGGGCGACCAGTCGTTCGAGGAAATGTTCTTCACCTCCCTGCGCTTCCGCTGGATCGACGAGACGGCGACGAACCAGGTCAACTACGACGAGCTGATGAACCAGACCCGCATGCTGGGCATGCTGGACGACAATCTGGACGGCAGGATCCAGAAGGCCGAGCTGAAGGGGCAGCTCGGCAAGCAGCTCGCAGCCTTCTTCGGCCAGATCGACCGCGACTCCTCGGGGGCGATCGAGAAGGAGGAACTGGCGGCGGTCCAGCAGATGCTGTTCCAGCGCCGGCGCCAGGCGGAACGGCAACAGCAGGGCTCGAGCCCCGGCGGTCGCTGAGCCCCGCCGATCCTAGGGCCGCCCCCTGAACGAGAGGCCCCGCGGGCGACCGCGGGGCCTCTTCCTTTCAGCTCGGTCCGGACGCTCAGTCCGCCCAGATGTCGTGGATGTCGCCCTTGCGGTTCAGCATCCGTACCGCCCGCTTGACCACGGCGATCAGCCGCTCGCGGCGGGCGTCCTGGTCGTAGGTCATGGCGCCGCGGGCCAGGCCCTCCAGCAGAAACCGGCCGAGGTCGCGGCTGGTCTGGAAGCGCGGATCGTCGCCCGCCTGGACCATGGCCCCGAACCGGTCGCCGCCCAGCTGGGCGTGGTCGAAGGCGCTCTGGGCGGTGACCAGCCGCTCCCGCAGCATGGAATCGGTGCGGGCCGCGGCCTCCAGCTCGGCGAAGGCGATGAACGGGATTTCGTGCAGCAGCGCCCAGTAGCTGTCGATGGCGTGTTCGGCGGCGTCGACGCCCGGCGGCGGCGAGGCGGCGGCCTGTTCCAGCAGCCTGGCCCGGTTGAGCTCGATATGGGCGATCGCCGCCTCCACAAGCTCCTCGCGGGTGGCGAAATGATAGAGCATGGCGCCGCGGGTGAGACCGGCGGCGTCGGCGATCACCGCATTGGTCGCGGCGTGATAGCCGATCTCTGCGAAGAGGCGCATCGCCGCTTCGAGGATGCGCGCGCGTGTCCGCTGCGACTTCGGCGTCGCCTTGGCGGGGTAGGTTCGGGCGTCCATCGGACCCAATGTTTTGGCGACCTGGGGAGGGTCTGCTCTCTGCTCCATTCCGTAGCAGGACAAGGGAAAGCTCCGCCAGGAATTCAAGGGGGCGCCCCGCCTCTGGCATGCAATCCGCCCAACGACCAGGCGATGGAAAGCCGCAGAGGACGCGATCCGGCCCCGCGTCGGCCCCTCGCACGTCATACGCCCGCGTTGACTTGCCGCCGCAACTCGTGACAGTGGCGCTGCCATGAGGAGCCCCTCCGCGAGCCAGCGCGACCGCCAGCGGGAGGAGACCCGCGAGCAGATTCTAAGCGCCGTCGGCGCCCAGCTTGAGACCCGCTCGCTGGAAGACCTGAGCTTCGCGGAGATCGCCAAGGCCGCCGGCGTCGGTGAACGCACCGTCTATCGGCACTTCCCCACCAAGGAGGCGCTGCTGGGCGCCTTCTGGGCCTGGATGCAGACCCAGGCCATCGGCGAGGCCGATCGAATCAGGCCCGACCGGTCCGACCGGCGCCTGCGCGAGGCCATCACCGCGCCCCGCGACGCCCAGCGGCCGATGCGCATCCTCCTGGCGACCGACGCCTGGGAGCCGCAGGTCAACGGCGTGGTGCGCACCCTGACCCGGGTGGTCTCCGAACTGAAGGACATGGGCCACACGGTGGAGGTGATCCACCCGGGCCAGTTCAAGACCTTCCCGCTGCCCACCTATTCCGAGATCAAGGTGGCGATCGGGGTCTATGAGCCGGTGCAGGAGCGCTTCAAGGCGTTCGAGCCGGAGGCCATTCATATCGCCACCGAAGGGCCCATTGGCCTGGCCGCCCGGCGCATCTGCGTGGAATGGAAGCTGCCCTTCACCACCAGTTACCACACGCGGTTCCCGGAATATGTCTCGGCCCGCCTGCCGCTGCCCCTGGCCGCCGGCTATGCGTACATGAAGTGGTTCCACAAGCCGTCGGGCCGGCTGATGGTGGCGACGCCCACCATGCGCGACGAGCTGACCCGCCACGGCTTCCGCAACATCTCCGCCTGGTCCCGGGGCGTCGACACCGAGGTCTTCCGCCCGCGCGCCGAGGGCGACCCGGACGTCTTCGAGGGCCTGCCACGGCCGGTCTTCCTCTATGTGGGCCGGGTGGCGGTGGAGAAGAACATCGAGGCCTTCCTCAGCCTCGACCTGCCCGGCAGCAAGGTGGTGGTGGGCCCCGGCCCGCAGCTGGAGGAGCTGAAGGCCAAGTACCCCAAGGCGGTGTTCACGGGCCCGAAGTCCGGCGCCGACCTCGCGGCGGCCTACGCCTGCGCCGACGTCTTCGTCTTCCCCTCGCTCACCGACACCTTCGGCCTGGTGATCCTTGAGGCCATGGCCTCGGGCACGCCGGTGGCCGCCTATCCCGCGCCCGGCCCCATCGACCTGATCCCCGGTTCCGGAGCAGGCGCCCTCGCCGCCTCGGCCACTGAGGGCCTGCGCGACGCCTGCCTTGAGGCCCTGAAGCTCGATCGAGCCCAGGTGCGCCGGTTCGCCGAGGGCTTCTCGTGGCGGGCATGCGCCGAGGACTTCGTGCGCAACCTGCAGCCCTATCCCGAGCCGCAGAAGACCCGCTTCTGGCGCCGGCTGCGGCGCCTGGCCCGGGTGCGGCGGGGACGCGAGTTCGTCTGAGCACGGACGTCCTGCCCGCGGGATGGGGCGGGACGGAACGATCCTGACATCCACAGAAGCGCCGATCCGAACGTCAGTTCGATGGCGCTCATGTGATAGCGGATGTTGGCGCGGTGTGGGCCGGCAGTGTAGAGGGGCCTCGTCCGTACACCGCCCGAGCGGCCGACGCGCCAGGGGACCCGATGCTGAGCTGGTTCAACGCCATCATGCCCAAGGAAGCGGGCTTCTTCGATCTGTTCGAAGCCCACACGCGGACCATCTGCGGCGGGGCGAGGTCGCTGCGCGAACTCCTGGACGGGGGCGACCGGGTGCCTGAGCTGTGCGCCGACATCGCCCGCCACGAGGAGGCCGCCGATGCGGTCACCCACGAGGTGATGTTGGCCGTGCGCCGCACCTTCATCACGCCCTTCGACCGCAGCGACATCCGCAACCTGATCGGCTCGATGGACGATGCGGTCGACCAGATGCACAAGACCGCCAAGGCGGTGATGCTGTTCGAGACCCGCGCCTTCGAGCCGGACATGAGGCGCCTGGGCGACGTCATCGTGCAGACGGCCGAGCTGACCGCCGAAGCCGTGCCGCTGCTGCGGCAGATGAAGGCCAACGCCCAGCGGCTGAACAGCATCACCGAGCAGATCACCCAGCTCGAGGAAACCTCGGACCAGATCTACGACGAGGGCATGCGGGCCCTCTACCGCGGCCCGGCCCGACAGGATCCCATGGCCTTCATCGTCGGCGGCGAGATCTACGACCACCTGGAGAAGGTGGTGGATCGCCTGGAGGACGTGGCCAACCGGATCAGCGGCGTGCTGATCGAACACCTCTAGGGCCGCCGCAGCATGGACATCGGCGGCCTGAGCCTCGTCCTGATCTTCCTGATCGGGGTGGCGCTCTTCTTCGACTTCCTGAACGGCCTGCACGACGCGGCCAATTCGATCGCCACCATCGTCTCCACGCGCGTGCTGCCCGCGCGCTGGGCGGTGATCTGGGCCGCGTTCTTCAACTTCATCGCCTTCCTGTTCTTCGGCCTGCACGTGGCCAACACGGTGGGCAAGGGCATCCTGCAGCCCGACGTGATCTCGGACGCCGTGATCTTCGGGGCCCTGGGCGGAGCGATCTTCTGGAACATCCTCACCTGGTTCCTGGGCATCCCCTCGTCCAGTTCGCACGCCCTGATCGGCGGCCTGATCGGCGCCGGCGTGGCCAAAGCCGGTTTCGACCCGATCGTCTGGTCGGGCGTGTTGAAGACCATCGCCGGCATCGTGGTGTCGCCCGCCCTCGGCTTCGGCCTCGCCCTGATCCTGGTGCTCGCGGCGTCCTGGGCCTTCATCAAGGCGACCCCCGCCTTCGCCGACAGCGCCTTCCGCAAGCTGCAGTTCGTCTCGGCGGCCCTGTTCTCGCTCGGCCACGGCGGCAATGACGCCCAGAAGACCATGGGGATCATCGCGGTCCTGCTCTATTCCCACGGCCACCTGGGCGGGGAATTCCACGTGCCGTTCTGGGTGGTGATCAGCTGTCAGGCGGCCCTGGGCCTGGGCACCCTGTTCGGCGGCTGGCGGATCGTCCACACCATGGGCTCCAAGATCACCCGCCTCTCGCCCCAGCAGGGCTTCTGCGCCGAGACCGGCGGGGCCATCGCCCTGTTCTTCTTCACCAACCTCGGGATCCCGGTCTCGACCACCCATACCATCACCGGCTCCATCGTCGGCGTCGGCGCGGCCCGGCGGATGTCGGCCGTGCGCTGGGGGGTGGCCAAGAACATCGTCTGGGCCTGGATCGTGACGATCCCCATGGCCGGCCTGACCGGGGCCCTGTTCTACGGCCTGGCCCGATTGGCCGATCGCGCGTTTGGATAGGATGAGCAAGCCGCCCCAGCGCCTACGACCCGAGCCCGACCGGGAGCCCAAGACCCAGTATGCGGCCCTGCCGTGGCGGCGGACGGCGGACGGCCTCGAGGTGCTGCTGATCACCTCGCGCGAGACCCGCAGGTGGGTGATCCCCAAGGGCTGGCCGATCAAGGGGCTGACGCCCGCCGCCTCGGCCGCCCAGGAAGCCTTCGAGGAGGCCGGCGTGGGCGGCCCCACCTCGTCCAAGGCGGTCGGCCTCTATCACTACAACAAGCGCCTGCGCAGCGGCCGGACCCAGCACGTGCGGGTGTTCGTCTATGACCTCGAGGTCACCGAGCTGCGGGACGAATGGCCCGAGCAGCACCAGCGCGAGCGCCGCTGGATGCGCCCAGCCGAAGCCGCCGAGGCGGTGGACGAGCGGGAGCTGAAGCAGCTCCTGCTCGCCTTCGATCCCTGAGGGCGGCTCCCTAGAGCAGCCGGCTCCGCATGGCCTGCGACAGCAGGTCGATGAGCGACACGGCCACGATGATCACGATCACGATCGCCGACAGCTGGTGGTAGGCGAAGCCGTTGATGCTGTCGAACAGCAGCCGGCCGATGCCGCCCGCCCCAATCAGGCCCAGGACGGTGGCCGAGCGCGAGTTGGATTCAAAGCGATACAGCGCGTAGCTGGTCCACAGCGGCGCCACCTGCGGGATCACACCCCAGACGATCTCATGCAGCTTGCCGGCGCCGGTGGCGCGCACGCCTTCCACGGGCCCCTTGTCGATGGACTCCACGGCCTCGGAAAACAGCTTCGCCAGCACCGCGCCGGTATTGATGGCCAGCGCCATCACCCCCGCGAACGGGCCCAGGCCCACCGCCACCAGGAACAGGGTGCCCAGCACCAGGTCCGGGATCGAGCGCAGGAAGTTCATCAGGAGCCGCATGGGCTGCTGCAGCCACACCGGCGAGATGTTGCGCGAGCAGGCAAGGCCGAAGGGCACGGCCACGATCACCGCCAGGAACGTGCCCCACAGGGCGATCTGGATCGTCAGCCACATCTGGGCGACGTAGGTCCGCCATTCCGTGAAGTCTGGCCGCAGGAGGTCCGCGCCATAGAGGCGCATGTTCTCGGAGTTGGTGAAGAGGCGGGTGAAGTTGCTCACCTCCACCGGCTTGAAGCTGATGAGCAGCAGGATGATCACCGCGCCCCAGACCAGCAGGTCGGGCCCGCGCTGAGCCAGGCTGCGGGTCGGCGGCGGCGGGACCGCGGTGGCGGAGGCTGAGGTCATCTTACGGCGCCGGGGCGGTGGCGCGCCGCTGGGCGGCGGCGGCGGTGATCTTGTCGAACTCGGCCTGGGCCTTGGCGATGCGGGCCTGGTCGCCCGAGCGGCGCGCCTCGGCCAGCTTCTCGGCGGCTTCCATCTCGCGCACCGGGTCGAGGTAGGAATTGTCGGCGGCCCGGAAGCCGCCGTAGGCGAGGCCTTCCAGCACCTTACGCTGCCTGGCCCCGACCTCGTCGTCGCCGGTGCCGTAGGTGAGGAAGAACTGGCGGATCTTCTCCTTCAGCGCCGGATCGAGGTCCTTGCGCACCACGATGGAGCTTTCCGGAAGCGGCGGCGATTGCCAGATCACCTCGATGCGGTCGGCGATCTCGGGCTTCTGCCGGCGGTTGAACAGCAGGCCGACGGTGTTGTTGGTGGCCACGTCCAGCACGCCGGTGCCCACCGACAGGACATTGGCCTCATGGCTGGCCGAGCGGACCGCCTTGAAGCACTTGGCCGGATCGATGCCGCGCGGGGTGAAGAGATAGGCCATGGGCGCCAGGGTGCCCGAGGTGGACTGGGCGTCGCCGATGCCGAAGTTCAGGGTGCGGTCGCATTGCAGCACCTTGTCCAGGGTGATGCCGCTGCCCTTGCGGACGATCAGGACCGACTTGTAGGTGGCCTCGCCGCCCGCATCGACGACCCGGCCCAGGACCTCGCCATTGGCCCGCTCGGTGGCGCGCAGGGCCGGAGCGGCCGAAAACCAGCCCATCTGCACCTGGTTGAAGCGCATCGCCTCGACCATGGCCGTGTAGTTGGAGATGAAGAACGGCTTCACCGGCACGCCGATCTGGGCTGACATCTCATCCAGCAGCGGCTGCCACAGGGGCGCCATGGAGGCTTGGCCCTCGGCCGGCAGGATGGCGAAGGTCAGCTCGTTCGGCGTGCCGCCGGTGATCTGCGAGGGGCCCTTGTTGTCGCCGCACCCGGCGAGGCCGAGCGTGGCGGCGGCGATGAGAGCTGCGCCGATCAGGTGGCGGCGGATCATTGGGGCGCTCCTTCCCAGAAGACGTCCTCGAATTCGGGGCCGTAGATTTCGACGAGGCGCGGCCGGTCGAGGCCGCTGGGCGGGCCGTCATAGACGACCTTGCCCGACTTCAGGGCGACGACCCGATCGCAATAGCGCAGGGCGTAGTCGACCTGGTGAAGGGTGACGATGACCGTCAGGCCATCATTGTCATTGAGCTCGCGCAGGATCTCCATGACCCGGCGCGCCGAGACCGGGTCGAGCGAGGCCACAGGCTCGTCGGCCAGGATGATCTTCGCCTTCTGGACCAGAGCCCGCGCGATGGCGCCGCGCTGCTGCTGGCCGCCGGACAGGGTATTGGCCCGCTGGGCGGCGTACTCGGCCAGGCCGAAGCGATGCAGAGCGGCCATGGCCGACTGCTTGGTCTCTTCCGGCCACAGGCCGAGCAGGCCCTGGAGGGCGCCGATGCGGCCGAGCGAGCCCAGGGCCACATTGGCGAAGAGCGTCAAACGCCCGACCAGGTTGAACTGCTGGAAGATCATGCCGATGCGGGTGCGGACCTTGCGCACGCCCGCGGCGACCCGCCCGTTCTCCTGCACCGGCGCGCCGAAGGCGGTGATCGTCCCGCCGGCGTCGATGGTCTGCAGGGCGCTGATCGAGCGCAACAGGGTGGACTTGCCGGAGCCCGACGGCCCGATGAGGGCGATCATCTCACCCTTGCGAACATCCAGGGAGACCCCGTCGAGCGCTCGGCGCTGACCGAAGGTCTTGGAGGCGTTCCGTATCGACAGAACGGCGGCTTCGGTCATCGAATAGTAGCGCTTTCCCCGTGGCGTCGACTGCCGGCGACACGGAGCATGCCGTCCCCGCCGCCTGCCAGGGCTTCATGGCATGTCGGCGCATGGCCGGTCCAGCGGGCAACGTGCGCGCCAGCGCCGCAGGGACGCCCCCGGGCGCGAAAATCAGGCGATTCTACGCGCGCCTGCGCCCGCCTGTACTAGCCCCGACCGTGCGCGCCCCCGAATATATAACAACGATCTCAGTAGTGACAGGACGTCGCAGGCCCTAAGCCCTTTACACGCCGGCCAGATACCCCTATTTGCGCGGCTTCCGGCGGACCCGAAGTCCTAAAAAGCGCTGCTAACGCCGGTCTGGGTTCAACAATCCGTTGGGGGTTGCGTGAGGTGCATACGTACCATACGCCCCTGGACCTGGTCCGCGAGCGGTCCCCGGAGCGTCCTGTCGCCCTTGCGCGACCGGATGCGGTGGCCGTAGCGGCGCGCTGGTTCCAGGACAATTTTCGAGGCGACGTTTTCTACGCTGTGAAGGCGAACCCTTCGCCGTGGGTCATCGAGACCCTGGTGAAGAGCGGCGTGAATTCGTTCGACGTGGCGTCGGTCCCCGAGATCGAACTGGTGTCGCGGCATGCGCCCGGCGCCCGGATGGCGTTCATGCATCCGGTGAAGAGCCGCAGGGCCATCGCCCAGGCCTACTTCGACCACGGCGTGAAGACCTTCGCCCTCGACACCCATGAGGAGTTGCAGAAGATCCTCGACGCCACCGGCGGGGCCGACGACCTGTCGCTGATCGTCCGCCTGGGCGTGTCGGCGGAGGGCGCGTCCTATTCGCTGGCCGGCAAGTTCGGCGTCGATACGTGGGAGGCTCCCTCGCTGCTGCTGGCCGCCCGCCGGGCGACGCAGGACCGCATGGGCGTCTCGTTCCACGTGGGCAGCCAGTGCATGCGTCCCACCGCCTATCAGGCGGCCATGGCCCAGGCGAACCGCGCCATCGTGCGCGCCGGCGTCATGGTGGACGTGGTGGACGTGGGCGGCGGCTTCCCATCGGTCTATCCGGGCATGATGCCGCCGGACATGGCGGACTATGCGGACTCCATCCACCGCGGCTTCGCCGAGATGAGCGTGCACGACGACACCGAACTGTGGGCCGAACCGGGCCGCGGGCTGGTGGCCGAGGCGACCTCGCTGCTGACCAAGGTCGAGCTGCGCAAGGGCGACGCCCTCTATCTCAACGACGGCAGCTACGGCTCGCTGTTCGACGCCGCGCACATGAAGTGGCCCTTCCCGGTGAAGCTGTACCGGGGCGAGGGCGAGACGGCGCACGAGGTGGAAGGCCCGCTGAAGCCCTACCGCTTCTACGGCCCGACCTGCGATTCCATCGACCACATGCCCGGGCCGTTCTGGCTGCCCGAGGACGTCCGCGAGGGCGACTATGTGGAGATCGGCATGCTGGGCGCCTACGGGATCGCCATGAGCACCCGCTTCAACGGCTTCGGCGACGCCGAGACCGTCGCGGTGGCGGATGCGCCCATGGCCTCCATGTTCGGCCTGGCCGGCCGCTCGATCCGCCTGCCGCGCGAGCGGCACGAGGAAGAGCGCAAGGTCGTCCGCCTGTCGCGGCCGAAGGGCGCCGCCGGCAAGCGGGGCCGCAAGCGGTAAAACGGCCACAATCCACGTGTTAAAAAGGCGCGGCCGGTCGCTCCGTCCCGGCCGCGCTTTCCATTTGATGACGGGCGATCAAACCCAAAGGGAACTTTGAGAATGAACGCTCCCGTGAATTCGAACCGGAAGGCCGAACTGCTGGCCAACACCGTCGAGCACGTGGCGATCGACCAGTACGACGCCCGCCCGATCATCGATTCCATGCGCAAGATGAGCTTCACGAGCCGTGACACGGCCCGTGCGGCCGACATCTGGCAGATGAGCCTGGAAGACGCCGAGTGCTCAACCTGGCTGACCCTGGCGGGCTCCACCTCGGCCGGCGGCTGCATGCACATCTACCGGGACATGGTGAAGTACGGGATGATCGACGCGGTGGTCGCCACCGGCGCCTCGATCGTCGACATGGACTTCTTCGAGGCCCTCGGCTTCAAGCACTATCAGGCCCAGTCGAACGTCGACGACCGCGACCTGAGGGCGCTCTACATCGACCGCATCTACGACACCTACATCGACGAAGAAGAGCTGCAGGCCTGCGACGCCACGATCTACGAGATCGCCGAGTCCCTGGAGCCGCGCCCCTATTCGAGCCGCGAGTTCATTTATGAGATGGGCAAGTGGCTGGCGGCCGGCAACGCCAAGAAGCCCGACAGCCTGATCGAGGTGGCCTATCGCGAGGGCGTGCCGATCTTCTGCCCGGCCTTCGTGGACTCCTCGGCCGGCTTCGGCCTCGTGAAGCACCAGGTCGAGCGGATGAAGGCGGGCAAGCCCTACCTCACCATCGACGCCGTCGCGGACTTCCGCGAGCTGACCGAGATCAAGCTGAAGGCCGGCGCCACGGGCCTGTTCATGGTCGGCGGCGGCGTGCCGAAGAACTTCGCCCAGGACACCGTCGTGTGCGCCGAAATCCTTGGCCACGAGGTGGACATGCACAAGTACGCCATCCAGATCACGGTGGCGGACGTGCGCGACGGCGCCTGCTCGTCCTCGACCCTCAAGGAGGCCTGCTCCTGGGGCAAGGTGGACGTGACCTGGGAGCAGATGGTGTTCGCGGAGGCCACCACGGTGGTGCCGCTGATCGCCTCCAACGCCTGGCACCTGGGCGCCTGGAAGACCCGCCAGCGCCGCCGCTGGAACGACCTCTTCCAGAAGTAAGTCAGAGCGGCCCCGGAGCAATCCGGGGCCGTCTTTCTATCCGGCCGTCGCCAGCCTCAGGCGAGAAGGCTGATCTGGCGGTTGGGCGTGATGTTGGTGAAGTTCGGAACGTCGCCGACCACCTCGGCCGCGCGCGGGCCGCCCATGCTCTTCTGCAGCGCCTCAGGGCTTTCGAAGACAAGGTTGGCGATGGCCACATAGGGCGGTTGGGCGCCGTCCGGGCCGGGCAGCCCCTGGAGCACCTGGACCGAGGCCAGGCCGGTGGGGCCGAAGGCCTCCTTCACCAGCGGAATGTGGGTGGCGTTGTAGTAGTCCATGTCGAACGTCCCGCCCTCGGTGCTGGGATACATCACGCTGACCACGATCATCCGGCTTCCTCCGCCCATTCATGCCCGCCAAGGCTAGCGGCCCTGACGTGCGGGAAGCAAAGACGCCGCCCCTAGCGATTGCCGCCGATGAAGTCGCCCAGTTCGCCGAGGAGCGAGCCTTCGCCGCGGTTCTGCCCGCCCGTGCCGGCGGCGGCCAGCATCCGGCCGGCCAGGCGCGAGAACGGCATCGACTGCACCCACACCCGCCCGGGCCCGCGAAGCCGGGCGAAGAACAGGCCTTCGCCGCCGAACAGCACGCTCTTCACCCCACCGGCCATGACGAGGTCGAAGTCGACGCTGGGCGTGTAGGCGGCGAGGCAGCCGGTATCGACGTGAATCTCCTCGCCCGCCGCGAGCTCGCGCTCCACCACCGTGCCGCCCATCTGGACGAAGACCCAGCCGTCGCCGTCCAGGCGCTGCATGACGAAGCCCTCGCCGCCGAACAGGCCGGTGAGGATTCGCCGCTGGAAATGGACGCCGATGGACACGCCCCGGGCCGCCGCCAGGAAGCTGTCCTTCTGGCAGATCAGGGTCCCGCCGAGTTCGGCCAGGTGCAGGGGCAGGATGGAGCCCGGAGTCGGCGAGGCGAAGGCGACGCGCGCCTTGCCGCGGCCCTGGTGGGTGAAGACCGTGGTGAACAGGCTCTCGCCGGTGATCAGGCGTTTGCCGGCCCCCAGGAGCTTGCCCATGAAGCCCTGGCCCTGACCGCCCGAGCCGTCTCCGAAGACGGTGGTCATCTCCACGGCGGCGTCCTTCCAGACCAGGGCGCCGGCCTCGGCCACGGCGCTCTCGCCCGGGTCGAGCTCGATCTCGACGAACTGCAGCTCCTGGCCCTTGATCTCGAAGTCCACGTCGTCGGCGACGCCGGCGCTGCGGTGATGGGTCCAGGGACTGGTCATGGGGGCTCCTCTTGGCTTTGACGCCAATCTAGGGCCTCGCGGCGGGACGGAAAGAGCCCGCCCTCTAGACCAGGTCGGTGATCCGTCGGGCCCCCGCCCGATGGCCGATCAGCCGCTCCAGCATCAGCTCGAACACCTGCTCGGCGATGGCGAGGCTCTCGGAATCCACGTCTGCGGTCAGGCGCTCGTTCACCTCCACCACCTGGCCCAGGAGTTCGAGGCGCAGGGCCTTGCCGGCGGCCGTGAGGGAGGCCTCGGTGAGGCGGCGGTCATGGGGCACCTCGGCGCGGACGACGAGCCCGCGCTCCACCAGCCGGTCGATGGTCCGGGTAAGGGTGGTCCGGTCCAGGGCGAGGAAATCGGCCACCTCGTTCATGGTCCGGCTCTTCAGCAGGCCCAGGCCCACCAGGACGCGCCACTGGGTGATGGTCAGGCCGTGCGGGCGGATGATGTCCTCCAGCACCCGGTCGCGGCGCGCGGCCAGGTGCGAGACCAGGTAGAAGATCCTCGACTGGTTGACCGGTTCCGGCTGCGGCTGGAACTCGACGACCGCCTGTTGCGGCATATGTCCCCCTAGACACTGGTGCTTCGGCGACCCGGCCGAGGCAGTCGGGCCGTCGCCTTTCCTCCGAAGGCGGGGAATCGCAACGGCGCACGCGCGCTTACGCGGCGCAGACGTCTCCGTAAAGGAAGGCCTCTGACGTCTAGACCGGGCGTCGGTCCAGCGGTTTGACGCAGGTCAAGCCAGCCGAAAAGGCGGGCGGACGGGTTGTCGCAGGCGAGCTTCAGGCCCTGGCCCGGACCGCGCCGCTTGGGCTCAGACGCCGGCGTACCATTCGTAGCCGCGGTCTTCCCAGAAGCCGCCCTTGCCGCCGTAGATGTGGGCGAAGCTCTCCACGGCCTCGATGCGCATCACATACTTGGCGTGCTTGTAGCCCAGCTGCCGCTCCACGCGCAGACGTAGCGGCGCACCGTGCTTCACCGGCAGGGGCGCGTCGTTCATCTCATAAGCCAGGATGGTCTGCGGATGCCGCGCGTCGATCAGGTCGATGCTCTCGTAGTATCGGCCGTTGGGCCCCTCCGCGAGGGTGTCGGCGCAGTGGAACACGAGGTAGCGGGCCTCGGGCTTCAGGCCCGCCCGGTCCAGCAGCGGCCCGAGCCGGGCGCCGGTCCACTTGCCGATGGAGGACCAGCCCTCCACGCAGTCGTGCCGCGTGATCTGGGTGCGGGCCGGCAGGGCGCGGATCTCTTCGAGGCTCAGGCTGAGCGGCCGCTCCACCAGGCCGTCCACGACCAGCCGGTAGTCGGCGAAGCCGCCCTCGCGCAGGGCCACATATTCGGGATCGCGGGGATTGAGCGAGCCGTTGGGCCTAAAGTCGGGGGAGATGTCCGCGGGCGAGAACTCCCGGGCCAGGGCGTTGCGGTCGGTCACGGCCCGCTGGACCTGCCGGCTGAGGTTCTCGGCGCTGCCGATGAAGCCCATGAAATTCGGATTGCGGGTCAGGCGGTCGCAGGCCGAGACCCAGAGGCCGGCGAGGGTCGCGCCCGCCGCCTTCAGCCAGGTACGGCGATGGAGGCTCACGTGCGTTCCTCCTCAAGCTCGATGGCGTAGCGCCCGGTGATCATCGCCCGCAGATTGTTCCAGGGGCCGGAGGCCAGGACCATGGCGAGGTGGACGAGCACGAACAGCACCGTCAGGGCCGCGGTGAGGAAATGGAGGCTGCGGGCGCTCTGACGGCCGCCGAACAGGTCGATCAGCCAGGGGACGGTGGCGTTGAAGCCCGGCGACATGCACAGCCCCGTGAGCACCATCATCGGCAGCAGGACGAAGGCGGTCGCCAGGTACGATCCCTTCTGCAGGACATTGTAGCTGCGCGCCGCCTCGCCCCGGGCGAAGCGCAGGCGGGCGTGGTCGGCGACCTCGGCCAGCACATGGCGCAGGCGCAGTTGCTCGCGAGTAGGCAGAAGCATCCGGCGACGTCGCCGGCTCAGCACGGTCACGGCCACGTACACCGCCCCGTTGAGGACGAACAGCCAGGCAAAGAAGAAGTGCCAGCGCCGCCCGCTCGCCAGGTCGCGCCAGCTCGGAATGGTGGCCCAGGCGGGAAAGGCCTGGTTGCGCCGGTCGCCGTGCCGCCCGGTCCAGCCGAGCAGACCGGTGGTGTCGGCGTAGCGGTTCCCTACGGTGGTGACGCCCCGCGGGCCGTCCGGCGTCTCCACCATGCGGATCGAAAGCCATGGACGGGCGAAGGTGGAGGTCTGACCCCAGTAGAGGGCGGGATGGGCGTTGAAGATCTGCAGCCCGCTCATCAGCAGGACGATGACGGCGAGGGCGTTGACCCAGTGGGTGATCCGCACGACCGGCCCGTGGCGGGGGACCAGAACGCGTCTCCTCTTGCCCATGAACGTCTCCACAAAACCGGGATACGCACACTGTGCCACAGCCGCGCCGGGCGGAACATCGCGCGGGGCCGGGCGCTTTCGACGGGAGCAATCCTGCAAGGAGATCCCCATGGCCGGCGACGACAAGATCCAGAGCGAGGGCCGCCGCGAGAACGCCGCCCAGCCGCTGAACGCGGCCAAGGACCGCGGCGGACCGGAACGCTATCCGGCCGTCCGCCAGGACGACGGCGTCGAGGGCGAGCGCCGCGCCTTCGCTTCGGGCAACCCGCAGCCACGCCAGGGGGCCGGCGACACCACCGCCCCGTCCCCGGCCAACGAGGACCGTCTGGGCCCTGGCGCTGATCCGGCCGAAGGCAAGCGCTAGCGACGCGCGGCCGGCCTCCCTAAGCTCACCCCCAAAAGCGGGGGGGAGCGTTCAGGGTGAGTGACGTGGGCGTCGAGGTCTGGCGGGGCAGCGTGGCCGCATGGGAATGCGACCACATGGGCCACATGAACGTTGGCTTCTATGTGGCCAAGGCCATGGAGGGGCTGGCGGGCCTGGCCGCGGAGCTCGGCATGCCCCAGGCCTTCGTCCCCGAGGCCGATGCGACCCTGGTGGTCCGCGACCAGCACATCCGCTTCCTGAAGGAGGCCCGCCCCGGCGCGGCCCTGACCATGACCGGCGGGGTGCTCTCGGCCAGTGAGGACGAGGCGCGGCTGCTGCTCCTGATGCGCCACGCCGACGGGAGCCTGGCGGCCACCTTCCAGACCCTGGTGGCCCACGCCACCGCCCGGGACGCCCGCGCCTTTCCCTGGCCCGACCGCATCCGCGCCCGCCTTGAGGCGCTGCGGGTGGAGGCGCCCGAACAGGCCGCGCCGAGGTCGATCTCCCTCGATCCTGTCCAAAGCCAAGCCGGCCTCGCCCGGGCGGAGGAGCTGGGCCTGAAGCGCACCGGGCTCGGCGCCATCCAGCCCGTGCACTGCGACGCCTTCGGGCGCATGCGGACCGAGATGCTCATGGCCCGGATTTCGGAGGGCATCCCGCACTTCTTCGACGGGGAGCGGCCGGGCGCGCGCGAGGGCCGCCGGGTGGGTGGCGCGGCGCTGGAGTACCGCCTGGTCCACTTGGCCTGGCCCCGGGCGGGCGATCGGGTGGAGCTGCGGTCCGGGTCGGCGGGGGGCGACGCCCGGTTCCGCCGGCTGGTTCACTGGCTGCTGGATCCCCGCACCGGTCAGGCCTGGGGCGCGGCCGAGGCCATCGCCGTGTCCTTCGACCTCGACACCCGCAAGATCATCGCTCTGTCCGACGAGGAACTGGCCCGGGCCGAGGCCAAGGCGGTCAGAGGGCTGTCGCTGTAGCCGCGAGCAGCGCCCGGGCCTGTTCCGGCCGCTCCATGGGCAGGAAATGGGTCGTCCCCGGCAGCGTCTCCATCACGATGCGGCCGGCGGCCAGGAGCTCGTCCGCATGGGGACCGAGCTGGGTCGTCGAGCCCTCCTCGGCCGTGAGGATGCGGATGGGACAGCGGCTGGCGCGGAAGGCCGCGTAGGGATCGTAGTTGTGGGTGGCGTAGCTCGCCGCCTCCCAGAGGGGGGCGCAGGCAAGGATCGCCTCGCCGTCGGCTGTCTCCTGGAAGCCGGCCTCCACATAGTCGGCCAGCATCTCGGGCGGCCAGGTGCGGAAGGCGCCCCGGCCCAGATAGGCGGCATAGGCCGCCGCCTTGTCCGGAAACACCGCCCGACGGCGGCGGGCGCCCTGGTAGAGGGCCGATTCGTCGCCCCGGTCCGAGTTGATGGCCGAATCGAAGATCACCGGATCGAGCAGGCCCAGCGCCCGCACCTTATCCGGCCGGTGAGCCGCCGCCAGCAGGCTGGAGGTGCCGCCCATGGAGTGGCCGGCAAGGGCCACCGGTCCCTCGGCCACGGCGTCGAGGAAGGCCAGGAGGTCGTCGCGGAACATGTTCCAGCCGCCGTGCCGCTCGGGATCGGCCGGGAGGGTGGTGGCGCCATGGCCGCGCAGGTCGATGGCCAGGATGCGCAGGTCCGCCGCCAGGGGCGCCAGCAGGGTCCGGTAGGTGCGGGCGTTGAAGCCGTTGGCGTGGGAGAAAACGAGGTCGACCGGCCGATCCTCGGGGCCGAAATCGAGATAGGCCATCTCGCCGCCACGGGCGGGCAGGGCCTGGCGCCGCGCGCGCGGCTCGAACTCAACCGGGGTAGCCATGGGCGACCTATAGCTGACCTCGCCTTCGCCGAAACCTTCACCTCGCGTCAGGCGGCGACGGGCCGCGGTTGCGACGCCGGACCCCGACCGATCCACAGCGCCGCCGCGGCGGCGGCCAGGCCAAAGATCCCCGCCAGGACGAAGACCTCGAGGTAACGGCCCTGCAGGTCGCGCAGCAGGCCGCCCAGGAACGCCGCCGTGGCCGCCCCCGTCTGGTGGCCCACGGCGATCCAGCCGAAGACGATGGGGGCGCTGCTCTCGCCGAAGTTCTCATTGGCCAGGCGCACCGTAGGCGGCACGGTGGCCAACCAGTCCAGGCCATAGAACACCGCGAACACCGTCAGGCTGACGGCGTTGAACTCGAGGAACGGCAGGGCCATCAGCGAGAGGCCCCGCAGGGCGTAGTAGACGAACAGCAGCTTGCGGGGATCGTAGCGGTCGGTCAGCCAGCCCGAGGCGGTGGTCCCGACCATGTCGAAGAGGCCCATCAGCGCCAGCAGGCCGCCGGCCTGGACCAGGGCCAGGCCCTTGTCGCCGCAGAACGAGATCAGGTGGACGCCCACCAGCCCGTTGGTGGTGAAGCCGCACACCCAGAAGGTGGCGAAGAGCAGCCAGAACGCCGGGGTCCGGGCGGAGCGGACCAGGACTGACAGGGCCAGCCGGACGCTGTCGGCCGGGCGGCCGCGGGGCGGGTCCGGCGGGGCCTCGGTTGCGCCATAGGGCGCCTGGCCGATGTCGGAGGGCTTCTCGGGCATCAGGAAAAAGACGACCGGGATCAGGGCCGCAGCGGCGAGGGAGACAGCCATGACCACCGGCCGCCAGCCGCCAGCCTGGGCGAGGGCCGCCATCCCCGGCAGGAAGATCAGCGAGCCCGTGGCGGTGCTGGCGCTGAGCAAGCCCATGACCAGGCCCCGGCGCTGGGCGAACCAGCGGTTCACCACCGCGGCCCCGAGCACCAGGGCCACCGCGCCCGAGCCGAAGCCCGAGAGCACGCCCCAGGTCAGCAGGAAGTGCCAGGGCTCGGTCATCAGCAGGCTGAGCCCCGTGGAGGCGCTCATCAGCGCCAGACCCGCCAGCAGGGTGCGCTTCAGGCCGAGCGTCTGCATCAGGGCGGCGGCGAAGGGACCCACCAGGCCGTAGAGGAAGATGCCCACCGCCGCGGTCACCGAGAGCTCGCCCCGGTCCCAGCCGAAACCTTCGTGCAGGGGCGTCAGCAGCACGCCGGGCGCCGAGCGCAGGCCCGCGGCGGCCAGCAGCGCCAGGAAGGTCACGCCGGCGACGACCCAGGCGTAGTTCTGGCCGAACGGGCGGCGCATCGTCATGGCGCGAAACTCCCCAGCGCCAGTTGCGATCGCCTGGCGGAGGCTCATTTAGGGAGCCATGAAGCTTTGCACCATCGGCTACGAGGCCGCGCCCCAGGCAGCGGTGATCGAGGCCCTGAAACAGGCCGGCGTCGAGGTCCTGATCGACGTGCGCGCCATCGCCGCCTCGCGCCGGGCGGGGTTCTCCAAGGGCCTGCTGTCGGCGAGCCTGGAGGATGCCGGGATCGACTACGTCCACCTGCGGGCCCTGGGCACGCCGAAGCCCGGCCGCGACGCCGCCCGCAAGGGGCGCACCGCCGAGATGCGGGCGATCTTCGAGGAGCATCTTCAGGAGCCGCAGGCGCAACTGGAGCTGGCCAAGGCGGTGGAGATCGCCTCGGGCAAGCGGGCCGCCCTGCTCTGCTACGAGGCCGAGGCCTGCGGCTGCCACCGCCGGATCGTCGCCGAGCGGATGTGCGAGGCCGTCCCCTTCGAAGTCGAGGACCTGAAGCCCTAGGGCCTAGACCTCCATCTCCGCGCCGGTGAGGTCGCAGCCCGCCATGCGCGCGCCCTTGAGGTCGGCCTCGAGGAAGCGCGCCTTGGCGGCCGAGCCGCCCCGCAGGTCGGCCGCCCGCAGGCTGGCGCGGGTGAAGTCGGTGCGCACGAAGCGGCCGGGGGCGATCATCAGCGGCCCCATGCGCGCCCCGCGCAGGTCGGCCCGGATGAGCTGGGCGCCGACGAACTTGGCGCCGCGCAGGTCGGCGTCGCGCAGGATCGCCCCGCGGAAATCGCAGCCCGACAGGTCGGCGCCCTGGAGCTGGGCGCCCGTCAGGTCCATGCCAAAGAAGATCGAGCGCGGCGCGGCCAAGGCCGTGAGCTTGCGCTGCCTCAGGGCCCGCAGAGGCCGGAAGTCCACCTGCTCCAGCCGCACCACAGCGCCCCGGGCGCCGTCGGTCTCGCAATAGGTCTCGTGGTCGGCGAGGACATCCTCCAGCGAGCGGTCGTCCACATAGACGATGGGCGGCGGAGCCCGAAGGACCTCGGAAAGGTCCACGTCGTCCAGCCGCGCCTGCTCCAGGTTCACCCCCGCCAGCACCGCCCGCTTCATGGAGGCGCCGGTGAGGTCGGCCCCGCCCAGGTCCGCGCCGGACAGGTCCGCCCCGTCCAGCACCGCCCGGGTCAGGCGCGCGCCGGCGAGTACGGCCCCTGCGAGGTTGGCGTCGGTGAAGTCGCTGGCGATGGCCTGGGCTCCGGCCATCTGGGCGCCCGCGAGATTGGCGCCTGAGAGCACCGCGTAGTTCAGCTCGCCCGGCCGGTGCTCGTGGCGGAGGATCCGGAAGCCGTCCAGTTTGTCCTGCAGGGCGATGCGCCCCTCGCGCAGGTCGCAGCCCGCGAGCTCGGCGCCGGCGAGGTTGGCCCCCTTCAGACAGGCGCCGCGCAGGTCTGCGCGCTTGAGGTTGGCGCCCCTGAGGTCGGCCTCGCGGAGATTGGCTCCGAAGAGGATCGTCCGGGCCATGTTGGCCCTAGCCAGCATCGCCCCTTCGAGCTTGGCGCCCGCGAGGTCGGCGTCACGCAGGTCGACGCCCTCCAGCGAACAGTTGGACAGGTCCACATAGGGCAGGGCGAAACGGCGCCCGCCCGAGCGGCCCGCCAGGAAACGCTGATGCGCCTCCAGCGCCTCGCGCAGCGTCTGGGCGTCGATCGCCACATGGTGCTGTTGGGCTTGGGTGCGCATGGGACCGTCGCCGCGAACCATGGCGGCCGCGCGCTTAAGGAACGGTTTCGCAACACCCCTAAGCTCGGATTACGCCCGGCGGACGTACGGCGGGGCGATCAGTTGCCGGGAGTCTCGCCGCGGGCGGCGGCCGCGATCAGGGCGGCGATCCGGTCGGTGGAGTCGGCGGCCTGCGAGAGCACGCCCATAGGCCCCGCGCCCGGCCGCACGGCGGCGCCCATCTGGCTGGCCGCGGACTGGGCCACGGCGATCATGCCGTTCTGGACCTTGGCGAGGCCCGAAGCCGCAAGGAGCTTGGCCGAGGCGTCCGGATAGATGAAGCCGTGAGTCGGATAGGTCGAGTTGCCCAGATCCTTGGTGGGGTCGTACCAGACCTTCACCTGGCTCCAGTCGCCGTTGGGAGAGACGTCCACCACGGTGACGTCCTTCTCCACCTTGCCGCGGGAGCCCTCAATGGGGGACCAGTTGGCGTGGGTGATCTGCACCACACGGTCGGTCAGCACCTGGCTGACCACGGCCACGTGGCCCAGGCGCATGCGAGAGGTCGGCTTGAAGCACAGCACGGCGCCGGCGCGCGGCTGAATCCCAGTCTCGTAGCGGCCGGCGGCCTGTTGCCACCAGGTGCGCGCATCACCGAAGATCTGGATGCCGGAGATCAGGCGGGCGAAGGGGACACACTGCCAATAGGTGTCGGCGATCGCGCCCGCAGGCGCGAGGGTCATAACGGCCGCGGCGGCCAGGGAACCCAGGAGGGTCCTCGTCCGTTTACGCATGTTGCAGTTACTCCCCGACACTGGGCGAAGGAATAACCCTATCCGCGCTTGAGTGAAAAGAGGGTTTACGCGGACTCTCCGTCGCATGCGGCTCACTTATCCACAACCGCTCCGGCCCGCCGCCTCGGATCATGCGAGGCTGACGAAGAGTCTAGGCTGGACCCGCGACGTTCACGATCCTTAATCCAAGAATTCTATGCCCGCCTCTCAGGGGAAGACTTCGTATTTAAGCTTGTCCGATACGACAGATGATCTTCCCTCGACTTGATCAGCACATACACAGTCGCCCCGCACAGACTGAAACAAGTGCTGAGCCGGCCATCAAAAGACGTTGTCGAGGCCGCCGCCTGCCGACGCCACAAAGCCGCCAGATTATTCACAGCCCTCTCGGCGCCCAGAAAATTGGCGCCGTCTGCGCCCGCATGAGAGCTAGGCGGCCCGCCAAAGCGGGTTATCTAGCTCCACAGGAACTGAGAGAGGCCTGAATGGACATCGCCGCTCTGCTGAGCGACCCGGCCGCCTGGGCCGCCCTTGTCACCCTGATCGTGATGGAGGTGGTGCTGGGGATCGACAACCTCATCTTCATCTCGATTCTCTCCAACAAGCTGCCCGAGCATCAGCGCGCCAAGGCCCGCCGGATCGGCATCAGCCTGGCGCTGGTCCTGCGCCTCGCCCTGCTCTCCACCCTCGCCTTCATCGTCGGCCTCACCCAGCCGGTCTTCACCCTGCCCTGGCAGGGCCCGCTGGGCGAGCACGGCGAGCCGATGTGGGAGCTGGCGTTCTCGTGGCGCGACCTGATTCTGATCGCCGGCGGCCTGTTCCTGGTGTGGAAGGCGACGACCGAGATCCACGAGAAGGTCGAGCCGGGCGAGGGCCAGGGGGTCATGGACACCGCCGGCAAGGTGGTGACGAACATGGGCTCGGCCATCGTCCAAATCCTGCTGCTCGATCTGGTGTTCTCGATCGACTCGATCCTGACCGCCGTCGGCATGACCGACCACCTGCCCATCATGTTCACCGCGGTGATCGTGACCGTGGGCCTGATGCTGGTGGCGGCCAATCCGCTGGCCAACTTCATCAACAACAACCCCACCGTGGTGATGCTGGCTCTGGGCTTCCTGCTGATGATCGGGGTGGTGCTGATCGCCGACGGCTTCGGCTTCCATGTGCCCAAGGGCTACATCTACGCCGCCATGGCCTTCTCGGCGACAGTGGAAGGCCTGAACATGCTGGCCCGGCGCGCGGCGGCCAAGCGGACGCCGCCGCCCGGCGAAACGCGTCACTGACAAGGGCGTCACTGACAAGGGCTCAGAGGAAGCTGTACGGGTCGATGTCGATGGCCACCCGCACCTGGCCGGGCGGCCGCACCCGGGCGCGCCAGGCGGCCATATAGGCTGAGAGGTCGACGCTGCGATCGGCCCGCACCAGGAAGCGCTTGCGCCGCCGGCCGCGCACGAGGCTCAGCGGAGCGTCGGCCGGTCCGTACACCTCCACGCCCGGGGCATTGGGCGCGGCCTGGGCCATGGCCTGCATGAAGGTCTCAAGCTGGGCCGCGTCGGGGCCCGAGGCGATCACCGCGGCGAGGCGCCCGAACGGGGGCAGGCCGGCAAGCTCCCGCTCGGCCATCTCGGCCGCGACGAAGGCGTCCCGGTCCTGGGCCTTCAGCGCCTGCATGACCGCATGGTCCGGGGCGTAGGTCTGCAGCAACGCCCGGCCCGGCCGGTCCTTGCGTCCCGCACGGCCCGTGGCCTGGGCCAGCAGTTGATAGGTGCGCTCGGCCGCCCGCAGGTCGCCGCCGCGCAGGCCAAGATCGGCGTCCACCACGCCCACCAGCGTCAGTTTCGGAAAGTTGTGGCCCTTGGCCGCCGCCTGGGTGGCCACCAGGATGTCGATCTCGCCCTCGGCCATGCTCTCCACAAGCCGCCGGGCTTCACGGGCGTCGAAGACGGTGTCCGAGGAGAAGACGGCGATCCGCGCCTGCGGGAACAGATGGCGGGCCTCCTCCTCCACCCGCTCCACGCCAGGGCCGATGGAGACGAGGCTGTCCTTGGCCCCGCAGTGCGGGCAGGCCGCGGGCTTGGGCATGGAAAAGCCGGTGAGGTGGCAGACGAGGCGCCCCGAGTAGCGGTGCTCCACCAGCCAGCTGTCGGTGTCGGGAGCCGTCATCCGCTCGCCGCACGCCCGGCAGAGCACCAGCGGCGCATAGCCCCGGCGGTTCAGGAACAGCAGCGTCTGCTCGCCCCGGGCCAGGGTCTCGCCCATGGCCGCCACCAGGGGCGGCGAGAGCCAGCGACCGGTCTCGGGCGGCGTTTCCCTGAGGTCGATGAGCTGGATGTCGGGCAATTGCGCCGTCCCGTGACGGGCCGAGAGGCGCAGCCAGCGGTAGCGACCGGTCTCGGCGTTGCGCAGGGTCTCCAGCGAGGGCGTCGCCGAGGCCAGGATCACCGCCGCCCCCTCGATCTTCGCCCGCACTACGGCCAGGTCCCGGCCCTGGTAGATGAAACCGTCCTCCTGCTTGAAGGAGCTGTCGTGCTCCTCGTCCACGATGATCAGCGCGAGCTTGCGGAACGGCAGGAACAGGGCCGAACGGGCGCCGACGACGATGCGGCAATCGCCCGAGGCGACCGCCTCCCACACCCGCCGCCGGGCGGGCGGGGCGACATCCGAATGCCACTCACCCGGACGGGCGCCGAACCGGGCCGTCACACGGGCGATCACCGCCTGGGTCAGGGCGATCTCGGGCAGCAGGATCAGCACCTGGGCCTGTGGATCGGCGGCCAGCGCCGCCGCCGCGGCCTCAAGATAGACCTCGGTCTTCCCTGACCCCGTGACCCCGTCCAGCAAGGCCGCCTCGAACCGTCCCGCCTGCGCGAGGTCGCACAGAACCTGGGCGGCGGCGGCCTGGCTGGGGTTCAGGGCCGGGCCCTTGCGCGACAGGTCGGGCGCCTCGAAGCCGCTGGCGGGCAGGACCAGCCGTTCGGCCAGCACGCCCTCGTCCAGGAGGCCCTTCACCACGCCGGCCGAGACCCCGGCGGCGCGGGCGAGGTCGGCCGGCGGCATGGGTCCCGCAGCCGCCGCCTCCAGCACCTTGGCGCGGGCGGGGGTCATCCGCGCGGGCGTCTGGCCGGTGAGTTCAAGGACGCGCATGGGCCTGGGCTTGGGCGCCCGGGCGCCGCGCAGGGCGATGGCCAGGGGCGCCCCCGGAACATCCACCGCATAGCGGGCGGCCCACTGGACGAACTCCACCGTGCCGGGCGGCAGGCGCGGCTCGTCCAGGCGCTCGGCCACCGCCTTGAGCGGCCGGTTGACGCCGGCCCCGTCACGGACCGCCGCCACCACCCCGCGCACGAGGCGCGGCCCGAGGGGGACGGCCACCTGGTCGCCGAGGTCGAGCGCCATCCCGTCCGGCGCCTCGTAGTCGAAGGCCTCGGGCAGGGGCGCGGGGATGAGGACGGAGGCGATGCGGCTCATCGGGGGTTCGCTCACCTCCTCTTGGCGGCTACAAGCAGGCCGAACAAGTGCAAGGCCTGAAAATGCAGCTCTTCCTCGACACGACCGACGTCGCCCTCCTCAAGGACCTCGCCGCCACGGGCCTCGTGGACGGCGTGACGACCAACCCCTCGCTGATCGCCAAGTCCGGCCGCAACATGCTGGAGGTGATCGCCGAGATCTGCGGGATCGTAGAGGGGCCGGTCAGCGCCGAAGTGGCCGCCACCGATGTGGAGACCATGCTGGCCGAGGGCCGCAAGCTGGCGGGCGTGGCCCCCAATGTGGTGGTGAAGGTGCCGCTCACCCGAGAGGGCCTGATCGCCACGGCCGAGTTCTGCGCCGAGGGCATCCAGACCAACGTCACCCTGTGCTTCTCGGCCGCCCAGGCCCTGCTCGCCGCCAAGGCCGGCGCCACCTACATCAGCCCCTTCATCGGCCGCCTGGACGACCACGGCGCCGAGGGGATCGACCTGATCAGCGAGATCCGGGCGATCTACGACAACTACGACTACGACACCGAGATCCTGGCGGCCTCGATCCGGACCCCGGCCCATGTGAAGGAAGCGGCCCTCGCCGGCGCCGACTGCGCGACCATTCCGCCCGACGTGTTCCAGGCCCTCTTCAAGCACCCGTTAACCGAAAAGGGGCTTCAACAATTCCTCGCCGACTGGGCCAAGACCGGCCAGTCGATTCTCTAGGTAAAGCCTCAGGGACAGCGGGCTTCGGTTCGTCCCCCGCGAGGCTCTCGGCGTTTCGGGGGATTAACCATGGACGGCACCCAGGGCGACATGTTCGGCGTAGCGCTCGAACCGTCCGCCGTCCGCCGCTTCCTGGCCGACAACCCCGACTTCATCCGCGAGGACGAGGGCCTGCTGGCCGAGCTCGGCCTGAAGGTCGCGGCCGGCAATGTGGTCGACTTCGGCCCCGCCGCCCTCGCCCGCGTCCACGCCGCCCACCAGCGCGAGGCCGAAATGCGCCAGCTGCTGGAGGAGACGGCGCGGGCCAATTTCTCGGCCCAGGCCCAGACCCACGGCGCGGTGGTGGACCTGCTCGACAGCCGCAGCCACGCCGACCTCGCCCACCGCGTCGATGAACTGGCCCGCAGCCGCTTCGGCCTGGCGGCCGGCGTCGTCGCCCTGGAAGCCGGAGCCGAGGCGCCCGACGGCTGGCGCCCGCTGGTGGAAGGCCAGGTGGACATGATCCTGGGCGGCGCCCACCGGCAGACGCGCATGGGCTTCGCGCCCACCGCGCTTGGCCTGTTCGGCGAAGCGTCCGGCGAGATCCGCTCGATGGCCATGGTGCGCATGGCCGCCTGGGAGCCGGCGCGGGCGGGCCTGCTGGCCTTCGGCTCGCACGATCCGGAGGGCTTCACCCCCGACATGGGCGCCGAACTGGTGACCTTCCTCGCCCGCGTGGTGGAGCGCACCGCGGAGCGATGGCCGCTCCTCTGAGCGCCGCCGACGCCCGCGCCGCCTGGCTGGAGCACCTGGCCAACGAGCGGCGGGCCTCGCCGCGGACGCTGGAGGCCTACGGCTTCGCCGCCGCCCGCTACATCGCCTTCCTCGAACAGCACCGGGGCGAAGCGCTCTCGGCGAAAGACCTCGGAACGGTCGCCGCCGGGGAGGTGCGCGCCTGGCTGGCCCATCTGCGCGCCGGCGAACCGCCCCTGTCGCCCCGCTCCCTCAGCCAGGCGCTGTCGGCCATCCGCACCTTCCACCGCTTCCTGGACCGCCGGCTGGACATCCCCAACGCCGCCATCGCCCTCGTCCGCGGTCCGCGGGTGAAGCCGGGCGCGCCGCGGCCGGTCACCGAGGATCAGGCCCTCGGCCTGATCGCCGAGCCCGCCCTCGATCCCGATCGCGAGGACTGGGAGGTGGCCCGCGACCAGGCGGTGCTGACCCTGCTCTACGGCTGCGGCCTGCGGATCTCGGAGGCGCTGTCCCTGAAGCGGTCGGATGCGCCGATCCCCGGCCAGCTGCGGATCACCGGCAAGGGCTCCAAGACCCGCATCGTCCCGGTCCTGCCGGCCGTCCGCGAGGCGGTGGACGCCTATCTGGCCAGCGTCCCCTTCGGGCTCGCCCCCGATGAGCCGCTTTTCCGGGCCAGGCGCGGCGGCCCCCTCAGCCCCCGTCACGTGCAGGCGACGGTGCAGAACCTGCGCAGCCGCCTCGGCCTGCCGGAGAGCGCCACGCCCCATGCCTTGCGCCATTCGTTCGCCACCCACCTGCTCGGGGCGGGCGCCGACCTGCGCTCGATCCAGGAACTGCTGGGGCACGCCTCGTTGTCGACCACCCAGCGCTACACCGAGGTCGACGCCGCGGCCCTGCTCAGCGCCTACGCCTCGGCGCACCCCCGGGCCTGACCGCGGCTAGCGTCCTGCGCCGTACTGCACGACCCGCGGATTGGCGCAGCGCCGACGGAGCGGGCGACGGCCTTTTCGTGGCTGGCCTTGGCAGGTCGGCGGGTTCGACGGCCTTGGCCTTGCCGTCCTTGCGATAAGGCAGGGCCGGATCGGAGAAGGTCTGGATGATCCTGCCCTGGGGGGCATAACCCATCGGCCTGGGCGCGAGCGGGCGCGGCGGGCCGCGATAGGCCTTGATGCTGGCCGTCGGCGCCGGCCGGGCCGAGCCCATGGCGGCGGCGGCAAGAAGGGCGAGCATCCCGACCTCCCCGGGGCTTCGGGGACCGAGCGGACTCGGCCCGGGGCGGCGGCAAATGAACTTTCAGCGGACGAAGCGCAGCCAGGCGACGCCGTTGTCCGAACCGGCCTCGACGCAGGCGAAGCCTTCGCGGCGATAGAAGGCCTGGGCCCGAAGATTGGCGGCCTGACACTTGAGAGACAGCGGACCGTCCGCCTGGGCGCTCACATGGTCCAGGAGCGCCTTGCCGACGCCCCGGCCGCGGTCGGCCACGAAGAGCGAATGCAGGAAGTTCTGCGGACGGTAGAAGGCGGCGAGGCCGACGATGCGGCCGGCCTCGATCGCCACATAGACCTCCTCCACGCGGGCGGCGCGCAGGAAGTCGGCCTCCTGGTGCCGCTCGGGCGGCTGCCAGGTGAAGGTCTCGCGCAGGACGCGGACGTAGAGCTCGGCGCAGGCCGCCAGCTCGTCCGTCCGCGCGCGGCGGACGATCAGGCCTGCATCGTCCATCCTTCGACGCCCATGGCGGCCTGGCGCATGGCCTCGGACCGGGTGGGGTGCGGGTGGCAGGTGCGGGCCACGTCCTCGGAGGCCGCCCGGAAGGCCATGGCCACGCAGAACTCGCCGATCATCTCGGACACCGACGGACCGATGGCATGGGCGCCCAGGATCTCGTCGGTGGCGGCGTCGGCCAGCACCTTCACGAAGCCTTCCGTCTCGTGATTGATCTTGGCCCGGCTGTTGGCGGTGAAGGGGAACTTGCCGACCTTGTAGGCGCGGCCTTCTTCCTTCAGCTGCTCCTCGGTCTTGCCGACCCAGGCCACTTCCGGCGCGGTGTAAACCACCGACGGGACGAGGTTGTAGTCCACGTGGCCGTAGCCTCGGGCGATGGTCTCGATGACCGCCACGGCGTCTTCCTCGGCCTTGTGGGCCAGCATCGGACCATGGGTGACGTCGCCGATGGCCCAGACGCCCGCCGCCGAGGTCTGGAAGTGGTCGGTCTCGATAAAGCCGCGCTTGTCGGGCGTGATCCCCACCGTTTCCAGGCCCAAGCCTTCGGTGTAGGGACGACGGCCAATGGCCAGGAGGACATAGTCCCCTTCGATCGTCTCGGCCGGACCGCCCGCGACGGGCTCGAAGGTGAGGGTGACGTCCTTCTTGGACACCTTCGCGCCGGTGACCTTGGCGCCCAGCTTGAACTCCATGCCCTGCTTGGTCAGCGAGCGCTGGAAGGTCTTGGCCACCTCGGCGTCCATGCCGGGGGTGATGCGGTCGAGGTACTCGACCACGGTGACCTTGGCGCCCAGGCGGCGCCACACCGACCCCAGCTCCAGGCCGATGATGCCGGCGCCGATGACGATCAGGTGCTTCGGAACCTCGGGCAGCGACAGGGCGCCGGTGGAATCCACGATCCGCTGCTGATCAACCTCGACGCCCGGCAGCTTCGACGGCTCCGAGCCGGTGGCGATGACGATGTTCTTGGCTTCGAGGGTGGTGACCGCGCCGTCCTCGGCGGTCACCTCGACCTTGCCGGGACCGGCGATACGGCCGAAGCCCTTCACCCAGTCGATCTTGTTCTTCTTGAACAGAAACTCGATGCCCTTGGTGAGCTGGGCGACGCTGTCGGCCTTCTGCTTCATCATCTGGGCGAGGTTGAGCTTCGGCTTCACCTCGATGCCCAGGTGGGCGAACTCGTTCTCGGCGGCGGCGAAGAGTTCGGACGCGTGCAGCAGGGCCTTCGAGGGCATGCAGCCAACGTTCAGGCAGGTGCCGCCCAGGGCGCCGCGGCTTTCGACGCAGGCCGCCTTCAGGCCGAGCTGGCCCGCCCGGATCGCCGCATTGTAGCCGCCGGGGCCGCCCCCGATGATCACGACGTCGTAGGTGGTGGTCTCAGCCATGGTCCGCTTCGGTCCCCGAAAATAACTGGCGCGCAAAATGGGCGGGCACCCTAGGCCCGGATGGCCCAAGGTCAACCTTCAAGCGAGGCGCCCTACGCTTCAAGGCCGCGCAGCGCGTCCATATGGGGATCACGTGGGCGCGGTGCACGGTCTGTAGGCTCAGAACCCTGCTGCATCCGGTCAACCCCGCCGCCAGCGTTGGCGACCGCCGCCTTCTTCAGCATCCCGGGGCCGCAGGGCGACCCGGGGGAAGGCAGTAAACGGTAGCTTAAGGCGAACGGCCACACTTGGGTTCTTTAGCGATTCGCCGGCTGAACGGCGTTCGTCCCTGGCTGAAGATCATGAGCGTCGCGCGCACCCTGCACCACTTCCCCCTGGACCCCGCTTCGCGCCAGGTGAGGTTGACGCTGGGCGAAAAGCGGCTGCCGTTCACGGATGTCCAGGTGCGCTACTGGGAGCGCCCCAAGGCGCTCACCCGCATGAACCCGTCGGGCCTGATCCCGGTGCTGGTGGAGGCTCGCGAGGGCGCCGAGCCGCTGGTGCTGTGCGAGACCCGGGCGATCCTGGATCACCTGGAGGAGACCGCGCCCGAGCCGGCCCTGCTGAGCCGCGACCTGGCCGAGCGGGCCGAGGCGCGGCGGCTGCTGTCCTGGTTCGACCGCAAGTTCGAGTTCGAGGCCGGCGGTTACATCCTGCACGAGAAGATGGAGAAGCGGCTGCTGGGCCTCGGCGCGCCCGAACTCGCCAACCTGCGCCAAGGCCGCGACGGCCTCCGGAACCACCTGCACTATCTCGAGACCCTGCTCGAAACCCGCGAATGGCTGGCCGGCAAGCGCCTGTCCCTGGCGGATTTCGCCGGCGCCGCCCACCTGTCGGTGATCGACTATTTCGGCGACGTGCCCTGGAAGGACTTCCCGGGCGTGAAGACGTGGTACATGAAGCTGAAATCCCGGCCGTGTTTCCGGCCGCTGCTCACGGACCGCTGGCCGGGCCTGACGCCCGCGCCGCATTATGACGACCTCGACTTCTGACGCCCGCGAAGAGCTGATCCGCGCCGAGGCCCTGGCGCTGGGGTTCGACCTCTGCCGGTTCACCGACATCGACAAGGCCTGGGCTGCGGCGGGCCGCCTGGACGCTTTCGTCGAGGCCGGGCGGCACGGCGAGATGGGCTGGATGGCCGAGACCCGCGAGCGCCGCCGCCATCCTCGCGCCATGTGGGCCGACGCCCGCTCGGCGGTGATGCTGGGGGTGAATTACGGCCCAGCCCACGATCCCGCCGCCGTCCTGGCGCAGAAGGATCGGGCGGCGATCAGCGTCTACGCCCAGGGCGACGACTACCACGACCTGATCAAGAAGAAGCTCAAGCGCCTGGCCGGCTGGATCCAGCAGCAGTTCGGAGGCGAGGTGAAGGTGTTCGTCGACACCGCGCCGCTCCTGGAAAAACCCCTGGCCGAGCGGGCGGGGATCGGCTGGCAGGGCCGGCACACCAATCTCGTCAGCCGGGAGTTCGGCTCCTGGCTGTTCCTGGGCTCGGTCCTGACCACTCTGGAGCTTTCGCCCGACGCCGCCGAGGCGGTCCACTGCGGCTCGTGCCAGGCCTGCCTGGAGGTCTGCCCCACCAGCGCCTTCCCGGCGCCGTTCCAGCTCGACGCCCGGCGCTGCATTTCCTACCTGACCATTGAGCTCAAGGGGGCGATCCCCCGTGAGTTCCGCTCCGCCCTCGGCAATCGCATCTACGGCTGCGACGACTGTCTGGCGGTCTGCCCCTGGAACAAGTTCGCCCGGGAGGCCCGGGAACAGAAGCTGGCCGCCCGGGAGGCGCTCAGGGCGCCGGCGCTGGCCGACCTTGTCCGCCTGGACGATCCCGCTTTCCGCGCCCTTTTCACCAAGAGCCCCGTCAAGCGCATCGGCCGCGACCGGTTCGTGCGCAACGTCCTCTACGCCATCGGCAATTCCGGCGAGGCTGGGCTCGCCCCCGAGGCGTTCAGGCTGCTGGACGATCCGGCCCCCGTGGTGCGCGGGGCGGCGGTCTGGGCCCTGTCTCGCCTGCTGCCGGCCGCCGACTTCGAGGCCGCCCGCGCGGCTCGCCTGCCGGCGGAGCCCGATCCCGAAGTGCGAGAGGAATGGCTGGCGGCTAGAAGCTGACCGGCCCCAGATCCTTCAGGCGCGGCAGGACGCGGTCCTTGTCGGAGAGCACCGGCTCGCCCTCGAGCGGCCAGGCGATGGCGAGGTCAGGATCGTTCCAGGCGACGCCGCCCTCGGTCTGCGGCGCATAGAGGCCGTCCACCTTGTAGAAGAGCATGGTGTCGTCCACGAGAGTCACATAGCCGTGGGCGAAGCCGCGGGGCACCCACAGCTGCTCGCCCCCCTCGGCGGTGAGGGTCGCGCCGACCCACTTGCCGTAGGTGGCCGATCCCGGCCGGACGTCCACCGCCACATCGAAGATCGCCCCGTGCAGCACCCGCACCAGCTTGCCCTGGGCGTGCGGGGCCTTCTGGAAATGCAGCCCGCGCAAGGTGCCCTTCCGGGCGTTGAAGGCCTGGTTGTCCTGGACGAACTCGGTGTCGACCCCCGCCTCGGCCATGGCCTTGCGGCTCCAGGTCTCGGAGAACCAGCCACGGGCATCGCCGAAACGCTTCGGCGTGATAAGCAGGACTTCAGGCAGGTCGGCGAGCGGCGTGACGATCATGTCGCTTAACAGAGGTTACAGACAGGCCCCGCATGGCCCACCCAGAACGTGAAGACAAGCCGCAAGTCCCCGCCGTCACCGTCGCGGTCGTGGCCTATCGCAGCGGCGCCACGCTGCGTGGCTGCCTCGAGGGGCTAGCGGCCCAGACCTATGGCGACTTCGAGCTGGTGCTGGTGGACAACGCCTCGCCCGACCGAGAGGCGCAGGCCGTCGCCGACGTGGTCCCCGGAACCCGGCTGATCGAGAACGCCGAGAACCTGGGCTTTGCAGCCGCCTGCAACCAGGCGGCCCGGGCAGGGCGCGGCCGCTGGCTGGCGCTGCTCAACCCCGACGCCTATCCGCAGGCCGACTGGCTGGAACGGCTGATGGCCGCCGCGGCCCGCCGACCCGAGGTGCGGAGCTTCACCTCCCGCCAGGTGATGGACGACGACCCGCGCGTCCTCGACGGCCTGGGCGATGTCATGAGCCTCCCATGCATTCCCTATCGCGGCGGCTATCTGCAGCCGGACCCGGGCGATACGCCCGAGGGCGAGGTCTTCAGTCCCTGCGGCGCGGCGATGCTCATCGACCGGGAGCTGTTCCTGGCCCTCGGCGGCTTCGACGAAAGCTTCTTCTGTTACTGCGAGGACGTGGACCTGGGCTACCGGCTGCAACTGGCGGGAGAGCCGACGGTGCTTGCGCCCGACGCGGTGGTGCGCCACGTGGGCTCGGCCTCCTCGGGCGGCGCCAAGTCCGAGTTCGCCCTGTTCCACGGCTACCGCAACCGCTTCTGGGTGCTGGTGAAGGACACCCCGGACCTTTTGCTACCCCTGGTGCTGCCGGCCCATCTGCTGGCGGTGGCCTATATCGCCGCCCGCCGGCCCAACCGGCCCTATTTCGGCATCACCCTGAAGGCCTACCGCGCCGCCCTGGCCGGGCTTGGGCCCGTGCTGCGCAGGCGGCGGGCGGTGCAGAAGGCCCGGCGGCGCTCGGCGCTGGCCATCGCCCGGGCCATGACCTGGAACCCCCGCGACCTCATGGGCCGGCGGGCGGTGATCAGGCCTCTGCCGCCCATTCGATCAGCCGGCGCATGAAGCTCGCGCCGCGCTGCATCTGGCTGACCTCCACATATTCATCGGGCTGATGGGCCTGGGCGATGGAGCCCGGCCCGCAGATCACCGTCGAGAAGCCCGCCTCCTGGAACTGCCCGGCCTCGGCGGCGAAGGCCACCACCCGGGGCGGACCGTTGTCGCCGGCCAGGCGCCGGGCGAAGGCCTCGGCCACGCCGTTCCGCTCGGGGGCGAAGGGCGGCACGTCGGTGCGCTTCTCCAGCACCACCCCGGCCTCGGGCGCCCGGGCCTTGAGGGCGGCGTCCATGGCCGCCACCTGCGCCCGGAAGTCCTTCAGCACCGCGTCGGCCTTCAGCCCCGGCGGGGTCCGTAGGTCGAAGACGAATTCGCAGTGGCGGGCGATGATGTTGTGGGCCGTTCCCCCGTTCACCAGGCCGATGGTCAGGGTCGCCCCCTTGGGCGTGAACGGCGAAGCGGGGTCGGCCTCGGCCTCCAGCCGCTCGGAGAGGTCGGTGAGGGCGTTCATCAGGCGGGCCGCCGCCATCACCGCCGAGACGCCCTGCTGGGTCTGGCTGGAGTGCGACTCCCGCCCCGTGACCGTGACCTTGTAGGTGGCGATGCCCTTGTGGCCGTTGACCGCCACCATGTCGGTGGGCTCGCCCACCACCACCAGCGCCGGGGGCGGCAACTCGCGGCGGATCACCTCGATCATCAGCGGCGCCCCAAGGCAGCCGACCTCTTCGTCGAACGAAAAGGCCAGATGCACCGGCCGGCGGGCCGTCCTGGCCAGTTCGGGCGCGGCGGCCAGGGCCAGGGCCAGGAAGCCCTTCATGTCGCAGGTCCCGCGGCCGTAGAGCCGGCCGTCGCGTTCCACCACCGTCCAGGGATCGGTGCTCCAGGGCTGGCCGTCCACCGGCACCACGTCGGTATGGCCGGAGAGGACAACCCCGCCCGGCTCGGCGGGCCCCAGGGTGGCCAGGAGGTTGGACTTCGTCCCGTCGGCGTTGGGCACCCGCCGGTGGGTCACGCCCAGGCCGTCGAGATAGCGCTCCACCCATTCGATGAGGGCGAGGTTGGACCGGCGGGAGGTCGTGTCGAAACCCACCAGCGTAGTGAGCAGGTCCCGGGCGGACGGGTAGAGATCAGCCGTCATGCCCAAAGCCTTAACCCCTGGCTGGCGGTCTGGGCTACCCCTGCATGATCCGGCCGGGGCCGGGCAGCACGTCGATCAGCTCGATGCGGAAGATCAGGGCGGCGTTGGGCGGAATCTCACCGCCGGCCCCCTCCGCGCCATAGCCCTGCTCGGGCGGGACGTAGAGGATCCACTCGTCGCCGGGACGCATCTGGACCAGGGCTTCCTGCCAGGCCGGAATCAGGCCCCGCAGCGGCATGGCCGCCGGCTGGCCTCGCTCGTACGAGCTGTCGAAGACTCGGCCGTTGATCAGCTTGCCCTCGTAGTGAACCTTCACCTCGTCGCGCAGGGTCGGCTTGATGCCCGTCTCGGGCCCGGACCGAACGACCCTGTAGGCGACGCCGGACGGCAGGACCTGAACGCCCTCCTCCTTGACGGTCTTCTCCATGAAGGCCTTGGAGGCTTCCGCCTGGTCGGGGAGCTTCGCCTTGGGTTGGCAGGCGGCGAGCGCGAGGGCGGCCGCCGCAAGGATCAGGACACGCTTCATCTCGGACTACTCGCTAGACCACTCGGGGGGGATAGCCGCGCTCGCGCAGGGCATCCATCACTTCCTGGGTGTGCTGGGCGTCACGGGTTTCGATCATCACGTCGAACTCGGCGCCCTTGGCCGGCACGTCCAGGGCCAGACGATTGTGGGCCACCTCGATGATGTTGGCGCCCATCTGGCCGATGGTGGCCGACACATTGGCCAGCAGGCCGGGCCGATCGTCGCCGATGATCCGCAGCGAGACGATGCGGCTCTCGCGCACCAACTCACGGGTCAGCACCGAGGCCAGCAGGCGGGTGTCGATGTTGCCGCCGGTGATGACCAGCCCGCACTTCTTGCCCCGGAACCGCTCGGGATAGGCCAGGAGCGCCGCCAGCGAGGCCGCGCCGGCGCCTTCGGCCACCGTCTTCTCCACGTTGGCGTAAAGGGCGATGCCGCGCTCGAAGTAGGGCTCCTCGATCAGCAGCACGTCGTCGATCAGCGGCCGGGAGACGGAATAGGTGACCTCGCCCACCTGTTTCACCGCGATCCCCTCGGCGATGGTGGAGGCGCCGACATTGGTGGCCGTGCGCACGCCGCGCATCTTGGCGGTGAACGAGGGGAACATGGCCGGCTCGACGCCGACCACGCGGATGTCCTTCTTCAGGTGCTTGGCCGCCGTGGCCATGCCGGCGATCAGACCGCCGCCGCCGATGGGGATCGGCAGCACTTCGAGGTCCGGCACGTCCTCCAGCATCTCCAGGGCGACGGTGCCCTGGCCGGCCATGACGTCCAGGTCGTCGAACGGATGGACGAAGGTGAGGCCGCGCTCCTCGCAGATGCGCCGGGCCGTGGCCGAGGCCTCGTCATAGCCGTCGCCGTCGATGACCACCTCGGCCCCGTGGGCCCGGGTCTGCTGCACCTTCACGAAGGGCGTGCCTTTCGGCATCACGATGGTGACCGGAATGCCCAGCCGCGCGGCGTGATAGCTGAGCCCCTGGCTGTGGTTGCCGGCCGAGGCGGCGATGACCCCGCGCTTGGCGACCTCGCCATCCAGCTGCAGCAGCTTGTTGAGCGCGCCGCGCTCCTTGTAGGCCGCCGTGAACTGGAGGTTCTCGAACTTCAGCCACACCTCCGCCCCCGTGATCTCGGAGAGGGTGCGCGACAGGCGACAGGGCGTGCGCTCGATGTGACCCTGAAGCCGTTCCTTGGCCGCCAGGATGTCGTCGAAGCTCAGGGTCATTGCGTGGGTCGGGTCCTCGAAAGGTCGCGCAACCTAGCGACGGCGCGCCTCTGCTGCAACGCAGCGCGCTGGGCCGGCCCAAAATGAAATCGAGACCGCGCACGGTTCAGCTATAAGGCCGCCGTGTCGCATTCGTCATCGAATCCCGTCTTTCGCCCCGCCCTGTTCCTCGACCGCGACGGCGTGCTCAACGAGGACCGCGGCTATGTCCACCGCTGGGACGACTTCACCTGGATCCCGGGCGCCCGGGAGACTGTGGCCGCCTTCAACCGCGCCGGCTGGCTGGTGATCGTGGTGACCAATCAGTCGGGGGTCGGGCGCGGCTACTACACCGAGGCGGACGTGCATGCCCTGCACGCCCGGATGCAGGAGGACCTCGCCGAGGCGGGCGCGCGGATCGACACCTTCTACCATGCGCCCCAGCACCCGGAGGCGCCCCTGGAGGCCTACCGCCACCCGGACCCGCCGCTGCGCAAGCCCAACCCGGGCATGCTGCTGCAGGCCATGGCCGAGTGGCCCATCGACCGCGAGGCCTCGCTGATGATCGGCGACAAGCCCTCCGACCTAGAGGCGGCCCTCCGCGCCGGGGTGAAGGGCGTGCTGTTCGAAGGCGGAAACCTCCGCGATTTCCTGGTGAAGCAGGCTCTGTGGCCCGCATAGGCCCGCGGAGAGACGGCCATGTCTGAAACGCCCGACATCCTGAAGGCCGGCTGGGACGCGGCGCTGAACGGCGCGCCCGCGGACCAGGTCCTGCCCGCGCTCGCCGCTATCGGCGAGGGCGATCCGCGCTTCCCTGAGGCGCAGCACCTGCGCGGATATCTGGCCCTGCGCTGGGGTGACGCCGCGAGGGCCCTCCCGCTGCTGACCGACGCCATTCGTCGTGGGCATGGCCGCCGGGCCGTCTGGCTGCGGCTGGCGGCGGCGGCCAGCCGCCTCGGCTGGCCTGACGAGAGCGTGGCCATGGTGCAGGATCTTCTGCGCCGGCTTGCTCCCGGGGACCTTGACCCGTTCGTCGTCGACCTCGTCCGGGCGACCGACTTCGCCAACAAGGAACTCAGCGCCGCCAAGGACGCCACCTTTGAGCGGCTTCTGCTGACCATCCTTCCCGACCTTCTGGCGCGCGAGGCCATGGACGCCGCCATGCTGCTCGAGGGGGCGATCTACGAGTTCTACGTGAAGCCGACGGAGACGGACGCCCACTTCCAGCACTGCATGAGCCGCCTGGAGCCGCTGTTCACCGCCGCCGGCCGCGCCTGGCGGGAGAGGCTGCCCGCGCTCCCCCGACCGCCGATGCGGCGGCCCTATCGCATCGGCTTCTTCATCCATAGCGCCTCGATGCTCGCCCACATCGAGGTGCTGCTGAACACCCTGAAGGGCTATCGCCGGCTCGCCGACCAGCCGTTCGAGCCCATCGTCTACTGCTTCTCCGGCAAGGACCCGCGCCTGGAGGCGGCCCTGACCGAGCTGTCCGTCCCGATAGTGATGCTGAAGGAGCGCTTCCCGGAGGCGGCGAACTCGAGCTGGCGACGCCTCCTCCGTCTGCGCGAGTCTGTGGCCGAGGACGGCGTCCACGAGGTGATCTGGGTCAGCCTCGTGACCATCCTGCCCCTGGCCTTCGGCCTGCGCATCGCCCCCGTCCAGACCTGGTGGGCGATGAAGTACCGCAACTTCAGCCAGCCCGACATCGACGGCTATGTCACCGGCAGCGCCCTGACGCGGTACTCCACCTTCGCCGGCCGGCGCTGGAGGATGGGGCGGCTCGGCGTGGACGACTGGTACGATCCCGCGCTGGAAGGGGAGGCTGCCGCGATCCGCGCGCGATTTGCCGGCAAGACCATCCTCATGACCCTCGGGCGGACCGAGAAGATGCGGGACGCCGATTATCTGTCGGCCGTGGTCACCCTGCTGAAGCGTCATCCCGAGGCGGTGTTCCTGTGGGCCGGACGAGAGGAGGACCCCATCGTCGTAAAGGCCTTCGCCGAAGGCGGAGTGCTGGCCCAGACCCACTTCATCGGCTGGGTGAACACACGGCTCTACGCCCAGGTGGCCGACATCTTCCTGGACACCTTCCCGTTCCCCTGCGGCTTCACGCTGTTCCAGGCGATGGCGGCGGCGAAGCCCGTGGTCGTCTTTGATGCATCAGAGGCGGCTCAAGCAGGGCTCATGAGCTTCATCAAGCCACTGCTCGACGGCGACGAAGGCACGGCTGAAGAGCGCCAGGAACTCCGTTCCCTAGTGGGAGATCCGGACGCGCCAATGATCGCCATTGCGCGATCATCCGATGACTATGTGCGCTGCGCAGATCGGCTGATCACGGACCATGCGGCCCGCGCGGCGGCCGGCGGCGCCTCCAAACGCTTCATGGACCGCTATTTCTCCAGCTCGACGTCCATGGGCGCGTCCTTCACCAGCCATTTCGTCGAGCTCGTCGACGAAGCGGCGGCCCGCGCAAGCTAGTCCAGCCTGCCTGAACCGGCCTGATGGATGAGCGGGCGTTCGAGATACAGGCTGCGGAAAATCTGCTCACGGCTGCGGCCGCTTGCCAGCAGTTTTCCCAGGTGGCGCGAGTGGGTTCCGGTGAGGCCCAGCGCCACATTCCAGTAGTCGTAGTCCTGACCCACTCGCCGTGAAAATTCCTCAGCGAGGCTGATCGCATGCGAGATCCGATCTGGATCGTCCAGCGTGAGCAGGCTCAACAGCACCTCGGTCGGGGCATTGCCGCCGGAGCGCCCAAAACCGCCCAGGGTGCCGTCCACATAGGCATAGCCAAGCTCCGCCGCCACGAGGCTGTTGGAAACGGCGGAGTGGAGATTGTTGTGCCCGTGGAACGCTTTGCGCGCCGGCCAATGTCGGCTGAAATGCGTCAAGGCTGCCAGGGTGCGCGCGCCGTACAGGAACCCGGCGGAGTCGACGTAGTAGCAGCCGGCGGTCTCAAGCTTCGCAAGGGACGCCAGGGTCTCCTCGATCAAGTCCAGCGGCCAGACTGAGGAGGCCATCAGGAATGGGAAGGCTTCGACTCCTGACCCCTGAAGCTCCGCGAGCACTTCAAAACCGGCCTCGACGGCAGAGTCCGGGATGCCGACCCGGATGAACTGGGCGCCATCGCCGGCGCACTCTCGAACTTCCTGGAGCGTCGCATTCCCGGCGATCAGGAAACACCCGACCTTGCTCGCGCCCGCAACAGATAGCGCGGCCTCAAGATATGCCCGGTCGGTCGCCCCCGCCGCCTTCCCGTGCAGGCGCGCGCCGCCGAGGCCGAGGCCATGCCCCACCTCGATGTGCGACACCCCCAGCTCAGACAGGCCCTTGGTGATCGACCGGGTCGTGTCCAGGTCGATCATGAAGTCGACCACGTAGCTGGAGTCTCGCAGGGTGCAGTCGAAGACAGTCGTCATAGATCCTCAATGCGCAGCGTCATGCGCGGATGGCCTCTTTTGGAGGACGCTTCTAGGCCAAAGTCCTGCGGGCGCCTTCGGACGAGTGGCGACGGCCCGGCCATAGCGCATTTTCACGATAGCCACGACAGCCACGGAGACCTTAGAGCGGGCGCCATGGAGACCATCGTCCTGCCCAAGGCTGTTCACGTCGCCACGCCCAATCCGTCCATCCACTGGATGGCTGGCGGCCTCGGAGCATTCTTTCCGCGGATCACTCCCGACGGTCTGCTGGAACTGTTTGTCAGCGGCCGGGACGAACGCGGGGAAAGCCGCATCGGCAGCATGCTCTTCGAATGGGGCGACCCGCCAAGGCTCCTTGAGGTGAGCGAGCCGCTGCTCGACGTGGGCGAGCTCGGCACCTTCGATATGAATGGCGCCGGATATCCCTGGATCGTCGAGCATGAAGGCGTCGAGCGGATGTATTACGTCGGCTGGACACGGCTCGGCGGCCAGGTTCCGTTTCGAAACCAGATCGGGCTCGCCGAACGACGGGAAGGGCGGGGTCCCTTCATCCGGGCATCGCGCGCTCCCTTACTGGAAGCGATAAATTCGGAGCCGATCGGCTCCGGCTCGTGCTCCGTTGATCGCCAGTCCGACGGCCGTTGGCGCCTGCTCTACGTGAGCTTCGTCGCCTGGGAAGCTGCCCCGAATGGCGCGGTGCACCGCTACCATGTCCGGCAGGCTTTCTCCGACGACGGTCTGAATTTTGACCGAGCCAATTCCAGCGTGGCCATCGAACTAGAAGGGGACGAGCTCGCCATCGGCACGCCCGCGCCGCGCAGAACAGCCGAGGGCGAGGAAATCCTGTTCACCGCGCGGACGGACTTCTATCGAATCTACAGCCTGCCCGTGGACGACCGCGGCGAGATCTCTCGCCGGCGTACGCGCCTGTCCATTCCGCAGGGCGCCTGGGATAGCGAGATGCAGGGTTACCCCAAGGTGCTGCGGCACGACGGCGCCGACTGGCTATTCTACTGCGGCAATGGTTTTGGCCGCGCAGGCATCGGCATGGTTCCACTGCCGGCCGGACGCGTGGCGCGCTAGTCGTCAGGTGCAGCAACTGAAGCCACGGCGGCTGGTGATTCCTGTTTTCAACCGACCCGAACTGTGGCGCATGCAGCAGTGCTACGGGCGCAACGGAAGTTGAGATGGCAGCGGTGAACATGGCGACCGAAGATCTGGGCTCCGGGACGATCATCGAAGTCGCCGCGCCCGGTGACATTCTCGCCGATGCAGCAGCCCTGGCCGATATGGCGCGGGACCTTGATCGCGGGCGCATACTGGTCAGCCGGAGGGTTCTTTCGCCGGAGTACGTCAGCCATCTGGTCGACTATCTCATCGGGATCGGACGGGGGTCGTTCCCGAACTGGCGGCCCCTTGAGCCCGGGTGCCCCAATTTCCATCGCCTCAACTGGGATGATGAACGCGCCTACGTCCGGGCGGCGTTTCATCAGTTCTCCTTTTTCCCCTGGAACCAAGACGTCTTTCGCATTTTCGAGCGCCTGCGGGACGCCTTTCGGCTACGCAATCACCTCTGCGGCGCGAAGGAGAACGCCTTCCTGTCAGGCGTCGCGTCGGAGGGAGCCGTGGCCCGGTTCTCCGCCCAGTTCTACCCCTGTGGCGGGGGCTACATGAACGGACATGTCGACCCGGTCGGCGACTTCCAGATCGTGGTTCCGATTCTCGTCATGTCCACGTTCGGCGAGGACTTCCGCTCTGGGGGCCTGTGGATCGACACCCCGGACGGCGCCCGCGTGAACATCGATCCGCACGTCGGCCCCGGCGACATCGTCTGGTTCCATCCGCAGCGGCCGCACGGAGTGGCCCCCATCGACCCGGAGATGGGCCTCGACTGGCCCGCATTCAGAGGACGATGGTCGGCCATCCTCGCCGTCAACGCCCTGCCGGGCTCGCCATCCAGAGCGGGTGTCGAGGTCGAACCGGCGCGGCCTCCTCAGGCATGACCGCAATGCGGTCCTCCCCAACCGACCTCATGACGTCATCCCGTCCCCAGCACATCCCACTCTTCGACAGCCATGCCGGCGCCACCCTGGACGGACGCTGGCTCGATGGCCGCGCCGGGCTAAGCTTTGCCGAGCTGCGCAGCGCCATGACCGCTGCAGGCTTCGTGGGCGGGCTCGTCCAGGGCCTGCCAGGCGTATGTGGCTATGAGCATTCCGCCTTTGCGAAGGCCGCGCTGGCGCAGCAGGGCCTCCGGCCGGTGGCCGCCTGGGACGGCTCGGAGGCCGAAACGCGCCTCGATCACCTGAAGGGGCTGAAGGCGATGGGCTTCGTCGGGGTTCATGTGCACCCCCGGCTCACGGGCCAAGGTCCGCAGACCGACCTTTTCCAGGCGCTGATGCAATCGGCCGGCGCGGCCGGTCTGGCCGTGTTCTATTGCGCCTATCAGTTTGCAGACACCGCGTCGGGACTTCCCGTCGATCCATTGCCGCATCTCGCCGACGCCCTGCGCGAGGCCCCGACGACGCGCCTGGTTCTGCTGCACGGCGGCACGGTGGAAGCCCTGCGCTACGCCGAATTCACGCGCGCCAACGACCGCGTCCTCCTCGACCTGTCCTTCACGCTTATGCGGTATGCGGGCACGTCGCTTGATCAGGACTTGTCCTACATCTTCCGGACGCTGGACCGTCGGGTCTGCATCGGTACGGACGCGCCCGAGTATCCCCACGCCGACGTGCGCGCCCGGTTTGAGGCCCTGACAGCGGACCTTCCGACAGACAAACGAATGAACGTCGCCGGCCGGAGCCTCGCACAGTTCCTGGACCTCGACCTCTATCCCGCGGCGGCGTGACATGGACCTCGACGAAAAGGCGGCCAACCGCCAGCGATACGAAAGCCGCTACGCCGAATACGGCTACGATCCTCGGACTCTGGGCTGGACCAAGGGCCGCGAGCGTCTGAGGTACGAGATGCTGCTGGCGGGCTGGCCGCAGGAAACGTCGTCTGTCCTCGATGTAGGCTGCGGCTTCGGCGACATGCACGCCTACTGTCGCGCCAGCGGACGGGCGGCGTGGCGATACACGGGCGTCGACATCGTGCCGGCGCTCGTCGAGGAGGGCCGCCAGCGCCATCCCGACGCCGACCTGCGGGTGCAGGACATGGACGTCGAGGGCCTGCCTGCGGGCTACGACATCGTCGTGGCCTCGGGCGTGTTCTCGCATCGGCTCAAGGACAATCTCGGGTTCATCGCGCGCGCGTTTGAAGCCTTCGCCGGCGCCGCGCAGATCGGCTTTGCGGCCAACTTCATGTCGCCCACGGCGGACATTCGCTACGATCACCTGTTCTACGCGGAGCCGGGGGCCATCTTCGATCTGGCGCGCCGACACAGCCGGCGGGTCGTGATCCGCCACGACTACATGCCGTTCGAATATACCGTTCAGGTGCACCTGAACGACGCGTTCGATCCGGACACCGTGGTGTTCGGCGCGTACAACCACCTCGTCTCGAACACGCCGTGACGGATGCGTTGAAGTCCGCAAATCCTACCGTCCTCGTCCTGGGCGCGGGCCGCGCGATCGTACGGTCGGTCGCCGGGCTGAAGGCCGCCGGCTTCCGGACTGTCGTGGCCGACAGCATCCCACAGCCGCACGCCTTCGAGGTCGCCGATGTGGGATCACCCTGCGCGGTGCACGATGTGGACGGCCTCGCGCGGCTCATTGAGGAGCACGGGATCGACGGCGCCGTCGCCACCAACGAGGCCGGCGTGTCGGCCATCGCGCACCTGGCCCAGCAAGACCTGGTCCGCGGCCTTCCCCTGCCTACTGCCGCCCGGCTGGCGAGCAAGCTCGAACAACGCCAGGAGATCAATCGGCTCTGCCCGGACTGGGCGGTGCCGTTTCAGATCGTCCAGGACGTCGAAGACGTCATCCGTGCCGGCGAAGCCCTCGGCTGGCCGCTGATCCTCAAGCCCGATCTCAGCGGCGGCGGGTCCCGCGGCGTGAGTCTCGTAAGCGATCGCGAGGCCGCCGCATCGGCCCTGGCGTTTGCACAGGAAGCTGCGGCCGGATCGGCCGTGCTGGCCGAACGTGCCCTGGACGGCCCCCAGTTCAGCGCCGAGGTGCTTGTCGCCGAGGGCCGCGCGGAGGTGCTGGCGATCGGCCGCAAGCGGAAATCCCGGCCGCCATACCGGGTCGACCTCGGCGTCAGCTACCCGGGCCTGGCGGGGCCAGATCGCGCCTTGGCCGAGCAGATGGTGAAGGACGTGGTGCGGGCGCTTGGCATCGAAAATTCGCCCGCACACATCGAATTCGCCATGACGTCCGCTGGCCCGCGACCGATCGAGGTCGGCGGTCGGGTCGGGGGGGGATTTACGGCCCTACTCGTCGGCCACTCCAGCGGGTGCGATCCCTTCCTGCAAGCGGCGCGGCTGGCGTGCGGCCTGCCCGTTCAGTGGCCGGAGCCCGACGCCGGCGCCCGGGGGGCCGTCTACGGCTTTCTGACCTACCCGCCAGGACAGGCCGCGGGCTTTGTCATACCCGAGCAGGTGACGGCCGACCCGCGCGTGCTGGACGCTTTCATTTTCCTTCCGCCGGACGGACAGATTCGTCCTCTCAGGTGGACATCGCAGCGCGTGGGCATGATCGCGGTGACGGGCGTCGACGCAGACGACGCCATGCGCCATTTCGAGGCCATCTCGAAGGAGATGCTCCTCGACTATGCTGATGGCCGCCGCTGCGCGCCCCTGACCAACAACGCCGAAGAGGCCTGTTAACGCAGCGCCGCGCGCACCGCGTCGATGACCTGCCCGACCTGCGCCGAGGTCATCTCGGCCCAGAGCGGCAGCCGCATCAGCCCTTCGCCCGCCGCGTCGGTATTGGCCATGTCGCCGACCTGCCGGCCATAACGAAGCCCCGCCGGCGAAGCGTGCAGGGGCACGTAGTGCGAGGTGGCCTGCACGCCCTTCTCGCGGAGCGTCCGCATCACGGCTGTGCGGCGCTCCAGCGACGGCAGGCGCAGGTGATAGATGTGGGCGTTGTGCTCGCACGCCTCGGGAATGTGCGGCAGCCGCGCGAGGCCCGCCTCGCCCAGGCCGCGGAACGCCTGATGATACTCCGACCAGATTTCCAGCCGCCGGCCGGTGATCTGACGGGAACGTTCGAGCTGGGCCGCAAGGAAGGCGGCGTTGAGCTCGCTGGGCAGGAAGGACGAGCCCACGTCGATCCAGGTGTACTTGTCGATCTCGCCGCGGAAGAAGGCGGCGCGGTTGGTCCCCTTCTCGCGGACGATCTCGGCGCGGCGGCCAAGGTTGTCCGCCTGGCAGGTGAAGGCGCCGCCTTCGCCGCAATGGATGTTCTTGGTTTCGTGGAAGCTGAAGGCGCCCATGTCGGCCAGGGCGCCGGCCGCGCGGCCCTTGTAGCGGGCGTGCAGCGCCTGGGCCGCGTCCTCGATCACCGTCAGGTCCGCCTTGGCGGCGAGCTCCATGATCGGGTCCATGTCGCAGGGCACGCCCGCGTAGTGCACGACCATGATCGCCCGGGTGCGCTCGCTCAGGGCCGGCCGGACCTGCTCGACATCGATGTTCAGGGTGTCGGCCCGCACATCGACAAACACCGGCGTCGCCCCGCGCAGCACCACGGCGTTGGCCGTGGACGAGAAGGTGAACGAGGGCATGACCACCTCGTCCCCCGGCCCCAGCCCCGCCAGGATCGCAGCCAGCTCCAGGGCCGCGGTTCCGGATGGGGTAAGCAGCGCATGGCCTATGCCCAGGGCCTCGCGCAGATAGGCCTCGGCGGCGTGCGAGGCGGCATTGTCCCCGGCCAGCACCCGCCGTTCGACGGCCGCTTCGATCGCCGCCAGTTCGTCGCCCGTCCGCAATGGCCGAACGAAGGGCACGTCGATGGGCGGCAGCAGGGCGATTTCGCTTGAAGTCATGCGCGCCCTGTCTGCGCTAACGCCGATCGCGCCGCAAGGCTTGGCCCTAGCGTCCCTCCATCTGGATCAGCAGGCGTTCGAGGGCGGCGAGGTCATCGGCCTCGCCCGGGGGTTTGTCCCAGCGGATGCGGTTGATCCGCGGGAAGCGCATGGCGACGCCTGACTTGTGGCGGCTCGAGCGCTGGAGCCCCTCGAAGGCCACCTCGAAGACCAGGCCGGCGCGGGGTTCGGCGCGGACCGCACGGACGGGCCCGAAACGCTCGGTGGTGTTGTCGCGCACGAACTTGTCGATCTGCCTCAGCTCCTCGTCGGTGAAGCCGAAATAGGCCTTGCCCACCGGGGTGAGGAACCGCTGGCCGGTGGCCGCATCCTCGGTCCAGACGCCGAAGGTGTAGTCCGAATAGAAGCTCGAGCGCTTCCCGTGACCCCGCTGGGCGTACATCAGCACCGCGTCCACCAGGAATGGATCGCGCTTCCACTTGAACCAGGGGCCCTTGGGCCGGCCGGCCTCATAGACGGAATCCCGCCGCTTCAGCATCAGGCCCTCGGCGATCTGCGGATCGCCCGGCGGGGGGCCGGCCCGCAGTTCGGCGAGTTCGGCCCAGGTCGCGAACGGCTGGAGGGGCGAGATGTCGAGGCGCGGGCTGGCCTGGCGGGTGATGAAGGCCTCCAGCCGCCGCCGGCGCTCGACAAAGGGCAGGGTGCGGGTGTCGTCCGGCCCGTCCTGAAGCAGGTCGTAGGCGCGGATCGCCGCCGGATAGCGGGCCAGCAACTTCCCATCCACGGCCTTGCGGTTCAGCCGCTGCTGCAGGTCGGCGAAGCTCGCCACGCGGCCCTCGCGCATCACCAGCAGTTCGCCGTCGATGACGCCCTCGTCCGTCAGGGCGTCCAGAATGTCCGGGAACGTCCGGGAAATGTCGTCGCCCGTCCGCGTGTAGAGCCGGCGCACGCCGCCCTCATTCACGGCCTGGACGCGGATGCCGTCCCACTTCCACTCGGCCACATAGTCGGCGGGGTCGAGCCGGGCGAAGTCGACGGCCTCGTCGATGGCCTGGGCCAGCATCACCGGCCGGAAGCGGCCCGGGTTCTCGGACGACGGCTTCTCGCTGCGCCCCTCCAGCCAGCCGAACAGATCCTCATAGGGCGGATGGAGGGCGTGCCACAGCTCCTCGATCTCGGCCGGCTCGACGCCGCCCATTTCCGCAGCCGCCCGCTTGGCGAGCCTGGCCGTCAGGCCGACCCGCAGGGCGCCGGTCATCAGCTTCAGCAGGGCCCAGCGCTCCCGGGGGCTGTCCATGGCGTCCAGCCAGCCTTCGATCAGCCGCTGGACCTCCGCCCGCGAGGCCGTGCGCAGGGCCTCCACCACCTCGGACAGCTCCGGCTCGCGGTTGGCCCCGGGGCGCCTGGGCCAGCACAGGGACACCGCCTCGGCCAGATCTCCCACATAGTCGTAGGACCACCAGAAGAGCTGGGGGTCCATCCGCGCTTCGATGGCCTTGCGGATGAAGGCGGGCTTGGCTGCGTCGAAGGAGAGGTCGCCGGTGAGGGCCGCGAGCGCCCAGCCCCGGTCCGGATCGGGCGTCTCTCGCAGGTAATCGCGCACCAGCGTCAGCTTGGCGTTGCGCGACGGGGTCAGCGCCAGCCGGTCCAGAAGTTCGGCGAAGGCCCGCATGGCTCAGAAGCTAGGGAGGCGGGGCGTCGCCGCCAAATCAGACGTCCCGGCCGTCGTCGCCCTCGCCGATCATGCCGCCCGGCGCGTCCTGGCCCCGGTCGGCGTCGCCGTCCACGCCGGGATCACGGGCGTCGCCCGTCCCCGCGGCCGGCGGCAGGCCGTCGTGCGGATGCTGTGGCGGCGCGCCTTCGCCCGGCGGACGGCCGAGCGGGCCGCCTTCTCCACCGGCGCGACCGGGCGTTGGACCTTCGGACATCGGCGAGCTCCTCTTCGCGGGAGCCAACGCCAGGGCGCAGCCGGCGTTCCCCTAGTCGTCGTCATCCTCGTAGCCCACCAGGGCCAGGGCCCGAGCCGAGACGCCGTGCAGCTCGGCCCAGCGGGCCAGGGCCTCCTCCCGGCCATGGGTGATCCAGAGCTCGCCGGGGCGGATCTCATCGATGGTGGCGGTGAGCTCGTCCCAGTCGGCGTGATCGGAGATGACCAGGGGCAGTTCCACGCCGCGTTGCTTCGCCCGGGCGCGGATCTGCATCCAGCCCGAGGCGAAGGCGGCCACCGGCTCGGGGAACCTCCGGCTCCAGCGATCCTGCAGGGCGGAGGGCGGGGCGATGACGATCTCGCCCGCGAAGCTCTGCCTGTCTGACGTGGTGGCCGGCGCGAGCGGCCCGAGGTCGATCCCGTGGCGCTGGTAGAGGCCGTTCAGCCGCTCCAGAGCGCCGTGGACATGGATAGTCCGGTCCCAGCCGGCCTCTCGCAAAAGGCGGATGATCCGCTGGGCTTTGCCGAGGGCGTAGGCCCCGATGATGTGGCTGCGGTCGGAAAACTGGGCGACCGAGCGCAGCAGGCGGGCGATCTCCTCCCGATCATCCGGATGGCGGAAGACCGGAAGGCCGAAGGTTGCCTCCGAGATGAAGACGTCGCAGGGGACCGGTTCGAAGGGCGGGCAGGTGGGATCGCGCCGCCGCTTGTAGTCGCCCGAGACCACCATGGTCAGGCCTTTCCAGCGGACCACCGCCTGGGCCGAGCCCAGCACATGGCCGGCGGGGACCAGGGTGACCTCCACCCCGTCGCGGGCGACGGTCTCGCCATAGGCCACGGCCTGCCGCCGACGGGTGAAATCCTCGCCGTAGCGCTCGGCCATGATCGCCAGGGTCTCAGGGGTGGCGAGGACCGCGCCATGCCCGGACCGGGCGTGATCGGAATGGCCGTGGGTGACCACCGCCCGCGCCACCGGCCGCACCGGATCGATGTAGAAGTCCCCCGGGGCGCAGTAGAGGCCCTCGGGCTTGGGGCAGAGCAGGTCCTGAGGCCGGATCATCTTCCTAGAATGTAGGAAGCCGCGACAGGCTGCGCATTGACGGACACGACGTCGGCCCCCTAACCGGTCCCGCCATGCCTACGCCGCAAGAATTCATGGCCCGCGTGATGGTGATGGCGCCCCACGCCGCCGCCATCGGCCTGACCTTCGAGTCCGCCGGGGACGGCCGCGGCGAGATGTCCGTGGCCTGGCGCGAGGACCTGGTGGCCGATCCCGACACCCAGGTGATCGCCTCCGGGGTCGTCACCACCCTGCTCGACCATGCCTGCGGCCTGGCGGTGAACGCGGCCATCGACCAGCCCTTCCCGATCGCCACCCTCGACCTGCGGATCGACTACATGCGCCCGGCGGCGCCTCGGACGGGGCTGCGCGCCTCGGCCCACTGCTACAAGCTCACCCGCTCCATCGCCTTCGTCCGGGCCCAGGCCTGGGACGTCGACCCGTCCGACCCGGTGGCCACCGCCCAGGCCGCCTTCATCCTGAACCGGGGCTAGCGGCATGACCTCGCATCAGGCCCTCGCGCAGTTCCTCGACCGCTCGCCCTACATCCGCTTCCTCGGCATGACCGCCGAGTTGGAAGGTGAGACCGTCCTGGCCTGCCTGCCGTTCAAGCAGGAGCTGATCGGCAATCCGATGATCCCGGCCCTGCACGGCGGGGTGATCGGCGCGTTCCTGGAGATGACCGCCCTTGGCCGGCTGGCGGTGGCCGAGCCGTCGCGGCGGATGCCCAAGACCATCGATGTCACCGTCGAGTACCTGCGGCCGGGCAAGCCCCTCGACCTGTTCGCCCGGGCCGAGCTGCGCAAGGTGGGCCGGCGCATCGCCAACGTCCATGTGGAGTGCTGGCAGGACAGGCCGCAGAACCCGGTGGCGGCGCTGCGCGGCCACTTCCTGCTGCAGGCCGACTAGGCTCCGGGCGCCAACGCCGCCCGCCCCCGGCGGATTTCGGCCAGGGCGGCCTCGGCCTTGGCCACGCCCGCCGCATCGCCCCGGCTCCTGGCCCGCAACAGCTCGCCGGTGGCTTCCATTTCGCGCACGGGCAGCAGGTGCGTGGCGTCAGCCGCCTTGAACGGGAGGGTCTGAATGCGCTCGAGCACCGCCCGCTGGCGAGCCGCCTCCGGCGTGTCGCCGACGCCGTAGCTGAACATGAAGTCCGCGATCTTCCGGCGCAGCTCGGGATCCAGGTCCTTGCGCCAGACCAGCGGGTCCTCGGGGATGCGCGGCGAGCGCCAGATGATCTCTACCGAGGCCAGGGTGCGCCGGGCGATGGCCGTGTCCAGCATGGCCATCCGCTCCATGGAGGCGGTGTTGTTGGTGGCCGCGTCCACCGTGCCCGAGGCGACGGCGAAGAGGTTGGCCTCGTGGTTCGCCGAGCGGACGGTCTTGAAGCAGGTCTCGGGGTCGATGCCGCGTGGGGCGAACAGATAGGTCATGGGCGCGAGCGTGCCCGAGGTGGACTTGGCGTCGCCGATGCCGAAGTCGATGGTGCGGTCGCACTTGAGCAGCTTTTCGAGCGTCAGGCCCGAGCCCTTGGGGACGATGATCACCGCCTCGTAGCCGTCGATCCCGGTGGGGTTCACCGAGCGGGCGAAGACCTCGCCGTTCGCCCGCCGCACAGCCTCAAGCCCGGACTGGTTGGTGAACCAGCCAAGGTCGGTCTGTTTGAAGCGCATGGCCTCGACGAGCATGGTGTAGTTCGAGCCGTAGAAGGCCTTCACCGGCATGCCGAGGGCCTTGGACATGTCGTCCAGGAACGGCTGCCAGTCGGCCTGGGCGCTCTGCTGGCTCTCGGCCGACAGGATGGAGAAGTTGAGCTCACGCTTCTCGGCCGGAGCGTCCGCCCCTTGCGAGCAGGCCGCAAGCGGCCCCGCGGCGGCGAGGACGGCGGCCAGGACCAGCAGCTTGCGTCGGATCACGTCTATTCCCCCCTCGCTGCCGCCAGTCTGGGCAGCCGCATGGCCACGACCTCTCGATTGGGCCGGCTGATCCCAAAGAGAGCACGATCCGAGCTTCTGTCGAAGGCGATCGCCTGCCCCTCGATGGGCGCGGCGATGGTCGCCACGTGATCAAGCTTCGATCCGCCCTTGGGCAGTCTAAGGACGTAAAGCTCCGCATGGTCATGGCCGGTGACATACAGCAGCCCGTCCGCGCCCCAGGCTCCGCCGGACGAACTCATGGGCCGGAAGCGATCGACCACCGAGGCAGGGAACGACCAGGCCTCCTGTCGCCGCCATTGATCGTCGAACTTCACCAACTGGGTATGGGCCGACCCTCGGCCGGGCTCTCCGCCTTTGCCCTCATAGTTGGCGAAGGCCGCCCACCAGGCGCCATCGCGTCGCTCCACCCACGTCAGCGACCCCGTCTGCTGCCCCAGCGAAACCGTCCGCAGGTGAACCATCCGCACGGGATCGAAGATCTCCACCGAACCGGTCATCGGAACCTCCGGGAAGTTGGAGGCGGCGCAGACCAGCTCGCGCTCGATCACGGTGCACGAATTGATATGGGGAAAGCGGTCTCGGTCGCCTGACCACTCGGCGACCTTCCGCCCCGTGGCCTTGTCGTACTTGGCGATCCGAGAGTTGGCGACGGCATAGAAATGGCGACTGTCGACCGCCACGCCCTGGGTCGCCTCCGGCGCCGGATAGCGCCGGAGAACCTCGGCTGAAAGACCGCCCTGCGCCGCCGCGGGGACAGCCAGGCTGACGAAGACGAGGATCAGAAACGTCCGCATGGCGCACCCCTAGAATGCAGCCGCCAGGCCAACCCAGTAGGTACGACCGTAGTTGGCCCACTCCTGAAGAAAGCGGTGACCTGGCCCGGTCACTTCCTGCCGGCCGGTGTTGGAGATGTTCTGCGCCTCCGCGAAGACGGTGATGTTGTTGTTCAACCGCCAGGAAACGCTCGCGTCGAACAAATGGCGCCCCTTCCAGTACTGGTCGGAGTTGGGCACGGCGTCGACGATCGTCTCCAGGAACCCGCCGATATAGTTGTGGGACAGCCGCGCCTCGAAGGGGCCGCGTTGATAGTAGATCGACTCGTTGGAGGTCACGTCCGGCTGCTGGAACAGACCCCGGGTGCGAGGGCCAGCGCTGGTCAGATAGGTCGCCTTCGAATTGACGAACGTGACATTGCCGTTGAACCCGAAGCCGTCGAACGGGGCGGGGAGGAAGGCGAAGGCCTGCTGGATGGCGAACTCCACGCCCTCGACCTTGGCGTTCTCGGCGTTCTGCGGTTCGCTGACACGGTAGCTCACGCCGCCGATGCTCTGCAGCGAGGTCAGGGTGAAGATCTCGTTCTTGATCGTCTTCCGGAACAGGGCGACCGAGACCAAGCCATCGGTCGGATAGAATTCGAAGGAGAGGTCGAAGCCCTCGCTCTCCCGCGCTTTCAGGTTCGGATTGCCCCGGCTCAGGGTGGCCTGGGCTCCATCAGAACCGATGGTTTCGCCGGCGGTCAGCTGGCCGAAATCAGGCCGGCCGATGGTGTTGGTCCAGGCGGCGCGGATCACGAGATCGTCCGTCAGGCGGTACTGCAGGTGCAAACTCGGCAACCAGTTGTCGTAGCGGCCACCGTTGCTCACTGGCGTCAGGACTCCGCCGTGATTGCGCAGGGCGTCAGAGTCGACCTTGGTCCGCTCATACCGCAGGCCGCCCAGGACGGTCAGGGGGCCGAACTCGTAGCTCGTCTGGCCGTATCCCGCGAAGACGTCCTCCCGCACCTCGTAATCGCCGGTGTTCGGCGTGGCGGTGATGATGAAGCGGTCGCGATTGGCTTCCAGGAACGCCCGGGCCGCCCCGGCGTCGACGCGCGGGTCGAGCAGGTAGCGTCCGGCGATCCGTTCGCTCGGCCCCGGTTTGTCGACCAGATCAAGAGTGTAGATGAGGCCGCTGGAGGCCGCGTAGTTGGTCTGTCGCGACAGGAACGTGCGCGTGGTGGTCCGCGCCAGCCCGCCAAACTTGGCCTTCAGACGCGCATCGGCGCTCTCATAGGCGAGGTTCAGGCGCCCCTGCCATGACGCCTCGTCGGTGGATGTCAGGGCATCCCGATGCTGCTGCAGCCGGTAGTTGGCCGGATTGCGGTAAGCCGCCTCGTCGAGAGGCATGAACACCGGGAAGAGCGGGTTGCTGGTGTCGTAGGTGAAGGCCAGCAGGGATTCCTGCGCGGCCTGTGTGCGGAACTCCACCGAATGGTTCGGCACGTCGAGGGCGGCGCGTGAATAGACAAGGTCGCCATCGGCTTTCCATTCCGGGGCGATGCGCCAATCGACCCCGCCCCGCCCCATGGCGATCTCGCGGCGGGTAATCGGCTGGTTCATATGGATCACGCCCCGGCCGCGCGCGAAGCTGCCCGAGACCGGCGTCTGGTTTGACACATTGCCGAGGGGCTCAAGCCGGTTCTCGATCCGCTCCTCGTCATCTTCCATCTTGGCGAACAGGCCGGAGACGACCCAATGGAGGCTGTCGGCAGGGCGGTGCTCGACCTTGGCGTTGATCCCCGCCCGCTGCTTCGTGTTGTTGTACCAGAAGAGGCGTTGGTAGGTCGGAACCTGGATGCCGTTGCCCGTGGGCGCGCCGGAATTCACCGGGGTCCCCTCGGCGGTATACTCCCGCACCGAGGGATCCTGACTTTCGACCTGAGGGATGTCGTAGTCGAGCTGTTCGAACGAAGCGCCCACAACGACGCCCCATTCATCCTCCGCGCCAAAGGTCCTCCCGGCGGCGATGGCGGCCCGGTATGACAGCTTGTCATTACGAACTTCGCCGCTGCGCTCGTAGTGGCCGTATGAGGCGATCGCGTTGACGAACGGCCCGCTCAGGTCAAAGGCGCTGCGGGTGGTGACATTGACGATACCGCCGATGGCGTTGGCGTCGTTCTCGGGCGTCACCGTCTTGGTGACCTCCAGGCGGCCAGCCATCACCGAGGGAACGATGTCCATCGGCACGGTACGACCGGTCTCGTCCACCGAGCCTACGATGGCGCCGTCGATGGTGGTGCGGTTGTAGGTGGAGCGCAAGCCACGGAGGGTCGGAAAACGCGGCTCGCCCTGGTCTTCCATCACCGAGACGCCCGGGATGCGCCGCAGGGCGGCAGCAGTGTTGTGATCGGGCAGCTTGCCGATGTCGTCCGCGGAGACCGCGTCCACCACCTCGAAGCTTTCACGCTTCACTGCGATGGCGGCCCGCTGCGCCTCGCGTTGGCCGGTGACCACGATCTCGTCCACCTCGGCCATGTCCGCGTCATCGGCGGCGCGGGCCGGAACGGCGAGCGCGGCCATCAGCACGAAACCCGAGGCCGACAACAGAACATGGGCCCGCAGCCTGCGGCGAGCGGCGAAGTTCGGAGACATTTGGAAACACCCCTTCTTGTCGGGGCGCTCTTTAGGGCCGCGCCATGACAGGTCCGCGACGTTGGAGCGACGGCTGTGAGACAACGCCGCGGCGCGCGAAAGCGCTTGAGCGCGGCGGCCCTGGGCGCTAGGCCGCGCGCCATGCTGCAAGGTCTTTCCCATCAGGCGCGCGACGCGAAGAGCTGGCCGTTCGAACAGGCCCGGATCCTGCTCGACCGCATCACCCGCCTGCGCCTTACCGACGCCGAGCGCGACCTGGCGTCCAGCCTGTTCGCCCAGGGCAAGTTCCATGAGGCGGTGGCGAGCCTGCCGGCCCTGGCCAAGCCCGTGGTCTTCCAGTGCGGCTATGGCGCCAGCGGCCTGCCGCACCTGGGCACCTTCGGCGAGGCCACCCGGCCGACCATCGTGCGCAACGCCTTCCGGGCCCTGACCGAGGACGCCATCCCGACCACCCTGATCGTCTTCTCGGACGACATGGACGGCCTGCGGAAGATTCCCGACAACGTGCCTAACCGCGAGATGCTGGAGGAAGACCGCGACAAGCCGGTCACCTCGGTCCGCGACCCCTTCGGCCAGTACGAGAGCTTCGGGCACCACAACAACGCCCGGCTGCGCGCCTTCCTCGACAGCTTCGGCTTCGAGTACACCTTCATGAGCTCGACCGAGACCTACAAGTCCGGCCGGTTCGACGAGGTGCTGCTGCGCATCCTCGAGCGGTTCGACGCCATCCAGGCGATCATGCTGCCGACCCTGGGCGAGGAACGGCGCGCCACCTATTCACCCTTCCTGCCGATCAGCCCCAAGACGGGCCGTGTGCTTCAGGTCCCGACCCTGGAGCGCAACCTCTCCAAGGGCGCCATCGTCTTCGCCGACGAGGACGGCGAGCGCATCGAGACGCCCGTCACCGGCGGCCATGTGAAGCTGCAGTGGCGCCCCGACTGGGCCGCCCGCTGGACCGCCCTGGAGGTGGACTTCGAGGCCTCGGGCAAGGACCTCGTGGACAGCGTCCGGGTGTCCAACAAGATCGTCCGGGCCCTCGGCGGCGAGCCGCCCGAGGCCTTCCACTTCGAACTCTTCATGGACGAGAACAACCAGAAGATCTCGAAGTCCAAGGGCAACGGCCTGACCATCGAGGAATGGCTGCGCTACGGCGCGCCCGAGAGCCTGACCTACTACATGTTCCAGAGCCCGAAGTCGGCCAAGCGGCTGTACTTCGACGTGATCCCCAAGGCGACGGACGAATATCTGTCGCACCTGGACGCCTTCAATCGCGACCGGGCGGCGGGCAAGGTCAACCTCGACAACCCGGCCTGGCACGTGAACCGCGGGGCGCCGCCCGAGAAGGGTTCGCCCGTCAGCTTCAGCCTGCTGCTGAACCTGGTCTCGGCCGCCGACGCCTCCACCAAGGAGATCCTCTGGGCCTTCCTAGAGCGCTACCTGCCGGGCGCCACGCCGGAGAACGAGCCGATCCTCGAGCGCCTCGTGGGCTTCGCCCTCAACTACTACGAAGACTTCGTGAAGCCTTCGAAGCGCTTCCGGGAGCCCACCGACCAGGAGCGGGCGGCCATGGAGGCCCTGGTGGCCCGGCTGAAGGCCCTGCCGGAAGGCGCCGACGCCGAGGCGATCCAGAACGAGGTGTTCGAGGTGGGCAAGGCCGCCGGTTTCGAACCCCTGCGCCTGTGGTTCGCCGCCCTCTACGAAGTGCTGCTGGGCCAGAGCCAGGGCCCCCGGTTCGGCTCCTTCGTGGCGATCTTCGGCATCGACCGCACCATCGACCTGATCGAGCGGGCCCTGCGGGGCGAACTCGTCTCGGCCTGACCTCCTGTTCGAAGCGGACCACCGCGGGCCTCACCCTGGGTGAGGCTCGTAGGTGAACGTCGTTCATCTACCCTTGACGTAAACGTAACCCCGCCCTTAGCTGCCGCGGCGTGTGAAACCTAAGGGAGGATTTCATGCCCACGGACCTGCGCCGGCCGATGCGCACCTATACGATCCGGCAGCTCTGCCTGGAGTTTAAATGCACGCCGCGCGCCCTGCGCTTCTATGAGGACAAGGGGCTGCTGAACCCCGCCCGGGACGGCATGAACCGGGTCTATTCCTATCGCGACCGCGCCCGCCTGCAGCTGATCCTGCGCGGCAAGCGGGTGGGCCTATCCCTGGCCGAGATCGGCGAGATCCTCGACCTGTACGACGCCGACGAGTCCGGCGCCGCCCAGGCGGCCAAGAGCCTGCGCAAGTTCAAGGAGCGCATCGTCGCCCTGGAGCAGCAGAAGCAGGACATCGACGCGGCCATCGACCAGCTGCAGAAAGGCATCGCCCAGATGGAGAAGCGGCTGGCGGAAACCCGGCCCGACCTTCTGCCCCGGGCGGCCGACTATGATCAGGTGCTGCGCCGCCGGCTGGACGGCGTGGAGCACAGCGAGGCCTAAGGGCCCGCGCCTCGGCCGGACGCCGGCCGACGAGCGAACGCAGGGCCGCGCGAGCCTAGCTCGCGCGGCCCGCAAGGATTATGTCGGGAGCCGTCACGCTCCCTTGGCTTGCTCCGGAGTAGCCATGTCCTACCAGCCCCCCGTGCGGGACTATGTGTTCCTGCTGCGCGACGTGCTGCAGCTCGACCGCTACGCCGACCTCCCGGCCTTCGCCGACGCCTCCATGGAGACCGTGGAGGCCATCCTCGATGAAGCGGGCAAGTTCACCTCCGAGGTGCTCGCCCCGCTCAATGCGGTGGGCGACAAGGAAGGCTGCACCTGGAGCCCCGACTTCACGGTGAAGACGCCGACCGGCTTCAAGGAGGCCTACGCCAAGCTGGTGGAAGGCGGTTGGCCGGCCCTGGGCTCGGATCCGGCCTATGGCGGGCAGGGCCTGCCGCATGTGGTCAATGTAGCCTTCTCCGAGATGAGCTCCTCGGCGAACATGGCCTTCTCCATGTATCCGGGCCTCACCCACGGGGCCTATTCGGCGATCCTCGCCGGCGGGACGCAGGAGCAGAAGGACCTCTACCTGCCCAAGCTGGTCTCGTTCCAATGGGCCGGGACCATGAACCTCACCGAGCCGCACTGCGGCACAGATCTCGGCCTGCTGCGCACCAAGGCGGTCCCGCAGCCGGACGGGACCTACAAGATCACCGGCCAGAAGATCTGGATCTCGGGCGGCGAACAGGACCTGACCGAGAACATCGTCCACCTGGTGCTGGCGCGGATCGAAGGCGCGCCCGCGGGAACGCGCGGCATCAGCCTGTTCATCGTGCCGAAGTTCATCCCCGACGCCGACGGCAACCCAGGCCAGCGCAACTCGGTGAAGTGCCTGGGGCTCGAGGAAAAGATGGGCATCCACGGCAACGCCACCTGCGTGATCAGCCATGAGGAGGCCACCGGCTGGCTCGTCGGCCAGGAGAACCAGGGCCTCAAGCTGATGTTCGTGATGATGAACGAGGCGCGGCTCGGGGTGGGCCTGCAGGGGCTGGCCCAGGCCGAGGCCGCCTATCAGGCCGCCGTCGCCTTCGCCAAGGATCGGCTCCAGGGCCGCTCGCTCACCGGCCCCAAGAACCCCGACGGCCCCGCCGACCCCATCATCGTCCACCCGGACGTGCGGCGGATGCTGATGGACAGCCGGGCGATCATCGAGGGCGGCCGCGCCTTCATGGCCTGGACCGCCCTGCACGGCGACCTCAGCCACGCCAGCCCTGACGAGACGGTCCAGCAGAAGGGCCGCGACTACATGGCCCTGATGACGCCGGTGGTGAAGGCGTTCCTCACCGACCGGGGCTTCAAGGTCTGCTCCGAGGCCATGCAGGTGCATGGCGGCTCGGGCTTCACCGAACACTTCCCGGCCAGCCAGTACCTGCGCGACGTGCGCATCGCCCTGATCTACGAGGGCACCAACGGCGTCCAGGCCCTGGACCTCGTGGGCCGAAAGCTGGCGGCCGACGGCGGCCGGGGCGTGATGAGCTTCTTCGCCGAGCTGGACGGCTTCGTGGCCGACAACGCCGAGGCCGACGCCGAACTCAAGCCGTTCATCGAGGGCGTCGCCAAGGCCAAGGGCGAGTTGCAGGAGGCCACCATGTGGCTGATGCAGAATGGCCTGGCCAACCCGGACAACGCCGGCGCGGCCTCCACCGACTATCTGCAGCTCTTCGGTCTGACGGCGCTCGCCTATATGTGGGCGATGATGGCCAAGGCGGCTCAGGCGAAGATCGCCGCGGGCGACACCGATCCGTTCTACGCGAACAAGCTCGTCATCGGACGGTACTATGTCGATCGTATTCTGCCTGAAACCAGCGCCCATCTGGCTAAACTGAAAACCGGCGCGGACCTGATGATGAGGCTTCCCGCCGAGGCGTTCTAACGGAGGTTCCATGGCCAGCTATCGCGCAACCATCGAGTGGTCCCTGGAGCCGGGCGTCGGCGCCGAGGATTTTCTCAAGGGGCGCTACAGCCGCGGCCATACCGTGCGCTTCGCAGAGCATGTGATGCCGGCGACCGCCTCGGCCCATGTGGTGGGAAACCGGTGGGCGGCGCCCGGGGCGGTGGATCCCGAGGAGATGTTCGTCGCCGCCCTCTCCAACTGCCACATGCTCACCTTCCTGCACATGGCGCGGCTGAAAGGCTTCGTGGTCACTCGCTACCGGGACGAGGCGGTGGGCGTCATGGAGAAGAACGCCGACGGCCGCATGGCGGTCACCCGCGTGACCCTCAGGCCGCAGATCACCTATGAGGGCCGCCGCCCGACGCCCGAAGAGGCCCATGCCCTCCACCATGAGGCGCACGAGGAATGCTTCATCGCCAATTCGGTGAAGACCGAGGTGGCGGTGGAAGACGTCGCGGCGGACGCCTAGTTCCCCATACGTTCTTGACACAACTCAAGCTTGACTGCAGCCTCTCGACAAACGGGAGGTGGAGCTATGGGATATTCCTTGGCCTGGGTCGCCGTGCGCGGCGTCACGCGAGAGGCTGCGCTTGAGGCCCTGGGCATGGAGGCCAGCGGCAAAGGCGGGCGCATCCGCCAGAGCCTTGGCGAGCTGCCTGGCGGATGGCTGCTTTATCTGGACGAAAATCCGGATCGGGGCTTCGGCAAGCCGCTTGAGCGGCTTGTGACCTTGGGCGCACCGACGGTGGCCTGCCGGCAGGAAGACCATGTCATGCGCAGCGAGGCCCGCGGCTATGAAGGCGGGCGCGAAATCTGGCGAATCGTCTGTGATTCCAGCGAGGACGAGCGGCTGGCCGTGAGCGGTAAGCCGCCCGCCCCCTTCGAGGAGCTTCGCGCTCAGGCTCAGGCCGAGCAGGCGGCGGAGGACGAAGACGAGGACGAATATCCCGTCGACTTCATCTATGAGGTGCCGCTCAACCTGGGCATGGCGATCTTCGGCTTCCGGCCGGGCGAGACGGAGGATCCTTCGTTGACCCCGCTCAAGCCGGCCGGGGGCGGCGGGTTCTTCGCCCGCCTCTTCGGGCGACGCTAGGCGGGCAGCTTCTTCCAGTAGATGGCCGTGCCAACGGCTCCGCCCTGGGGCTTGTAGGCATAGTCCGGGATCACCCCGGCCCGGGTCCAGCCCAGGGACTCGTAGAGCTCGGAGGCGCCGCCTTCCACGGCGGTGTCCAGGTTGAGGAGGGTGCGGCCGTGCTCGACCGCCAGCCGCTCGGCCTCGATCATGAGGGCCCGGGCGAGCCCCTGGCCGCGGGCCGCGGGAGCGACCATCAGCTTCCAGATCTCGCCCCGGAACGGCTGGTTGGGCGGGGTGTCCAGCCACAGGGTCACCGTGCCCTCCAGCCGGTCGTCCACGAAAGCGCCGAGGACGATGCGTCCGGCGTCGGCGACGGCGCTCGACCAGTAGGCCTCGGCCGCGCCCTCGGGGACCGGGTCCATGAAATGCACCGAGCCGCCGGCCGCGACGGTCTCCTGCAGGATCTCGGCCAGCCGCGGGACCGCGGCCGCGTCCAGGCGTTGGATGGTCAGGTTCATGCCTGTCAGGTGGGGACGCGCCCGCGCGCCGGGTCAAGCGAGCCGAGCAGCTCAGTCAGGCGCGCCTCCAGGCCTGCCCGATCCTTCAGCTCGCATTCCCAGATCGTGACCACGCGCCAGCCGGCCGTGGCGAGAGCCTCACGGTTGCGGGCGTCCCGGGCGACGTTCCGCCCGACCTTGGCGGTCCAGTAGTCGCGGTTCTGCTTGGGGACCCGTGCGCCCCGGGGACAGTCGTGGCCGTGCCAGAAACAGCCGTGCACGAAGAGCGCCAGCCGACGTCCGGGCATGACGATGTCAGGACTGCCCGGCAGGTCCTTGCGATGCAGGCGATAGCGGGCGCCCAGCCGGGTGAGCGCCCGCCGCACGATCATCTCGGGCGCGGTGTCCTTGCCTTTGACCCGCCGCATGACCGCCGAACGGGTCTCCGGATCGAAGACGTCCGTCGCCGCGGCCTCGTCGGACGGGTGGGATGTCACAGCCCTTCGAACAGCGCCGTCGAGATGTAGCGCTCGGCGAAGGACGGCACGATGGCCACCACGAGCTTGCCGGCCATGTCATCGCGCTTGGCGATTTCGAAGGCGGCGGTCAGGGCCGCGCCGGAGGAGATGCCCACCGGGACGCCTTCCTCGCGGGCCACCCGGCGCGCCATGGCGAAGCTGTCGTCGTTGGAGACCTGGACGATCTCGTCGATGACGCCGCGGTCCAGGATCGAGGGCACGAAGCCCGCGCCGATGCCCTGGATCTTGTGCGGGCCGGGCTTGCCGCCTGACAGCACCGGAGAGGCCTCGGGCTCGACGGCGACCATCTTCACCGAGGGCTTGCGGGCCTTCAGTACCTGGCCGACGCCGGTGATGGTGCCGCCGGTGCCGACGCCGGAGACCACCACGTCCACGCGCCCCTCCGTGTCGTTCCAGATCTCCTCGGCGGTGGAGACCCGGTGGATCAGCGGGTTGGCGGCGTTGTCGAACTGCTGGGGCATGACCGCGCCGGGGGTCGCCTCGACCAGCTCCTTGGCCCGGGCGACGGCGCCGGCCATACCCTTCTCGGCCGGGGTGAGCTCGAGCTTGGCGCCCAGGATCACCAGCATCTTGCGGCGCTCGATGGACATGCTCTCGGGCATGACCAGGGTGAGCTTGTAGCCCTTGGCCGCGGCCACGAAGGCCAGGGCGATGCCGGTGTTGCCGGAGGTGGGCTCGATGATCACCCCGCCGGGCTTCAGGATGCCCTTGGCCTCCAGATATTCGATCATCGCCACACCGATCCGGTCCTTCACCGAGGCCACCGGATTGAAGAACTCGAGCTTGGCCACCACCTCGGCCTTGGGCTTCAGCGCCTCGGTGAGGTGCGGCAGGCGCACCAGGGGCGTGTCGCCCACGGTGTCGAGGATGGAGTCGTAAATCTTGCCCCGGCCGGCGCGGCGGTAGCGGGCGGCGTCGTAGGCCTTGTCGGGAGTAGCGTCCATGGCAGGGTCTCAGGTCTCAAAGGCTGGAAGCTGGCCCCGTGAACCTAGGCTTTCTGCGGCGTTTGGGAAGGCGCCGCGCCTGGCGCCGCTTGCAGATTTACTCAGCGGCCATGACCGAGGCGGGCGCCAGAAGGAGCTCCAGCAGCTCCTGGGCCAGCCAGCGGACCACCGGCACGGCGACGCCGTCCCCCGCCACATGCAGGGCGGCTGTGGCCGGCTTTGGCAGCTGATAGGTGTCCGGCAGGCCCATCAGCCGGGCGGCTTCCCGGGGGCTGAGGAGCCGGCTGCGGACATGGCCGTCCTCCACCACCACCAGGGTCTGGCGCGAGGAGCCGCCCCGGGGGGTGCGCAGGCAACCGGCGAGCCCGTCGAACCGGACCTCGGCCCGCTGCACCCGGCGGCCGTCCTCGATGCGGGTCCGCCGGAACACGGCGCCTACCGCCCGGCCCCGATGGCCGGACAGGCGGGCGCGATGATGCGGCGCCATGAGCGACAGAAGGCGCTCGGTGTCGGCCTCCGAGCGCCAGACGACAGCCTCGTCCGGCTCCAGCAGGGCCGACAGGTCGATGTTGCGGGCGGGGGGCGGGGCCAGACGCCACCACACCCAGGCGGCCTTCAGGTCATGAGGCAGGCCGATGTGGGCCTGACGGACGGCCCGGGTATGGAAGGGGCTGTCCCCGGAAAGCGCGGCGGGCGGCGCGATCCGCGAGGCCACCACGAACACCCGGGGCCGCGACTGCGGCAGGAGGCAGGCGGCGTCGATCTCCAGCGCCCCGAACACATAGCCCGCCTCGGCGAGGGCGCGGCCGAGGGCGGCGAAATCGGCCCCGCCGCGGGAGGTGAGCAGGCCGACCACGTTCTCGATGACGATCAGGCGCGGGGCGCGGCCCTCGCCCTGCAGGGCCTGCATCAGCTTCCAGAAGCCGAAGAATGCCGAGGAGCGCCCGCCCTCCAGCCCCGCCCGGGCGCCGGCGAGGCTGAAGTCCTGACAGGGGCTGGAAGCCCAGGCGAGGTCGGCTTCGCCCGGCAGGTCGGCGGCCGAAAGCGCCCAGACGTCGCCCTCGCGGAAGTGCCCCTCGGCGTCCGGGAAATTGGCGCGGTAGGTGGACGCCTTCACCGGGTCGAAGTCGTTGGCGAAGGCGCAGGCCCAGCGCTCGCCGAGCCCCAGGCGCGCCATGCCGCCGCCGGCGAAGAACTCGTAGAAGCTGAAGGGTGTCGCGCCCACGGCCCGACCCTAGCGTGATTTGCTGCGATCCATCATCCGGCGACCAAAGCGCCTTGCGGCCGTCCTGAATGAGGGCTTTGCTGCGGTGATGCGTCACCTACCGATCCTCGCCGCCGCGCTGCTGCTCCCGGCCTGCCAGCCCCAGGCGCCGGATGGCGCGCCCGCGCCGGCGCCCGCCGACGCCCCGACTGATGCGGCCCTGCCGCCTGGTCCGACCACCACCGACTTCAGCGCCCCGATCACCGCCCGGGGGACCGAGCCGTTCTGGGCCCTCAGGATCGACGGCGGGACCCTCACGCTGGAGCGGATGGGCGAGACGCCGGTGAGCTACGAAGCGCCAGGGGCGGCCATCTCGCCGGGGCGCGGCGAATGGCAGGCCGCCGGGCCCGGCGGGGCGAGCCTGAAGGTGACGCTCTATGTCAGCGAATGTTCGGACGGCATGAGCGACCTGCGCTATCCCATGACCGCCGAGGTGGAGCTGGTGACGGGCGAGACCCTGCGGGGCTGCGCGGCGCGGAGCGACGCCCTGCCCCGCGAGGCCGGTCAGGGCTAACCCAGCTCCAGCATCGGGATCTGGCCGACTTCGGCCTGGGCTTCGCCGCCTTCCCGACCGGGAAGGGTGAAGCCCACCGCGATCGCCAGGGCCGCCAGGGCCATCAGGGCTTTGATCGGCATGATCTTCCTTTCATCAGGCGTCATCGAACCCCTCGGAGACGGCGAGGTTCCTAAGGCAGAGGCCCGGTTCTGCTTGACCTGACGCGGCGTCCGCGCGGCTAGATGCCGGCAAAGGGCGCCTTGAGACGCCCGGCCCTTAGGGAGGCGCGCCATGGAAAAGGCCTTCGACCTGGTGATCCGCGGCGGGACCGTGGCGGACGGCTCGGGCGGACCGCTGCGCGAGACCGATGTGGGCGTCAAGGACGGCCGCGTCGCCGCCGTGGGGCGGCTGTCCGGCGCCGGCGCCGAGGAGATCGACGCCCGCGGCCTGCTGGTGACCCCGGGCTTCGTGGACATCCACACCCACTATGACGGGCAAGCTGCCTGGGATGAGCGGATGCAACCCTCGTCCTGGCACGGGGTCACTACCGTCGTCATGGGCAACTGCGGCGTCGGCTTCGCTCCCTGCCGGGCCGAAGACCACGACCTGCTGGTGCGGCTGATGGAGGGCGTGGAGGACATTCCCTTCCCGGTGCTCAGCCAGGGCCTGCCGTGGAACTGGGAGAGCTTCCCCGACTATCTCGACGCCCTGGAACGGCGGCGGTTCGACGTCGACATCGGCAGCCAGCTGCCTCACGCGGCCCTGCGGGTGTTCGTGATGGGACAGCGCGGCGCCGACCGCGAGCCGGCCACCGAGGCTGACATCCACGCCATGGCGGCCATCGCCAAACGGGCGGCCGAGGCGGGGGCGCTGGGCTTCTCCACCTCGCGCACCCTGAACCACCGCACCTCGGACGGCCAGCCGACGCCCACCCTCACCGCCGGCGAGGACGAGCTGACCGGCATCGCCCTGGGCCTGGCCGCCGCCGGCCGTGGCGTTCTGCAGGTGGTGTCCGACTTCGCCGAACCAGCCGCCGAACTGGCCATGCTGCGCCGGATCGTCGAGCGCTCGGGCCGTCCGCTGTCGTTCAGCCTGCTGCAGAGCCCCCGGGCCCCCGACAGCTACCAGATGATGCTGGCGTGGCTATCGCAGGCCAACGCCGACGGCCTGCCGATCCGCGCCCAGGTGGCCGGCCGGCCCGTGGGCGTGCTGTTCGGCTTCGAGCTGACCATGAACCCGTTCAGCCAGCATCCGGCCTATGGCGAGATCCGCGACCTGTCGCTGGCGGCCAAGGTGGCGCGGCTGTCCGACCCGGCCTTCCGTGCGCGGCTGCTGGCCGAGGAGGCGGCCGCCGCCGAGGGCTTCGCCGGAACCCAGCCGCGCGCCTGGGACAACATGTTCCTGATGGGCGAGGAGCCGGACTACGAGCCGACTTCCGACACGACCGTCGCCGCCATCGCCGTCCGGGAGGGGCGCGATCCGGCCGAGGTGGCCCTGGATCACATGCTGAGCAACGGCGGGCGGGGCATGCTGTACCTGCCGTTCCTCAACTACGCCCGGCACACCCTCGACCCGGCCCATGCGATGCTGAGCCACCCCCACTGCGTCCCGGGCCTCTCGGACGGCGGGGCGCATGTAGGCATGATCTGCGACGGCAGCTTCCCCACCTTCAACATCACCCACTGGACGCGTGACCGCACCCGCGGCGCGAAACTGCCGCTGGAGCGCATGGTGAAGGCCCAGACCCGGGATACAGCCGAGACCGTGGGCCTGTTCGACCGGGGGCTGATCGCCCCGGGCTACCGCGCCGATCTCAATGTCATCGACTACGACCGGCTGAAGCTGCGCCCGCCCGAGGTGGCCTACGACCTGCCGGCGGGCGGACGGCGGCTGCTCCAGCGGGCCGAGGGCTATGTGGCCACCATCGTGGCGGGCGAGGTAACCTACCGCGACGGCGAGCCCACCGGGGCCCTGCCCGGTCGGCTCCTGCGCGGCGCCCAGGCCGCCCCGCAGGCCCTGGCGGCGGAGTAGCTCGGCGGGCGCCCCGGCCCCGGCCGGGCGGGAAAGGTCGCATCGACCTCGGCGCGAATTGGGCCATAAGGGCCCCCATGCACGCCGCTCACGCAGAGGAGAGGGTTCCGTCGCTGGAGGCGGCGCGGAACGTCCTGCGCCGCACGTTCGGACACGCCGACTTCCGGGGCCTGCAGGCCGACGTCATCGGCGAGGTCCTGGCCGGGCGCAGCGCCATGGCCGTGCTGCCCACGGGCGGCGGCAAGAGCCTGTGCTACCAGATCCCCGCCATGCTGCGGCCGGGCCTGGGCCTCGTGGTCTCGCCGCTGATCGCCCTGATGACCGACCAGGTGGCGGCGCTGCAGCAGTCGGGCGTGGCGGCCGCACGGCTGGACTCCAATGTCGACCTGCACGAGCGCACCGAGACCTGGCGACGCATCGAGCGCGGCGAACTTGACCTGCTCTATGTCTCGCCTGAAGGCCTCATGCAGCCGACCATGCTGGACCGGCTGGCGCGCACGTCCCTCGCCCTGATCGCCATCGACGAGGCCCACTGCGTGAGCCAGTGGGGACACGACTTCCGGCCCGAGTACCGGATGCTGGGACGACTGGCCGAGCTCTTCCCCGCCGTGCCGCGGCTGGCGGTCACCGCCACCGCCGACGCGCGCACCCGCGAGGACATCCGGGCGGAATTGCGGCTGGAGGGCTGCGCCGAGTTCGTGGCGAGCTTCGCCCGGCCCGAGCTGATCCTGTCGGCCGAGCGCAAGAAGGGCTCCAAGGAAAAGCGCGTGGTCGAGCTGGTGGCGGCGCGGCCCGGCAAGTCGGGCGTGGTCTATGCCGGCTCGCGCGACGGCACCGAGAAGCTGGCCGAAGCCCTGCGCCAGGCCGGGGCGCCGGCCCTGGCCTATCACGCCGGCCTCGACCGCAACCTGCGAACCGAGCGGCTGGAGCAGTTCCTGGAAGCCGATGCGGCGGTGATGGTGGCGACCATCGCCTTCGGCATGGGCGTCGACAAGCCGGACGTCCGCTTCGTCATCCACGCCGACCCGCCGGCCTCCATCGAGGCCTACTGGCAGGAGATCGGCCGGGCGGGCCGCGACGGCGAACCGGCCGAGGGCATCACCCTCTATGGCGCCTCCGACCTCGCCTGGGCCCTTCGGCGGATCGCCGAGCGCGACGTGGACGAGGGCGTCAAGCAGGTGCAGGTCCGCAAGCTGCGCCAGCTCTACGCCATGCTCGACGGCGTCGCCTGCCGGGCGGCGGCGGTGCGCCGCTACTTCGGCGAGAGCGGGGTGAAACCCTGCGGCCAATGCGACCTGTGCACTGGCGAGATCGAGACCACCGACGCCACCGAGGCCGCCCAGAAGGCGCTGTCGGCCGCCCACCGGCTGGGCGGACGGGTCGGGCGCGGGCGGGTGGTGGACCACCTGCTGGGGCGGACCAAGGACGTCACCGACTGGGAGGCGGGCCTGTCCACCTGGGGCATCGGCTCCGAGCTGTCGGCCCTGCAATGGCGCGACCTTCTGGAACAGCTGCTGTTCGAGGGGCTGCTGCGCGAGGACCCCAATGACGGCCGCCCGCTGGTGGGCATCGGCGACGCCGACGGCGTGCGGGCGGTGTTCCGGGGCGAGCGGCGCGTCGTCATGCGCAAGATCGAGGACGAGCCCGCCCAACGGCCGCGCCGCAAGCAGAAGGAGCCGCCGCTGTCGCCGGCCGATGCGCCGCTGTTCCAGGCGCTGAAGGCCTGGCGGGCGCGGGAGGCCAAGGCCCAGCACGTGCCGCCCTATGTGATCTTCCACGACCGGACCCTGGCCGAGATCGCCCAGGCCCGCCCCGGCAGCCGGGCGGCCCTGGAGCGGATCAGCGGCGTCGGCGAGGCCAAGCTCGCGCACTACGGCGAGGCCGTGCTGGACGTGGTGCGCGGCTTCGAAGGCTAGGCCGCCATGAGCTTCGACCTCATGCGCCTCCTCGCCGCCCTGCTGGTGGTGGTGAGCCACACCTTCCCGCTCTCGGGCGAGCCGCCGCTGACCATCCGCGGGGTCGAGGACCTGGGAGCGCTGGGCGTCTCGGTCTTCTTCGTGATCAGCGGCTTCCTGGTCACGGGCAGCTACCAGCGCGACCCGAAGAGCTATCTCCTGAAGCGCATCCTGCGGATCGAGCCGGGGCTGATCGTCTCCCTCGTTCTCACGGTGGTCCTGCTGGCCTTCGTCACCACCGCGCCCCAGGCGGAATACTGGCGCGGCGCGACGCTCTATGTGGTGCGCAACGCCCTGCTTTATCCGGCCACCTACGAACTGCCGGGCGTATTTGCGGACGCACCCCACGCCGGCGTGGTCAACGGCGTGCTGTGGACCCTGCGGCTCGAGTTCACCTTCTACTTGGTGCTGATGCTGATCCGGGCCAACCTGAAGCTTGTCGTGGCCCTGGCCGGGCTGTGCGCCGGCGCCTGGCTTTCGCTGGTCGTCACCACCCCGGGCTGGGCCGACGAACAATGGAGCCGCATCGCGGTCCTCGCCGGGCGCAACGGCTTCCTGTTCTTCGCCGGCTCGGCCCTGTGGCTGACCAGGGCGAAGGTTCCGCTGTGGCTGGGCGCGCTCTCGGCCCTGGCCTTCCCGTTCGTGGGCCCCCTGGCCCTGCCGACGGCGGTGGCGGGTCTCTCCCGCCCCGGCAAGCTGCCGGCGGACCTCAGCTATGGGGTCTATATCTACGCCTTCCCGATCCAGCAGCAGCTGGCGCTGATGGGACAGCTGAACGTGGTCACGGCGATCCTGGCGGTCCTGCCGTTCGCGGTGGCCAGCTGGTTCCTCGTGGAGCGGCCGGCGATGCGCCTCAAGCCGCGCGTCGCCGGGGAGTCGGCCGGCGGCGAGGGACGAGCCTGGTGACGTCGGCCTGGATGCGCCGCCATCCGAGCCACACCCCGATCGCCACGCTGAACCCCGCAAACAGCAGCAGCACCGTCATCGCCCCGGCCCAGGCCGGGCCCCGGTCGAACCCGGAGATCATGTCCAGCCGGTGCAGGGCGAGATGCCACCAGCGGAAGCCCTGGGCGGCCTGATCCACCGACCGCAAGAGTTCGCCGGTCTCGGGATCGATGTAGTCGCGCGTCCCGTCGGCGCGGATCACCCGCCACACAGGCAGCTTCACCGTGTCATGGTGGCCGTACCAGTAGGCGTCCTCCTTCTGCATCAGCCCCTGGGAGGCGATATGACCGAGCACGGTCGTCGCCCAGCGCAGCTCGGCCTCTCTGGGCGGGCCGGCCAGGCGCCGACCGTCCACGACCAGGGAAAGCCGGCCACGAAAAGGCGCGAGCCGCACCTGCCGCACCGGCCGATCTTCGGCCTTGAGGCGTTCCAGAGCCTCGCCCAGCTCGGCGACGGTGATGGCGGCGGCGGCGTAACGGGCGCGGGCCGGATCCTCGCCGCTCTCCAACAGGCCCCACGGCTGCATGGAGAGCAGGCCCGAAAGCACCCAGGTGAGGGTGAGCAGGCCCGCCGCCAGGCCCGTCAGATGGTGCCACAGCATGACGCCCCGGAAGGGCGAGAGCCGCTCGTCCCGCCACGGCCGCCAGGCGATCAGGCCAAGGTAGATCCCGGTGACGGTGAGGAAGACGCCGGCGAGCGAGGTCCAGATCACCACCTGGGTCCAGAGCCTGCCGTCCTGACGCAGAACCTGCGGATAGAGCCAGTGGGGGATCGGGCCGAGCCAGGCCAGCACCCGGCTCGCCCGGGTGGTCACCTGCGCCACTTGGCCGGTGCGGGCCGAGACATGGACCACCGTCCGGGCCGGATCGCCCACCTCCACCCGCCAGAACGGCCGGCGGGCGTTGAAATAGCCGGTGACGGTCCACTGGTCGCGCTCGACCAGGCGGGCGGAGACCGGCGTGCGCCCGGTATGGGCGGCCGCCACGGCCAGCGCCTCGGCCACGGTCAGCGGCTCCAGGACCCCGCCACGGGCCAGGTCATAGGTCTCGCCGCCGCTGCGCAGCACCGGTCGGCCGGCCACGGCCTCGATGACGCCGTCCTCCAGGCGCTGGCCGGGACCGAAGCTGGAGAAGTCGCAGCAGGCGGCCCAGGGAATCGGCGCAAGGCCCGCCGTCCGCTCGGGCTCGGTCACCTCCGGCCAGCGGACGAACAGCATCACGACGCCGCTGACGAACCAGACGAGCATGAGCAGGCCCATGGCGACGCCCAGATAGCGGTGCGTCACCACCAGCCAGCGCGGCGCCCAGGGCTTGCGCTGAGGTTTCGGCTTAGAAGCTATAGGCGTAGCTCACATGCAGGGCCCGCGGCGCGCCGCGGAAGCGGTAGAGGAAGCGGGCGGTGGAACCGTCCACCACGGCCGAATTGACCCGGGTCGCATAGTCCTCGTCCAGGACGTTCTCGATCCGCGCGGCCAGCTTGTGGCGACCGCCCACGCCGTCGAGCAGCACATGCGCGGCGAGATCCACCACCGTATAGTCGCCGTACTTCACCCGGCCGAACCCGGAGACGTTTGACGCGACCTCTCCAGTCCAGAGGAGACTCGCCGAAGCGCCGTAGGGGCGGTCCGCCGGCTGCCAGACGACCGTCGCCTTGGCCTGGTCTTTCGGCACCCGCTCGAACTGGACGCCCGCCCCGGCGGTTCGGGCGCGGGTGTGGGAATAGGCGCCGCGAACGAAGAGCGCGCCGCCGAGCTGGACCGTCGCCTCGGCCTCGAAGCCGCGGAAGCGCACCTTGCCATCGGTGTTGATGTAGACGCCGTCGGGCAGGCCCGGCTGGTCGTAGTCGTCGATGATCAGGTTCTCGACCTTGCGGGCGAAACCCGTGAGCTTCCAGTCCAGGGGGCCGGCCTGGCCGCCGATCGAGGCGTTGAAATTGAGGCTCTCCTCGGCCTCCAGGTTCGGATTGCCCACCGCGCAGCAGGGGTCGATTCCGTAGAGCTGCTCGGCGCTGGGCAGCAGGAAGGCGGCGCCGGCCATGCCTTCCAGGTAGAGGCTGTCGGTGGCGTCCCAGCGTCCGGAGACGTTCCAGATGGTCGTCTCGGTTTCGCCGGTGCGATTGTGGCGGACCCCGGCGGCGAAGCGGGCGCGGTCGAAGAGATCGTCGGTGGTGCGAACCTGGGCGACGACGGCGTGCACCTTCTCGGTCCGGTCGGCGATCAGCAGCACGTCGTCGCGGCCGTTGAAATTCTGGAAGTCATAGCCGAGCTGGTACTCGAACCCGCGATGCAGGTTCAGCTTGGCCAGGACGCTGACGCCGTAGTCCTCGTAGCCCCAGTAGGTGAGGTCATCGACGATCACCGGCGCGGCGGTCGGATCGCGGGGGACGTTGTTCACCGTCGAATAGACCGTATCCCAGTCGTGATAGTAGCCCTTCACCGAAAGCTGGATGTCGTCGCGGGCCGTCCAGTCGAGGCTGACGCTGGCGATCTCCTCGTCGCGGTCGTTGAACGACAGGCGGGTGAGGCGCGGGTTCGGATATTCGAGGTGCGCGTCCGTGTGCTGAACATAGAGGTTCAGCGCGAGGCCATCGGCCAGATCCACCCCGTACTTGCCGCCGAAGCTGACCACGTCATAGCCGCGCTTGCGGTCGGTGGCGCTCGGCTGGAAGACGTCGAAGCTCCGATAGCCTTCGGACTCGTCCTTGGACGCCCAGGCCACGAAGCGGTGGCGGCCGATGGCGTCCCGCACATAGGCGTCGGCCCGGACGCCGCCGTGGGTGTCGACGCCCGCCGTGACGCGGCCGTCGAAGGTGTCGGAATAGCCGCGGGTGACGACATTGATGGCCCCGGCGACCGCCTGGGTGCCGTAGAACAGGCTCTGACCGCCCTTCAGCACCTCGATCCGCTCGACCATGCTGGCCGGCAGGGTGTCAGCGGGGCTGGTGGAGGTGTAGAGCCGGTTGTTGATCCGTACGCCGTCCACGAGCCACAGGACGTCGCCCGTCCGCGAGCCCTGCAGGGCGATATCGACGTAGGAGAACGGCCCGTTGCGTGGGGCCAGATAGAGGCCCGGCGCCTGCATCTGCAGCGCCTGGGAAATGTCCATATAGAGGTTATTGCGCAGGGTGGCCTCATCGATGACCGAGAGGTCCGCGCCATAGCGGGCCAGCTCCTGCGGCAGGGTCTCTTCCAGCCGGGCGGCGGTGACCACCAGCTCGTCCACATCGGCCGTCTCGGCCCAGGCGCCCGTGGCCAGGCCCGTGGCGGTCAGGCACGACAGCGCCGCCCCCGCGAGCAGGAATCTCCTCATCTCTCCAGTCCCTCGACGCTCGCCGATTGTTGTTGGCCGAAACTCGGGTATGGCGATAAGGACCGTCGCGCGGGCGGGCTCGTACTTTACGGTTCGCCCGGCGTTACACGGGGGTTACAGCGACAGCGATGGGCGGCCTGGAGGCGGAGATCGCGCGGGTTCGGGAGAGCGGCGTGCTGGGTCGCTCCCAGGGGCTTTCGCGGCTGTTCGACTACCTCGCTGAGCAGGCTCTGGCCGGGCGGCCGGTGCGCGAAGCCGACATCGCCGCGGACGTCTTCGGCCGGACGTTGGATCTGGCGGGCGACGCCTCGGTGCGGGTCTATGTCCACCGGCTGCGGCGCAAGCTGGACGCGTTCTACGCGGATCGCTCGCCGCGCCTGGCGGTCCCGCTGGGCGAATACCGCCTGACGCTTGTCGAAGCGCCGCCCTCTGAAACGGCCGAGGTGAAAGCGTCCGCACCTCGCCGCCGCACGCCCTGGATCATGGCGGCCGGGTTCGTCCTTCTCGCCCTCGCCGGGATCGGCGGCGCCTGGACGCTGCGGGCCACGGCGCCGATGCGGGAGCTGGACCGGGCGGCGGCCTCCCCCCTCTGGGCCGGTTTCGGCGCCGAGCGGCCGGTGCTGGTGGTGGTGGGCGATTACTACATCTTCGGCGATACCGAGCACGGCGAGACGCCGGTGCGGATGATCCGGGCGTTCGACATCAACTCGCCCGCCGACCTCGACGGCTATCTGATGGCCCGGCCCGAACTCCAGGGCCGCTATGTGGACCTCGACACCTACTACACGCCGGTGGGCGCGACCCTGGCGCTTCGGCAGGTGATGCCCCTGGCTCGACGCCTGGCCAGGGAGGACGAGCGCCTGCGGCTGGTGACCTCCTCGCAGCTCACGCCGGCGATGCTGAAGGACTTCGACATCGTCTATGTGGGCTATCTGTCAGGGCTGCGGCTGCTGCAGGACCCGGTGTTCGAGCGTTCGCGCTACGCCATCGGGGAGACCTTCGACGAGCTGATCGACCGCCGCACCAGCCAGACGTTCGTCAGCACGGCGGGTCCGGCCCATGCCGGTCGCCCGAACCAGGACTACGGCTATCTCGCGGCGTTCCAGGGACCAGCCGGCAACCGCTTCGTGGTGATCGCCGGGGCCCGCGACATCGGCCTCATGCAGGTGGCGGAGATCGCTGCCGATGGCCGCCGCAATCGGACGGTTGCGCCCAAGGCCGAGGGCCTGCTCTACCGTGTGGAGGGCGTCGGCCGCACAAACCTGTCGGCGACGCCTGTCATCCCGGACGGAGAGGCGCCCTAGCGCGGCGGATTGACCGGCCCCGGCGGCATGGCGTCGTCCTGCTGCCCCGCCGGATCCTCGCTGAGGGTCGGCGGCGTGGCCGGCATGGGCTGGCCTTGGGTGTCCGGCGTGGTTCCGGGCGGCGCGGGGTTCACGGTCATCGGCGACTGCGCAGAGGTGTCGCGGGTCGAGTCCGTGGCGGCGGCGGTTCTTTCCCCGCCGGTCTCGGCGCAGGCGGCGAGGCCCGCCAGGACCAGCGCGAAGGCGGCTGAACGGAACATCCTGATCCTCCTGGAAGCTGCGGCGTTCGCCAGGCAGGCGCCTTGGCGGTGGACGTGAGGCATGGCGGAGCAACGGAAGCCGCCCGTCGAAGTTCCGCGGGCCCGGCTATGGACACCGCGGCCCGATGACGGCATGGAGCGCCGCCCGCCATCCGGTTCTCGGGGCGTCCCGGCGGGTTCAGTCAGCTTCGGTTCACATGCGCCGGGGCAGGTGTGGCGCCTTCCCCGCCGATCCGGCGCCCCGTCCAACGTCTCGCGTTTCAGAACTCATGCGCTTCAGACCTGCCGCCTCGAGCCTCGTCCGCACCACCATCACGGCCTACGCCCTGTTCTTCGGGCTCAACGCCCAGGCCGCGCCCGCCAAGGCCGCCGAGCCCCGCGGGGTGCAGGCGGCCTTCGGCAACACGGTCAAGGCCCTGTATCCCGATGGCCGCTATCAGCGCATCTGGCTGCACGCGGACGGCACCTGGGACGCCATCGGCCGACGCGGCAAGGCCTCCTCGGGCAAATGGACGGTGAAAGGCGAACAGGTCTGCCTGAAGCAGTCCAAGCCGATCCCCGTGCCGATCAGCTACTGCACCGACTTCCCCTCGGATGGCGGCATCGGCGCGGTCTGGACCGGCAAGGACATGCACGGCGAGCCCATCAAGCTCACCGTCGTCAAGGGCATCGATCTGCCCTGAGCCTGACCGCTGGGCGGCTTGCCGTTCAGCCGTGGCTGTGGCCGCAGTGGTCGTGGGCGTGGTCCGCCCCGCGCACCTCCACCGTCACATGCGACAGGCCCGCGAGCCCGGCGAGGCGGGCGCGATAAGCCTCGGCCGGCTGGGGATGGTCGGCTGCGATCACCGCGATCACTGCATGGTGGCCCGGGCCGAGACGCCAGAGATGCAGGTCGATGACCCGCTCGCCGCCGCTGGCCAGGCGGGCGCGGACCTCGGTGGTGAGTTCGGGCGAGGGGTTGATGTCCAGCAGGGCCGCCCCCGCGCGCTTCAGCAGCTTCACGGCGAACTGCGCCACCAGCAGGGCGGCCAGAAGGCCCGCAAGGGGATCGGCGAAACGCCAGTCGAACTGCTGGCCGATCAGTACCGCCGCCAGGACCAGGACCGAGACGGCGGCGTCGGCGGTTAGGTGCAGGTGGACGGCCGAGAGGTTGAGGTCCCCGTCCGGGTCGTTGCGGGTGGCATGGGCGCGGCCCGGCCGCAGCAGCCAGATGCAGACGAGGGTGATCGCCAGGCTGGCGGCGGCGATCGGCACGGCGCCGTGATAGTCGACCACATGCGGGTTGAGGATGCGCTCGACGCTCTCGCCGGCGATAATCACCGCGGTGAGGGCCAGCACCATGCCGTTGGCGAAGCCCGCCAGATAGCCCAGCTTGCCGGTGCCGAAGCTGAAGGCGGGATTGCCAGCGTTGCGCCGCGCCAGAACATAGGCGCCGGCGGCCACCAGCAGGGCGACCACGTGGGCGGCCATGTGCAGGCCCGCGGCGGTCAGCGCCAGCGAGCCCGTGACCACGCCGCCCACCACCAGCACCGCCAGGGTGGCGACGCAGATCGCGGTCACGATCCAGGTGCGGCGTTCATTCCGGCGGTGGTCGGCCCCGAGATAGGTCCGGTCCTGACGGAAGGCGTCGAGGGGTTCGACGCGGATTTCGGGGCGCTCGGCCATCGTCATGTGTTATTTTATAACATCTCAGAGTGAGAACGCTACTTCATAAGTTCGCGCCGTGGCCCTACATGGTCGCCCATGAGCGACAAGACCCCAGTCACCGTCCTGACCGGCTACCTCGGCGCGGGCAAGACCACCCTCCTGAACCGCATCCTCTCCGAGGACCACGGCAAGAAATACGCCGTCATCGTCAATGAGTTCGGCGAGGTGGGCATCGACAACGACCTGATCGTCGGCGCGGACGAAGAGGTCTTCGAGATGAACAACGGCTGCGTCTGCTGCACCGTGCGCGGCGACTTGATCCGGGTGCTTTCCGGCCTGATGAAGCGCAAGGGCAAGTTCGACGCCATCATCGTCGAGACCACCGGCCTCGCCGATCCCGCGCCCGTCGCCCAGACCTTCTTCGTGGACGATGACGTGCGCGCCCGCACCGAGCTGGACAGCGTGACCACGGTGGTCGACGCCAAGCACCTGCCGCTGCGCCTGAAGGACTCCAAGGAGGCGGCCGAGCAGATCGCCTTCGCCGACCAGATCATCCTCAACAAGGTCGACCTCGTCTCCGAGGCCGAGCTGGCCGAGGTGGAAAAGGCGATCCGCACCCTGAACCCGCTGGCGCCGATCCGCCGGGCCGAGCGCTCGAACGTGCCGCTGGATGCGATCCTCGGCCGCCACGCCTTTGACTTGGCCCGGGTGACCGAGCTGCAGCCCGACTTCCTCAACCCGGCCCACGGCGAGCCGGGCCATGTGCACGACGAGAACTGCAGCCACCACGGTCACGACCATGACCACCATCACCATGGGCATGACCATGATCACGATCATGGCCACAACCACGGACATGATCATGGGCACATCCACGACCACGTGGCCGAGAGCGGCATCACCTCGATCTCGCTGACCGCAGACAAGCCCATCGACGCCAATCGCGTCACGGCCTGGCTGAACAACGTCCTGCAGACCCAGGGCGTCGACATCCTGCGCGCCAAGGGCATCCTCGACATCAAGGGCGAGGACCGGCGGCTGGTGTTCCAGGCGGTGCACATGATCCTGGAAGGCGACTTCCAGGGCCCGTGGCGCGAGAGCGACAAGCGCTATTCGCGCTTGGTATTCATCGGCCGCAACCTCAACGAGGCCGCCCTGCGCGCCGGCTTCGAGAGCTGCATCGCCGCCTAGAAGCCTCGCTGGGGGCGGCCCCGCCCGCTCCTAGCCGAACCGCTGCTGCAGCGCCGGAGCCCCCTCGGCCGTCCGGGCCAGGGCGTCGGGATCGCCGTCGCGGACGAAAGCCTCCACCGCCCGGGCCAGCGCCGCATAGGCCACGCGGAATGGATTGGTGGCGGTCGACAGCCGCCGCACGCCCAGCGCCTGCAGCCGCGCCGCATTCGGCACGCCCGCCCAGCCCATGATGTTCAGCGGCAGACGGATCTCGCTGGCGAGGCGGCCGATCAGGTCCGGATCGGACGGCCCCGGCACGAAGATCCCGTCAGCGCCGGCCGCGCGGTAGCGCTCGGCCCGGGCGACGGTCTCGATGAACGCCGCGGGACCGTCAGCGAGGCCACGCAGATAGACGTCCGTGCGGGCGTTGACGAAGACCCGGTCTCCGAGGGCCGTCTTGATCGCCTCGATCTTCGCCGCATGCAGCTCGGGCGGGCGATCACCGTCCTCCAGATTGATGCCCACCGCCCCGGCTTCGACCACCCGGGTGACGTTCTCCACGAGCTGGCCAAGGTCGTCGGTGTAGCCGCCCTCGAAGTCGGCGGTGACCGGCACGTCCACCACCCGGGTGATTTCGGCGACGGTCAGCACCGCCTTGTCCACCGGCAGCAGGTCGCCGTCGGCATAGCCGTGGGCCCAGGCGACGGCGGCCGAGGAGGTGGCCACGGCCTTGGCGCCGGCGTCGGCCATGACGGCGGCGCTGGCGGCGTCCCAGGCGTTGGGCAGCACCAGAATCTCGGCGCCCCGGTGCAGGTTGCGGAAGGCTTCGGCCTTGGCGGTGTAGCTCATCTATAAGGTTCCCTGTCCGTGGTTCAGCTTGCCAGGACGCTGATATGGGAAGGCTTGTGACACGCCGCTCGCGGAAATCGGACGTGATCGGCGCGTTAGGTGCGACGCCTGCAAAGGCGCTCTGACAGGAGAGTTCTGATGGCGTCGGGCTTGGTCGCCCTCCTCGACGACGTGGCCGCGATCGCCAAGGTAGCCGCCGCTTCCCTGGACGATGTCTCGGCGGCCGCCGGCAAGGCCGGGGCCAAGGCCGTGGGCGTGGTCGTTGACGACACCGCGGTGACTCCCAGCTACGCCACCGGCTTCACCCCTGACCGCGAGCTGCCGATCGTCTGGAAGATCTCGCTCGGCTCTCTGCGCAACAAGTTCCTGTTCCTCCTGCCCGGCGCCCTGCTGCTCAGCGCCTTCGCCCCCTGGGCGGTGACGCCGATCCTGATGCTGGGCGGCGCCTACCTGGCCTTCGAAGCGACCGAGAAAATCCTCGAGGCGGTGCGCCATGAAGACACCGCCGATGAGGCCAAGGAGCTCGCCCTGGGCTCGGCCGAGCTTGAGAAGGCCAAGGTGTCGGGCGCCATCCGCACCGACCTGATCCTCTCGGCCGAGATCACGGCCATCTCCCTGTCCAGCGTCACGGACCGGCCGCTGCCGGTGCAGGCCACAGCCCTGGCGCTCGTAGGCCTGCTGATCACCGCCGGCGTCTACGGCGTCGTCGCCCTGATCGTGAAGATGGACGACATCGGCCTGCACTTCGCCCGCAGCGAACGGCGGCTGGTCAGGCGGCTGGGCGCGGCCCTCGTGCGCGGCATGCCCACCGTGCTGACCTGGCTGTCCACCATCGGCACCGGCGCCATGCTGTGGGTGGGCGGCGGCATCCTGCTGCACGGGCTGGAGCACTACCACGCCCCGGTTCTCCCCGAGCTGACCCATGCCCTCACCGGGCCGGCCACACACCTGCCGCTGGTGGGACCGGCGGCCGGCTGGCTGGTGTTCGCTCTGCTCTCGGCCGTGTTGGGCCTGGTCGTCGGCGGCCTGGTCGCCGGCGTGCTTCATCTGGCGTCCCCCAAGCGCCACGGCTAAGACCCCCAAGGTGCGCACGGCCCTCATCCGCCTGACCCTGACCGACTTCCGCTCCTACGCCGCCGCCGAGCTGGCGCTGGACGGACGGCCGGTGTGGCTGGCGGGCCCCAATGGCGCGGGCAAGACCAACCTGCTGGAGGCGGTCAGCTTCCTGATCCCGGGTCGGGGTCTCCGGGGCGCCAGCATCGCGGAGGTCGGCCGGCGCCTGCCGGGCGAGGCCGTCGGGCGGGCCTGGGCGGTCTCCGCGACCATAGACGTCGAGGGCGACCAGACGCGGCTTGGCACCGGCGTCGAACTGGCCGGCGCGGCCCGGCGGGTGGTGCGGGTCGAGGGCGAGCCGGCCCCGCCCGGACGCCTGGCTGAACACGTCCGGCAGGTGTGGCTGACCCCCGCCCATGATCGCCTGTTCCTGGAAGGGGCGAGCGATCGGCGGCGGTTCCTCGACCGGCTGGTCTTCGCCGCCGACCCCGGCCACGCGCCCCGGGTCCAGGCCTACGAGAAGGCCCTGCGCGAGCGGATGCGGCTGCTGGCCGATGGTCCCGCCGACCCGGCCTGGCTCGACGCCCTCGAAGCGCGCATGGCCGAAGCCGGAACTCTGATGGCCGAGGCCCGGGCCCGCACCGTCGCCGCCCTCCAGGCCGAGATCGACACCCGCGGCGAGCGGCCGTTCCCCCAGGCCCGGCTATCCCTGACCGGGGAGTGGGAACAGCTGGCCGGCGCGGGCGCCGATTTCGCCGAGATCGAGGCCCGGCTAGCCAAGGCGCTGGCTGCGGGGCGCGAGCGCGACGCCGCCGCCGGCCGTGGCCTCACCGGCCCGCATCGCGGAGACCTCGCCGTCGTCCACGCCGACAAGGACCGTCCGGCCGCCGAGTGCTCCACCGGCGAACAGAAGGCCCTGATCCTCAACCTCGTGCTGGCCCAGGCTGCGCGCCTCGCCCGCGCGGACGGCCAGCCGGCGCCAATCCTGCTTTTGGACGAAGTGGCCGCCCACCTCGACCGCACCCGCCGGGCCGCCCTGTTCGATGAGATCGAGGTGCTGGGCCTGCAGGCCTTCCTCACCGGCACCGACGACCATCTCTTCGAAGCCCTGGCGGGCCGGGCCCAGGGGTTCCGAGCCGAGCTGTCCGGCCTGACGCCCGTGGCCTAGATCGCCCGCTCGTCGCAACCGGCGCGCGATTTACCGCATGCGACTTCACCCATGGACGTCCATGCCCCAAAGGTGGAGGTTTCGATGAAGCACCGGAGCCCCCCGATCATGCGCATGCTCACCGTTTCCCTCGCCGTCCTGGGCCTCGCCGCCTGCGGCTCGAAGTCGGACGCCCAGACAGAGGCCGCCACGGGCGATGCGACGCCTGCCGCCGCCACGGCCTCGGAGGGGACGCTGAGCCTGGGCGCGGACGGCGTGCCGCGCTTCCGCGAGGGCCTGTGGGAGGTCACCCGGATCGAGGACGGCGAGCGCGAGGTCAGCAAGGTCTGCACGGGCGCCGAAGCCCGGGAGGACGTGCGCGAGATGCTCACCCGCGAGGCCCCTGGCTGCAAGATGGACCGCTCGAGCGGCCCCGGCGGAATCAAGCTGCGCGCGGTGTGCGACCAGGGCGGCGTGAAGACCGAAACCGACATGACCATGTCGGGCTCGTCCACCAACTGGAACATGAAGCTCGCGCTGTTCGTGGTCATGCCGGACGGGGCCCGCAGCGGCAACGAAGTGACCATGAACGCCCGCTGGGTCGGCGCCTGTCCCGCCGGCATGAAGCCCGGCGACGAGGTGGAAGACTAGTCTTTCGTCCGGCGCGTCGCGACCGCCTGTCCACCCTTGAGCAGATCCCGGCGCCGCAGCCCCGGCTGCGGCGCTGAATCGCGTGCAGAATCAGCCTGGAGCCCTATATAGGTGAGGGGAATCCTTAGGCTCCGCGCCCAGCGCGGCGGCCTCGCACCAGGCGCTTAAGGCAACGCTGGCCATCGGGCCCGCAGGACGGCGCCCCAGCTGGACGCGATATGAGCGAAGAAGTCGAGCAGAACGGCAACGGCGCGGCCGACTATGGCGCGGACTCGATCAAGGTCCTCAAGGGCCTGGATGCGGTGCGCAAGCGGCCGGGCATGTATATCGGCGACACCGACGACGGCTCGGGCCTGCACCACATGGTCTATGAGGTGGTCGACAACGCCATCGACGAGGCCCTGGCCGGCTACGCTACCCGCGTCGAGGTGATCCTGAACGCGGACGGCTCCTGCACCGTCACCGACGACGGCCGCGGCATTCCCACCGACATCCACGAGGGCGAAGGCGTCTCGGCGGCCGAGGTCATCATGACCCAGCTGCACGCGGGCGGTAAGTTCGACCAGAACAGCTACAAGGTCTCGGGCGGCCTGCACGGCGTGGGCGTCTCGGTCGTGAACGCCCTGTCCGACTTCCTGAGGCTGAAGATCTATCGCGGCGGCCTGCAGCACGAGATGGAGTTCCGCCGCGGCGACGCCGTCGCCCCACTGGCGGTCACCGGCAAGGCCCCGCTGCGCGAGAACGGCGAGTTCCTCACCGGCACCCACGTCACCTTCCTGCCGTCGGCCGACACCTTCCGGTTCATCGAGTTCGACCTGAAGACGCTGGAGCACCGCCTGCGCGAGCTGGCGTTCCTGAATTCGGGCGTCACCATCTGGCTCAAGGACTATCGCGGCGCCGAGCCGTTCGAAGAGGTGATGAGCTACGAGGGCGGCATCGAGGCCTTCGTGCGCCACCTCGACAAGGCCAAGCACCCGCTCATCAAGGCGCCCATCGTGGTGCGCGGCCGCAAGGACACCGTCGAGGTGGACATGGCCATGTGGTGGAACGACGGCTACCACGAGAATGTCCTCTGCTTCACCAACAACATCCCGCAGCGGGACGGTGGCACCCACCTGGCCGCCTTCCGCTCCGCCCTGACCCGGATCATCACCAACTACGCCGAGGCCTCGGGCACGACGAAGCGTGAGAAGGTCTCGGTGTCGGGCGAAGACGCCCGCGAAGGCCTCACCTGCGTCCTGTCGGTGAAGGTGCCCGACCCCAAGTTCTCGTCCCAGACCAAGGACAAGCTGGTCAGCTCGGAAGTGCGCCCGGCCGTGGAGAATCTCGTGAGCGAGGGCCTCTCGACCTGGTTCGAGGAGCATCCGAACGAAGCCAAGATGATCGTCCAGAAGATCGCCGAGGCCGCCGCCGCCCGCGAGGCGGCGCGCAAGGCCCGCGAACTGACGCGCCGCAAGTCGGCCCTGGACATCACCTCCCTGCCCGGCAAGCTCGCCGACTGCTCCGAGAAGGACCCGGCCAAGTCCGAGCTGTTCCTGGTGGAAGGTGACTCGGCCGGCGGCTCGGCCAAGCAGGCGCGCAACCGTGAGAACCAGGCCATCCTGCCCCTGCGCGGCAAGATCCTGAACGTCGAGCGCGCCCGCTTCGACAAGATGCTGTCGTCGGATCAGGTCGGCACCCTCATCACCGCCCTGGGCGCCGGCATCGGCCGCGACGACTTCGACATCGAGAAGCTGCGCTACCACAAGATCGTCATCATGACGGACGCCGACGTGGACGGCGCCCACATCCGGACGCTGCTGCTCACCTTCTTCTACCGGCAGATGCCGGAGGTGATCGAGCGCGGCTACCTCTATATCGCCCAGCCGCCGCTCTATAAGGCGACCAAGGGCAAGTCATCGCGCTACCTCAAGGACGACAGCGAGCTCGAGGCCTACCTCATCGACGAAGGCGTCGACGGCGCCGTCCTGCGGCTCGCCTCCGGTGAGCAGCTCGGCGGCCAGGACCTGCTGCGGCTGGTGAACGCCTCGCGCGGCGCCCGGGCCAATGTGGATCGGCTGTCGGCCCGCGCCCCGGCCTTCGCCATCGAGCAGGCCGCCCTGGCCGGGCTGTTCCAGGAAGGCGGCGGCGATCCGACCGCGGCGGCCAGACGCCTCGACCTCTATGCCGAGGAAGGCGACGGCGCCTGGGAAGGCGTGCGCGAACAGTCCAGCTACGTCTTCAGCCGCACCCGGCGCGGGGTGTCCGAACGCATCGTCCTCGACGACGTCCTGCTGCAGGCCGCCGACGCCCGCCGCCTGGCCGAACGGGCCAGGGAACTGGCCGAGATCTTCCCCGGCCCCGCCACCTTCACCCGCAAGGACAAGACCACCACCGTCCGCGGCCCGCTGGATCTGGTGGGCGCGGTGATGGACGCCGGCCGCAAGGGCCTCTCCATCCAGCGCTACAAGGGGCTGGGCGAGATGAACCCCGAGCAGCTCTGGGAAACCACCCTGGACGCCGAGGCCCGCACCCTGCTGCAGGTCAAGGTGGCCCACGCCGACGCCGCCGACGACATGTTCACCCGCCTGATGGGCGACCTGGTCGAGCCGCGGCGGGAGTTCATTCAGGAGAACGCCCTGGACGCCGAGGTGGACGTCTAGTCCGGCTGCTCGTCCAGACCCGCGGGGAAGACGCGGGCGAGGCCTCTCGATGGGTGACCTCGCCCCGCCGCCGCCCTATCTTCCCCTCATGACCGACACGCTCGACGCCACGCCCAAGTCCCTGGGCGAGATTCCCCGTGAACCGACCCAGGACGGGCCGAAGATCCGGCTCTATCTGGTCGACGGCTCGGGCTACATCTTCCGCGCCTTCCATGCGCTTCCGCCGCTGACGCGGAAGTCCGACGGCCTGCCGGTGGGCGCCGTCGCGGGCTTCTGCAACATGATCTGGAAGCTGCTCGTGGAGATGCGCAGCCAGGCGGACGCGCCCACGCACCTGGCCGTGGTCTTCGACCATTCCGAGCAGACGTTCCGCAACAAGCTCTACGACCAGTACAAGGCCCACCGGCCGCCGCCGCCAGAGGACCTGGTCCCCCAGTTCCCGCTGGTCCGCGAGGCCACCCAGGCTTTCGGCGTGCCCAGCCTCGAGCTGCCGGGCTACGAGGCCGACGACCTGATCGCCGCCTATGCCTGCAAGGTGCGCGACATGGGCGGGGAGGTGACCATCATCTCGTCCGACAAGGACCTGATGCAGCTCGTCGGCCCGCAGGTCTTCATGCTCGACACCATGAAGAACGTCCGCATCGGCATCGAGCAGGTCGTCGAGAAATTCGGCGTAACGCCGGACAAGGTCGTCGATGTGCAGGCCCTCTGCGGCGATTCGGTCGACAATGTCCCGGGTGCGCCGGGCATCGGCATCAAGACCGCGGCGGCCCTGATCAACGAGTACGGGGACCTCGACACGCTCCTGGCCCGGGCCGGCGAGATCAAGCAGCCCAAGCGGCGCGAGACGCTGATCCAGTACGCCGACCAGATCCGCCTGTCCCGGGAGCTGGTGCGGCTGGACTGCGAGACGCCCTTGCCCTGTCCGATCGACGACCTCGTAGTGGACGATCCCGATCCGGCGGTGCTGTCGGCCTTCCTGGAGAAGATGGAGTTCCGCACGCTGGCGCGCCGGGTCGGCGACGGCAAGGCGCCCGTCGGCGACCGGCCGCCGCTGGGGACCGCTCCGGCGACCACCGAGGCGACGAAGGCGCGGACCGGGCCTGAGCACCCGGCCGTGGACGTGAACGGCTATGTCTGCGTGCGCGACGAGGCCACCCTGGACGCCTGGATCGCCAAGGCCTTCGCCGCGGGCGTTGTGGGCTTCGACACCGAGACCGACGCCCTGTCGGCCAGTTCCGCGGGCCTTTGCGGCATCTCCCTGGCCGTGGCCCCGGGTGAGGCCTGCTACATCCCGGTGGGCCATGCGGAGGCCGACGGCTTGGCGCTGGAGGCCGCCGACGACCTCACCCAGATCCCGCTGGAGACGGTCATCGCCAAGCTGAAGCCGCTGCTGGAGGATCCGGCGGTGCTGAAGGTGGCGCAGAACGCCAAGTACGACATGGCGGTGCTCAAGCGTCACGGCGTCGAGGTCGCCCCCATCGACGACACCATGCTGATCAGCTTCACGCTGGAAGGCGGCCTGCGGAAAAGCCACGGCATGGACGACCTGTCCCGGACCTGGCTGGGCCATGAGCCGATCAGCTTCAAGTCCGTGGCAGGGACCGGCAAGGCGCAGAAGAGCTTCAAGCACGTGGGCCTGAGCGAGGCCACCTGCTACGCCGCCGAGGACGCCGACGTCACCCTGCGCCTGTGGGAGCACCTCAAGCCGCGCCTGGCCCACGAGGGGCTGGCCAACGTCTATGAGACCACCGAGCGCCCCCTGCCCAAGGTGCTGGTGGACATGGAACTGGCCGGGGTGAAGGTCGATCCGCAGCGCCTGCGCGAACTGTCCAACGACTTCGGCGTGCGCATGGCCGAGCTGGAGGCCGAGGCCCATCGCCTAGCCGGCCGCCCGTTCAACCTCGGCAGCCCCAAGCAGATCGGCGAGATCCTCTATCAGGAGATGGGCCTGTCGGCCGGCAAGGCCACCGGCACCGGCGCGGCCTCCACCGACGCCTCGGTGCTCGAGGACCTGGCCGCCCAGGGCCATGCGCTGCCGCGCACCCTGCTGGACTGGCGCCAGCTCTCCAAGCTGAAGGGCACCTACACCGACAATCTGGTCGAGGCGATCAACCCGAAGACCGGCCGGGTCCACACCACCTTCAAGATGGCGGCGGCCACCACCGGCCGTCTGGCGTCGGAAGACCCCAACCTGCAGAACATCCCGATCCGCACCGAGGAGGGCCGCAAGATCCGGCGCTGCTTCATCGCCGAGCCCGGCCATGTGCTGATCAGCGCCGACTACAGCCAGATCGAGCTGCGCCTCCTGGCCCACATCGGTGACATCCCGCAGCTGAAGCGCGCCTTCGCCGAGGGCCTGGACATCCACGCCATGACCGCCTCCGAGATGTTCGGGACGCCGGTGGAGGGCATGCCCGCCGAGACCCGGCGGCGCGCCAAGGCCATCAACTTCGGCATCATCTACGGCATCTCGGCCTTCGGCCTCGCCAACCAGCTCTCGATCCCGCGCGACGAGGCCAGCGCCTACATCAAGACCTACTTCGAACGCTTCCCGGGCATCCGCACCTACATGGACCGGATGCAGCAGCAGGTCCGGGCCGAGGCCTTCGTCACCACCATCTTCGGCCGCAAGGTCCATATCCCCGCCGCCCGCGGAAAGAGCCAGGCCGAGCGCGCCTTCGCCGACCGGGCGGCCATCAACGCCCCGATCCAGGGGGCGGCGGCGGATGTGATCCGGCGGGCCATGGTCCGCATGCCAGGGGCCCTCAAGGCGGCCGGCCTGTCGGCGAAGATGCTGTTGCAGGTGCACGACGAACTGGTGTTCGAGGCGCCCGAGGCCGAGGCCGAGGCGGTGATCGCCGTGGCCAAGAAGGTGATGGAGACCGCCCCCGAGCCGGCCCTGCAGCTGTCGGTGCCGCTGGTGGTCGAGGCCCGCGCGGCCGCCAACTGGGACGACGCGCACTAGGTCGCTCGGCCCTTACGCGGCCACGGGCCGCTGGGCGCGCTGCTGGATGAGCCGCTGGTGCTCGCCCTCCAGGCGCACGGCGGTGAGCACGCCCGTGGCGTAGGCCCCGGTGTCGACGCCGAGGCGATTGGGCAGCAGCTGCGGCTCCTCGCTCGGCGTATGGCCGTGGACGATCACCTTGCCGAACGGCTGGGTGGCCTGCAGGAACTCCTGCCGGATCCAGAGCAGGTCGCGCTCGGCCTGGGCCTCCAGGGGCACGCCCGGGCGAACCCCCGCATGGACGAAGGCGTAGTCGCCCGCCTCCGCCATCAGCTCCAGCGTCCTGTAGAAGGCCAGGTGGGCCGCCGGCAGGGCCGCCGCGAAGGCGTCCCGGGCCCGCCGCCAGGCTTCAGCGTCGGTGCGCGCGGCCGGCGGCTGGACGCCGTAGGACGCCAGGGTCGGGCCCGCGCCATTGTCCATCCACACCGGTCCGAAGTCGGGATCGTCCAGAAAGCGCAGCAGCGCCTCCTCATGGTTGCCCTTCAGGACGCGGGTCTCGAACCGCCCCTCGCCCTGCATCTGCAGCAGGAGGTCGACCACGCCCTTGGAGTCGCCCCCCCGGTCCACATAGTCGCCGAGCATGACCAGCAGCGGCCGCTCGGCCGGGCGCGTCGCCAGGGCGTCCTCGAAGATGTCGCGCAGCAGGGGAGAGAGCAGGTCGAGCCGGCCGTGCACATCGCCCACCGCATAGACCAGCCGCCCGCCCGTGGACGGACGCGCCTTGGGGGATTTCCTGCGCAAGAGGCCGAACATGCGAAGTGAAGAATAGGAACCCGAAGCCCGACGTACAACGAACGCCGATCAGCCGGCCGTCATCTGGCCAACGCCTCGCCCGATGGAATTGACTCTCGTCATGGCCCGGTCGCCTGCTGCGGCCATACAGAAGGGCACGGAGAAGGAGACGCGCAGATGAAGGGCTTCGTCGAGGACATCGAGGAACTCACGAAAGGCAACGAGGACTTCCGGCGAGTTCTCTACACGGGCAAGCACCTCCAACTGGTGCTGATGGCCCTCCAGCCGGGCGAGGAGATCGGCGAGGAGGTCCACGCCGACCACGACCAGTTCTTCCGGGTGGAGAAAGGCAAGGGCGAGGTCTGGATCGACGGCGTGCGGACGAACATCAAGGGCGACGACGCGATCATCGTCCCCGCGGGCGCCAGGCACAACGTCGTCAACACCGGCGACAAGCCGCTCAAGCTCTACACGATCTACGGGCCGCCGGATCACCGGGACGGCATAGTCCACAAGACCAAGGCCGACGCCGAGGCCGCCGAAGAGCACTTCGACGGCGCGACCACGGAAACCACGGAATAGGACGAGGCCCGGGCCTCAGCCTCAGGGCGTCCATGCCGCCACGACGGCCATGGACGCCCCAATGCTGTCCGGATACTTCGCGGTTTGTGGATCAACGGCGCAGCGCGTGTATGCGCGCGCTTCCAGGCCGAAACTCCGCGACCTGCTTCGGTTTGATCTTGCCGGACAATTCAGCGTCGCTGGGGGACCAATCCGGAAGGATTGGTGGAGCCGAGGGGAGACTCGCGGCGTCGGTATCTGACGGCTGCGGCTGACCGTCATCAACCGTTTCGTAGTTGGTGCTATCGGGCTCTTTGGTGGGCATGTGCGCGACCGTGGTGATGGTGTGCGCGCATCATCCGACGAGTCGGTCGGAGGGTGGCGGATGGGTGTGCGACGAGGCTCTGAGGACGTGGTGGAGCCAGCGGCGCACATCACCCCGGAGGAGTTGGAAATCCTCTCGCCGCTAATCGGCGCCTTGGCCCGGATGGCGATGAGGGAGCTTGCGCAGGAGGAGGCGGATGCGTGCGCAGACCCTCTCCTCGAAGACGGTCCGCCTACGCTGCGAGAGGCTCCTGAGGGGTAGCCACCTCGCGAGCGATCTTCGTCACCGTGGTGGTCGAGGCTTTGTGCAGGCGGGCGGTTGCACGGATGCCCAGACCGTCCAGCAACGATCTCCTGATCGCCTCCACACGGTCCTCGGGCATGGGCTTGCGGCCGCTCTTTTTCATCGTCCTCCGCAACCCTGCGAGGATGCGCTCGCGGATCATGGCACGCTCGAACTCGGCGAAGACGCCCAGCATCTGGAAGAGCATCCGGCCCGAAGGTGTCGAGGTGTCGAGCCCCTGCTGATGCAGGTAGAGGTCCACGCCCTTGGCGTGGGCGTCGTTCAGGAAGGCCACAAGGTCGGGCAGGGATCGGCCAAGGCGGTCCACGCTCCATGCGGCGACCATCTCGAAGTCCTTGCGGGCGATCCCCTTCAGCAGCGCGTCGTAGCCGGGGCGTTTGTCGCGGCCCTTGGCTCCGGAGATGCCTTCGTCGGTGAAGACGGCCGTGACGATCCAGCCTTGCCGCTGGGCGACCTCTTGGAGTTCGCGCAGTTGGTTCTCGACCGTCTGGGTCCGGTCGGTGGACACGCGGGCGTAGATGGCGATGCGCTTGGTCACTGCTCACCCCACGTCGCCTTGAAGAGCAGCATGTCGCCGTCGTTCTTGAACTCGATCCGCCAACTGTCCTCTTCGTCAGGGCCGAACCGACCCTTGGGGACATGCTCGACGATCCGGTAGGCGCGGATGTGCTCGAAGCACCAGTTGGCGATCTCGGGCCTGAGAATGACGAAGGGGCCGTGGATTTGGCTGAAGATGACGACCTGCTCGTCGGGCCACGTCATCAGCCAGAGCTTGCCCTCGGTCTTAAGGCGGTAGCCTCCGCGCGGTCCCTCTTCCCAGCGATCCGCGCCAGTCGCCAACGTCAGCCACGCCGTCATCCGTTCTCCTGAAGCTGTTGAGGTTCGAGCTTCAGGCTCTCACGGATCGGCCATCTGTCATCAAAAACATGCCGCGCCATTTCGGGCACGTGCTCCGAAACAGATGATGTGCGCGACGCCAGAAGCCGGGTTGGCGGATGTTGCGCGGCCCTTGTTAAGGCAGATGTTTTCGAGCGCACCCACGGCCGGTTTTCAGAGGGGTTTCGGAGAACGGGTCTGATGGGGGCCAACGCCACGAAGAATGACCCGAGAGGCAGCCGCCTTCGCGCCCGCCTGCGACGAGCCGAGATCGGCTGACGGCCTGCGGTCCTCGCTACGCTCGGTCCTCAGCCTGCCGATCCCGCCTCGTGCGCTTACCAAGTGAAGTTCAGGGCGCGGCCGGGATTCATGTGCCCACTGGAAAATCACACGCCACTTCAATGACCGGATGACTTGTAGACCAGTTTTCTAACGAAGAATCCCCGGCCGGAGTCTTAGATGAAACGTTAGAAAAATAGTGGGAAAGCGTGGAGGAGATTTTCTTCATCGCGCAGTTAGAAAAATATTGGGGATCGCGCGGCTGTTAGATTATTGTGGATAAATAGCAGAGACAAACCATTTAAGACGCAGAAATCTAACTACGGTATTATCAAAGTGCGTAACCGAGAAATGGTGGTCAGCACACTCGGCCACATCTACCACAACAAATCGACTAACCAGCCCCAACTTCTGATGAACGAGATCGCCGGATTTGAGGCGTTCAACTCCTTCGCCGATCTTCGCAACTACGTGATCGGCCTGCAATATCCGAATGAGCAAGCCAGCAAGTTGGAATGCTTCGGGTGGGTGCCGACCCTGTTCATGCCCAGCGACCGGGTCTACCGCCGCCCCGACGGCACGGAGGTCACTAAGCACGGCAACTGGCGGGTTGGCGCGGAAGAGGCGGACCGGCTCTCGATCTTTTATGCCGACGTGGACAACGCCGCTCCCGGCCAGCCCATCGTGACCATGGAGCACGTGGCGGCGAGACTCGACGCGTTCGACGGTCCGCTCAGCTACTTCATGTATTCCAGCTTCAGCCACGCTGCCGCCAAGCCGAAGTTTCGAGTGGTGGTCGAGACCAGCCGGGACATCAGCCGCTCGGAAATGCTGCGGCTTGCGCTCTACCTGAACTGCACCGCGTTCGGGGGCCAAGCGGACCTCAGCATCTACGACCCCGGTGATTTCATCTTCGCCCCGCCGCATCAGACCGTCACGCTGACGCAACTCGAAGGCGCCGCGCTGGATGTGGACGCGACGCTGGCGAAGCAGGCTCTGCTGGCGGCTTCCAACCCCAACAGCGTCGCTGCCTACCTTCAGGCCCGCCAGCCTCGCGCGCCGAGCAAGCCGATCACGAAGAAGCGGCGCGCGTCGATGAAGGCGAAGGCGACGGACACCGCAGCCGCCCGCCTCCTGCGCGACCATACGGTTGGCGAGATCGAGCTTCGCGGTTGGAGATGGATCGCGCGGCAGATTTTACCCGACCGCGACGGTCGGCTGCCGTGGAAAGCCACTTAGCGTGGGCAATGATGCAGGCTGCGTTGCCCACGCTTGACAGCGCGGTTGCGCCCATGCTGTATGGGGATATCGGAAAGCTGACTTGCCAAGGAAAACATGGGCCAGAGCCTTAGAGACGTTTTTGAGAGCCGCCTCGCCGAGTTCGAGGAGGACTACGGCTTCTACGAACAGGACGAAGCCATCCGCACGCTGACCGTCACCGGCGAGCTACTCGACCTGATGTTTGGGGGCGTGGAGGCGCCTCTGGCGATGACCGCGCTCCGACGCATCATCGCGCACGGCGTTGGTCGCGAGTGGGACTGGGGCAAGCTCGCTAAGGATGGGGTGGACCTCAACTGGCGGGAGACATGGGAAGAGATCAACGGCTGGGACGCAAGCTCCACGCCGCCGTTCCTTGACGAACTCCACGACCTCAACGCCTTCGGATATTTCGGCATCCATCCGATTTGGGGGTTTGCGGCCTCTGAGCGGCGCCATCTGCCTGAAGCGCAGCACCTGCTCGCCCGATTGGCGGCTGCTGAGGACATGCCCACGTGGGTCGAAAGCGTTTGCCAGAAGATCGATCTTCTTGAGCGGCTCGCGCCCCGGACGGCAGATGGTGGCGCCAGCCTTCGCGAGATTCTCGTCACGCGGAACCTCGCCCGAGCCCGGATCAAGTTCGATCAGGGCCAGCCGATCACCATCCAAGAGCTTGCGCTGTTGTCGGCTGTCACGCCGAAGCGCATCCAGAACGCGATCTACGCCAAGACCGACGAGGCGCCGGTCGTGGACAAGAACGGCCTGATCAGCCCTGAGTCCTGCGAGACGTGGCTGGCGACCCGAGACTATCGTCCCTCGATCTGGAAGCAGGTCGCCTCGATCTACCCGCTTGGTCCGGAATGGGGCGAGGACATCGAGTTCGAAGCCACCGAGCCCGACCGGTTCGTCGAGGACTTCGTGTTTGTCCCCGTCGCCAACGACGGAACCATGTTTGTGCCGAGTTTGCACCGGGCTGGGAAGGACCACGCAGGCGGCTACACCATCGGCGCGAAGGGCGCCGAGCAGGTGATCCCGAACTACGACGCTGCACTCGATCAGCTTCGTAAGATGGAAACGCCCCGCTGGCGGCGGCCGAACCTCGAAAGCGGCAAGTGGGGTATCGTCACGGGGCAGACGTGGAAGCGCGTTCGTCGCGCCGAGCTTCAGGGCCTGTGACCATGGAAGCTCGCCCCTTTGTCATGTCGCAACATGCGGCAGAACGCGCGCGCGACCGCAGCATTCCTGACATCGCCCAGTGGTTGCTCGCCGAGTTCGGCACGCGTCGCCGAGCCGGGCGAGGCGCCGACAGCTACTCCTTCGACAAGAAGTCGTGGAAGGACGTTGAGCGTCTCTTCGGTTCATGGCCGCTCAAGAAGATGGACCAACTCAAGCGCACCTACATGGTCGTGGCTGACGACGGCACCGTCATCACCTTGGCCTACCGGGACTAAGATGCAGATCAGCAAGGGACTCATCCTCGCCGATCCGTGGATCGGCCACATTCTCGACGGCTCCAAGACGTGGGAGATGCGGTCGAGCAGCACCTCGCATCGAGGCTGGTTCGCCCTCATTCGCAAGGGGAGCGGCTGCATCCACGGCGTGGCGCGGCTGGTGGACGTGGGCTCGCCCCTAAGCCCGGCCGAGATGCTCCGCACGTTTGAGAAGCACCGAATCCCAGCCGACCTCATCGCCAGCGGTGCGGTGGCGAAATGGAACACGCCTTGGATCATCGCCGACGTGCGGCGTCTGCCGAAACCGGTGCCATATACTCACCGAAGCGGAGCGGTGACGTGGGTCGCGCTCGACGCCGAGGTTGGCCAAGCCATCGCCGCGCAGTTGGGCGACCTCGGAGCGGAGGAGGCAGTCGTTCGCTTCGTTCCTCCGGTGACTTCAAGAGGCGCGACGCCGCCGCCCACCACAACGCGCGCGGCCCCATCCGCGAGCGCGATCAGGATCGAGATCAGGGAAGCCAACCTTCGCCACAAGCACTTCTACCTTCGAGACCACGTCCATAAGTTCCCCGACGACGTGATCGGCGGCTCGAACAGGGCGAAGGCGGCGCCGCGCGAAGTGATCCTCGATTGGGGCGGTCCTGAACCAGCCCGCACCGACATCGATGGCGAGGACAAGAAGTTCTTCCGCGCGCGCGGCTGGGTGGGGGCTTTCTACAAGCTCCACGACGCGCAAGCTGGGGACTTCGTGCTCATCGAGCCCATCGATCCCTACCGCTATCGCGTGAGGTTGGAGAAGGCGGCTTAGGCCGCCTTCATCTCGAATCGGCTCCGCAGGTCCATGTCAGCCGTCCGCGTGTAAGTCGCCAGCAGTCCATCCAGCGTCGCGTTCGGCTGGACTGCCGTGTCGGGGATCATGATCGTCCGGTCGTGGCGGAAGGCAAGCTCCTCGATCTCGGCCTTCAGGACCTCTGGATCGACTTCGTCGAGGCCGTCGCCGCTCTCGTCTTCCAGCGCGTCGGCTTCTGCGGCCTGCTCGCCCTCGCGCCACTCCTCGGCAGTCTCTTCGATGCCGTCGATGTCGTCGAGGGTCACCAACGCAGCCTCGATGGTCTTCCCGAGCCCCACCTCGTCGGCCAGCAGCACGCCCTTCGAGATCGGCGAGCGCATGGCGAACATCGCTGCATCGACCTGATGCGGATTGAGATCGACGCGTGCGGCCGAGAGAGACTGCGTGAGGCCGTCAGTCCGCCCATCGCCGGTCAGTCCCTCGCGCGTGAGGAAGTGGGCGAAGTAGGCTGCCTGATAGGGCGTGTAGCTAGGCGATACGCTCATAGATTCTCGATGTGGCCGGGCGGTCGCACGCGCTACCGGCGCCGGTGTCACGGCTCGAATCGCGTTGGCGTCCCCCGAGGGCTGGTTCCCCCAATGTTCAGGTATCCGAGGGGCTTGTTCAATGGGGTCAGGCACGATCAAGGGCAGGCGGCGCCGCATCGCGCTCGCGCCGGGATTTCGCTCCTCGACTGCCGCCGTGAACGCGCCCCAGTCTACGAGCCATTCCCGCTCGTTTCGCCGCGACCATTCGGCAAAGACCTCCCGATGGCGCGCTTCGAACTCGGCCCGGCCGACATTGTTACGCCGACAAAAGTGAGCGACGGCGTCTTCGACAGCAAACCGACCAAGTTCGCCAGAGGCGGCCATCGCGGTCGTGGCGCCGAAGTGCTCGACGGCGTGGCAGAGCCAGCAACTCAGTTGGATGGCGACCAGCTTGGCGACGGCCGGATCGGCACTGGTGTCGTATTCCCATTCCTCATGGGCGGCGAGGTCGCGGGGTTCCAACTGCGCCTGCCCGCATGTCTCACACCGCAAGCCGCGCTGCGCGATGACCTCTTCGCGCAGGCTTCTCGGTCGATGCCGCTGATCGGCCTGTCCTTGCCCCACAACTCGAACACCATCTCCCGTAGGTTTTCGTAGTGCATCTCGGTCTTGCGACTGCGCTGCCTCGCGGGATCGGTAAGGAAGAGTCGAAACAGGTCACCGAGACTCCTCGATGAGCCACGCTCACAACCCGCATCTCCGCGCCGGAGAACCATCGTTCGAGGTCACCTGCCACCAATCGCGCGGCCCGGATCGCCTCAGCCTTGTTGGACGTTCTCAGAGACCGCCACACGTGCGTTCGTCCGACCGTCGCTTCGAGCGTTCTTGGCACCCTGAGACGAACGTAGAAGACCCTTCCCCTGACTATCAGGCCAGACGGTTGGCGCCGCGAGAGTGCGACCGACCGTGGCGACGGTGGAGCGGGCCGTTCAGACGGTTTGTGAACCACACTGGTGCAGCAGTCCGCCGCGCGAAAAACCCTTTCGCCGCAACGTCTTAGCTCACCGTCAGAGGGGCGGTTGTGAACCACGTTGGTGCAGCAATCGGCTGCTGCTGGTTCACGCGTTTCCAGTTTCCCGAGACAAACCAAACCCTTGGCGGGAAATGGTGGAGCCGAGGGGAGTCGAACCCCTGACCTCCTCATTGCGAACGAGGCGCTCTACCAACTGAGCTACGGCCCCAGGAAGGCGCGGAATAAGGCGATTGGCGGGGCTGCTGTCAAGCGTGCTTTCTGACTGCGCCTTGCTTGCGGCCAAAAGGCCGTTAAACGAGGGGCATGGCCAGCTTCGCCCACTTCATCCTCGACGCCCTCCTGGGCCTGCTGATCCTGGCGATCATCGTCAGCGCGATCCTCTCGTGGCTCGTCGCGTTCAACGTGATCAACCTGCGCAATCAGTTCGTCTATGGCGTCGTCCGCTTCCTCGACGCGGTGACCCGGCCCGTGCTGGCGCCCTTCCAGAGGATCATTCCGCCGCTGGGCGGCGTGGACATCAGCCCGATCATCGCTATCCTCGTGCTGCAGGGGATCAAGATTTACCTGCTGCCCATGGCGATGAACCCGCTGAAGGCCTTCCTGGGCTGACCTTGCGCCTCACCGTCCGGGTGACGCCGAAGGGCGGGCGCGACGGCGTGGACGGCTGGGCCAGCGACGAAGCCGGGCGGCCGGTCCTGAAGGTCCGTGTCAGCGCCGCCCCCGCCGACGGCGCCGCCAACGCCGCCGTCACCACCGTCATCGCCAAGGCCCTGAAGGTCCCGCGCTCGGCCGTCCGCATCGTGGCCGGCGACACCGCGCGAGTGAAGCGGCTGGAGATCGAGGGCGCGGAACAGGCCGACCTCGACCGCGCCTTCGGCCGGCCGCCTGCGGCCTGAGGCTCCAGGCCGCCCCCCCTCAAGGTCGCTTCCGGTCCGCCTCGCGCGCCGCTAGCCTTGCCCCATGTCCCGCGCCGACCTCGCCCGCATGATCGCCGACGCCCGCCGGATGGTGGTGTTCACCGGCGCGGGCATCTCCACCGAATCGGGCATCCCCGACTTCCGCAGCCCCGGCGGGGTCTGGTCGAAGATGAAGCCCATCTACTTCCAGGAGTTCGTGGCCAGCGAGGCGAAGCGGCGGGAAGCCTGGGAGCGGGCGTTTTCCGGCCGCGCCGGCTGGGTGGGGCGCGAACCCAATGCCGGTCACATGGCGGTGGCCCGCCTGGTGGCCCAGGGCCGCTGCAGCGCGGTGATCACCCAGAACGTCGACAACCTGCACCAGGCCTCGGGCGTGCCCCCCGAGAAGGTGATCGAGCTGCACGGCAACGCCAGCTACGCCACCTGCCTGGAGTGCGGCCTGCGGCACGAGCTTGCCGATCTCAAGGCGCTCTACGAGGCCACCGGCGACCTGCCCGCCTGCCGCGCCTGCGGCGGGATCGTGAAGACCGCCACCATCTCCTTCGGCCAATCGATGCCCGCCGAACCCATGGCCCGGGCCGAGGGCGAGACCCTGGCCTGCGACCTCTTCCTGGTGCTGGGCTCGTCCCTGGTGGTCTATCCGGCCGCCGGCTTTCCGCTGCTCGCCAAGCGGGCCGGGGCCAGGCTCGCCATCGTCAACCGCGAGCCCACCGAGCTCGATCCCTATGCCGACCTCGTGCTGCACGACGAGATCGGCCCGGTGATGACGGCCGCCGTTCCGGCCAACTGACTCATCCCCGCCGCAGCGGCGCCGCACCCCCGCCTTGTTCTGCGCGTTATGCCCGCGACGCCCATTGACCGCGGAGTCCTGACGCCTTGCTGATCCGTTCCCTGGCCGCCCTCGCCGGCCTCCTCGCTCTTTCCGCCTGCGGCCCCAGCGGCGGCGGGGCCGCCTCGACCGACCCCTATGCGGGCCTCGACGCCCAGATGCTGGCCTGGCGCACCGAGATCGAGAACACCCATCCCGCCTGCGCCGCCAAGAACGACGGCAAGGGCTGCGAGGCCTTCGAGGTGACCTGCAAGGGCGCCCAGGAGCTGACGGCTGAGGACGCGGCCCAGGGCGTCACCGCCAAGGTGGTGGCCGCCATGCGCTTCGCCGCCACCACGCCCGACGGCTCGTCGGGCAAGAACGCCTCGGCCTTCGCCACCTTCTCCAAGGCTGGCGACCAGTGGACCCGCACCGAGTCCGCCCCGGTCAATCCGACCACCTGCGCCCCGTTCTAGAGGCGCCCTTCCGGGGGCGGTGGCCTTCCCCAACGGCTTCGGTCTAATCAGCGGCGAGCCGCAAGACCGGAGCCGACGCCGCATGGCCTACGACCGCCCCGCCCGCCCGAACCGCAGCCAGCTGTCCGTGCCGGGCTCGTCCGCCCGCTTCATCGAGAAGGCCGCGGGCAGCGCCGCCGACATCGTCATGCTGGACCTGGAGGACGCCGTGGCCCCGGCCGACAAGCCGGCGGCCCGGCGGACGGTCATCGAGGCCCTGCGCGATGTCGACTGGGGCGAGCGGACGGTGTCGGTGCGAATCAACGCCCTCGACACCCCGTTCATGTACCGCGACCTCATCGAGGTGGCCGAGCAGGCGCCGCGGGTGGACCTGATCATGGTCCCCAAGGTCGACAGCGCCGCCGACGTCCATCTGCTCGACGTCCTGCTGTCGCAGATCGAGGCCGCCACAGGCCGTCGGCGCATCGGCCTCGAGCTGCAGATCGAGACCGCCAGGGGGTTGCAGAACGTCGACGCCATCGCCGCCGCCAGCCCCCGGGTCGAGAGCCTGCACTTCGGCCCCGGGGATTACGCCGCCTCGATCGGAGCTCGGACCGTCTCCATCGGCGGGCCGGTGCCCGACTATGCGGTCCTGGCGGAACCCGGCCCGGACGGCGCGCGACCGCCCTATTACGGGGACGCCTGGCACTACGCCCTGGCGCGGATCGTGGTGGCCTGTCGCGCCGCCGGCGTGCGGCCGGTGGACGGCCCCTACGCCGACTTCCGCGATCCTGAGGGCCTGCGCTGGAGCGCCCGGCGAGCCTCGGCCCTGGGCTTCGAGGGCAAGTGGGCCATCCACCCCGATCAGATCGCCGTGCTGAACGAGGTGTTCAGCCCCACGGCGGAGGAAGTGGCCCGCGCCCGGCGCATTCTGGAGGCTCTGGCCGAGGGCGAGCGGCAGAGCCGCGGCGCTGTGGCTATCGACGGCCGCATGGTCGACGCCGCCTCCATCCGCCAGGCCCAGGTGCTGGTGGCCAAGGCCGAACGCCTGGGGATCGGCTAGCCCCGGGTCAGCAGGCCGCGGGCGATCACCTGCGCCTGGATCTCGGCCGCGCCCTCGAAGATGTTGAGGATACGGGCGTCGCACAGCACCCGGCTCATCTCGAACTCGAGCGCATAGCCGTTGCCGCCGTGGATCTGCACCCCGGCGTCGGCGTTGGACCACGCCACCCGGGCCGCCAGCAGCTTGGCCATGCCGGCCTCGATGTCGCAGCGCTCGTCCAGGTCCTTGGTGCGGGCGGCGAAGTAGCTGAGCTCCCGGGCCACCACCGTCTCAACCAGGGCCAGGGCCAGCTTGTCGGCCACCCGGGGGAACTCGATCAGCGCCTTGCCGAACTGGCGCCGCTCCTGGGCGTAGCGCAGGGCGAGGTCGAAGGCGTTCCAGGCCACGCCCGTGGCCCGGGCCGCCGTCTGGATGCGGGCCGCCTCGAAGGTGCGCATCAGCTGCTTGAAGCCCTGGCCCTCGGCCTGGCCCAGCAGGCCTTCGGGCGGCACGGCGAAGTCCTCGAAGCTGAGGACGTATTCCTTCATGCCCCGGTAGCCCAGGACGCCGATCTCGCTGCCGGTCAGCCCCGGGTCCGGGAACGGATTGTCCGGCGTCCCCCGCGTCTTCTCGGCCAGCATCATCGACAGGCCGCCGTGGCCGCGGTTGTCGAGGTCGGTGCGCACCAGCACCGTCATCAGATCGCTGCGCGAGGCGTGGGTGATCCAGGTCTTGGCCCCGGTGATCCGCCAGAAGCCGTCGGGCGCCTTCACCGCCCGGGTCTTGAGGGCGGCCAGGTCCGAGCCGTTGTCCGGCTCGGTGAAGACGGCCGTGGGCAGCACCTCGCCCGAGGCGATCTTCGGCAGCCAGCGCTGCTTCTGGTGCGGCGTGCCGGCGGTGGAGATGAGCTCGCCGGCGATCTCCGAGCGGGTGCCCAGGGAGCCGGCGGCGATCCAGCCCCGGGACAGCTCCTCCGAGACCACGCACATGGCGAGCTTGCCCAGGCCCAGGCCGCCGTATTCGGGGGCGATGCAGACCCCGAATACGCCGAGCGCGCCCATCTCGCGGACCACCTCGTCCGGGATCAGCACGTCGTCCAGGTGCCAGCGGTGGGCGAAGGGCGCGATCCGCTCGGCGGCGAAGCGCCGGAACTGCTCGCGGACGGCGTCGAGGGTCTCGTCGCCCAGGCCCTCATAGGGCCGCCAGCCCTCGGCCAGCTTCTGGACCAGGGCCTTGCGCACCCCGAGCGTGTTGCCGTTGGCCAGGAACCAGCCGGCGCCCGGATCGCGCGCCAGGGCCGAGGCGGCCTCCTCAGCGCCATAGTCCCACGGCCGGGCCAGCTCGTTCTGGCTCATGGGCAGGCCGCCCAGCAGCTGGGCGAGGTATTCCCCGAAGGCCACGCGCAGCACCAGCTGCTCGCCCTCGCCCAAGGCGCCGGCCGCCTGGGCGCGCTGGGCCCACACGTGCAGCTGGGCCAGGGCCTCCACCGTGGTCGCGGCCCAGGCGAAGGCATGGACCCCCCGCTGGGCGGCGTCGAGGCGCTCCGGATCCAGCCGCCCCTCCGGCGCCGCCACCGCGGCCACGCCCTCCCGGGCAGCGGCCACGAAGCGGCGCAGGGCCGCCACGGCGCTCCCAGCGCGGATCAAGAGGTCGGCCATGCACAACTCCTCCAGGCGTTCACGCGCCGGTCATGGCCCGGTCGCCCTGGGGAAGACAAGCTGAAGAAGGAGAGATGGTGCCGCCTGCGTGACTCGAACACGCGACCTACGCATTACGAATGCGCCGCTCTACCGGCTGAGCTAAGGCGGCCCAGGAAGGGCTCTCGCGGTTCCGAAGCAGGGCCCGGCCACGCGAGGTGGGGCTATTTAGCGGCTCGCGGGCCGTTCGCCAAGCGTCGGCGCGCAGCGCCGCGTCGGCCGGCGCCCGACGACGGGCTTTCCAGGGCCGGCGGCGGCTCGGGGCCGAAGTCGTCGGCGTCCACCGGATAGAGCACCGGCTCGGTGAGCATGGGCTCGGATTCATAGGCCAGCGGCAGCTCGGGCAGCTCGCGCAGGGTCTGTTCCGAACGCTCGTGGCGCGGGTGGATGAGCTCGCCCGTCTCGGCGTAGCTCATCACCAGCCGGCCCCAGTCCTTGGCGTGATAGGCGAAGGCCCGCCCCTCGGGGTCGAGGTCGGACCAGTCGGGCTCGTGCGGAGCGCTCACGCCGCGGGCGAGCCACACCCGGGCCTCGTCCGGGCTGCCTGCGGCGTAGGCGGCCCGCGCCATCAGGCCGCAGATGCGGGCGGTGGGCGGCTCGCCCTCCAGCGCCTGGGCGGCTTCCCGGGCGGCGACGGGATCACCGGCGATCAGGGCCCGCTCCACATGTAGGATCAGGCTCTCGCGGTGTGCGGGATTGACCGCCGCCAGTTCCGACAGCCGCTGAGCGCGCTCGCGTGGGGTCTCGTCGGTGCGCAGGTCGCGATAGGCGAGCCACAGGGCCGGGTGCGGCGCGGTCCGCCAGGCGGTCTCCACCGTGGCGGCGGCGCGGCCGATCTTGCCCTCGGCGGCCAGCAGGCGGGCGGCCATGACCACCCCAGGCGCGAATCCGGGCTGCAGCTTGGCGGCCTCCACCGCATGGTCGAGGGCCAGGCTTCGGGCCTTGGGATCGGGCGCATGCTCCAGCTGGGCCGCCGAGGCGGCGAGCAGGGCGGCCCGGGCCCGCTCGGCCACCACCGGCGGGACGATCCGCCGCTCTAGGGCGCTCTTCACCAGCTCGAGGGCGCCGGCCCAGTCGCCCACGTCCAGGCGGGACTCGAGCAGGGTGCGCCAGGCCCAGCGGGCGGTGCGCGTCTCGCCATAGGCCTCCTGGGCGTGGCGCAGGGCCGTCTCCCGCAGCCCCTGGGCGGCGGCGAGCTGCATCAGGCCCTTGTGGCCGGCCAGGCGCATCTCGGGGAAGCCCAGCATGGCGGTATAGGCCGCCCGGGCCTCGTCCAGGTCCCCGGCGGCCTCCGCAGCCTGGGCGGCGAGCACCCGGACGAGGCCGGGCGCGTCGGTCGCCAGTTCGGCGGCCTTGCGGGCCAGGCGCCGGGCCTCGGAGCCGTCGCCCCCGGCCGCCGCCAGGAAGCCGCGGGTGAGCACGTCCACCGCCTGCCGCCGCCGGGCCTCCGCCCGCGCCTGCTCGGCCCGGCTGGGGGCGTCAAGGATCCACAGGACGGTGCGCCAGAGCACCGCCGCCACCAGGCTGACCAGCAACGCCAGCAGGAGCCCCGCCGCGGCCGTGGTGTCCGCCCGCCAGCCCAGCCATTCGACACTGGCCCGGCCCGGCTCGCCGGTGAAGGCGAGGACTGAGACGGCCACCGCCGCCACCAGGAAGAAAACGATCGCCGCCCGGATCATGCCGCGACTTCCAGGACGGCGCCGGCGGCGCGCAGGTCGCGCAGGGCCCGGGTCTTGAGCCGGGCGGCGGCGCGGTCGATCTCGGCCCGGCGCTCGGCCTCGGCCCGCCACGCGGCCAGGCTCTCCTGCACAGCCTCAGGCAGGCCGTCCAGGGCCTTGAGGGCGGCGGGCACGTCGCCCTCCTCGAGCGCGGCCTCGGCCCGGGCCAGGCGCGCATCGGGACTGTCGCCCTCGGTGCGGCTGACGCGGCGCACGCTGACCATCCGCGAAAAGGCGTAGATCACCCGCTGTTCCAGCTTGGCGTCGGGCCCGGGAAGGCGGGCGGCGCTGGCGGCGCGGGCGGCATAGGCCGGAAACTGGGCGGCGAGAGCCGCGCGGGTGGGCGCGCCCTCGGCGGCCACCCGCGACAGCGCCGCCAGTTCGGGCAGGTCGGGGGCGAGCCGGCGCAGGGCGGCGAGTTCGGCGGCGAACGGGCGCGAGGTCTGGCTGGCCTCGATCAGAGCAGCCGCCGCCACCGCGGCGGCGGCCGCCTCAGTGGTGCGGGCGCCCTGGCTCTCCAGGGCGGCGATGCGGGCCTGCAGGCGCTGGATTTCGGCTTCGTCGGCGTCGAACGGCTCGGCCTGAGCGGTCACGAGCGGGACCGCCGGCTCAGGGGTGGCGGGCGCGGCCCGCGGCGGCGCCGGCTCGTCGGGCAGGAAACGCGGCAGGAGCCGCGCGACGCCTGCGCCGGCCAGCACGCAGAGCAGGCAAAGGGCCAGCAGGGTCCAGAGCCCCAGGCCGAAGGGCCGGCGCCGATAGGCGGCGGGATCGCTGGGCACGCCGGGGGCCGTGACGGGATCTGGACTGACGCTCATGGCTGGCGGTCGATGAGATTGAGCAGCGCCGCCTCCAGCGGGAACGGCGGATAGGCCCTGGCGGCCAGGGGCGTGCGCTGCAGCGGCTTGATCACGGCCTTGGACAGGCCAAGCGCCCGCAGGTGTGGCGCCGGATGGGCCTTCAGCACCTTGGCCATCACCTGGGCCGCCCGGGGCGAATGGAGGAGCGCCACGTCCGCCGAGGCCAGCCGCTCGGCCTCCTCGGCCGACAGCTTCACCGGGGCGGTCTCGTACAGGACCAGCCGCCGGGCCTCGATCCCGTGCTTCTGCAGCGATCCCGCCAGGTCGCCCGCGGGCTCGGCGGCGCCCGGGTGCAGCACGGCGCCCTTCAGTTCGGCGCGGCGGATGCCGATGCCCTCCGCCAGGGCCTCCACGTCGCCGTCCGCGGAAAGCACGGAGCGGAACCCGGCCTGCCGGGCCGCCTGGGCCGTGGCCGCCCCCACGGCGAAGACCCGCAGCGACCGCTCTGGGCAGGCGTCGGCGAAGGCCCGCACGCCGTTGGCCGAGGTGAAGGCCAGGGCGGCCACGCCGGTCAGGTCGATCTCCACGTCGGGCAGGACGCGGACGGCCAGCAGGGGCGCCACCAACGCCTCATGGCCCAGCGCGCGCACGCGCTCGGCGGTGGCGTCCGCGCCGGGCTGGGCGCGGGTGATCCAGATCCTCTGCCGACGGCCGGCCATGCTCCCTTGTCGCCCCGAACCCTTTCGTCTTTGCGAACGACGTTAAGCCTGACGCGGGCGGGTGCAATCCCGGTGCGTTGACCGGTCACACAAGGCCGCCGCGCGTGACCTGAAAGCGACGCCCCGAACAGACGCCGCGCCCGTCAGAGCGAGATGGCGTCGCCAGCCTCGGCCTTGATCGCCTCGCCCAGGGAGACGCCCAGGGCATGGGCCGAGGCCTCGGGGTCGGCCAGCTGCGAGAGCTCGGCCTCGCCCGTATGGCGGAAGCGCCGGGCGCCATCGGGCGTCAGGGCCTCGACGATCAGCTTGCACGTCCCGCCCTCCAGCCAAGCGTGGGCGCCGATGGGCGTCTTGCACGAGGCTTCCAGAGCCACCAGGGCCCCGCGCTCGGCGGCGACGGTGAGAGTGGTGGTCTCGCAGCGCAGCGCCCGCACCCAGGGCAGGTCCTTGTCGGCGACCCGGGTCTCGATGGCCAGGGCGCCCTGGCCGGGGGCCGGCGGCGCCTCCTTGGGGTCGAGCAGGCTGCTGGGCAGATGGCCGAGGCCCAGGCGGCGCAGGCCGGCGTAGGCCAGGAGGATTGCGTCGGCCTCGCCGGCGGCCAGCTTGGCGAGGCGGGTGTCCACGTTGCCGCGGAGCAGCTGGACTTTTAGGTCCGGGCGGCGATGGAGGCTCTGGGCTTGGCGGCGCAGGCTGGCGGTGCCGAGGATCGCGCCCTCGGACAGGTCCTCCAGCCGTTGCGGCCCCCGGGAGAGGAAGGCGTCGCGGGGATCCTCGCGCGGCGGGATCGCGCCGATGCACAGCCCCTCGGGAAGCACCGCCGGCACGTCCTTCATCGAGTGGACGGCGCAGTCGATGCGCCCCTCCAGGAGGGCTTCCTCGATCTCCTTGGTGAACAGCCCCTTGCCGCCGATCTCTAGCAGCCGCCGGTCCTGCACCCGGTCGCCCGTGGTGGTGATGACCACCAGAGGCGCGACCCGGTCGACCTCGGCCTGATCCTGAGGATCCACTCCCAGGGCGGCCGCGATCCGGCGCTGGATCGTTCCGCTCTGCGCCAGGCTCAGCTTGGAGCCGCGCGCCCCGATGCGGATGGGGCCGGCCGCAGGTTGCGTGGACACGGTGGGCAGTCTACCTCCGAACCTTGAATTGGAAGCGCCTCGCTACAGGAGCGGGCCGCCCCCGGCAACCGGATGACCCGCACACTCACCGTACTTGGCCTGGAGACGAGCTGCGACGAGACCGCCGCGGCCGTGGTGCGTCTGGCCGACGGCCGCGCTGAGGTGCTGTCCTCGGTGGTCGGCAGCCAGATCGCCGCCCATGCCCCGTTCGGCGGCGTGGTGCCCGAGATCGCCGCCCGGGCCCATGTGGAGGGCATCGACGCCATCGCCGCCCAGGCGATGGGCGAGGCGGGCGTGGACTATGCCCACCTCAGCGGCGTGGCGGCCACGGCGGGCCCAGGCCTTGTGGGCGGGGTGATGGTCGGCCTGTCGTTCGGCAAGGCCGTGGCCCTGGCCCGGGGCCTGCCGCTCGTGGCGGTGAATCACCTGGAAGGCCACGCGGTCTCGGCGCGGCTGGGCGCCGACATTCCGTATCCCTTCCTGCTGCTGCTGGTCTCCGGCGGCCACTGCCAGCTGCTCGAGGTCGCCGGGGTCGGGGCCTGCCGCCGCCTGGGCTCCACCATCGACGACGCGGCCGGCGAAGCCTTCGACAAGATCGCCAAGACCCTGGGCCTGCCCTATCCCGGCGGCCCGGCCCTGGAAAAGCTGGCCAAGGGCGGCGATCCGACCCGCTACACCCTTCCGCGGATGCTGCTGGGCCGGAAGGACTGCGACTTCTCCTTCTCGGGCCTGAAGACCGCCGCCGCGCGCATCGCCGAGGGCCTGACCACTGACGAGGAGCGGCGGGACCTGGCCGCCACGGTGCAGGCCGCCATCGCCGCACAGCTGGCCGAACGCACCGACCGCGCCATGAAGGCCTATGCCGGGGAGCGCGAAGGCCGCGACCTGCGCTTCGTGGTGGCCGGCGGGGTGGCCGCCAACGCCGCCGTTCGGGCCAGGCTCACCGAGACGGCCGAGGCCCGGGGCTTCAGCTTCCACGCCCCGCCCCTGGCCTATTGCACCGACAACGCCGCCATGATCGCCCTGGCGGGCGCCGAGCGCCTGGCCCTGGGCCTGACCGATCCGCTGGACTCGGTGGCCCGACCCCGCTGGCCCCTGGACGAGGCCGCCGCCGCCGCCAGTCCCACCCATGTTCCCGGACGAAAGGGCGCCAAGGCATGAAGCACGCAGGGGTGATCGGCGGCGGCGCCTGGGGGACGGCGCTCGCCCAGGTCTGCGCCCGCGCAGGTCGCGCGGTGACGCTGTGGGCCCGCGAGGCCGAGGTGGTGGAGGCGGTGAACGCCCGCCACGAGAACGTCGCCTTCCTGCCGGGCGCGCCCCTGGATCCGGCTGTGCGCGCCACGAGCGACCTCGCCGAACTGGCGGACGCCGACTTCATCCTGGCGGTCCCGCCCGCCCAGCACATGCGCGCCACCCTGACCGCCTTCGCGCCCCACGTGCGCCCCGGCCTGCCGGTGGTGCTCTGCTCCAAGGGGGTCGAGCAGGGCTCGCTGAAGCTGATGACCGACGTCCTGGCCGAGACCCTGCCGCAGGCGCGCCCGGCGGTGCTCTCCGGCCCAAGCTTCGCCGGCGAGGTGGCCCGCGGCCTGCCCAGCGCCGTCACCCTCGCCTGCCCCGACGACGCCTTAACCGAAGCCCTGGGTCAGGCCATCGCCACCCCGACCTTCCGGCCCTACTTCGCCGACGACATGATCGGCGCCGAGGCCGGCGGCGCCGTGAAGAACGTGCTGGCCATCGCCTGCGGCATCGTCGAGGGCCGGGGCCTGGGCCGCTCGGCTCACGCGGCCCTGATCACCCGAGGCTTCGCGGAACTGACCCGGATCGCCGTGGGCCTCGGCGGCCAGGCGGAAACCGTGGCCGGGCTCTGCGGCCTGGGCGACCTGGTCCTCACCTGCTCGAGCCCGCAGTCGCGCAACATGAGCGTCGGCCTCGCCCTCGGCGCGGGCCAGACCCTGGAACAGGCCCTGGCCGGCAAGCTGTCGGTGGCCGAAGGCGTAGCCTCGGCGCCGGCCGTGCGCGAGCTCGCCCGCAAGCTCGGCGTGGAAACCCCCATCTGCGAAGCCACCGCCGCCATCCTGGCCGGCGAGGTCGACGTGGACACCGCCATCCGCGGCCTGCTGTCCAGGCCGCTCAAGGACGAACAGGACTGAACGCCCATGCCGCTCTTCGCCCTCATGTGCCTCGACAAGCCCGACTCCCTGGAGCTGCGGCTGGCCACCCGTGAGCGGCACCTGGCCTATGTGCGCGAGCATGCCGAGAAGGTGCGTGTGGCCGGGCCGGTCCTGGACGACGCCGAGCAGATGGCCGGGTCGTTTTTCATCCTAGACGTACCGGACAAGGCCGCCGCGGAAGCCTTCCACGCCGCCGATCCCTACACCCAGGCCGGCCTGTTCGGGTCGGTGACGCTGCGCCACTTCAAGGCCCTCATTGGACAGGTCTGAGCCGGGCAATCCGGCCCGCCCGCCAGCGGGCGCACGCCTTTGCGCCCTCGCCGATCTCGACGATCCCGGCACGCGCGGCTTCCGCTTCCGGGAGGGCTCGCGCCTGTTCGCCGGCTTCGTGCTGCGTGAGGGCGGGACAGTGCGCGGCTTCGTGGATTCCTGCCCCCACGCCGGCTGGCCCCTGTCGGCCCTGCCCGACCGCTATCTGACCCGGGACGCCCGCCACATCCTCTGCGCCGGCCATGGGGCCCTCTTCAGCCTGGAGGGGCGATGCGTCGCCGGCCCCTGCCTGGGCGAGCGCTTGTCAGAATGGCCGGTGGAGGTGCGCGGCGGCGAGGTGTTCACGGCCTGAAACCGGCGAAAGCTCCGGTTTCGAGAGCGCGCCTTCAGCCGAGCTGCGCCGGGCCTTGTTCGGCGTCGAAGGCGGCCACGTCCTCCAGCAGGGCGGCGGCGGCGGTTCGCACCAGTTCGCCGCCTTTCTCGGGCGTCGCCTGGCCCGGATCGGAGCCCATGCGGCCGTCGGCGTAACGGGCGCGGAAGTCGCTGGCCTCGCGGATCGGGCCGGTGGGGGCGATCTGCGGCGCGTAGTTGGCGGACTTGATCGCCTGCGGATAGGCCCACTGGGTCACGGCGATCTCGGACGGCGTGGCGTGGCTGCCGTGGCCGGTGGGGAACTGGCGGTTGGCCAGGGCGGTGACGCCCGCAAGGTCCCACCAGTTCTTCAGCTTGCAGGCGAAGCCGCGCTTGCGGCCGGCGTAGCTGGCCTCGGCGTAGAGCTCGGAGAAGGCCGCCTCGATGGTGGCCACGTTCCCGCCGTGACCGTTCAGGAAATAGAGCTTTTCGAAGCCCGCATGGGCGAGGCTGCGGCACCAGTCGCCGATGGCCAGCATGAAGGTGGACGGCCGCAAGGCGATGGTGCCCGGGAAGTCCAGATGGTGCTGGGCCATGCCGATGTTGAAGGTCGGCGCCACAAGGATGTCCCCCTGCTTCTGGGCCTCGTGGGCGATGATCTCGGGGCACAGCCAGTCGGTGCCGAGCAGGCCGGTGGGGCCATGCTGCTCGTTCGACCCGATGGGGATCACCACCGTTTTCGAGCGCTCAAGGAACGCCTCGACCTCGGCCCAGGTGGACAGGTGCAGCAGCATCGGTTCGGCTCCTCGGCCCGACAAAAGACTCCGGACCGCAGATGCGCCTTCGCGGCGCGGTTTGCTAGTCGCCGGCGTCCGCCACCTGCACGGTCACGCCCATGGCCTGCATGCCCACCAGCCGCCAGCGCTTGTCGCTCTTGCCGAAGGTGAGCAGGCAGCGGCCGGAGCCGTCGTCGGCCGGCAGGCACACCTTGCCGTCCTGGATCTTCAGCCGTTCCCGGATCGGCGCCGCGTCGCCAGCCCGCACCACATGCAGCGCCTCAGGCGAGATCATGCGGTCCAGGGCGAACTCCGAGGGCCCGCCGTCCACCTCCAGGCCGCGCTCCCGGGCCCATTCCACCATCTGCCGGCGCACATCCTCGCGCACGGCCTCGCGGTCGATCTCGGCCTCGAAGGCCACCCGGTCGCCGGTCTCCACGGCCTTGAGCAGGCGCTCGGCGCTGGCCGCCGCCTCGGACCTGGCCCGGCCCTCGCAGCCGCCCAGGACCAAACCCAGCGCCGACAGCGCCACGACCGCACCCATCCGAAGCATGGCGCGGAAAATGCCGATGGCGCCGAGTCCCCGCAAGCGGAGCCATAACCTGCGACGGCGACCGATGTTGCGCGTCGTCGGCGCAGAGCCTACTCGTGCGCTTCGGCCACAGTTGGAGGAGCATCGCGCATGTCGGATGGCGAGATTTTCCCGGTCCCGGAGGCGTGGGCGCAGCGGGCGCATCTGGACGCCGCCGCCTATGAGGCCGCCTGCCGTAGAGCCGAGGAGGATCCCGAGGGCTTCTGGGGCGACATCGGCCGCCGACTGGACTGGATGGTCCCCTTCACCCAGGTGAAGGACGTCTCCTTCGACAAGGACGACTTCCGCATCAGGTGGTACGCAGACGGCGTCCTGAACGTCTCGGTCAACTGCCTGGACCGACATATCGCCGAGCGTGGCGACCAGATCGCGGTGATCTGGGAGAACGACGACGGCAGCGCCTATGACGCCCTGACCTACAGGCAGCTCCTGGCCGAGGTCTGCCGCTGGGCCAACGTCCTGAAGTCGAAGGGCGTCAAGAAGGGCGACCGGGTCACCATCTACCTGCCGATGATCCCCGCCGCCGCGGCGGCCATGCTGGCCTGCGCCCGGATCGGCGCGGTCCATTCCGTGGTGTTCGGCGGGTTCTCGCCCGACAGCCTGGCCGGACGCATTCAGGACTGCGACTCGAAGATCGTCATCACCGCCAACGAGGGGCTGCGGGGCGGCAAGGTCGTTCCGCTCAAGGCCAATGTGGACGAGGCGCTGAAGTCCTGCCCGGGGGTCACGGACGTGATCGTCGTGCGCCGCACCCCCGCCGAGGTCCCCATGACGGAGGGCCGCGACGCCTGGTTCGCCGACCTGAAGAAGACGGTCCCCGACACCTGCGATCCCGAGCCGATGAACGCCGAGGATCCGCTGTTCATTCTCTACACCTCGGGCTCCACGGGTAAGCCCAAGGGCGTGCTGCACACCACCGGCGGCTATCTCGCCTGGGCCAGCTACACCCACGAGATCGTCTTCGACTACCGGCCTGGCGAGGTCTTCTGGTGCACCGCCGACGTGGGCTGGGTGACCGGCCACAGCTACGTCGTCTATGGCCCGCTGGCCAATGCGGCCACCACCCTGATCTTCGAGGGCGTGCCGAACTTCCCGACCTCGTCGCGCTTCTGGGAAGTCTGCGACAAGCACAAGGTCGAGATTTTCTATACCGCCCCCACCGCCATCCGCGCCCTGATGCGCGAAGGCGAAGAGCCCGTGCGACGCACCTCCCGCCAGTCGATCCGGCTGCTGGGCACGGTGGGCGAGCCGATCAATCCCGAGGCCTGGCTCTGGTACCACCGGGTCGTGGGCGAAGGGCGCTGCCCCATCGTCGACACCTGGTGGCAGACCGAGACGGGCGCCTGCCTGATGAGCCCGCTGCCGGGCGCGACGTCGCTGAAGCCGGGCTCCTGCACCAAGCCCTTGCCGGGCATCAAGCCGCAGCTCGTGGACGCCGACGGCAAGCCGCTTGAGGGCGCCGTCTCGGGCAACCTGTGCCTGATCGACAGCTGGCCGGGGCAGATGCGCACGGTCTACGGCGACCACCAGCGCTACATCGACACCTACTTCACCACCTACCCCGGCAAGTACTTCACCGGCGACGGCGCCCGGCGGGACGAGGACGGCTACTACTGGATCACCGGCCGGGTGGACGACGTCATCAATGTCTCGGGCCACCGCCTGGGCACCGCCGAGATCGAGAGCGCCCTCGTCGAGCACGAGGCCGTCGCCGAGGCGGCGGTGGTCGGCTACCCCCACGACATCAAGGGTCAGGGCATCTACTGCTTCGTGACCCTGAAGGTCGGGATCGAGCCGACCGAGGCGCTGCAGGCCGACCTGCGCGGCTTCGTCCGGCGCGAGATCGGCCCCTTCGCCGCCCCCGACGTGATCCAGTTCGCCCCGGGCCTGCCCAAGACCCGCTCAGGCAAGATCATGCGGCGCATCCTGCGCAAGATCGCCGAGGACGACCTCGGCAACCTCGGCGACACCTCCACCCTGGCCGACCCGACCGTGGTGGACGACCTCGTCAAGAACCGCGCCGCCCGCACCCAGGCCGACATCCTCTATCTGAACGGCAAGGTGGTCCCTGCCGCCGAGATCGAGGCGCTGCTGATCAAGAACGCGCCGGTGGCCGAGGCTGTGGCGGTGGACGCCGGCAAGGCGGGCCTGGCGCTGTTCCTGGCCCTGGAGCCGGGCTTCCAGCCCAGCGACATCCTGAAGGCCGACATCCGCGCCATCCTCCGGCGCGAGCTGGGCGAGGGGGTGGTCCCGGGGCTGATCCATCTCGGCGCCCTGCCGCGCACGCCGGCGGGCGAGGTCGTGCGGCCGATCCTGCAACGGATCGCCGAAGGCCAGCCGCCCGGCGACCTGACCGGCCTGGCCGACCCGGCCGTGGTCGACGAGATCCTCATGAGCCGCGCCTAAGCTGTCGCCCGACCTGCCGCCAGCGCTGAAGGCCGCCATCGCGCGCGAGCTGGACGGCGTGTCCCGCAAGGGGCTCGCCGAGCGCGCGGCTGCGACCACCGCCACCTACCGCTCCGGCGGGGGCTCCTCCACGGCCATCCGCTCGGCCGAGGACGCCCTGGCCTACGCCCTGGCCCGGCTGCCGGCGACCTACGCCGCCTGCGCCGCGGTCTTCGCCGAAGCCGGCCGGATGGCGCCCGACTTCGGCCCTGCCCGGCTGTTGGACGCCGGCTGCGGCCCGGGCGGCGGCAGCTGGGCGGCGCTCGAAGCCTTTCCAAGCCTGACCTCTGTCGCCTGGGTGGACGCCAGCGCCCCGTTCCTGGCCCTGGCCGCGCGCCTGGGCGCCGAGGGTCCGGCGCCCCTGAAGGCCGCCGCCGCCCAGCGCGCAGACCTCACCGCCGCGGCGGACCTGCCTCGGGGCGACCTGGTGATGGCGAGCTACGCCCTGGCCGAGATCGCCCCCGCCGATCAGGCGCCCCTCGTCCGTCGCCTTTGGGCCGCCTGCGAAGGCCTGCTGGTGCTGGTGGAGCCCGGCACGCCCGCCGGGTACGGCCGCATCCTCGCCGCCCGCGAGGCCCTGATCGGCGAGAGGGCGACGATCCTGGCGCCCTGCCCGCACCACGACGCCTGCCCGCTGGTCGGCGAGGACTGGTGCCATTTCCGTGTCCGCCTGCCACGCTCGCGCGACCATCGTCTGGCCAAGAGAGCCGAGGTTCCGTTCGAGGACGAGAAGTTCAGCTACCTCATCGCGGCGCGCCCGCATGTGGCCGTCGCCCCGCGGTCCGCGCGCGTCCTGGCCCCGCCCAGGGTCGGCAAGCCGGGCATAGAGCTTCGGCTGTGCGCCCCGGGCGGCCTTGAGACCCGCTTCGTGGCCCGGCGTGACAAGGCGGCTCATGCCCGGGCGCGTCGCCTGGACTGGGGCGACGCTTTCGAGGACGAGACCCCTTAAGGCGCCGCCTCATCCAGGCCCACGGGAAGGCCGTCGTTGGCCGGTTCTCCCAGGCGGCGAAGGCGGCGGGCCCGTTCCGCCCGGACGCGCCCCATTTCCTGCAGATAGGGCACGAAGAAGTCGATGAAGGCGCGCACCCGAGGCGTGTCCTTCAGCTCCCGGCGGGTCACGATCCAGGACGAGGCGCGCGCCTCCTCGATGATCGGCGAGCAGCGGATGAGGTCGGGCTCCAGGTCGGCCGCCTGGCAGGCCATGGGCCCGACGCCGAGCCCGGCCCTTATGGCGTGCAGCAGGTTGGTCATGGTGTTGGAGCGGCTCACGGGCGCCTTCCCGCCGGCCAGGCTGAACATCCAGGCCATCCCGGGGCCGTCGGCCATCTCCAGTTCGCCGCCGAGCAGGTCGTGGTCCTCGAGCGTCTCGGGCGTGGGCAAGCCCTTCCGCGCGGCGTAGTCCCGGCTGCAGTAGAGCGCGAAGTCGTGGTCGCCCAGCTTGCGGGCCACGAGGTCCGAGATCGCCAGGGCCGCGGCCGATCGGATCGCCACATCCGCCTCGCCGGCCTCCAGGTCCAGGGGGCGATCGGTGATGATGAGGTCGGTCTGGATCTCCGGATGCCGCTGCCGGAATTCGACGATTCCCGGCATCAGCATGAGGTTGGCCATCATCTCGGTGGCGGTGACGCGGATCACGCCCGCCAAGCCCCGGCGGCGCCCCGCCGCTCGATTGCCGAAGCGGAGGGCGGCCTGCTCCACGCGCTCGGCCTCGGCGAGGAGGTCCTGGCCGCACTCCGTGAGACGGCTGCCCGTCTGGCCGCGCTCGAAGAGCTTGAGGCCCAGGGCTGTCTCCAGGCTCTCGATGCGGCGCGCGACCGTGGTCTGGTTAACGCCCAGGGCCCGGGCGGCCGCCAGGGTGGAGCCGCCCCGGGCCACCGCGAGGAAGGCCTTCAGGTCGTTCCAGTCGTACATGTCTGCCTCCGCCCCGCGGGCAGACGCCCGCCGGCCAGGACGCCCGCTCGCGCCCTCGCGGAGACAAAGCGTACTCCCCCGCACGCAAAACAGAACCCCGTTATCGCGTCGCGTATAACAAACAGACCTGACAGGCCGCCGCCCTTAGGGCGTGACCATCTCTTAAGCTTCCCCCCTGGCGCGGGAGTGCTAGGTGTTGAGGACCATCATCCCCAACCGGGACCATCCATGATCCGCACCGTCCGCCCCGCTCTCCGGACCTTCCGCGCCGCCGGACTGGGCCTGCTGCTGGCCACCTCGGCCCTGGCGCCCGCCGCCCTGGCCCAGGCCGCGCCGACCGCGGCCGCCGCCGAGGCGCCGCCGATCGTTTTCCAGCAGCGGACCCTGGCCAACGGACTGAAGGTCTTCACCTCGCTCGACAAGGCGACGCCCAACGTCACGGTTCAGGTCTGGTACGGCGTCGGCTCCAAGGACGATCCCCAGGGACGCTCGGGCTTCGCCCACCTCTTCGAGCACATGATGTTCAAGGCCACCCGCAACCTGCCGGCCGAGACCATCGACCGGATGACCGAGGACGTGGGCGGCTTCAACAACGCCTCCACCTGGGACGATTTCACCAACTACTACGAGGTGGTGCCGGCCAATCACCTGGAGCGCCTGCTATGGGTCGAGGCCGAGCGGCTGTCCGCCCTGGTGGTCGACGAGGAGACCTTCCGGTCGGAGCGGGACGTGGTGAAGGAGGAGTTCCGCCAGAACTACCTGTCCCAACCCTACGGGCGCTTGTTCGGGCTCTACATCCCCGAGGCCAGCTACAAGGTGCATCCGTACCGCCGCCCGGGGATCGGCAACATCGAAGAGCTGGACGCCGCCACCATCGACGACGTCCGGGCCTTCCACCAGACCTGGTACCGGCCGGACAATGCGGCCCTGATCGTCGTGGGCAACTTCGATCAGACCCAGCTCGACGCCTGGATCGACCGCTACTTCGGCGTGCTGAAACGGCCTGAGACGCCGATGCCGCGGGTCGCCGTCAAGGAGCCGCCGCGCACCGAGGCCGGCGTCTTCGAGGGCTACGGCCCCAACGTCCCGCTGCCGGCCGTGGCCATCACCTGGCAGGCGGTGGAGGCGGCCCACCCGGATGCGGCGGCCCTCACCGTGCTCGACGCCATCCTGTCGGCGGGCAAGTCGTCTCGGCTCTACAACAGCCTCGTCTATGAGAAGCAGCTGGCCATCGAGGCCATGTCCAGCGCCGACCTGCCCCAGGACCCCGGCCTGTTCGTGGTGGCCGCGGTGATGGCCAGCGGCCACGGGATCGAAGAGGGCGAGGCCGCCCTGCTGGCCGAGGTGAAGCGCCTGCGGGACGCGCCGCCCAGCGCCGCCGAGCTGGCCGAGGCCAAGAACGAACTGGTGGCCGGCCGCCTGCGCCAGCGCGAGACCATCGACGGGCGGGCCTTCGCCCTCGGCCAGGCCCTGATGCTTACCGGCGACGCCGCCCAGGCCAACACGGAGCTCGCCGCCCTCCAGGCCGTGACGGCCGAGGACGTCCAGCGGGTGGCCCGCAAGTACCTCGCCGAGGACCGGCGCATGACCATCCGCTACCGGGCCGAAAGCGAACGGCCGGCCGGGCGGGTCGATGCCCCGAAGCCCCCGCCGCCGAAGACCGTGGCGAAGTATGACGGGCCGGTCCTGAGCCTTGCGCCGGAGGCCGAGCGTGTGAAGCCGCCGCCCATCGGCGAGCCGTTGCAGCCGACCCTGCCGGCGCCGGCCGAGCGGACCCTGGCCAACGGGCTGCGGGTGATCGTCGCGCGCTCGTCGGACCTGCCGCTGATCACCGCCGACCTCACCGTGAAGACGGGCGCCTGGGCCGATCCTCAGGGCTTGGCCGGCGCGGCGGCCATGACCGCCAACATGCTCACCGAGGGCACGAAGACCCGCTCGGCGCAGGAGATCGCCAGCCAGACCGAAGCCCTGGGCGCGACCCTGTCCTCCGGCGCCAGCCTGGAGGTCTCCTCGGTGACCCTCAGCGTCATGCCCGACAAGGCGCCGGCGGCCCTGGCCATCATGGCCGACGTGGCGAAGAACCCCGCCTTCGCCGCCGAGGAACTGGAGCGCCAGCGCCAGCAGGCCCTCGACGGCCTGCAGGTGGCCTATCAGCAGCCGGGCAGCCTCGCCGCCCTCGCCACCTCGCCGGTGATCTTCGGCGGCACGCCCTTCGGCCATCCGTCCCAGGGCTCGCCGCAGTCCCTGACCCGCCTGACGCCCGAGGCCCTGGCGGCCATCCACCGCACCTACTACCGGCCGGACAACGCCGTCCTGGTGCTCACCGGCGACATCACTCCAGAGCAGGGCTTCGCCCTGGCGGAACAGGCCTTCGGCGACTGGCGGAAGCCGGACGCCCCGCTCCCGGCCCAGCCGCGCATCGCCCCGTCGGCCAGACCCCGGGCGGTGGTCATTGACCTGCCCGGCACGGGCCAGGCTTCGGTGAACGTGGTCAAGCCGGCGATCCCACGCACCGACCCCGACTACTATCCGGGCATCGTCGCCTCGACCGTCCTCGGCGGGGGCTATTCCGCGCGGCTGAACCAGGAGATCCGCATCAAGCGGGGCCTGTCCTATGGCGCCCGCGCCAGCCTCTCCACGGCGCGCACCACCGGCTCGTTCCGGGCCAGCGCCCAGACCAAGAACGAGTCCGCCCCGGAGGTCCTCGACCTGATCAAGGCCGAGATGACTAGGCTCGCCGCCGAGCCCGCCTCGGCCGATGAGCTGAAGGCCCGCAAGTCGGTGCTGGTGGGAGGCTTCGGCCGACAGCTGGCTACGTCAGGCGGCCTGGCCGACATTCTCGGGAACCTGGCGCTCTACGACATCCCGCTGGACGAGGTGAGCCTCTACACCCGCAAGGTGGAGGCGGTGGACGCCGCCCAGGTGCAGGACTTCGCCCGGCGGGTCCTCGACCCGGCCCAAGCCAGCGTCATCGTCGCCGGCGACGCCAAGGCCTTCGCCGAGGGCCTCAAGGCGCGCCTGCCGACCCTTGAGGTCACCCCGGCCGCCGAGCTCGACCTGGAAAGCCCGACCCTGAGAAAGATGAAATAACGCCCGGACCTCTAGGCGGACCGCATGGTCCAGCCGGAGAGGTCGGGTTCGCGGCCCATCAGCGACAGCCCGGCGGCGATGGATTCCAGCTCCGCCCCGGTCTCGATCCGCTCGCGCGGGAACCGGCGGTGGAAGATGTCGCGCACCGCGGGCACCAGGGACGAGCCGCCGGTCAGGAACACCCGGTCGATGGCGCCCGTCTCCAGGCCGGCGGCGCCCAGGGCCTCGTCCACCGCGCGCTCGATCAGGCCGAGCTCCGGCGCGATCCAGGCCTCGAACTCGCCACGCGCCACCTCGGCGCCGATGTCGATGGAGCCGGCCTGGAACCGGAACTCGGCCCGGTCCTCGAAGGACAGGGCTTCCTTCAGCCGCGAGACCGAACGGTAGAGGCGATAGCCGTGGTTCTCGTCGAGGACCTCGATCAGCCGCTCGATCTTCTCGGGCTCCACCGCATCGCGGGCCAGCTTGCGGATGTCGCGCATCTCCCGGCTCGCCCGCATCAGGGCCAGCTGATCCCAGCGGGCGAAGGTGGAGTACCAGCGGTTCGGCACCGGCAGCACCTTGCCCATGGAGGTGTAGCTGGAACCCTTGCCGAGCTCGGGCGAAACCAGGCGGTCGATGATCCGGTAGTCGAAGGCGTCGCCCGCCACGCCGACGCCGGCGCGGCCCAGGGGCGTGGCCGCCAGTTCGCCCGCCCGGCGCTCGAAGCGGATGATCGAGAAGTCCGAGGTGCCGCCCCCGAAATCGCCCACCAGGACCGTGGCGTCATGGTCGAGCTCCCGGGCGAAGAAGAAGGCCGCGCCCACCGGCTCATAGGCGTAGAGCACCTCCTCCACGCCCAGGCGGCGGAAGGCGGTCTCGTAGCGGGAGAGCGCCAGGGCTTCGTCGGGATGGGCGCCCACGAAACTGACAGGCCGGCCCACGATCACCCGTTCAGGCATCTGTTCCAGGCGCGCGCCGGCATAGTCGCGCAGCCTCAGCAGGAAGGTGGAGAGCAGGTCCTCGAAGCGATAGCGTCGGCCGAGGATCTGGGTCTCGGTGAAGCTCGCCTGAGCGGCGAAACTCTTGAAGCTCTGAATGAACCGGGTCTCGGCCGGGTCCTCCACATAGGCCTCGATGGCCCAGGGACCCGCCGTGACCTGCCGCTCCGAAGGCTGTTCGGGCGGAGCGTAGAACGAAAGGCACGAGCGGAAGGCGAACAGCTCGCCTTCCGTCGCAGGGAACTTCACCAGTTCGGCCGGACCGGTGTCCCCGGCCAGGGCGAGGACGGTGTTGGTGGTGCCGAAGTCGATGCCAAGGGTGCGACTGGGCCAGGTCATCGGGACGCTCCTATCGGGGACGGGCGGCGGACCGCCCGCTCCCCGTGGGCGCGCGGTCCCTCAGATGCTCAGGCGCGACGCCACGACCATCAGGACTCCACCTCCGCCAGCGGGCGGTCGTAGGCGCAGAGAGTGGCCTGCTGCAGGATCCGCGACACCGAGGCCGACAGCGGGCAAATCTGCACCGACTTCGACAGGCCGAGGAGGATCGGCCCAATCACCGTGGCGCCGCCCAGCGACTTCAGGAGCTGGGTGGAGATCGCCGCCGAGTGGATGGCCGGCATGATCAGCACATTGGCCGGGCCCGACAGGCGCATGAACGGGTAGTTGCCGCGCCGCTCGGGATCCAGGGCCAGCTCGGGCGTCATCTCGCCTTCGTATTCGAAGTCGATGCCGTCCATCTCGTCGAGCATGGCCACAGCCTGGCGGACCTTCTCCTGGCGCTCGCCCATCGGATTGCCGAAGGTCGAGTAGCTCATGAAGGCCACCCGCGGCGTATAGCCCAGGGTCTTCACCGCCCGGGCCGCCTCGATGGCGATCTCCACGAGATCCTCGGAGTCCGGCATCTCGGTGACGTTGGTGTCGGCGATGAACAGCGTCCGGCCCTTGGTGAGCACGAGGCTCATGCCGATCACCCGGCCGTCAGGCGCCGGGTCGATCACCCGCAGCACCTCTTCCAGCACCTGATCGTAGGCGCGCGTCACGCCCGTGACCATGCCGTCCGCGTGGCCATGGGCCACCATCGAGGCGGCGAAGGCGTTGCGGTCCTGGTTGATCAGGCGCTGCACGTCGCGGCGCAGGTAGCCCTCTCGCTGCAGGCGCTTGTAGAGGCTCTCGGTGAACTCGGCGTTCCAGTGCGAAAGGCGGGCGTTGATGATCGAGAGATTGGCCTCGGCCGGGTCGATGCCCGCCAGGCGCATGTTCTCGTGCACCAGCTCCTCGCGGCCCACCAGGATCGCCTCGCCCAGGCCGCTGGTCTGGAAGGCGTAGGCGGCGCGGATGACGCTGGGCTCCTCGCCCTCGGCGAAGACGATCTTCTTCCGCGGGCCGGCCAGCACCGCGCCCTGCAGCTTCTGCAGGAAGGCGGCGGTGGGATCGAGACGCTGGGCGAGCGAGGCCCGGTAGGCGTCCATGTCCTCGATCGGTCGGCGGGCCACGCCCGTGTCCATGGCCGCCTGGGCCACGAACGGCGGGATGTACCAGATCAGCCGCGGATCGAACGGAGTGGGGATGATGTACTCGGGCCCGAACTTCAGGGTCGCGCCGTGATAGGCGGCGGCCACCTCGTCCGGCACGTCCTCGCGGGCGAGCTGCGCCAGGGCGTTGGCGCAGGCGATCTTCATCTCCATGTTCACCCGCCGCGCGCGCACGTCGAGGGCGCCGCGGAAGATGTAGGGGAAGCCCAGGACGTTGTTCACCTGGTTCGGGTAGTCGCTGCGGCCCGTGGCGACGATGGCGTCGGGGCGCACGGCGTGCACCTCCTCCGGGGTGATCTCCGGATCGGGGTTGGCCATGGCGAAGATGATCGGCTTGGGCGCCATCTTCTTCACGAGGTCGCCCGAGAGCGCGCCCTTGGCCGACAGGCCGATGAACACGTCCGCGCCCTCGAGGGCGTCCGCCAGGGTCCGCTTGTCAGTGTCCACCGCGTGGGCGGACTTCCACTGGTTCATGTCGTCGGTGCGGCCGCGGTACAGAACGCCCTTGCGGTCGACGGCGATGACGTTCTCGTGCGGCACGCCCATGGCCTTGATCAGCTCGAGCGTCGCGATCCCCGCCGCGCCGGGTCCGTTGAGGACCACCTTGACCGTCTTCAGGTCGCGGCCGGTGATGTGACAGGCGTTGATCAGGCCGGCCGCGGTGATGATCGCCGTGCCGTGCTGGTCGTCGTGGAACACCGGGATGTCGAGGAGCTCCTGGAGCTCGCTCTCGATCCGGAAGCACTCGGGGCTCTTGATGTCCTCGAGGTTGATGCCGCCGTAGGTGATGCCGATGTTCTTGACGACGGTGATGATCTCGTCGGGATCGGTGGCCGAGATCTCGACGTCGATAGCGTCCACGTCGGCGAAGCGCTTGAAGAGAACGCCCTTGCCTTCCATGACCGGCTTGGACGCCAGGGCGCCCAGGTCTCCGAGGCCCAGGATCGCCGTCCCGTTGGACACCACCGCCACCAGGTTGCCCTTGGAGGTGTAATCGTAGGCCGCCTCGGGGTCCTCGGCGATCTTCAGCACGGGAACCGCCACGCCCGGCGAATAGGCGAGCGAGAGGTCTCGCTGCGTCGTCATCGGCTTGGTGGCGGCGATGCCGATTTTCCCGGGACGGGGCAGGCGGTGGAAGCTCAGCGCTTCCTCATCGGTGAAGGTGCGTTTTTCGGCGTCGCTCATGCGCGCGTCGGGACCCCTCGGTTGGGCGCGGCTACAGGAAAGGCGGGCAACCTATAGACCAGCCACGCTACAAACAACCTTCCCTAGGGGAAGAATGGGCCGCGGCAAATCATGCCCTGAAGAAATTTGGCGTCCCGAGGGAACCCGGACGGGGCTCGGCAGTTTCGTTCCTGCAGGGGTGCGGGGGCGTGTAGGGAACATGCCTAATGAGACAAGTCCTTTCCGCCGCCGCGGCGGTCGCCGCGCTTAGCTTCGCCGTGCCGGCGTTCTCCCAGACCACGTCGTCGGAGACCTCGCCGGCCGACCAGCCGCCGCCGGCTGATTCCGTGACCGGCTCCGCGGGCGCGACCACCGGCGCGACTACGGGAACCGACGCAGGGGGCCTGCCCGCTACTGCGCCTGACGCCCCGAGCGCCGGCGCCAACGCCAGCGTCACCGCCGGCATGACCGTCAAGGACAGCACCGGCGCCAGCATCGGCCAGATCGCCGACGTCAAGTCGGACGGCGGCAAGACCATGGCCACCATCCGCATGGGCGCCGAGACCTTCGCCGTGGACGCGGCGAACCTCGGAGTGTCTGGCGGCTCGGCGACGATCAACGCCACCCAGGCCGAGATCCAGCAGATGCTGAAGAAGTAGCCCTCGCGCCAGAGGGACGACGGGAAGGCGGCCGCAGCGACGCGGCCGCCTTTCTCGCGCCCGCTCCTGTCCGGGCGGGCGCTTGACCCCGCGCCCCGGCTCGCGTGAGTGTCCGGCGAAATTTCGCGGAGGGCTCGTGGCCGACGTCATCAAGATCGCCATCGCCGGCGCCCTGGGGCGCATGGGACAGGTCGTGGCCCAGACCCTGGACGGGGACCCGGGCTTCGAACTCGTCGGCCGCTTCGACCGGCCGGGCGCCACGGGCGAGGGCCTGGTTTCAGCGGACGAGGCCATCGCCGCCGCCGACGTGGTGATCGACTTCACCATTGCCGCCGCTTCCGCGGAGCTGGCGCCCAAGGTGGCCGCCGCGGGCAAAGCCCTGGTGATCGGCTCCACCGGCTTCGATGACGCCCAGCTGGCGACCATCGCCGAAGCGGCCAGGGCGGTCCCGCTGGTGCGGGCGGGCAACTTCTCCCTGGGCCTCAACATGCTGATGGGCCTCGTGGCCCGGGCGGCCAAGGCCCTGCCGGCCGAGGCCTGGGACATCGAGGTCGTCGAAGCCCATCACCGGCGCAAGGTGGACGCCCCCTCGGGCGCGGCCCTGATGCTGGGCGCCGCCGCCGCCGAGGGCCGGGGCGTCGCCCTCGGCGAGGTCGGCCGGCGCAGCCGCGAGGGCATCACCGGCGAGCGGCCCACGGGACAGATCGGCTTCGCCGCCATCCGCGGCGGCGGCATCGTCGGCGAGCACAGCGTGATCTTCGCCGCCGAGGACGAGATCCTGACCCTTTCCCATTCGGCCCGGGACCGCAGCCTGTTCGCGCGCGGGGCGCTGGCCGCCGCCCGCTGGGTCTTCGGTCGTCCACCCGGCGAATACGACATGCAGGACGTCCTCGGGATGAAGGACGGCTAGGGCGTGGCCGACCTGCTCGACCTCGACGCCACGGCCATGGCCCAGGCCCTGGGCGCCCGGCGGGTGTCGGCGGTGGAGCTCCTCAAGGCGGCCCTCGTCCGACACGAACGCCCCATCAAGCCGCCGACGCTCTAGGCGATCTGCAGGCCGCTACTTGCTGCCGGTGGAGCCGAAGCCGCCGGCGCCCCGGGCGGTCTCGTCCAGGGTCTCGACCTCGGTCCAGGTCGCCCGGACCACCGGGGCGATCACCAGCTGGGCGATGCGGTCGCCGCGACGGATGTGGAAGTCCTCCTCGCCGAGGTTGGCCAGGATCACCTTCACCTCGCCGCGATAGTCGGCGTCGATCGTGCCCGGCGAGTTCAGGCAGGTGATCCCCGACTTCAGGGCCAGGCCCGAGCGCGGCCGCACCTGGGCTTCGTAGCCAGCCGGAAGGGCGAAGGCAAAGCCGGTGGGCACCGCCTGGCGCGCGCCGGGCTTCAGGGTCAGGGTCTCGCCGTCCACCACCGCAGCGCGCAGGTCCATGCCCGCCGCCTGGGAGGTCTCATAGGCCGGCAGAGGCAGGCCTTCGGCGTGGGGCAGGCGCAGGATCGGGACGGTCGGGGCGGTCACGGGCGAGGGTCCTGGGAAACGTGGTCAGCGATGCGGGCGGCGAGCCTCCGGGCCACCTCGGCCTTGGGCGCCCGTTCCCATCGCTCGATTCCGGCCTTCGAGACTATGGCCACGGCGTTGAGGTCGCCGCCCATGGTCCCCTCAACGGCTACGTCGTTGGCGACGATCCAGTCGCACCCCTTGCGCTCGAGCTTGGCCCTGGCATGGGCCTCGACGTCGTCGGTCTCGGCGGCGAAGCCGACCACGAGGCCGGGCCGCTGGGGTGAGCGGCTGAGGCTCGCCAGGATGTCCGGGTTCTCCACCAGGGTGATGGCGGGCGGCCCGCCCGGCCCCTTCTTGATCTTGCCCGCGCCGACGGTTTCCGGCCGCCAGTCCGCCACAGCCGCCACGCAGACGGCGATATCGGCCGGAAGCGCCGCCTCACAGGCCGCCAGCATCTCGCGGGCGGTCTCCACCTCCACGCGGGACACCCCCGCCGGCGCCGGCAGGGCGACCGGCCCGCTGACCAGGGTCACTTCCGCGCCCAGGTCGGCCAGGGCGCGGGCGATGGCGTAGCCCTGCTTGCCCGAGCTGCGGTTGGTGAGCACCCGCACCGGGTCGATGGGCTCGGCGGTGGGGCCGGCGGTGACGATGGCGCGCCGGCCCGCCAGCGGCCGCGCCGCCGTCCCGGCCAGGGCGTCCTGGATCGCCTGGAAGATCGCCTCGGGCTCGGCCATGCGGCCCGGGCCATATTCGCCGCAGGCCATGGCGCCCTCGTCAGGGCCCACGAACAGCACCCCGTCGGCCTTCAGGGTGGCGACGTTCCGCCGGGTGGCGGGATGTTCCCACATCCGCACGTTCATGGCCGGGGCCATCAGCACCGGCTTGTCCGTGGCCAGGAGCGTCGTGGAGGCGAGGTCGCCGGCCAGGCCGTGCGCGGCCTTGGCCATCAGGTCGGCCGTGGCCGGCGCCACCACCACCAGGTCGGCCGAGCGCGACAGCTGGATGTGGCCCATCTCGGCCTCGTCGGTCAGGGAGAACAGTTCGGAATAGACCTTGTCCTCAGCCAGGGCCGACAGGGACAGCGGCGTTACGAACTGGGCCCCAGCCTGGGTCAGGATCGGCCGCACGCCGATCCCTGCCTTCCGAAGCAGCCGGACAAGTTCGAGGGATTTGTAGGCGGCGATACCGCCGCCGACGATCAGGAGGATCCGCTTCTCGTCCAAGGCTTCGCCGCCCCTTCGCGAAAGAGGGCCTCCATGTAGGGCAAGGCGCCGCCTGCGACAAACCGCCGATGCGGGGGCGGCTACACCCCGCACGCGAAGCCCGAGGGCGGCGCAACTAGGACTCGACAAACCCTCATAGCTATGTTCTCAATTCGTTCCAGCTCGGCTTTGAGGGAGAGGACGGGATGGTTCGGGTGAAGCTCGCGCTGGCGGCCGGCGCCGCCGCCTTGGCGCTTTCCGCATGCGACAACGGCCCTTCGGCGGTGACCCCGCAGGCGGCCGGAAGCCAGATGGCGGCGCCGCAGGAGACGACCGGGGCGCCGACGGCCGCAGACCGCGGTCAGGCGCAGGTCGATCATCGCAACGATCCGGTGGCGCTGGTGGATGGGCGACCTATGTGGTCGGCCACGCGGCGCTATTCCGCCGAGGCCAACGCCCAGCGCGCGTTCGAGCGCAACGGGGCCGACTTCGGCGCCGAGACCCGTGAGGCGTTTGTGCGGAAGGCCCACGCCTTCGTCTCGCGACCGCCCCGGGGCACGCTCACCCTGTCCCGGCCCAACGGCGACACGCTCTTCTACGATCCCAAGGGCAACATCTTCGCCATCGCCACCAAGGACGGGGCGCCGCGGACCATGTTCAAGCCGGATGACGGCGCCGCCTATTGGGAAGAGGTGAAGGCCCGCGAGACGCGCCGGAGCCAGACCCGTCAGGCCAGCCGGGCGGACGCGGACGAGGACGCCTGAAGCCGGGACCCCGCTAGCCCAGGACCAGGCCGGCCAGGAAGGCCGCGCCCGAGACCACAGCGCCCAGGGCGAACCAGAACAGCGGGTGGGCGTCCTCCCGCGGCGGCTCCACCACCACGGCGGTCGGGGCCGGCTGCGTCTGGGCCAGGCGCGCGAGGTTGCGGACCGCGGTCTCGGCCTCGGCGGCGAAACGCCGGACGCGGGTGGCCGGCGACAGCTCCCGGGCGATCCAGCGACGGACCACCGGGTCGGAGGCGGCCCAGATGTCGTGGTCGGGGTCGATGCGGCGGGCCACGCCTTCCACCGTCATCATCGTCTTCTGCAGCAGCACCAGCTCAGGCCGCAGGCGCATGTCGAAGAGGGCGGTGATCTCGAACAGCTGGGTCAGCACCCGGCTCATGGGCACCTCAGCGGCGGCCCGGCCGAAGATCGGCTCGCCCACCGCCCGCAGCGCCTGGGCGAAGGCCGAGACGCTGTGCACCGCCGGCACATAGCCCGCCTCGAAATGCACCCGGGCGATCTGCTCGTAGTCCCGGTTCAGGAAGCCCCAGAGGATTTCGGCCAAGTACCGCCGCTCGGGCGCGCCCAGCCGGCCGATGATGCCGAAGTCCACCGCGGTGATCTGCGCCGGGGCGGCCACGAACAGGTTCCCCTCGTGCAGGTCGGCGTGGAAGACGCCATGGTCCAGGGCCTGGGCCAGGAAGGCGCGGATCAGGTTGTCGGCCAGGGCCTTGCGGTCGAGGGCCGGGTCGGCGAGCACGTCCTCGTCCGACAGCGGCCGGCCCTTGGCCCATTCCATGGTCAGGACGCGCTTGCCGACGCCCTCCCAGACCACCTTGGGCGCGGCCATGTAGCCGTCCTTGGCCATCACCTCGCCGAGTTCGTCGGCGCCCGCCGCCTCCAGGCGCAGGTCCAGCTCCAGCTCGGTGGCGCGGATGACCGTGGCGGCGAAGCCCCTGGGCTCCAGCCGCCGGGCGGGCTTCACCCAGCGGTCGATGAGCCGGGCCGCCAGGTCCAGAACGGCGGAGTCCTCGGCCACCCGCCGGGCGATGGCCGGGCGCAGCACCTTCACCGCCACCCGCCGCCCGTCCAGGAGCACGCCCTCATGCGCCTGGGCGAGGGAGGCCGCGGCCACCGGCTCGCCGAAGCTGGCGAACAGGGCCTCCACCGGCCGCCCGAGGGCATGCTCCACCTCGGCCCGGGCCACCGCTGTGGGGAACGGCGGCAACCGGTCCTTCAGCCTGGAAAGGTCCTCGGCGAACTGCCGGCCGAAAATGTCGGCGCGGGTGGACAGCAGCTGGCCGAGTTTGATGGCCACCGGGCCCAGCCGCTCCAGCGAACGCGCCAGCCGCTCCCCGGGGCGGCCCTGCCGCGCCTGGGGCCCGCAGAACAGCCGCAACATCCGCGCCACGGTCCGCACGCCGGACGAATAGAGGCCGTCCAGTTCGCGCGGCAGCAGGGCGTCGTTGCGGACGAGGGTCCAGCCGGCCCCGACCAGCCGCAGGAAAGCGCCTGGACCCGCCATGCCTCAGATCGCCCGGCCGGTGTGGAGCGCGGCCACGCCCGCCGTGAAATTGGTGTAGCCCACCTGCGAGAAGCCGGCCTCGCGGATCATGGCCGCGAAGGTCTTCTGGTCAGGGAAGCGGCGGATGCTTTCCACCAGGTATTGGTAGCTGTCCCGGTCCTTCGCCACCCAGGCGCCGATCTCGGGGATCACCTTGAAGGAATAGGCGTCATAGGCCTTGCGCAGGGGCTCGGTCACCGGGTGCGAGAATTCCAGGCACAGGAACCGGCCGCCGGGCTTCAGCACCCGCCGGGCCTCGCGCAGGGCGGCCGGGATGTCGGTGACGTTGCGGATGCCGAAACTGATCACATAGGCGTCGGCGCTGGCGTTGGGCACAGGCAGGCGCTGGGCGTCGCCCACGGCCCAGGCGATCTCGGGCTCGAAGCCGCGCTCGCGGCCGGCCATGATCATTTCGGCGTTGTAGTCGATGACGAAGATCTTGGCGTCCTCGCCCCCGCGCCGCTCCTGCACCCGCCGCGCCATCCGGGCGAACCGTCGGGCCATGTCGCCGGTGCCGCCGGCCACATCGAGGATCACCTCCCCCGGCTGCGGATTGAGCCTGGCCGCCACAGCGTCCTTCCAGAGCCGGTGCACCCCCGCGCTCATCAGGTCGTTCATCAGGTCGTAGCGGCGGGCGACGCGATCGAAGACGCCGCGCACCAGGCCTGCCTTTTCGCGGGCGTCCACGTCGCGGAAGCCGAAGGTGGCGGTGGGTCCGGTCATGGCGGCGGTCTTAGCGGCTCAGCCCTCGACGCGCCAGCGATGCCGTGCCAAGCCAGCGGCCATGCCCGAATTGCCCGAAGTCGAGACGGTGCGCGGAGGCCTCGCCCCCGTGCTGGAAGGCCGCCGCCTGGTGCGGGTGGAGGCGCGGCGGCCAGACCTGCGCTTCCCGTTCCCGGGCAACTTCGTCCAGGTGCTGACCGGCGCCACGGTGGTGCGGCTGGAGCGCCGGGCCAAGTACCTGATGGCCCGCCTCGACCGCGAGGACACCCTGGTCATGCACCTCGGCATGAGCGGCCGCTTCGAAATCTCCCGCCCGGACGGCTCAGGAGGCGGGGCGGCCCGCCCCGGGGATTTCCATTACGCCCCCGCCCCGGACCCCAAGCACGCCCATGTGGTGTTCGAGACCGACGAGGGCGTCCGGGTCACCTATTACGACCCGCGCCGGTTCGGCTACATGGCCCTGGTCAACACGGCGACCCTGGAGCTGCATCCCTGGTTTGCGGCCCTGGGGCCTGAACCGCTCTCGGAGGCCTTCGACGCCGCCCGACTGAAGGCCGCCTTCAAGGGGCGCAAACAGGGACCCAAGACCCTGCTGCTCGACCAGCGGATCGTGGCCGGGCTCGGCAACATCTACGTCTGCGAAGCCCTGCACCGGGCGCGGATTTCGCCCTTCAAGCCGGCGGGGAAGATTCCGGCGACGAAGCTCGGGCCGTTGGTGGAGGCGATCCGCGACGTGCTGGCCGAGGCGATCCGGGCGGGCGGCTCCACCTTGCGCGACTACGCCCAGGCGGACGGCGCCCTGGGCTACTTCCAGCACAGCTTCCGGGTCTACGACCGGGAGGGCCGCCCCTGCCCCAACACGGGCTGCCATGGCGTCATCCATCGGCAGGTGCAGGCCGGACGTTCGACCTTCTATTGCCCCGTTTGTCAGAAATAGCGTGGCCGGGATGATCCGCCGCCTGACCGGGGCCCTCGCCGCCCTTGCCGCCACCTTCGCCGTCGCCGCGCCGGCCGGCGCCGAGCCGCCCGTCTGGGTGGTGAGAGACGCCGATTCCGAGATGGTGCTGTTCGGCTCGATCCACGTCCTGCCGCCGGGCCTGGCCTGGAAGCCAGCCGCCCTGGCCGCGGCGCTCGAGACCGCCGACGACCTCTGGTTCGAGCTGCCGCCCGGCCCCGCCACCGAACGGGAGAGCGCCCGCCTCGCCGGCGAGAAGGGCATGCTGCCGCCCGGAGAGTCCCTGTTCGCCCGTCTGGGCCCCGACGACGCCGCCCGCCTCGCCCGGGTGGCCCAGACCTATGGCGCCGATCCGACCGTGCTCGACCGGCTGGAGCCCTGGCTGGCGGAACTGGCCCTGGCGGGCGCCGTCTATGGCAAGGCCGGGGCGGGGATCGACGCTGGGGTCGAGAAGGCGGTGGAGGCCGCCGCCCCTGCGACCGCCGCGCGTCGCGCCTTCGAGACCGTGGCCGAACAGCTGGCGATTTTCGACGAGGCCCCCGAGGCCGAGCAGCTCGCCTCCCTGCGCGAGACGATCCGGGAGATGGAGGCCGACCCCGAGGCCTTCGAGAAGCTGGTGGCGGCCTGGGCGGCCGGCGACGTCGAGCGACTGGAGCGAGAGGCGCTGGAGCCGTTGCGCGAGGCCTCGCCGCTCCTGTTCCGACGCCTCGTGGAGGACCGGAACGCCCGCTGGACCGAGATCCTGCACGCGCGACTAAAGGGCCAGGGCCGCACGGTCGTGGTGGTGGGCATGGGCCATCTGATCGGCGAGGGCGGCGTCCCGGCCCGGCTCCGGGCGCTTGGCTATTCGGTTACGGGGCCGTAAGTCGCTGGAGGCAAGCGGAGGAGGACGCAGCGCCATGAGCTTCGAGACCCTGATCGTCGAAACCCCCAGCGCGGGCGTCACCCTGATCCGGCTCAACCGGCCCGAGGCGCTGAACGCGCTGAACAGCACCCTGCTCGGCGAACTGTCCCTGGCCCTGGACGCGGCCGAGGCGGACGAGGCGGTGCGCTGCCTGGTGATCACCGGCTCGGAGAAGGCCTTCGCCGCCGGCGCCGACATCAAGGAGATGTCGGACAAGACCTACGCCCAGATGTTCTCCCAGGACTTCTTCACCCCGGCGGCCCGGCGGATCGAGCAGTTCCGCAAGCCGATCATCGCTGCGGTGTCAGGCTACGCCCTGGGCGGCGGCTGCGAACTGGCCATGCTCTGCGACTTCATCATCGCCTCCGAGACGGCGAAGTTCGGCCAGCCCGAGATCAACCTGGGCGTCATGCCGGGCATCGGCGGCACCCAGCGCCTGACCCGCTTCGTAGGCAAGTCCAAGGCCATGGACATGATCCTGACCGCCCGGATGATGGACGCCGCCGAGGCCGAGCGCGCCGGGCTGGTCTCGCGGGTGGTCGCCGCCGACAAGCTGCTGGACGAGGCCCTAGCAGCGGCGGCCAGGATCGCCGCGCAGTCGCCGTTGGCCGTGATGATGAACAAGGAGCTGGTCAACACCGCCTACGAAACCACGCTCTCCACGGGCGTCGCCGTGGAACGGCGGCTCTTCCACTCCCTCTTCGCCTTCGAGGACCAGAAGGAAGGGATGGCCGCCTTCGTCGAGAAGCGGAAGCCCGACTTCAAGGGCCGGTAGGCGCGGCCGGACCGGCCTCTGCGCAGAACCTTCGGAGATCAGCTCCAATGGCATTGACCCGGCCGCCGCCCTTGCGTATATCCGCGCCTCCAATTTTGCCCGCCCGGCCGGCTGGTCGGGCGCGACCCGTTTCGAGAGCTTAGACGAATGGCCAATACGCCCGGCGCCAAGAAGGCGGTCCGCAAGATCGCCCGCCGCACCGAAGTCAACACCGCCCGCCGCTCGCGCGTGCGGACCTTCCTGCGCAAGTTCGAAGAGGCCGTGGCCTCGGGCGACGCCGGCGCCGCGAAGGAAGCCTTCGTAAAGGCCCAGTCCGAGCTGATGCGGGCCGTCAGCAAGGGCGTGTTCCACAAGAACACCGGCGCCCGGAAGGTCTCGCGCCTGGCCGCCCGGCTGAAGAAGCTGTCGGCCGCCTAAGGTCCGCGCCGGAGGGCTGAAAGGCCTGCCGATCCTGCTGGATTTTTCGAAACAGCGTCCCGCCTGGGGCGCTGTTTTTTCATGCCGCGATCACCTCTTCGCGAGGCATTTTCTGAACCGCGGTTCGTCCGCCGCGGGCGACGCCGCGACATATGTTCCCAGTCTCTGAAGCCGTTTTTTGAGCTTTCCCTTGGCCGCAAAAGGCCTGGCTGTGAGTCAACCGAAATATCCGTCGACAGGGCGAAGAATCACCGTTGACCGGGCACGGCCCCCGACTAGTCTCAGCGGTCTTACAGGCGTCTTTTATTGATCTCGCGACCACAGCGGGACGCCGGCGGAGCACATGTGTTCCCCGGATAAGAGCTTGTGTGTGTTGAAAAATCCGGTCGTTCGGGGGTTCGGGGCCCGGGCGTCGGCGTCGATGTTCGATGGGGTTGTGCGGGATGACGAGCAGGGGGGCTGCGGGAGCAATGGCAGGCGCGCCGGCGGGGGCCGTGTGGACGAAAACCTGCCAGGTCCTGAAGCACGAGTTGGGAGAAGCCACGTTCGGATCGTGGCTCGGTCAGGCTGCGCTGCGCGAATTCGGTGACGAGGTCTGCGTCGTCGCCGCCACGGGCGTCGCCCGGGACTGGATCCGCCGCCACGCCTGGCGCCGGATCGGTGAACTCTGGGCGCAGAACGACCCTCTGGGCCGGCGTCTGGATCTGAAGTCGAGGATGGAGGTCGAATCCGCCGGCATGGCCGCCCATACGCCCATCCCCGCGCCCGCCGCGGCCAACGCCGAAGCCGCCCCTCAGGTGTTCGAGGTCGAGGCTGAGGCCGCCGCGCCCGTGGCCGCCCGCCAGGGCCGCCTCCAGGGCCTTCAGGAGCGCTTCTCGTTCGACACCTTCGTGTCGGGCCCGGCCAACGAATTCGCCTTCGCCGTGGCCCGTCGCGTGGCCTCCTGGTCGGACGGCCACTTCAACCCCGTGCTCTTCCACGGCCCCTACGGCTTCGGGAAAACCCACCTGCTGAACGCCCTGGCCTGGGAGGCCATGCGCAGCGCCCCTGGCAAGCGCGTGGTCTATCTGACCGCCGAGCGTTTCACCTCCACCTTCGTCAAGGCGATCCAGGACCGTCAGACCCAGGCTTTCAAGGATGACCTGCGCAACGCCGACCTGCTGCTGATCGACGACGTTCACTTCGTGGCCGGCAAGACCCAGACCCAGGAAGAGCTGTTCCACACGCTCATCGCCCTGGTGGAGGACGGCCGCCGGGTGGTGCTCACCGCCGACCGCTCGCCCACCGAGCTGTCCGAGATGGAGCCGCGCCTGCGCTCGCACCTGCAGGCGGGCCTCGTCTGCGGCATCGAGCCGGCTGACCGCAACCTTCGCCTGGGCATCCTGGAGCGCAAGCTGCAGACCTTGGCCGCCCAGGGTCGCTTCGTGCCCTCGGCCCGGCCCGAGGTGCTGCAGTTCCTGGCCGACCGCTTCACCGACAGCGTGCGCGAGCTGGAGGGAGCCCTGAACACCCTGGTGGCCCGGGTGGGCGGCGACATCGCCCGCCTGACCCTGGACGAAGCCCAGAGCATCCTGCGGCCGCACCTGTCGGTCACCGAGCGCAAGGTGACCGTGGACATGATCCAGAAGGCCGTGGCCGAACACTACGCCCTCAAGCAAGCCGACCTGATCTCCGAGCGCCGCGCCCGCGCCGTCGCCCGGCCGCGTCAGGTGGCCATGTGGCTGGCCAAGCAGATCACCACGCGCTCCCTGCCCGACATCGGCCGCCGCTTCGGCGGGCGCGACCACACCACCGTGCTGCACGCCGTGCGGCGGATCGAGGCCCTCAAGGCCGAGGACCCGGCCATCGCCCGCGACATCGACGTGCTGCTGCGCAAGCTGCGCGGCTGACGCCCTCTTGGAGAGAGACGGAAGGGCCCGCCGGCGACGGCGGGCTTTTTCTTTGTGTCAGGGCCGCGCTGCACTCCTGCCGGGAAAGGGCAGGATGTTCCATGGAGGCCCCCGCGGGGGCCGCCCTGGCCGCCCAGGAGGCCGCCCGGCGCACCCCGGGCCTGGGACCTAGCCCTGAAGCCCGGCGGCCCGCTACGGCCTCCCCAAGGCCCTGACGGCCTGACCCACGAAAAAGGCGGCCGGATCGCTCCGGCCGCCTTCTCAACTCCAGACGGGATGCGGTCGCTTACGCGTCCGCGGCCTCCTCGGCCTTCTCGTCCTTCTTCGACAGGTCCTCGCCGGTCTCCTGGTCCACGACCTTCATGGAGAGGCGGGTCTTGCCGCGGTCGTCGAAGCCCAGGAGCTTGACCTTCACGGTCTGGCCTTCCTGCAGCACGTCCGAGACCTTGTTCACGCGCTCGTTGGAGATCTGGCTCACGTGAACCAGGCCGTCCTTGGCGCCGAAGAAGTTCACGAAGGCGCCGAAGTCGACGATCTTCACGACCTTGCCGGTGTAGATCGCGCCGACCTCGGGTTCCGAGGCGATCGACTTGATCCAGTCCTTGGCGGCGTCGATCTTGGCCTGCTCGGCGGCCGCGATCTTGATCGTGCCGTCCTCGCCGATGTCGATTTTGGCGCCGGTCTTCTCGACGATCTCGCGGATCACCTTGCCGCCCGAGCCGATCACTTCCCGGATCTTGTCGACCGGGATCTTGATGGTCTCGATCTTCGGCGCGAACTCGCCCAGTTCGGCGCGCGGTGCCGTCATGGCCTTGTTCATTTCACCGAGGATGTGGTGACGACCGGCCTTCGCCTGCTCGAGGGCCTTCTTCATGATCTCTTCGGTGATGCCGGCGATCTTGATGTCCATCTGCAGGGACGTGATGCCGTCGGCGGTGCCGGCCACCTTGAAGTCCATGTCGCCGAGGTGGTCCTCGTCGCCCAGGATGTCCGAGAGAACCGCGAAGCCGTCGTTCTCGAGGATCAGGCCCATGGCGATGCCCGACACCGGCTTCTTCAGCGGAACGCCAGCATCCATCAGCGCCAGCGACGAGCCGCAGACCGTGGCCATCGAGGACGAGCCGTTGGACTCGAAGATCTCCGACACGATGCGGATCGTGTAGGGGAACTCTTCGTAGGACGGCAGCATCGGACGGATCGCCCGCCAGGCGAGTTTGCCGTGGCCCACTTCACGCCGGCCCGGCGCGCCCATGCGGCCCGTCTCGCCCACCGAGAACGGCGGGAAGTTGTAGTGCAGCATGAACTTCTCGAAGTACTTGCCTTCGAGGGCGTCGATCAGCTGCTCGTCATCGCCGGTGCCCAGGGTGGCCACGCAGAGGGCCTGGGTCTCGCCGCGGGTGAACAGCGCCGAACCGTGGGCCCGGGGCAGCACGCCCACTTCCGAGACGATCGGGCGGACCTGATCCACCGAACGGCCGTCGATGCGCTTGCCGGTCTCGAGGATCGAGCGGCGCACGATGTCGGCTTCCAGCTCCTTGAAGACGCCGATCAGCTTCAGCGGATCGATGCCCTCAGGATTGGCGTCCGACTTGGCGAAGGTGGCGACCGCCTTCTCCTTGGCAGCGGCCAGGGCGGCCACGCGCTCGGACTTCTTGGTGATCTGGTAGGCGGCCCGCAGGTCGTCGCCGATCACGTCCTTCACCTGGGCCTTGAGGGCGTCGGTGTCTTCCGGTTCGAACTCGAAGGGGTCCTTGGCCGCATGTTCGGCCAGCTCGATGATCGCATCGATCACCGGCTGCATGCTCTTGTGAGCGAAGGTCACGCCGCCCAGGACCACCTCTTCCGAGAGCTCCTGGATTTCGGATTCGACCATCATCACCGCTTCGGCCGTGCCGGCGACGACGAGGTCCATGGCGCTCTCCTTCTGCTCGTCGAGCGTCGGATTGAGCACATATTCGCCGTTCACATAGCCAACGCGGGCGGCGCCGATCGGGCCCATGAACGGGGCGCCCGAGAGCACCAGGGCGGCCGAGGCGGCTACCATGGCGACGATGTCGGGATCGTTCTCGAGGTCATGCGCCAGGACGGTGCAGACGACCTGGACCTCGTTCTTGAAGCCCTTCACGAACAGCGGGCGGATCGGACGGTCGATCAGGCGGCTGGTGAGGGTTTCCTTCTGAGAGGGCGCACCCTCGCGGCGGGGGAAGCTGCCGGGGATCTTGCCGGCGGCGTAGAACTTCTCCTGGTAGTTCACGGTCAGGGGGAAGAAGTCCTGACCCGGCTTGGCGCTCTTGGCGTAGACCGCGGTGGCCAGCACCATGGTCTCGCCATAGGTGGCGAGGACGGCGCCGTCGGCCTGGCGGGCCATGCGGCCGGTTTCGAGCGTGAGGGTCTTGCCCCCCCACTCGATCGTCTTGCGCTTGATATCGAACATTTTGGCTTCTTTCTCATCCCGCGGGCGTATTCCCGGCGGGGGCGGACAGGGCGTCGGACTTCCGAAATCCTCTCCAGTCAAACAGGCGGGGCGAGGATTTCGGATCGAACCCTCACGGACGAAAAGGGCGCCCGGCCTCCGGGCCGCCCTGGTCCGTCACGAACTCCTCCGGCCTGTCGCGGAGGCGTGACGGTAAAAACATAGGTCGAGGGCCCGCCGGCGAACCGGTGGGCCCTCGATGGAACCAACTAGCGGCGCAGACCCAGCTTCTCGATCAGGGCCTGATAGCGGGCCTGGTCGGCCTTCTTCAGGTGGTCGAGGAGCGAGCGGCGCTGCGAAACCAGCTTCAGCAGGCCGCGGCGCGAGTGATTGTCCTTCTTGTGCGTCTTGAAGTGCTCGGTGAGGTTCGCAATCCGCTCGGACAGGATCGCCACCTGGACTTCGGCGCTGCCCGTGTCCGCTTCGCCGCGGGCATGGGCCTTGATGAGTTCGGCCTTGCGTTCAGCCGTGATCGACATCGGGTTTCTCCGCTCTGGGTCAAAGATTGAAGACACGCGAGGGTTCGAGCCGTCCCGCGCGCATCTCGCAGAGCGCCACAACCGACCCGCCCGCCATGGCCGAAACAGTGCGTTCACCCGGCCGGAGCCGGGCCTTTACCGCTTCCACCTGTCGGGGAACGAGAACGATCGATCGTCCCTGCTTCAATCTGAAGGCGTCTTCGTCGGTCACGGCCAGCGCCGGGATGTCGTCCAGCGCGGTCTCGACCGGAAGCAGGGCCTCCGATTGGCGAGCCTTATGCCCCAAATCTTCAAGAATATCCAGCGTGACGGCGTTCTCCTCGGTGAACGCCCCCACGCGGGTCCGGCGCAGGGCGCTCACATGGCCGCAGGCGCCCAGCATCTCGGCGAGGTCGCGGACGATGGCCCGCACATAGGTGCCCTTGCCGCACTCGACCTCGATGGTGACGTGATCGGGGTCCGGCGCGGCCGTGACCTTGGCTGAATGTATCACCACCGGCCGCGGCTCCAGCTCCACCTGCTCGCCGGCGCGCGCCAGGTCATAGGCGCGCTCGCCGTCCACCTTGATGGCCGAGAAGGCCGGCGGGACCTGCAGGATCTCGCCCACGAAGCGCGGCAGGGCGGCCTCCACCTCGGCCACGGTCGGCCGCACGTCCGAAGTGGCCAGCGTCGCGCCCTCGCGGTCGTAGGTGGCCGTGGTCCGTCCCCATTCGATGGTGAAGCGGTAGGCCTTGTCCGCGTCCATCAGGAACGGGACCGTCTTGGTCGCCTCGCCGAGGGCGATCGGCAGGACCCCGGTGGCCAGCGGGTCCAGGGTGCCGGCGTGGCCCGCCTTCTGGGCGTCGAAAATCCGCCGCACCCGGCTCACCGCATGGGTCGAGCCGAGGTCGTAGGGCTTGTCCAGATTGAGCCAGCCCGAAATGGCCTGGCCGCGCTTGCGCCGCGCCATCAGTCCTCGTCCTTCCAGGAATCCGACGGCGGCTGCGGCGAAAGGTCCTGCCGCACCCGCGGGTCGTCGAACAGCTTCGCCATCCGCGCCGCCTCGTTGAAGCTCTCGTCGTGGCGGAAGTGCAGCTCGGGTGTGAACCGCAGGTCGATCATCCGCCCGAGATGGCCGCGGATGAACCGGGCGTGCCGGTTCAGCGCCTTCACCACCTCGGCGGCGTTCTCGCCGCCAAGAGGCTCCACGAAGGCGGTGGCGTGGCGCAGGTCGGGATTGACCCGCACCTCGGTGACCGTGACCGACACGCCGGCCAGGACGGGGTCGTTGATCTCTTCCTCGCGGAAGATCTCCACGAGGGCGTGGCGCACCAGTTCGCCGGCGCGGAGCTGGCGCTGCGAGGGACCCTGCGGTCCGCCGCGGCCTTTGGCTTGGGGGCGTTTCATGTGTTCAAAACCTTTTGGCCTGAGGGGCGGGTCGGACGCCCCCTGCAGGCGAAGGGCGCGCTTCTAGGCGCGCGGAACGCGCAAGTCCAGCGTCAGGCGCCCGTTCAGGCCTTGAAGCAGGCGCAGGCGATGACCCCTGTTCGGCCGCCCTGGTGTCGCCGTCCTCCCGCGGATTGATGGTCAGCACGGAATGGGTGCGGCCTGACGCACTCAGACCCGAAGCTCGAAATCCTTCACCTCGCCCTCGAAGCCCGAGAGCCGCCAGCGGTCGTCGGGCCCCTTGGTGAAGTAGAGCAGGCAGGGCCCGCCCTTACTGCGGGTGGCGCAGATCCGGCCATCGTCCAGGGGCTTGAGCATCTGGGAGATGGCCACGGCGCCCGGGATCTTGGTCCGCGGCGTGTAGCCGTAGTGCTCGGCCACGGCGCGGAAGACCTCGGGCTGCACCAGGGCCTCGCCGGCCAGCTCCGCCAGGCTCGGGGCCAGGAGGGCGGCCAGGTCGCCCAGGCGCTTGTCCTTCGAACCCTCGGCGACGAGCCGCCGCTCGATCTCGGCCTTGAGCGCCTCGCGGTCCACATGGGCGTCGAAGGCGGCCTGGTCGTTGTCGCGGATGGAAATCAGCAGGGCATGGACGTCGCTGGCCGCATCCAGCTTCCGCACCGAGGCGCATGAGGCCAGGACCAGGGCGAGCAGGCTCAGGATGACGATACGCACGCGGACCTCCGGGTTCGGCTTCCCCTGACATAACTCGTCAGGGCGCCACAAGACGCCGCCTTCGCTGAACGACGCCTGGCCCGGCTCGCGCCTTCCCAGAACGAAAAAGCCCCGGAGAGATCCCCGGGGCTTGTCCGTCTCTGGTCGGCTAGAGCGAGCGCTTGACCTCTTCGAGGTTGAAGCACTCGATGGTGTCGCCGGCCTTGATGTCCTGGAAGCCTTCGAAGGCCATGCCGCACTCCTGGCCGGCCGGCACCTCGTTGACCTCGTCCTTGAAGCGCTTGAGCGTCTTAAGGACGCCCAGCTCCAGGATGACCACGCCGTCGCGGATGATCCGGACGCGCGCGCCCTTGCGGACCACGCCTTCCGACACCCGACAGCCGGCCACGCGGCCCACCTTGGTGATGTCGAAGGCCTGCAGCACCTCGGCGTTGCCCAGGAAGGTTTCGCGCTGGATTGGCGCCAGCATGCCCGAGAGCACGCCTTTGATGTCGTCGATCAGGTCGTAGATGATCGCGTAGTAGCGGATCTCGACGCCCTCGCGCTCGGCCAGGTCGCGGGCCTGCTTCGAGGCGCGGACGTTGAAGCCGAGGATCGGCGCGCCGGCGCCCTTGGCCAGCAGCACGTCCGACTCGTTGATGGCGCCGGCGCCCGACAGGATGACCCGCGCACGGACCTCGTCGGTGGCCAGCTTCTCCAGCGAGCCCACGATGGCTTCCGCCGAGCCCTGCACGTCGGCCTTGATGATGACCGGCAGCTCCGAGACCTTCTTGTCGGCCAGCTTGGCCATCATGTCGGCCAGCGAGGCGGAGGCGACCGGCGCGCCGGCCTTCTCGCGCTTCACACGCTGACGGTACTCGGTCAGCTCGCGGGCGCGGGCCTCGTTCTCCACCACGGCGAAGGGCTCGCCCGGATCGGGCGTGCCGTCCAGGCCGAGGATCTCCACCGGCGTGGAGGGCGTAGCCTCCTGAAGCTGCTCGTCACGCTCGTTGAGGAGCGCGCGGACGCGGCCCCAGCTCGAGCCGGCGACGACGATGTCGCCGCGCTTCAGCGTGCCGCGCTTCACCAGCACGGTGGCCACGGCGCCGCGGCCCTTGTCGAGCTTGGCCTCGATGACCACGCCGTCCGCGGTGCGGTCGGGGTTGGCCTTCAGGTCCAGCAGCTCGGCCTGCAGCAGGATCGCCTCGATGAGGTTGTCCAGGCCCATCTTCTGGGTGGCCGAGACCTCGACCACCTGGGTGTCGCCGCCCAGGCTTTCCACGACGATCTCGTGCTGCAGCAGCTCGTTGATCACCCGGGTCGGATCGGCGTCCGGCTTATCGATCTTGTTGATCGCCACGATGATCGGCGCGCCGGCGGCCTTGGCGTGCTGAATGGCTTCCACAGTCTGGGGCATGACGCCGTCGTCCGCCGCCACCACCAGGATGACGATGTCGGTGACATTGGCCCCGCGCATCCGCATGGCCGAGAAGGCGGCGTGGCCGGGCGTGTCCAGGAAGGTCACGCGCTGGCCGTTCTCCAGGCGAACCTGGTAGGCGCCGATGTGCTGCGTGATGCCGCCGTGCTCGCCCGACACCACGTCGGTGCTCCGCAGGGCGTCGAGCAGGCTGGTCTTGCCGTGGTCGACGTGGCCCATGACGGTGACCACCGGGGGCCGGGGCTCCAGATGATCGTCGTTGTCGTCGGCGGTGATGAAGCCCTCTTCGACGTCGGCCTCCGAGACGCGCTTCACGGTGTGGCCGAATTCGGTGGCCACCAGCTCGGCGGTGTCGCTGTCGATGACGTCGTTGATCTTCAGCATCACGCCCTGACGCATCAGGAACTTGATGACCTCGACGCCGCGGGTCGCCATCCGGTTGGCGAGTTCGCCCACGGTGATGACATCGGGGATCACGACCTCGCGGGAAACGCGGGCCTGCTCCTGCTGCCCGCCCTTGCGCTTCTCGCGCTCACGCTCACGGGCGCGGCGCACCGAGGCGAGCGAGCGCATCCGTTCGGCGCCGTCGGCGTCCCCGGCCACAGCCTGGATCGTCAGGCGGCCTTCACGGCGGCTGGGCGCGCCCTTGGCGCGGCTGATGGCGCCCTTGCCCAGATCGTTGGCGCGACGCCGGTCGTCCTCGTCCCGGCGGTCCATGACCGAGCCGCCGCTACGCGGCGCCTGCCGGGCGGCGCGCTGGATTTCGGGCGTGGGAGGCGGAGCCGCAGCGCCCACGCGAGGACCGCGCGGACCGCCGGGGCCGCCCGGACCACGGGCGCCGCCGGGCGCCGGACGCGGAGCGAGGGCCGAATAGCGGACGGTGCCGCCTTCCGGACGCACGGGCTGCGGACGATCGCTCTGGCGCGAACGGTCGTCGTCGCGGCGCTGCGGGCGCGGACGGTCGCCATCGGCCCGCGGCGTGCGCTGGCTGAAGTTGGTGTTTTCGAAGCGGCTGCTCGGCCGCTCGGGACGGTAGGTGGTCGTGGTCGGCCGATCGTCGCGCCGGTCGGGCGACGGCTGATAGGTGCGGGTCTGGCCGGCCGCGGGGGCCGCCGGACGCGGCGCCTGCGGGGCGGGAGCCTGGGCCTGGGGAGCCGGGGTCGGAGCCGCCGGAGCCTGAGGCGCCTGAGGCGCCTGGGGCGCGGCGGGCGCAGCCGGAGCGGCGGCCTGCGGAGCCGCAGCCTGGGGCGCGGGCGCAGCGGCGGCGGCCTGAGCCGCGGCGGCGGCGGCCTGGGCGGCGCGCTGGGCTTCGGCCTCGGCGCGGGCGCGCTCCTCACGGGCGCGGCGCTCGGCTTCCTGCTTGGCCTGTTGCTGGCGGGCGAGCTCCAGGGCGCGCTGACGAGCAGCGCGTTCTTCGGGCGACAGGCCGTCGTTCGGCGTCGGGCCGCGCGGAGCCTGGGACGCCGGGGCGGCCGGCTTGGGATCGAAATGGCGACGCTCGGCGGCGGACGGCGCAGCGAGGTTGCCGCCGCCCGAAGCGTGCGGGCGCGCGCGCTTGGTCTCGACGACCACCGTCTTCGTCCGGCCGTGGCTGAAGCTCTGCTTCACGGTGCCCGAGCTGACCGAACCCGCCGGGCGCGGCTTCAGGGTCAGGGGCTGGCGTCCGTTGCGGCCGTTGTTGTTATCGTCGTTCATTCGCTCGCTTTACTCACCGACCGGGCGGATCCCGGCCCCACGTCATCAAACAGTTCAAGGCGGAAACCCTAAGGCTCCCGCTTCGCCTCCGAAGGCTCCTCGCGCCAATCCTCAGGAAGGAGCGGACTGAACCCCTCGAGGCGACGGACATCTTCTGCCCAGCGCTCGGCGGCTCGCCCCGCAAGGAAGGCGGTGTGTATCACATTCTCGCCGCCCAAGGCCAAACCCAATTCCTCGGCGGTGAAAACGCCGAAGACACGCGGCTGGGGCTGCTGCTTCCGGGCCAGGGCCAGCAGCTTGCGCCGACCGTCGGCCGCGCCATCGCGGGCCTCGATCAGCCAGGCCGCCTTGCCGGCATGGATTGTCGCGGAAACCTTCTCGAATCCCGAGGTAATGTCGCCAGCCTTCCGCGCAAGACCCAGGGCCGACAAAAGCCGTCGCTTGAGCAGGCCTTCGACCTGGTCGGCGAGGCCCGGCGGAGCCTGGACCTTGGCCTTGGCGGCCCGGGCGAACAGGCCCTTCTTGGCCGCGGTCTCCACCGAGGCCCGGTCGGCCGCGACCCAGAGGCCGCGGCCCGGCAGCTTGCGCGCCAGGTCCGGCACGACCTGGCCTTCGGGTCCGACCACGAAGCGGATCAGCCGCGCCTCCTCCATGACCTCGCCCGAGACGATGTCACGCCGTTCGCGCGACGCCTCGGCGAGGGTGGCAGGGGCCTTAGCGGCGGAGGGCTCCATGGTCGGTCACCTCACCCGTCCTTAGGCGTCGCGGGCTTCGCCGGCCATTTCGGCCTCGGCGACAACCTCGTCGGACGGCTCGCCCTCGAAGCCGGCTTCGGCTTCATCGGCCTGCTCCTGCGGCGGGGCTTCCACCCAGCCCATGGCGACCCGGGCGCGCATGATCAGCAGCTCGGCGTCCTGGGCGTCGAGGCCGAAGGATTCCAGGATGCCCGGCTCGCGCACGCGCTCGCCGTTCTTGGTCTCGAACCAGCCGCGCAGGTCGTCGGGCACCAGGCCGGCGAGGTCCTCGACGGTCTTGATGCCGCCCTCGCCCAGGGCCACGGCCATGGGCAGGGTGATCCCCTCGATCTCCAGGACGGCGTCCTCGACGCCCAGGTCGCGGCGCTTCTGGTCGTATTCGGCGGCTTCCTTCTCCAGGTACTCGCGGGCGCGGGTCTGGATCTCTTCCGCCGTGTCTTCGTCGAAGCCCTCGATGGCCGAGATTTCGGACGGATCCACATAGGCCACGTCCTCGACCGAGGCGAAGCCTTCAGTGACCAGCAGCTGGGCGATGACCTCGTCCACGTCCAGGGCTTCCTGGAACAGGGCGGTGCGCTCGGTGAACTCGCGCTGACGGCGCTCGCTCTCCTGGCTCTCGGTCATGATGTCGATCTGCCAGCCGGTCAGCTGCGAAGCGAGGCGCACGTTCTGGCCACGGCGGCCGATGGCCAGCGACAGCTGCTCGTCGGGGACAACCACCTCGACGCGCTCGTCCTCCTCGTCCATCACCACCTTGGAGACTTCCGCCGGGGCCAGGGCGTTGACGATGAACGTGGCGTCGTCCGGGCTCCACTGGATGATGTCGATCTTCTCGCCCTGCAGCTCGGCCACCACCGCCTGCACGCGCGAGCCGCGCATGCCGACGCAGGCGCCGACCGGGTCGATGGAGGAGTCGTTCGAGACCACCGCCATCTTGGCGCGCGAACCGGGGTCGCGGGCCACGGCGCGGATTTCGATCACGCCGTCATAGACCTCGGGCACTTCCTGGGCGAACAGCTTGGCCATGAAGCCGCCGTGGGCCCGCGACAGCAGGATCTGCGGCCCCTTGGTCTCGCGACGGACGTCGTAGATGTAGCAGCGGATCCGGTCGCCGATGTTGAAATTCTCGCGCGGGATCGACTGGTCGCGGCGCATGATGCCTTCGCCGCGGCCCAGGTCGACGACGACGTTGCCGTATTCGACCCGCTTGACCGTGCCGTTGACGATCTCGCCCACGCGGTCCTTGTACTCCTCGTACTGACGCTCACGCTCGGCGTCGCGGACCTTCCCCATCACCACCTGGCGGGCCATCTGGGTCTGCACACGGCCGAACTCGAACGGCGGCAGCAGCTCCTCATAGACCTTGCCCACGAAGGCGTCCTTGTCCCGGCGCTTGGCGTCCGAGAGGCGCAGGATGCCCGGCGGCTCCTCGAACGGCAGCTCGTTGCCGTCCTCGTCGACCCCGCCGCCGAACTGGGCGTCGTCGTCCACCACCGTCACCACGCGCTTGATGGTGGTCTCGCCGGTCTTGGGATCGATGTGCACGCGGATGTCGTGCTCGGCGCCGTAGCGGGCCCGGGCGCCCTTCTGGATCGCCTCTTCGATCGCCTCGATGACGATCTCCTTGTCGATCGCCTTCTCGCGGGCGACCGCCTCGGCGATCTGCAGGAGTTCAAGCCGGTTGGCGGAAATGCCGGTGAGGCTCATGGGGTGGTCCCTCTACTCGGAAGTCTGTTGTTCGTCGGACATGCGGGCCGCGCGCAGCTCGGCGCCCCGCTTCATCAGCTCGTCGGTCAGCACCAGCTTGGCCTCGACGATCCAGGCGAAGGGAACGAGCGCGGTGTCCTCCTCGCCCTCCAGATCGATGGCCACCTGCCCGTCCTCGACCCCGGCCAGCACGCCGCGAAAGCGCTTGCGCCCCTCGGCCAGGCGGTCCAGCTCGAGCCGGGCCTCGTAGCCCTCGTAGGTCTCGAAATCCTTCAGCCGGGTCAGCGGCCGGTCGACGCCGGGCGACGAGACCTCCAGCGTGTACTCGCCGGCGATCGGGTCGGCGGCGTCCAGCACCTCGGACACGGCGCGGGACAGCTTGGCGCAGTCCTCCACGTTCATGTCCCCGTCCTCGGGACGCTCGGCCATGATCTGCAGGCGGCGCTGGTTGCGCTCTCCGCCCATGAGACGGATGCGCACGATCTCATAGCCCGCGGCCTCGGCCACGGGATCGAGCAGCTCTAGCAGTTTCAGGTCTTCGGCGGTCTTCCCGCGCATGGTCGAGACCCAGGCCTCCGGCAAAGAAAAAAGCGGTCGGGCCGGAGCCCGCCGCTTGAAGGCGCTATCCAGCGCGATCAGCGATGTTGTGCAGACTATAGCGCTCGAGCGGTCCTCTTGGAAGCCCCTCAGTCGACAGACGCCCGGCGTCCGTCGCCCGCGGCCGCCCGCATCCCCCGGTTTCTCCGCCCGAGGGCCTTTACTCACGCCCGCGCATCGCCCACAGAGCGCGCCTCTATTCTTCATCACCTGAAGGCCATCTCCCCATGGACCTCTCCAAGATTCCGGTCGGCGAGAACCCGCCGTACGACGTCAACGCCATCATCGAGATCCCGCAGGGCGGCGAGCCCGTGAAGTACGAGCTGGACAAGGAGTCCGGCGCGATCTTCGTCGACCGCTTTCTGCACACGGCGATGTACTACCCGGGCAACTACGGCTTCATCCCGCACACCCTGGCCGACGACGGCGACCCCATGGACATCGTGGTGGTGGGGCCGACCCCGGTGGTGCCCGGCGCCATCATCCGCGCCCGGCCGATCGGCGCCCTGATGATGCGCGACGAAGCCGGCGGCGACGAGAAGATCCTGGCCGTGCCCGCCGACAAGCTGCACCCGTTCTACGCGGGCGTGGATTCCTGGCGCGCCCTGCCCGCCATCCTGACCGAGCAGATCGCCCACTTCTTCAAGCACTACAAGGACCTGGAGAAGGGCAAGACCGTGGACATCGTCCGCTGGGCCGATCCCGAAGAGGCCGCCGACCTGATCCGCGCCTCGATCGAGGCCTACAAGGCCGCCAAGGGCTGATCCTGACGTGACCGGGGGCGGACCTGAGAGTTCAGCCCGCCCCCGGCCGCGCTAGATCCTCACGAAGTCGAGAAACACCGGCGCGCAGTCGCCCAGCTTCTTCTCCTCATAGCGCGTGGTGACGTGATCGGCGGGCCGGACCCGCCAGTCGTCCGCACGCTCCGCCGGCCACTGGAAGCGGCCATCCTTCAGAAAACGCTCCAGGCTCCAGTCCACATAGTCCGCCCAGTCGCTGGCGAACCGCAGCCGACCGCCCGGCTTCAACAGCCGGGCCAGCTCGGCCACCGTCTCGGTCTGCATCAGCCGGCGCTTGTTGTGCCGCGCCTTGGGCCAGGGATCGGGGAACAGGATGAAGACCCGGTCCAGGGCGGCGTCCGGCATCCGCGCCATCAGCTCGCGCACGTCGCCGTCGTGGATGCGGACGTTGGAGAGGCCCTGCTCGTCCACATGACGAAGGGCGCTCGCCACCCCGTTCTGGAAAGGCTCGGCGCCCACGATCAGCACCTCCGGTCGGCGGCCGGCCTGGGCGGCCATGTGCTCGCCGCCGCCGAAGCCGATTTCCAGCCACGCCTCGGCGGCGCCGGGCATCAGGTCCCTGGGCGCGAACGGTCCCTCCGGCGGCCGCAGCGACGGCAGCAGGCTTTCCATCAGCGCCGCCTGCCGGGGCTTGATGACGCGCGACTTGATGCGGCCGAAGGACCGGAGCGGTCGGTGGTTCTCGGTCATGCGCTCAACACTGGCTCGTCACAGCTCCGAAGACAGCGACCCATAGGCTCCGGGAGCGGAAGTGAAAATGCAAACGGCGCCGCCGAGGCGACGCCGTGCGCAACGCGTGATGTGGCCGTCCTTAAGCGAGCTTCAGCAGCTCGGCCACCAGGTCGGTGCGTTCCCACGAGAAGCCGCCCTCGTTGTCCGGCTTGCGGCCGAAGTGCCCATAGGCGGCGGTGCGGGCGTAGATCGGCTTGTTCAGGCCCAGGTGCTCGCGGATGGCCCGGGGGGTGGCGCCGCCGATCAGTTCGGGCAGCACCTTCTCGAGCTTCGCCGGGTCGATCTCGCCGGTGTTGTGCAGGTCCACATAGAAGCTCAGCGGCTCGGCCACGCCGATGGCGTAGCTGATCTGGATGGTGCACTTCTTGGCGAGGCCCGCGGCCACCACGTTCTTGGCCAGATAGCGGCAGGCGTAGGCGGCCGAGCGGTCCACCTTGGTGGGGTCCTTGCCCGAGAACGCGCCGCCGCCGTGCGGGGCCGCGCCGCCGTAGGTGTCGACGATGATCTTGCGCCCGGTGAGGCCCGCGTCGCCGTCCGGTCCGCCGATCTCGAAGCGGCCGGTGGGGTTGATATACCACTTGGTCCGCTTGGTCACGAGGCCCTCGGGGATCACCTCCAGCACATAGGGCTTGATCACCTCGGCCAGGCGCTTGGGCGTGGCCAGATGCAGGCCGATGCGCTTCTTGTGCTGGGTCGAGACGACGATCTGCAGCACCTCGGCCGGCTTGCCGTCCTCGTAACGGATGGTCACCTGGCTCTTGGCGTCCGGCTCCAGGACCGGGCACTCGCCCGACTTCCGCACCTCGGCCAGGCGCTTCAGGATGTTCTGCGAATATTGCAGCGTCGCCGGCATCAGCTCGGGCGTCTCATCCGAGGCGTAGCCGAACATGATGCCCTGGTCGCCGGCGCCTTCGTCCTTCTTCTCGTTGGCGTCCACGCCCTGGGCGATGTGGGCCGACTGCTCGTGCAGGTAGCAGGCGTACTTCGCCTTCTGCCAGTGGAAGCCCTTCTGCTCGTAGCCGATGTCCTTGATCGCCGCCCGGACCTTCGGCTCCAGCGACTTCACGATCTCCTTGGTGAGGGCCTTGTTCTCGGCCTTGGAGGCGCCCGGCTTGCCCGCCCGGACCTCGCCCGCCAGCACGATGCGGTTGGTGGTGACCAGGGTCTCGCAGGCGACCCGCGCCTCGGGCTCCACCGACAGGAAGGCGTCGACGACGGTGTCGGAGATGCGGTCAGCGACCTTGTCCGGATGGCCTTCGGACACGGCCTCGCTGGTGAAGATGTAGTTGGAACGGCTCAAGACGCTTAGCTCCGGGGCTTCTTGCGGCCGCGTACCCCAGGCGGCCGGCGGGAGGTCCGAAAGCCTATAAAGAAATCTTTATGTCCCGCCAAGCGCCGTCGGCGCTCTCGCGTCAGGCCTCTGCCGGCGCCGTCTCCTCGGCCATGGCCCGCACCAGGTCGAGGATGCGGCGACGGACCTTGGGCTGGCGGATGCGCGGGAAGAGCCGCGCCAGCTCCGCGCCGTCGTTCGACAGCAGGAAGGCCTGCAGGGCCGCGGACGCGCCGTCCGTCATCTCGGGAATCTCGTCGTCGAGCCCTTCGTAGAAATAGCTGACGGGAGCATTCAGAGCCCGAGCCACTTCCCACAGCTTCGAGGCGCTGACCCGGTTGGTGGCGCGCTCGTACTTCTGCACCTGCTGGAAGGTGAGGCCGATCATCTCGGCCAGCCGCTCCTGGCTCAGGCCGAGCTCCTTGCGGCGCATGCGGATGCGCAGGCCCACATGCCGGTCCACCGGATTGGGCGCGTCGCGCTCGAAGTCGGATAACATGTTCATGCAACGCCCCCATACCTAAGCTTGCGCGAATGGCAACCTTGAGACGTGGGGGTCGCGGCGCGCCCGAGGGGATCAGCGGCGGCGGCGGCCCAGGACGGCGCCGGCTGCGGAAAGTCCGAGCATGACGGCGAACAGCAGGTCCCCGAAGCGATGATAGGGCGTCGGCGCCAGCGGCGGCGGCAGGCGCGCATCGATCACGCCCAGCTCCCTGAGACCCAGGCGGTGGCCGGGCGCGACGCGGCCATGGGCGTCGATGACCGCTGAGACCCCGGTAGGCGTGGAGCGGACAATGGGCAGCCCCTCCTCGATGGCCCGGTAGCTGGCGATGTTCAGGTGCTGCAGCGGACCGCTGGTGCGGCCGAACCAGGCGTCGTTGGAGATGTTGAGGATCCAGGCCGGCCGGATGCCTTCGCGGGCGGCGGCGGCGCGGGTGAAGCCGGGGAACAGGGCCTCGTAGCAGATCAGCGGCTGAAGGGCGGGCGTTCCCCAGGGGGCCAGCGGGCGCGGCGGCGGTCCGGCGGTGAAGTCCTCGGGCATGTGCACCAAGCTGCGCACGCCCAGTCGGGTCATGGTCTCACCCAGGGGCAGGTACTCGCCGAACGGCACCAGCCGGTGCTTGTCATAGACGCCTGTCACCCGCAGGCCGCCGCCCTCGCGACGGAAGGCTACCAGGCTGTTGAAGTAGCGGACCTGGCCCGAGGGGGCGAGTTCGGCCCGGTTGGCGCCCATCAGCAGGGTCTGGCCGTCGGCCAGCGCGTCCCGCAGCCGGGGGCCATAGGGCGACTGCGGGGCGATGAGGTCGTCGATCACCGCCGGCAGGGCGCCTTCGGGCCAGACCACGATGTCCGGCGTCGAGGGCGAGGGGCGTCCCGTCAGGCCCGCATAGGTCTCGAAGATCAGCCCCAGGTTCTCGGGCTTCCACTTCTCCTTCTGGTCGACATCGGCCTGGACGATGCGGATCCGCGGCGCATCGACGTCCTCGGCCGCAGGCGCGGCCTGGAGGCGGACCCAGCCGTGACCATAAAGCCCTGCAAGGGCGAGGGCCGCGAGGCCCAGGGTGGCGATCCGCGCGGTCCGGCCGAGCCCGAGGGCGAGCCCCGCCGGGGCCGCGGCCAGGGCTACGGTGATCCACGTCAGACCATAGGCGCCCACCAGGGCCGCAGCCTGGGAGGGCGCCGAGCCCGCCCGCCAGCTTTCGCCCGGCAGGTTCCACGGGAAGCCCGTGAGCACATGGCCCCGCAGCCATTCGAGCCCCGCCACGCAGCCGGCGAACACCAGCACCTTCCAGACGCCGTCCGGGCGCAGCGCCCGATAGGCCAGGCCCGCCAGGCCCCAGAACAGCGCCAGCCCCCCGGCCATGGCCGCCAAGGCGAAGGGCGCCATCCAGCCGTGGACCTTCACGTCCACCAGGAAGGGCTCGATGATCCACCAGGTGGAGAGGCCGAAATAGCCGAGGCCGGCGAGCCAGCCGCGGAAGAAGCCCGCCCTCAGCGGCCGCGGCGCCTCGCCCTCCAGGGCCAGCAGGATCAGGGCATAGCCCAGAAGTCCCGGCAGGAGGCCGAAGGGCGGATGCGCCAGGGCGGCGGCGAGACCGCCCACCAGGGCCCACAGCGGGTGACGCCAGGCGCGATGCAAGGCGTCGCTCAGGCCTCGGCCGGGGCCGGCGCCCGCCGCACCCGGACCCGCTTCACCCGCCGAGGATCAGCCGCCAGCACCTCGATGGAATAGCCGTCCGGGTGGTCGATGCGCTCGCGCTTCTGCGGCACTCGGCCGGCCAGGGCGTTCACCAGGCCGGCCACCGTCTCGATCTCCTCGTCGAGATCGGCGGGCGCCAGGTCGACCCCCTCGCCGATAGCGTGCTCCAGCTCTTCCAGCGGCGCCCGGCCGTCGGCGATCCAGCCGTCGTCGTCCTCGACGATCGGGCTGAAGCCCTGGTCATTGGCCTCGTCGTGCTCGTCGGCGATCTCGCCCACCAGCTTCTCGAGCAGGTCCTCGAGGGTCACCAGGCCGTCGGTGCCCCCGAACTCGTCGATCACCAGGGCCATGTGGGTGCGCCGCGTGCGCATCAGGGCCAGCAGCTCGGCCGCGGGCATGGACGGCGGCACGTACAGCACCTTGCGGACGATCTGGTAGCGGCCCTGCAGGATCTGGTCCTCGGGCTTGGGCTTGCGGGTCTTGCGGGCCAGCAGGCGGAAGACGTCCTTCACGTGGACGACGCCCACCGGCTCGTCCAGCGTGTCCTTGTAGACCGGCATCCGGCTGTGCTCGGCCTCCACGAAGCGGGCGACCAGCTCGGCGAAGGTGCTGCTGCGGTCGACGGCGACGATGTCCGCCCGCGGCTTCATCACGTCCTCGACGCGAAGGTTCTGGAAGGCGCGGGCCTGGCTCACCAGTTCGCCGGCGCTTTCGGTCTCCGGCTCGGGCCCCTCGGCGGCCGCCCCTTCGGCGGACCGGCGGAAGAAATCGACGAAGGCCATCAGCCCTCGGCGGCGGCCCGGGCCGGGCCTACTCGATGGATCGGGGTCAGTCATGCTCTCCCTCGCTGACCGCGTAGGGGTCACGAACCCCCAGTCCGGCCAGGACGACGCGCTCGAGGCCCTCCATGGCCTCAGCCTCATCTTCGCTCATGTGGTCGTATCCGAGAAGGTGCAACACGCCATGCACCACCAGGTGCTGCAGGTGATGCCCAAGCGGCTTGCCCTGTTCGTCCGCCTCGCGGGCGCACACGCCGAAGGCCAGGGCCACATCGCCCAGGTGCTTCTCAGGATTGGTCGGGGCAGGGAAGGACAGCACGTTGGTCGGCGCATCCTTGCTCCGGAACCGGGCGTTGAGGTCGCGCACGGCCTCATCGTCGGTCAGCAGCAGGGTCACGCCCTCGCCGTCCGCCCCCTCGCTGGCCAGGGCCGCCAGGGCGGCGGCGCGGGTCAGGGCCTCGGCCTCGGGCAGGGCCGCGGTCCAGGCGTCGTCCTCGATCTCGATGTCGATCAAACCGTACGTCCGCGACGGGCCGCGTCGGCGTCGTAGGCGCGCACGATCCGCTCCACCAGCGGGTGACGGACCACGTCCTCGGACGAGAAGCGGGTGACGCCGATGCCCTCCAGGCCTTCCAGCAGGCCCACCGCATGGGCGAGGCCGGAATCGGCGGGGTTCGGCAGGTCGATCTGGGTGGGGTCGCCGGTCACCGCCATGCGCGAGCCCTCGCCCAGGCGGGTTAGCACCATCTTCATTTGGGCCCGGCTGGCGTTCTGAGCCTCGTCCACGATGACGAAGGCGTGGCTCAGGGTCCGGCCGCGCAGGAAAGCGATGGGGGCGACCTCGATCTCCCCCTTCTCCCGCCGCCGGCGCAGCTGTTCGGCGCCCAGGATGTCGGTGAGCGCCTCCCAAACCGGCGCCATGTAGGGGTCGACCTTCTCGTTCATGTCGCCGGGCAGGAAGCCCAGGCGCTCGCCGGCCTCCACCGCCGGCCGCGAGACGATCAGGCGGTCCACCGCCCCCTGCAGCAGCATGCCGGCCCCGTGGGCCACGGCCAGGAAGGTCTTGCCGGTGCCGGCGGGACCCAGGCCGAACACCAGCTCGCACTGGGCCAGGGCCTGAAGGTACCGGGCCTGGGTCGCGGTCTTGGGCGCCACCTGGCCGCGACGGCCCACGGGCAGGGGCGCGGTTCCCGGCGCGGCCTTGCCGGCCCGGGCCTGGCCGATGGCCACCCGCACGTCCGCCTCGCCGACCTCCAGGCCCTGGTCGGCCCGCTGGGCGATGGCCTGGACGGCGCGCTTGGCCTGGCCGCGGCTCTTGGCGTCGCCGCTCAGCGACACGCCGCCGCCGGGGGTCTCCACGAGCACCCCGAAGGCGTCCTCGATCAGGGCCGCATGACGGCTGTTCAGGCCGGCCACCGCCCGCACGGCGGCGTCGGACAGGGCGATGAATTCAGGTGCGCGGCTCAAGCCGTCTCCAGTTCCCCAAGGAGGGCGCCGGACAGGCTGTTCCGGGCGCCGCTTTCGACCTTCACAGGAACGATCTGGCCGAGCAGTCGATCCGACGCCGTCACATGGACCGACTGCAGATAGGGACTGCGGCCCACGAGCTGGCCCGGATGGCGGCCCGGCTTCTCGAACAGCACGGGCAGGGTGCGGCCGACCTGGGCGGCGTTGAAGGCCGCCTGCTGCTCCTCGAGCAGGGCCTGGAGCCGGTGCAGCCGCTCCTCCTTCACCTCCTCGGGCACCTGGCCGGGCATGGCGGCGGCCGGGGTGCCGGGACGGCGGGAATATTTGAACGAGAAGCACGAGGCGTATCGCACCTCGCGGACGAGCTGCAGAGTGGCCTCGAAGTCGCTGTCGCGCTCGCCGGGGAAGCCGACGATGAAGTCGCCCGAGATGGCGATGTCGGGACGCGCAGCCCGCACCTTCTCGATCACCCGCAGATAGCTCTCGGCGGTGTGGGCCCGGTTCATGGCCCGCAGGATCCGGTCCGAGCCGGCCTGCACCGGCAGGTGCAGGTAGGGCATCAGTTGCGGCACCTCGGCATGGGCGGCGATCAGCGCCTCGTCCATGTCCCGCGGGTGGCTGGTGGTGTAGCGGATCCGGTCGAGGCCCGGGATCTTGGCCAGCCGCCGGATGAGGCCCGCCAGGCCGCCCTCGCCGTCATAGGCGTTGACGTTCTGGCCCAGCAGGGTGACCTCGCGCACGCCCTTCTCCGCCAGGGCGCGGGCCTCGGCCTCGATGGCGTCGGCCGGACGGCTCCATTCGCCCCCGCGGGTATAGGGCACCACGCAGAAGGTGCAGAACTTGTCGCAGCCCTCCTGCACCGTCAGGAAGGCCGTCACGCCGCTCGGGCGGCGGTCGGTGGAGAGGACGTCGAACTTCTCGTCCGGCGCAAAGTCGGCGGCCAGGCGCTCGCCCCGGGCCCGGTGGGCGCGGGCGATCAGCTCGGGCAGCTGGTGATAGGCCTGCGGCCCGACCACCAGGTCCACCGCCGGCTGACGGCGCATGATCTCCTCGCCTTCGGCCTGGGCCACGCAGCCGGCCACGGCGATGGTCATGCCCAGGCCCTCGGCCTGCCGGGCTTCCTTGAGCCGCTTGATCTGGCCAAGTTCGGAATAGACCTTCTCGGTGGCCTTCTCGCGGATGTGGCAGGTGTTGAGCACCACGAGGTCCGCGCCCGCCGGATCGTCCGTCACGCCGTAGCCGAACGGCGCAAGGACATCGGCCATGCGCTCGCTGTCATAGACGTTCATCTGACAGCCGTAGGTCTTGATGTAGAGGCGCTTGGCGGGCGCTTGCTCGGACATGGCCGGCGTTATGGGGTTCCGAGAGGGCGGGCGCAAGTTCCCCGCCGCCGCAGAGCCGCGCCCTAGTCCTCGATTGGCATGCCGTAGAGCTCGAGCCGGTGGTCCACCAGCCGGTAGCCGAGCTTGCGGGCGATGGCCTCCTGCAGGGCCTCGATCTCGTCGTCGACGAACTCCACCACCTTGCCGGTCTTCATGTCGATCAGGTGGTCGTGGTGGTCGTCGGTGTGTTCCTCGTACCGCGAGCGGCCGTCGCGGAAGTCGAGACGGTCGATGATCCCCGCCTCCTCGAAGAGGCGCACCGTCCGGTAAACCGTGGCGATGGAAATGTGCGGGTCCACCGCATGGGCGCGGCGGTGCAGCTCTTCCACATCCGGGTGGTCGGTGGAGGCGGACAGCACCCGGGCGATCACCCGGCGCTGCTCGGTCATGCGCATGCCCTTTTGAACGCAGAGCCTTTCAATGCGGTCCGACACGGAGCCTCCGTTTCCTTTCACGTAAGGATAGGTCTAGTGGCCCTGCGTTCCAAGGTCGAGACGCATGACCAGGGCGTCGGCGCGGCCGGCGCCGCCGCGGTCGTAATAGCCTCGCCGCAGACCCGCCCGTTCGAATCCCAGGCGCTCGTAAAGCGCGACTGCGGGTGTGTTGTCCACGTCCACTTCCAGGAACGCCGTTTCGGCGCCGGACGCCCTCGCCGCGTCCAGGGCGGCGGCCATCAGCGCCCGGCCCAGCCCCCTGCGCCGCGCCCAGGGCGCCACGCCGATGGTGAGGATCTCGGCCTCGCCGGCGAGGGCCCGGCACAGGACGAGGCCGGCAGGATCGCCATCTTCGGCCATCACGGCGAACACGCCGACCCCGCCGAGCAGGTCCTCGAACGCGGCCGTGTCCCACGGCCGGTCGAAGGCCTGGGCGTGAACCTGCGCCATCCGCGGCGCATCGGCGATGTCGGCGGGACGCAGGTTCATTCCGGGGTGCGGCCGCCGGGCAGCTTGGCGTCGGGCGCGCGAAGGTAGAGCGGCGTCAGCGCCGCCGCCGGACGGGTCGCGGCCAGGGCGGCCACCTTGCGGGCGTCGCAGCCCTCCGCGGCGAGGATCGTCGCCCCGGGGACCACGCCGGCCAGCAGAGCCGCCCCCGATCCCACCAGGGTGGGCGTCCGGCCCCGGGCCTGTGCCGCCAGCCGCTCGGCGGCGACCGTCACGGGCTGCACCTCTGGAGGCGTGAGCGCCCGGCCGCCATCGAAGACCTGCACGTAGACCTGGTCCCGCCGGGCGTCGAGCACGGCCGCCACCAGGCCCTCCGCCTCGGCCGCCAGGGCCTCGAGCGATCCCACCGGCGCGGTCTCGGCGCCAAGGGCGGTGGCGAGGCCTTTGGCGAAGGCGACGCCCACCCGCAGGCCGGTGAAGGAGCCCGGCCCCACCGTGGCGGCGATGCGCTGCAGGCGCGAGAATGGAAGACCGGCCTCGGCCATCACCGCCTGGACCATGGGGGCGAGCCGTTCCTGGTGCCCGCGGGCCATGACCTCGCGCGCATGGGCCAGCACCCGGTCGCCGTCGAGGACGGCCGCCGAGCAGGCGTTCAGGCAGGTGTCGAGGCCCAGGACGATCATGCGGCGGGGTTAGCGGATCGCCGCCGCGGCGGGAAGGCTAGCCGAGCGTTTGCTCCACCCGGGTCACTTCCGGAACGTAGTGCTTCAGCATGTTCTCCACTCCGGCCTTGAGAGTGGCGGTCGAGGACGGGCAGCCCGAGCAGGCGCCGCGCATGTTGAGCCAGACGACGCCGGTGTCGGGCTCGAACTTGTGGAACAGGATGTCGCCGCCATCCTGGGCCACGGCCGGTCGGATGCGGCTGTCCAGCAGGTCCTTGATCTCGGCGACGATCTGGGCGGTCTCGCCCTCATAGACGCCCTCGTCATGACCGCTCGCGACCGCCCCGCCCTCGTCAAACAACGGCCGGCCCGAGGTATAGTGATCCATGATCGCCGCCAGCACCGGCGCCTTCAGGTGCGGCCAGTCGAACGACGGGTGCTTGCCCACGGTGATGAAGTCGGGTCCGAAGAACACCCGCGTCACGCCCTCAATGTCGAAGATGTCCGACGCCAGGGGCGAGACCTGCGCCTCCTCGGCCGAGCGGAAGTCCCGGACGCCTTCGCCCAGCACCGTGCGGCCGGGCAGGAACTTCAGGACCTCGGGATTGGGCGTGACTTCGGTCTGGATGAACATGGGCCAGATGTGGCCTCGCGCGCCGTCCGGCGCAAGCGTCACGGCCTCAGGCGAGGTCCGCGACCTCCTCGTCGGTGAGGTCGCCCGGGACGATGGTCACGGGCAGCTTCCGCTCGCCCCACTTCACGCCTTCCTTGACGATGGACGAGACCAGGGGCCCGGGGCCGCGGCCGCCCACGGCGGCGGCCACCACCAGGATCTTGATGTCCGGGTCGTCCGCCAGGGCCTGACGCAGGGCGGCGCGCACGCTGTCGGCATTCTTGATGAGGAACTCCGGCGGCAGGCCGGTCTCGGCCAGGACGAACTCGGCCGTCTCCTGGAGCGAGGCCTCGGCCTCCTGACGTTGCTGGCGCTCGATCTCGTCGCGCACTCCGGACCAGTGCTCGAACACCGCCGGCTCGATCACCTTGAGCAGGGCCACATGCCCGCCGGTGGAGCGCGCCCGGCGGCAGGCGAAGCGCAGCGCCGCCTGGAACTCAGGCGTGTCGTCGGCGACGATCAGGAACTTGCGCTTCCCGGTGCTCATGGACGGACGGTGCGGCGCCCGACGAACGGACGCAAGGGCGCCGCCGGATAGAGCCTCAGCCCGCCCAGAAGCCCACGAGGCGCTTGACGTCCGCAACCACCGGCGCGGCGATCTCCCGGGCCCGGGCGGCGCCGTCGCTCAGCACACGGTCGATCTCGGCCGGATCGGCCAACAGGCGGCGCATTTCCGTCCCGATGGGCGCCATCACCGAGACCGCCAGTTCGGCCAGCTTCGGCTTGAACGCGCCGAAACCCTGGCCGGCGAACTCAGCCAGCACCTCGGCGTCGGTCTTGCCCGACAGCGCCGCATAGATGCCCACCAGGTTCCGCGCCTCGGGCCGACCTTCCAGCCCCTCTACCGTCTCGGGCAGCGGGTCGGGATCGGTGCGCGCCTTGCGGACCTTGTTGGCGATGGCGTCGGCGTCGTCGGTCAGGTTGATCCGCGATTGGTCCGACGGATCCGACTTGGACATCTTCGCCGAACCGTCCCGCAGGCTCATCACCCGGGCGCCCGGCCCCTGGGTCAGGGGCTCCGGCAGGGGGAAGAAGCCCGGCGCCGAGAAGTCGTTGTTGAACTTCTGGGCGATGTCCCGGGTCAACTCCAGGTGCTGCTTCTGGTCGTCGCCCACCGGCACATGGGTGGCCTTGTAGACGAGGATGTCGGCCGCCTGGAGCACCGGATAGGTGTAGAGCCCGACGCTCGAGCGCTCCTTGTGCTTGCCGCTCTTCTCCTTGAACTGGGTCATCCGGTCGAGCCAGCCGAGACGGGCGACGCAGTTGAAGACCCAGGCGAGCTCGGCGTGCTCCGGCACCGCCGACTGGGCGAAGATGGCCGCCACCTTCGGGTCGAGCCCGGTGGCGAGATAGGCCGCGGCGATCTCGCGGACCTGCTGCTTCAGCTTCGTGGGCTCCTGCCAGACCGTGATCGCGTGCAGGTCGGCGACGAAGATGAAGGTGGGCAGCTCGTGCTGCAGCTTCGCGAATTTGGAGAGCGCGCCGAGGTAGTTGCCCAGGTGCAGGTCGCCGGACGGCTGGACGCCGGAGAGCACGCGCTGGGGGCCCGCATAGGGGGCGGGGGCTTGGTCGGTCATGATGGCAGGACTTCTGACGGAAAGGGACGTGCGGGCGCGAGGCCCGGGCTAACGCGGGGTCAACGGCTCAGGGCCGCCATCGCCAGCTGTTGCGGGTCCGCGTCGTCATGGCCGCGGACATAGCGCGCAGGCGAAGGGGCGGCAAGCTAGAGATCAGGCGTGGCGACCGGCGCGTCGCCCTTGCGGCGACGGAGCGCGGCCCGGGCCTCGGCGGGGGTGACGCCGCCCACGGCGAACAGCAGGACCCCATAGAGCGCCGCGCCGGCCAGGCAGACGAGCAGGATGGTCAGCTCCTTCGACCCCAGGGGCCGCTCCAGCACCTCGCGGAAGACGGAGGCCGCAAGGCAGGCCGCGCCCAGCGCGGCGGACGCCAGGGCCACCCGGGTGATCTTGCCGATCGCCCGGGCCGAGGGCCGCCAGATCCCCGTGGTCCACAGCTTCACGGTCATCTGGGCCACGGTGAGCCAGGAGGCCGCGGCCGTGGCCAGGGCGATGCCCTCGAATCCCAGGGTGTAGAAGAGGCTGACGCCCAGGGCGATGTTCACCCCGATGGAGATCAGCGAATAGGTCATCGGGGTCCGGGTGTCGCCGCGAGCGAAGAACGCCGGCTGCAGGATCTTGATCAGCACGAAGGCCGGCACGCCCCAGCCGTAATGGAAGAGGAGCTTGGCCGAGGCCGCCGCGTCCGCCGAGGTGAAGGCGCCCCGCGAGAAGAAGGCGTCGAGCAGATAGAACGGCATGGCCATCAGGGCCGCCGCCGCCGGCAGGCTGAGGGCCAGGCCGAAGACCACCGCCTGGTCCATGGCCCCCTGGGCGTCCGCGCGGTCAGCCCGGCGGATGGCGGTGGACAGCCGCGGCAGCAGGGCCACGCCGATGGCCACCCCCACGAGGCTGAGAGGCAGCTGATAGAAGCGCTCGGCGAAGTTCAGCCACGCCCGCATGCCGGCCACCTGGCTGGCGAGGATGGCCGAGATGAAGAGGTTCAGCTGGGTGGCGCTGGAGGCGATGATGCCGGGGATCATCCGGCGGATCAGGTCGCGGATTTCCGGCGTCAGCTTCAGCCGCGAGGGCCGGATGCGGGCCCCGAGCCGCCGGGCGCCCCACCAGCACAGGGCGGCCTGGCTGATCCCGGCCACGATGACCCCCGCCGAAGCGGCGTAGGCGGCCCGCACCGGATCGTTCTGCGGCAGCACCGCCGCCAGCATCACGATGTTCAGGATGGTCGGGTAGAAGCCGTAGATGATGAACCGGCCGCGGGCCTGCAGCACGCCCGCGAACAGCGAGGCGATCACCATGCACGGCATGTAGGGCATGGTGATCTGGGTAAGCGCCACCGCCAGCTTGAACTTCGCCGGATCCTCCAGGAAGCCGTAGCTGTAGACCATCATCAGCCAGGGCATGGCGAGCTGGCAGATGACCGTGAGCAGCACCGTGAAGGCGGCGACGGTGGCCAGCGCGTCCGAGGCGTAGCGGTCGGCGACCTCCTTGCCCTCGCCGTCCAGCTTCTTGGCGTAGTCGGGCACGAAGGCGGCCGCGAAGGCGCCTTCGGCGAACATCCGCCGGAACAGGTTCGGGAAGGTGAGCGCCGTATAGTAGGCGTCGGCGGCGATGGTCTGGCTGGCGCCCAGGCGCGCGGCGATGACCAGGTCCCGGGCCAGCCCCATGAGGCGGCTGACCAGGGTGAGCCCCGAAAAGATCAGCGAGGAGCGGATCAGACCGCCCTTCCGGGGGGGAATGTCGCGCAGGCTGTCGGTCACCGGCTTGTGGTCGGCTGCGTCGCGGAGAGCGTCAAGCGCGTGGGCGCCTGGGCGGTTTTGCGCCGTGGGGCTTGCCGTTCGGGCGGCCGGGCTGACGCGGTCCCTTGCGGTGCGGCGCCGCCTTGCCGGCCGGACGCGGACGGGGCGGCGGGCGTTCGCCGGGCGGGGCCGAGGGCTCGACCCGCATTTCCGCCTTGTCGTTGGCCGCCACAGCCTCGCGGAACCTGGCCTCGGCCTCGGGGCTGATCTCGAACCGCGTCTCGCGGTCGAAGATGCGGATTTGGCCGATGTCCTTCTTGGTGACGTGGCCCAGGCGGCAGATCAGCGGCACGAGCCACTTGGGGTCGGCGTTCTTGCTGCGCCCGACCGGCAGCCGGAACCAGACGCCGTCCCCGACCATGACATTGGCCTCGCGCGGGCCGCGCTCCCGGGGACCGCGCTCGCGGGCGGGGGCGCGGTCGGGAACCTCGAACAGCTCCTCGGGCTCGGGCAGGCGGGCGCGGTAGAGGCGCACCAGGGCGGCGGCCACCACTTCGGGGGCGCGGCCCTCCAGAACCTTGCGGGCCAGGGCGAGGTCCTCGTCGGAGGGCGCCTCGGTGAGGATCGGGTCCTCCAGCATCCGGACCTGGTCGCGCTCGCGGATCTCCTCGGCGGTGGGCGCGCCCGACCAGTGGGCCTCGACCCCGGCCGAGGCCAGCAGCATCTCGGCCTTGCGGCGGCGGGTGTAGGGGACCAGCAGCACCGACACGCCCTTGCGCCCGGCCCGGCCGGTGCGGCCCGACCGGTGCAGCAGGGTGGCGCGGTTCACCGGCAGCTCGGCGTGGACCACGAGGCCCAGGTCCGGCAGGTCGAGGCCGCGGGCGGCCACGTCGGTGGCGACGCAGGCCCGGGCATGGCCGTCCCGCAGCGACTGCAGGGCGTCGGAGCGCTCCTTCTGGCTCATCTCCCCGGACAGGGCGACCACCGGGAAGCCCCGTTCGCGCAGCGAGCCGTACAGCCGCCGCACCGCCTCGCGGGTGGCGCAGAAGATCAGGGCGCTGGGAGAGTCGAAGTAGCGCAGGATGTTGACCACGGCGCTCTCGAGCTCGTTCGGCGCCACGCGAACCGCGCGATACTCGATGTCCCCGTGCGGCTCGTCCCGGCGGACCGTGTCGATCCGCACCGCCTCGGTCTGATAGCGGCGGGCCAGGGCCACGATGTCCTTGGCGAGGGTGGCCGAGAACAGGAAGGTCCGGCGCCCCTCGGGCGTGGCGTCGAGGATCTCCTCCAGGTCCTCGCGGAAGCCGAGGTCCAGCATCTCGTCGGCCTCGTCGAGGACCACCACCTTGAGGGCCGACAGGTCGAGGTTGCCGCGCTCCAGGTGATCACGCAGGCGGCCGGGGGTGCCGACCACCCAGTGGCAGCCGCCCGCCAGGGCGCGCTGCTCGCGGCGGGCGTCCATGCCGCCGACGCAGGTGACCACCCGCGCGCCGGCCTCGGCGTAGAGCCACTCCAGCTCTCGGGCCACCTGCAGGGCGAGTTCGCGGGTGGGGGCGATGGCCAGGCCCAGGGGCAGGCCCGCCGCCGGCAGGCGTTCGGCGTCCTCCAGCAGAACGGGGGCGGCGGCGAGACCGAAGGCCACGGTCTTGCCGGAACCGGTCTGGGCCGAGACGAGGAGATCGCGGCCGGGCTCGGCCTCGAGGACAGCGGCCTGCACCGGCGTAGGTTCGGCATAGCCGCGCGCGGCGAGGGCCCGGCTCAGCGCCGGGTGGGTATCGGGGAAAGGCATTGAAGGTCCTTTAGCGCGCGACGCTGGCGCGGGCGCGCTGCAAATTGGCGCGGCGGGCCTGGCCGGTCTCGGCTTCGGCTTCCGTGAGCGCGTTGAGAAGAGCGGTTTTCAGGGCGTTGCCCTTCCGCGTGTCGGTGAGTTTCTGGCCGCCGGCGTCCACCACATAGAAGGCGTCCACCGCCCGCTCGCCGTAGCCGTCGATGTGGGCCGAGAGGATCGAGAGGCCGGCGTCGGAGATCTTCTGGGCGAGGGCGGCCAGGAGGCCGGGCCGGTCCCGGCCGGAGGCTTCCACCACCGTCGAGGTCTCCGAAGCCTCGTTGTCCAGCATGACCGTGGGCGTGATGGCGAAGGCGGCGGCGCGGCCCAGGTCCTGCGGCCGTCGGCCTTCCCTGACCTGCGGCTCGCCCCGGGCGGCGGCGGCCAGGCATTCGGCCAGCCGAGGCAGGGCGCGGGCGTCCTGGGCCCCGAAGGGCGCGCCGGTGGCGTCCTGCACATAGAAGACATCGAGCGCCTGGCCGGTGCGCGAGGTGAAGACCCGGGCCCCGACCACATTGGCCCCGGCGGCCGTGATCTCGGCGGCGAGATCGACGAACAGGCGCGGCCGGTCGGCGGCGGCCACCACCACCTCGGCGGCGTTGAGGTCGGCCCGCACCCGGCCCTCGGCGGCGGCGGCGTCCCCGGCGGCCTGGGCGATGCGGGCGTGGGCCAGGATCTCCTGCGCGCTGAAGGCGGTGAAATAGGCGTCCTCCATGGCGTCGGCCCAGGGTTCGGCGCCCGGGTCGGCCTTGGCCAGGGCCACGCGCGCGTCATAGGCGGCGTTCTCCTGGTAACGCTTGAGGGCGGCGGCGGCGTCCGAGCCCCGGCCACCGCGGAAGATCGCCTCGGTGGCATTGTAGAGCTCGCGCATGAGCTGGCCCTTCCAGCCGTTCCAGACCCCCGGCCCGACGGCGCGGATGTCGGCCACGGTGAGCACCAGCAGCAGGCGCAGGCGCTCGGGGCTCTGCACGATGCGGGCGAAGTCGGCCACGGTGCGCGGGTCGGAGACGTCCCGCTTCTGGGCGTAGTCGCTCATGACCAGGTGGTGCTCCACCAGCCACGCCACCAGCTCGATCTTGGACCGCTCCAGGCCCAGGCGCTCGCAGGCCTGCCGCGCCGCCCGGGCGCCGGCCACCTCCTGGCCGCCGGCCCCGCCCTTGCCGGTGTCGTGCAGCAGCATGGCCAGGAATAGCGCCTCGCGGTCGGCGATCAGCGGCATGATCTGGACGGCCAGCGGATGGTCGTCGGCCAGACGCCCGGCGGCGATGTCGGCGATCACGCCCACCGCCCGCAGGGTGTGCTCGTCCACCGTGTACGAGTGGTACATGTTGAACTGCATCTGGGCGACGATGCGGCCCCATTCGGGGATGAACCGGCCGAGCACGCCGGTTTCGTTCATCAGCGCCAGGGTCGTGCGCGGGTCCCGGCCCCGGGCCAGGATGTCCAGGAACACCTTGGCCGCCTGCGGATCGCGCCGGACCGCCGAGGTGATCAGGCCCGTGGCCCGCGAGGCGGCGGTGAAGGCGTCCGGGTGCAGGTCGAGGTTGCGCTGGTCGGCGATGCGGAACAGCCGCAGCAGGTTCACCGGATCCTTGCGGAAGATCTCGGGGTCCACGTCCAGGCGCCCGCCCACCTCGTGGAAGCCGGGCTCGTCTAGCGGCTTGCGCTTCACCGACCGGCCCGGGATGAACCGGCTGATGCCCTTGGGGGCGGTCTTGACCCGGTCGGCCTCCAGCTTGGCGGCGAACACCCGGGTGAGCGAGCCCACGTCCTTGGCGAACAGGAAGTAGCGCCGCATGAAGCGCTCGACGGCGGGGGCGTCGCCCCGGTCGCCATAGCCCATGCGCCGGGCGATCTCGGGCTGCAGGTCGAAGGTGAGCCGCTCCTCCGGCCGGCCTGTGGCGAAGTGCAGGTGGCAGCGGACCGCCCACAGGAAGTCCAGGGCCCGGATGAAGGTGGAGACCTCGCGTCGATCGAAGATCTCCAGCTGCATCACCTTCTCCAGGCTCTCGCCGGGATGCAGGTACTGGGCGATCCAGAACAGGGTGTTCAGGTCGCGCAGGCCGCCCTTGCCCTCCTTCACATTGGGCTCGACCATGTAGCGGCTGGCCCCGGCCCGGGCGTGGCGGTCGTCGCGCTCCTTCAGCTTGGCGGCCACGAACTCGGCCCCCGTGCCCTTCACCACCTCGTTGCGGAACCGCTTGATCAGGTCCTCGGCCAGGGCCTCGTCGCCGGTCAGCCGGCGGGCCTCCAGGATCGAGGTGCGGATGGTGAAATCCTCGCGGGAGAGCTTCAGGCACTCCTCGATGGTCCGCGAGGCGTGGCCGACTTTGAAGCCCAGGTCCCACAGGGCATAGAGCATGTATTCGATCACGCTCTCGGCGTGGGCCGTCTGCTTGTAGGGCCGCACAAAGAGCAGATCGATGTCCGAGAACGGCGCCAGGGCGCCGCGGCCGTAGCCGCCCACCGCCATCAGCGCCAGACGCTCGCCCTCGGTGGGGTTGCGCGCCCGGAAGACGTGGACGGTGGTGAAGTCGTAGAGCGCCGAGACCACCACATCGGTAACGCCCGAGAGCAGGCGCGCGGTCTCGATGCCGCCGGCCCCGTTCTCCAGCCGCTCCTTGGCGATCATCCGGCCCCGGAACAGGGCGCCCTTGAGGATCTCCAGAGCGGCCGCCCGCTGGGCCGCCTCGTCGCCCAGATGCTGCAGGGCCGCCGCCGACAGCTGGCTTCGCAGCTTCACGCCGTCGACGACATATTCGAGGTGGGTGGGTTTGAGGCGGGGCGGCATGTTCGGCTGATATAGGCGATCTAGAGCGTTCGCGCCTGCGGCGCGAGACGCGTCCAGACATCCTCGAGCATCGGGCGGAACGCGGCGTAGGACCAGCGCCGGGCGGTTTCGAACCCGACTTCGCGCATCCGCTCCAGCTCCGGCCCGCCGGCGACCACCAGGTCGGCGGCCCTGGCCAGGGCGTCGGCGGCGGCCTCGCAATCGTCGTCCTCGGCCCAGAAGCCGTTGCTTTCGTTGGAATGTTCCCGGCCGCCGACGCCCCGGAAGCCAGCGCAGACCGCCCCGGAGGCCATGGCTTCCAGCGGCGTCATGGGCGCGGCCTCCAGGCGGCTGAGGCACAGGAAGAGGGCGCAGGCGCCGAAGGTCTCGGCCACCTCCGTCTCGGTGGCCTCATTGAGCTCAACCCAGGGAATCTGCGCATGCCGCGGGTGCATCCGGACGAACATGCTGCGGATGATCCGGGCCTCCGCCGGACGCTTGCGGGGCGTGACCGCGATGGCCAGCCGCCGCGGCTCGCGGGGATAGAAAATGCGCTCGTCGGCGAAGGACTGCACCACCTCGACGCGCGCCTGGGGATAGAGCCGCCCCGCCGTGGCTCCCGACACCCGGCCGGGAGTGATGAACACCGGGAACCGCTCGGGCGGGAAGCGGTCGACGCCGGCGACGCCCACGTTCGCAAGGGCGAACTGGTTCTGGCAGAACACCACCGCCCGGTTCGGCAGCCCGGCCACATGGGCCATGGCGTTGGGCGCATCCTCAGGCAGCACCAGGATGTCGTCTGGCCGGAAGGGCGTTCCCACCTCCACCGGACAGCGGTGCTGCAGCCAGCCGAAGCCCTCGGCGCCCTTGTTGAGCCACAGCACGGCGTCGAACCCCAGCTCGCGCAGGGTCTCCACGTGCCTGAGGATCATCTTGTGTCCCCCGGCCACGCGGCCGGCCGGGAAGGCGAGATAGACGATCCGGCTCATGATCCGCCCCGACTAGGAGAGGCGGCCGCGCCCGACAAGCCTTGCCGTCGCCCGGGGGTCAGGACAGCAGGCCCTTGAGCCGATAGAGGGCGTCCATCGCCTCCCGGGGGCTCATGCCGTCGATGTCCAGGGCCTGCAGGGCCTCCTCGACCTTGGACGGACCATACTTGGCCTCGGGCTCGGCGACGGCGGCGAAGAGCGGCAGGTCCTCCAGATGCGCCGGCGCCCCGGCCTCGCGCTCCAGCCGCTCCAGCACCTGCTTGGCCCGGGCCACCACCGCAGGCGGCACCCCGGCGAGCTTGGCCACCTGCACCCCGTAGGACCGGTCGGCGGGGCCAGGACCGGCCTCGTGCAGGAAGATCAGGTCGCCGTTCCACTCCTTGGCCTTCAGGGAGAGGTTAGAGACATAGGCCAGCCGGTCCTCAAGCACCGCCAGCTCGTGGTAATGGGTGGCGAACAAGGCGCGGCAGCGGTTGGTCTCGTGCAGCTGCTCGACACAGGCCCAGGCGATGGCCAGGCCGTCGTAGGTGGCGGTGCCCCGGCCGATCTCGTCGAGGATCACCAGGGACCGCGGCGTCGCCTGGGTGAGGATGGCGGCTGTCTCCACCATCTCCAGCATGAAGGTCGAGCGGCCCCGGGCCAGGTCGTCGCCCGCGCCCACCCGGCTGAACAGCCGGTCGACGACGCCGATCCTGAGGCGCTTGGCGGGGACGAAGCAGCCCGCCTGGGCGAGCACCGCCAGGAGAGCGTTCTGGCGCAGGAAGGTCGACTTACCAGCCATGTTCGGGCCGGTGACGATGGAGAGCCGCGCCCCGACCACGCCCGCCCCGTCCAGGCGGCAGTCGTTGGGCGTGAAGGCCTCGCCGGCGCGGCGCACGGCGGCTTCCACCACAGGATGGCGGGCGGCCTCGGCCTCGAAGGCCGTGGAAAGATCCACCACCGGGCGGACGGCGCCCACGTCCTCGGCCCATTCCGCCAGGCCCGCGGCCACGTCGAGCCGGGCGGCGGCCTCGGCGGCGGCCTGGATGTCGGCGGCGACGGCGATGGCGGCGGCCCGCCAGGCCTCGAAGGTGTCGAGCTCGATGGCCAGGGCCCGCTCGGCGGCCTGGGCGATCCGAGCGTCCAGCTCGGCCAGCTCCACCGTCGTGAAGCGCACCTGATTGGCCAGGGTCTGGCGGTGGATGAAGGTGGCGTTCAGCGGCGGCTGCATCAGCGGCTCGGCCGCCTTGGCGGTGCACTCCACGAAATAGCCGAGCACCGCATTGTGCCGGACCTTCAGCGCCACGCCGCTCTCGGCCGCCAGCCGGGCTTCAAGGGCGGCGATCACGCGGCGGCTGTCGTCGCGCAGGGCTCGGGCCTGGTCGAGTTCGGGGCGCACCCCGTCGGCCACGAAGCCGCCGTCCCGGGCCAGGGCCGGCAGGTCGGGGCCGAGGCCCTGGACCAGCAGATCCCGGAAGGCGGCCAGATCGGGCCGCCGGGACAGGTCGAGGGCTTCCACCGCCGTGGCGATCTCGGCGGGCAGCTCCACCAGCGGATTGGCCCCGGCGAAGAGGCCGGCCACAGCGTCGGCGGTGGCGAGGCCGTCGCGCAGGGCGCCGAGGTCGCGCGGGCCGCCGCGTCCCAGGGCTAGTCGCGAGAGGCCCCGGGCCATGTCGGGCAGACGCTGCAGCGCCTCGCGGAGCTTCTGGCGCGTGGACCGCGCCTCGCAGAACCAAGCCACGGCGTCGAGCCGGGCGTCGATGGCGCCGGGGTCCAGCAGCGGACGGGCCAGGCGCGTGGCCAGGAGGCGGGCGCCGGGGGCGGTCACCGTCCGGTCGATGGCGGCCAGCAGCGAGCCCTCGCGCGAGCCCGAGGTGGCGCGCTCGATCTCCAGGCTGTTGCGGGTGGCCGGGTCGATGACCATGACGTCGGCCTCGCCCGCCCGCCGCGGCGGCGAAAGGGCCGGGACCTTGCCGGCCTGGGTGGTCTCGAGGTGCGCGGCGATCAGGCCCAGGGCCGAGACCTCGGCGCCCGAGAGCTGACCGAAGCCGTCGAGGGTCTCCACGCCATAGAGCCGCTTCAGGCGGGTCTCCGAGGCCGAAGGCTCGGCAAGCGCCGAAGGCAGGGGCTGGACGAAGCCGCCGGCGGCCTTGAGCGCGGCGTTGACGCCCTCGTCCGCGAACAGGCGATCGGGCACCAGGATCTCGGAGGGGCCGAGGGCCGCCAGGGTCGAGGCCAGGCCCGACAGGCTCACGGCCATGCATTCCACCTCGCCGGTGGAGAGTTCGACGCTGGCCACGGCGGCCGCCCCGGCGCGCATGGCGATGGCGGCCAGACGGTTGGCGCCCCGGGCGTCCAGGAGGCCGTCCTCGGTGAGGGTGCCGGGGGTGACCACCCGCACCACGTCCCGGCGGACCACCGCCTTGGAGCCGCGCTTCTTGGCCTCGGCGGGGTCCTCCAGCTGCTCGCACAGGGCGACCTTGAAGCCGGCCCGCACCAGCTTGGCGAGATAGGCCTCCATGGCGTGGGCCGGCACCCCGGCCATGGGGATCGGCTGGCCGGCGTGCTGGCCCCGGGAGGTGAGCGTGATGCCGAGCGCAGCGGCCGCCTTGTGGGCGTCCTCGAAGAACAGCTCGTAGAAGTCGCCCATACGGAAGAACACCAGCGCATCGGGCTGGCGGGCCTTGGCCTCGAAGAACTGCGCCATCACCGGCGAGGCGCCGGCGGCGGGATCGGGGACTGCGGAGGGCGCCTGGGCGTTCATGGGTGGCGCGGACGTTAACCAATAGGCTTGAGTCCCGCGACCCCTTGAAGCCGCCCGGGCGAGCGCCAAGCTGTGGATGGATGTCGCTGCCCGCGCTCGCGCCCGCCCATGTGATCTTCCCGGCCGGCCCCGCCGACGCCGAGGCCCTGGCCTACGTCCATGTGCGGAGCTGGCGCGAAACCTATCAGGGCCTGCTGCCCGACGCCTTCCTGGCGCGGATGAGCGAGGAAGGCTTCACCCGGCGGTTCCGTCGCCAGCTCGCCGCCGGGACCGGCGCCGGAATCACCCTCGCCCTCGCCGACCGCTCGGGGCTTGTGGGCTACGCCCAGGCCGGGCCGTCCCGGCGCGGGCGGCCGGGCGAAGGCGAGATCAGCGTGCTCTATCTGCTGCGTTCGGCCCAGGGCCGGGGCCTTGGCCGGGCCCTGCTCGCCGCCGCCGCCCGAGTGCTGGAGGCGCAAGGCGCCCGATCCCTGATGATCTCGGTGCTGCGCGAGAACACCAGCGCACGGGGGTTCTACGAGCACCTGGGCGGGATCGCCGAACCGCCCCGCCGCGAGCCCGGCCCCGGCGGCGCGGCCGTCTGGGAGGCGGCCTATGTCTGGCCCGACATCCGCCTGGTCACCGCCCCTTCGACCTGAAGGCGCACAGGAAAGGGCCGGTCAGGCCGCGCCGGCGTCCTCGGCGGCGTAGGTGAGGCTGACGAAAACGTCCTCGAGGTCGGGATCCTCGGTGGAGATGTCCTTGATGTGCAGGCCGGCGGCGCGGATGGCGGCCAGCACCTGCTCCACACTGGACTGACCGGTGCGGTAGCTCACCGAGAAGCCGCCCGCCTTGGTCAGTCGGGTCTCGAATCCCGGCAGGGCGGGCGCGGCGGAGAGCGGGGCGTCGGGCGTCACCAGCACGTTGCGCGTGTCCATTCGCCGCAGCAGGGTCGTGGTCGGCTCGCACGCCACCACCTGGCCGCGGTTGACGATGGCGATCTGGTCGCAGAGCTCCTGGGCCTCTTCCAGGTAGTGGGTGGTGAGCACGATGGTCACCCCCTTGCGGTTCAGCTCCAGCACATAGTTCCAGAGCTGGCGGCGCAGCTCGACGTCGACCCCGGCGGTGGGCTCGTCGAGGATCAGCACCGGCGGATTGTGGACCATGGCCTTGGCCACCATCAGCCGCCGCTTCATCCCGCCGGAGAGCTGGCGGACATAGGCGCCCGCCTTGTCGGCGAGGCCCAGGGCGGCCAGCAGCTCGTCGGTGCGGCGCTCGGCCTTGGGCACGGCGTACATGCCGGCCGCCACCTCCAGCGCCTCGCGCGGGGTGAAGAACGGATCGGCGGCGATCTCCTGGGGCACCACGCCGATGGCCGCCCGAGCGTCCCGGGGCCGCTGGTCGATGTCGCGGCCCCAGATCAGCACCTGGCCCGAAGTCTTTCGGGTCAGGCCGGCCAGGATGTTGATGAAGGTGGACTTGCCGGCCCCGTTCGGCCCGAGCAGCCCGAAGATCGAGCCCCGCGGAATGGCCAGGTCAATCCCCTTGAGCGCCCGCATCTCGGGCGTGGTCTTGGTGGCGGCGTAGGTCTTGACCAGCGCCCTGGCCTCGATCGCGTATTCCGGAAGGTCCATGATCACCCGTCGTTGACGGCGAAAGCCGCGGTCGCATACCTAGGCGCGCGCCGCGCCTGAGCCAAGGCCGCGGCAATAGAGGTTCAGTTGCCGATGGCCCGCAAACTCGTCAGCGCCAAGTCCGCCAACGCGCAGAAGCAGCCGGAGCCGGCGCCCGCCAAGCCGGCGCTCACGTCCGACGCCCTGCCGCCGCCGGAAGTGATCACCGTGCGCTCCAAGCGCATCGCCTGCGATGGCGTGGGCGGCGCCCTGGGCCATCCGCGGGTCTGGCTCGAGATGGGCGAGGCCGACTTCGTCGAGTGCACCTACTGCGACCGCCGCTTCGTGCTGGCCCAGGACAGCGAGGGCGCCGAGGACGAACGCCTGGCGCCCGGCGTGTACGAAGGCGCCCACGGCCACTGAGCCGCCCCCCTCGCGCCCGGCTTCAGCCCAGGCGTCGGCGCATGTGAAAAGGGCGAGACCCGCAGGTCCCGCCCTTTCCTGGACTTTCCGAAAACCGATCCTCCCGCCTTGGCGGGGCGGGGCCTTACACCCGCAGCGGCATCAGGATGTACTGGACGTCGGCGTCGGCCGGGTCGAGGACCAGGGCCGGGTCGTTGGGGCCGCCGAAGCGCAGCTCGGCGCTCTCGCCCGAGATCTGGTCCGTGATGTCCAGCAGGTAGCGGGCGTTGAACGACAGCTCGAAGGGCTCGCCGTCGTAGTCGATCTCCAGCTCTTCCACCGCTTGGCCGGCTTCCATGTTGCGGACGGTGAGCACCACCCGGCCCGGCTCGATGGCCATGCGCACGCTGCGGCTCTTCTCGGCCGAGATGGTCGCCACCCGGTCCACCGCCTGGGCGAACAGCTTGGCGTCCACGATCATGGTGCGGTTGTTGTCCTTGGGGATCACCCGGGCGTAGTCGGGGAAGTTGCCGTCGATGACCTTCGAGGTCAGGGCGGCGCCGCCCAGCTCGAAGCGGATTTTCTGCGGGCTCACCTGCAGCTCGACGGTCTCGCCGGCGTCCTCGAGCAGGCGGCGGGCTTCGTTGACCGTCTTGCGGGGCACGATGACGCCCGGCGCGCCGGCCGAACCCTCGGGCGCGGGCATGTCGGCCAGGGCCAGGCGCGAACCGTCCGTGGCTACCGCCCGCAGGCGCGGGCTGCCGTCCACCATCACCGTGTGGAGATAGAGCCCGTTCAGATAGTAGCGGGTCTCCTCCGCCGAGATGGCGAAGCGGGTCTTGTCGATCAGCCGGATGAGGTCATTGACGTCCACGGCCACGGCGCCGCCGAAGCCCTCGGCCGACATCACCGGGAAGTCGCCGGCCGGCAGCACCGGCAGGTTGAAGCGCGAACGACCGGCCTGGACCGTCAGGCGCGGGTCCTCGCCCGTGAAGCTCAGGGAGACGTCGGCGCCCTCGGGCAGCTTGCGGACGATCTCGTACAGGGTGTGCGCCGGGGCGGTGATCTGGCCGGGCTGATCCACCTGGGCCAGGGCCTCGTCGACGATCTCCATGTCGAGGTCGGTGGCCGAGAAGGTCAGGCGGTCGCGGTCGGCCGAGAGCAGTACGTTCGACAGGATCGGGATGGTGTTGCGGCGCTCCACCGCGCTCTGCACGTGGCCCAGGGCCTTGAGCAGCGCGGCGCGTTCGATCGTCAGCTTCATTCCTAGGTCCCGGCTCGCCTTGGCGGCCGGCGCGAATCAGGGCGCCGGCCCACACCCCGAAAGAAAGGGACTTGGGACATTAGCCAAAATCCCCCTCGGGGGAAGGGGCCGGCGGCGGTTTAGGCGCGGGTGTCCACAGAGCCGCCCGCGCCGGCGGCAGTCTCGCCTTCTTCATTGGCGGCGTAGGGATTGTCGCCCCCGCCCGCAGGGGCCGCCCCCGGGGCCCGGGCGGCGACCACCACCATGGCCGGCCGCACCAGCCGGTCGAACAGCTCATAGCCCGGCTGCAGCACCTGGATGACGCCGCCCGGGGCCACGTCCGCGCCCGGCTGCTCCATCATCGCCTGGTGCTTGTGCGGGTCGAACTTCTCGCCCTTGGCCGGGTCGATCTTCTTCAGCCCGTTGCGCTCGAAAGCGCCCAGCAGCTCCTTGGCGGTCATCTCGACGCCCACGACGAAGTTCTTCACCGGGGCGTCGGGGTGGTCGGCCGGGGCGGCCGACATGGCGCGGTCGAGGTTGTCCGCCACACCCAGCAGGTCGCGGGCGAATTTCTGAATCGCATAGGCCCGGGCGTCGTTCGCCTCACGCTCGGCGCGGCGCTTCGTGTTCTCGGCCTCGGCGGCGTAGCGGAGCACCTGCTCCTTCAGCGCCTGGTTCTCGGCCTTCAGCGCCTCCAGCTCGCCGCCTTCGAAATCGAAGCCGTCGCCTTCGGGCTGCGTGTTGTCTTCGGACATGTCCTACCTGGTCTTATGCGTTCATCACCTGGCCAAGCACGCGGGCGGTGTAATCCACCAACGGAATGACCCGGGCATAGTTCAAGCGGGCTGGTCCGATCACGCCGATTGCGCCGACCACCCGCTGCGAGCCCGTCATATAGGGCGCCGCGATGACGGCGGAACCCGAAAGCGAGAACAGACGGGTTTCAGCGCCGATGAAGATGCGCACGCCCTGGCCTTCCCGGACCCCGTCCAGCAGCTGGATCAGCTGTTCCTTCTGCTCCAGATCCTCGAACAGCGAGCGCACCCGCTCCAGGTCCTCGATGGCCTCGCGGTCCTCCAGCAGGTTGGCCCGGCCCCGGACGATCAGGGCCCGGGCGTCATCGTCCCCGCCGCCCCAGGCCGCGAGGCCGTCCTCCACCAGCCGGGCGGCGGTCTCGTTGAGCTCCCGGCGGGCCCGCTCCAGGTCGGCCCGCAGGTCCACCTTGGCCTCGGCCAGGGTTCGGCCGCGCAGGCGCGCGTTGAGGAAGTTCGAGGCTTCCTGCAGGGCCGACGGGGTCACGCCCATGGGCCGCCGGATCAGCCGGTTCTCCACCGTGCCGTCGTCGAAGACCATGATCGCCAGGGTCCGCTCGCCCGACAGCGGCACGAACTCCACATGGGTCACGCCGGCGTCGCGGATCGGGGTGACCACCACCCCGGCCCCGCCCGCCAGGCCCGACAGGATCGCCGAGGCCTCGTTGAGGGCGTCCTCGTAGTTGCGGCCGTGGGCCCGCAGGCGCGCGTCGATGTTGCGCCGCTCCTCCTCGGCGATGTCGCCCACCTCCAGGAGGCCGTCCACGAACAGGCGCAGCCCCGCATGGGTCGGCAGGCGCCCGGCGCTCACATGCGGCGCGCCCAGGAGGCCGAGCTGGGTGAGGTCCTGCATGGTGTTGCGGATGGAGGCCGGCGACAGCGGCAGGCCGCCCTTGGAGAGGGTGCGCGAGCCCACGGGCTCGCCGGTCTCCAGATAACTCTCGACGATGCGGCGGAAAATCTCACGGGCCCGCTCGTCCAGTTCGCTCAACGTCGGGCCGCGGGCGAGGAAAGGTTGGGTCACGTCAGCGTGCGAACAGGTTGCGGCGCCCATGGACGGCGCCTCTCGGGTTAGGATAAGCGCCGCCTGCCCCGGCGCAAGACGCCGAAACCATTCCGAAAGTTCCCATGCGCCCGTCCGAACGCCAGCCCGACCTTCTCCGCCCCGTCACCCTTGAGACCGGCGTCACCCGCTACGCCGAGGGCTCGTGCCTGGTGAGCTTCGGCCACACCAAGGTGCTGGTGACCGCCAGCCTGGAGGAAGGCGTGCCCGGGTTCCTGCGCGGCAAGGGCCAGGGCTGGGTCACCGCCGAATACGGCATGCTGCCCCGGGCCACCCATACCCGCGGCCGCCGTGAGGCCGCCGCCGGCAAGCAGTCGGGCCGCACCCAGGAGATCCAGCGCCTGATCGGCCGTTCCCTGCGCGCCGTCACCGACCTGAAGGCCCTCGGCGAGCGCCAGATCACCGTCGACTGCGACGTGCTGCAGGCCGACGGCGGCACCCGCACGGCCTCGATCACCGGCGCCTGGGTCGCCCTGCGCCTGGCCACCCGCTACCTGCTGGAGGAAGGCGTGATCACCGCTGACCCGATCCTCGATCAGGTGGCCGCGGTCTCCTGCGGGGTGTTCGCCGGCGCGCCCGTGCTCGACCTCGACTACGAGGAGGATTCCAACGCCGAGGCCGACGCCAACTTCGTCCTCACCGGCTCGGGCGACATCGTCGAGGTGCAGGCCACGGGCGAGAAGCGCGGCTTCTCCCAGGCCGAGTTCGACGCCCTGTTCAGCCTGGCCCGCAAGGGCATCGGCGAGCTCTGCGAACTGCAGCGGGCGGCGGTGGCGCGCTAGCGCGCCGCCGGGTCAGGCGCCGTCCAGGTCGGGCGGCTCGTCAGGCCCGGCTTCATAGACGAGCAGGTCGCCCGGCTGGCAGTCCAGCTCGCGGCAGAGCGCGGCCAGGGTCGAGAAGCGCACGGCCCTGGCCTTGCCGGTCTTCAGGATCGACAGATTGGCGATGGTGACGCCCACGCGGTCGGCGAGCTCGGTGAGCGACATGCGGCGGTCTAGCAGCACGCGGTCGAGGTTGACGCGGATCGGCATGTCAGATGGTCAGCTCGGCTTCTCGGCGCAGGCGCGCGCCTTCGCGGAACACCTCGGCCAGGACGAACACGACCAGGACCGAGAACCAGGCGGTGAGGCTGAAGGTGGGCTCCACGTCGGCGACCCCGGGCAGCACCCAGGCCCCCACGGCCCAGAAAGCGTAACGCCCGCACTCCAGCCCGGCCAGGATCAGGCCGATGAGGCGGAGGCGCGCGACATTGTCGGGATGGAAGGGATCGCCCGCCGTCAGGGTGGCGAAGATGCGGCGCAGGCAGCCCACGATGACGAGGACCCCGGCGAGATAGAGGGCGGCGGCGGCGAGGCCGGCGGCGAGCACGGGCCCCTTGCGCATGACCTCGCCCGCTTCCGCATCGATGGTGACGTCGGCGAACAGGTCGGGGTTGAAGCTCAGCAGCACGGCGGCGAGGGTGATCAAGGCCACCACCACGAGCCCGACCCACAGGGCGCCGAAGACGACGTCCAGGATGATCTTCAGGAAGCTCGATACCGAGCCCGGACCCAAGGCGCGCATGGCGATGACGACCCCGCTTGACTGGCGTCTAACCCGCCCGGCCGGTTTCTAGTCCACGGCCGGAGCGGATCTGACGAACCCTAGGGCGCGAACCTAGATTTGCGCGGCGGCGATGGCCAGCATCGGCACGGCGGCGAGGATGACGACGAAGCTCATGGCGGCGCGATCCACCAAGGACATGACGTTGGCGAACATTGGGAACTCTCCTGTCTGGTGATGCTGCGCTGCAGCATCGGTTTGGATGGGACACGCTTCACTGTTGTGATTATCGATATGGCCGCATCGTTTCTCGATCAAATGAATATCGAGTAACGATATGAAACTTTGGTAATGTGGCCTGCTGCGGCTGCGGTATGATCCCGGCGCACAAGGAACGGAGAGACGAATGGCCCTGCGACTTGAGCCCGGCGCCCACCTGGTGGTGGCCACCCACAACCCCGGCAAGGCGCGGGAGCTGGCCGAGATTCTGGAGGGTCGTTTCGAGCTGGTGGCGGCGGGCGAGCTGGGCTTGCCCGAGCCCGAGGAGACCGAGAGCACCTTCGTCGGCAATGCGCTGCTCAAGGCCCGGGCGGCGGCCGAGGCCTCAGGCCTCGTGGCCCTGGCCGACGACAGCGGCCTCTCGGTGGCGGCCCTCGGCGGGGCGCCGGGGATCTACTCGGCGCGCTGGGCGGGTCCGGAGAAGGACTTCGCCATGGCCATGCGGAAGGTCGAGGAGCGGCTGGAGGAGGCGGGCGCCGAGGACTTCTCGGCCTGGTTCACCTCGGCCCTGGCGGTGGCCTGGCCCGGCGGCGCGGCGGTGGTGGTCGAGGGCCGGATCGACGGCGTGCTCACCTTCCCGCCCCGGGGCGACAGGGGCTTCGGCTACGATCCGATCTTCGTGCCCGAGGGCCTGGACCAGACCTTCGGCGAGCTGGAGCCTTCGGTGAAGGACGCCATGAGCCACCGCGCCCGGGCCTTCCAGAAGCTGAAGGCGGCGCTGTTGTGACCACCGCCGCAGCGGGCGGCGGCGCCTCCGGGGACATTCCCCTGGGCGTCTATGTCCACTGGCCCTACTGCGCGCGGATCTGCCCCTACTGTGACTTCAACGTCTTCCGGGCCCGGGGGCGAGAGGCGGAGGCGGCCGACCTCGTTCGGGCCATCGTCCGCGACCTGGAAGCCCAGCGCGAGCTTACCGGCCCGCGGCGGCTGGTCTCGGTCTTCTTCGGCGGGGGGACGCCCTCGCTGATGGACCCCGACCGGGCGGGCGAGATCGTGACGGCGGCCCGGCGCCTGTGGAGCCCGGCCCACGACCTGGAAGTCAGCCTCGAGGCCAATCCGACCGACGCCGAGGCAGGGCGGTTCCAGGGCTTCCGCGACGCCGGCGTGACCCGGCTGTCCCTGGGCCTGCAATCTCTCGACGACGACGCCCTTCGGATGCTCGGCCGCAACCACGGCGCCGGCGAGGGCCGACGCGCCGCCGAGACCGCCGCCCGGGTCTTTCCGCGGCTGTCGGTGGACCTGATCTACGCCCGTCCCGGCCAGACCCCCGCCGCCTGGGCCGCGGAACTGCGGGCGGCGGCGGACCTCGGGGCCGAGCATGTCTCGCCCTACCAGCTCACCATCGAGGCGGGCACGGCCTTCGAGCGGGCGGTGCGCCGGGGCGTGCTGGTCCCGCCCGCGGAGGAGCCGGCCGCCGAGCTCTACGAGACCACCCAGGACGTGCTCGCGGCCCTGGGGTTCGACGCCTACGAGGTCTCCAACCACGCCCGCGGGGAAGCGGCGCGCTCCCGGCACAACCTCGTCTATTGGCGGGGCTGGGACTATGTGGGCGTTGGGCCCGGCGCCCACGGCCGGATCACCACCGAGGCCGGCCGCCTCGCCACCCGCGCCGCCGACCGCCCCGCCGATTACATCGCCGGCGGCTTTGACCGCGAACTCCTGACGCCCGAAGAGGCGGCCGAGGAGCGCCTGCTCGGCGGCCTGCGCATCGCCGAGGGCGTGGCCCGCTCCGAGGTGGCGGCCCTGGCCATCCCGCCCGAGCGCATCGCCGGGCTCGTGGCGCTCGGTCTGCTGGCGGACGATCCCGAGCGGCTGCGCGCCACGCCCCGGGGCCGCCGAGTGCTGGACGCGGTGACGCGGGAACTGCTCGTCTGAGCCTTGCCATCCCGCGCGGGAGCGGCGAAGCCTGCGCCATGGCCCGCGCCCTGCCGCCCCCGATCCTCGACGACGCCCCGCTGGCGCCCGGCCTCTATGTGGTGGCCACGCCCATCGGCAACCTGCGCGACATCACCCTGCGCGCCCTGGACGTCCTGGCCCAGGCCGACCTGGTGCTGGCCGAGGACACCCGGGTGTCGGCCAAGCTACTGCAGGCCTTCGGCCTCTCGGCCCGGCTCGAACGCTGCGACGAGCACGGCGAGGCTCGCGCCACGCCCCGAGCCCTGGAAGTGCTGGCCAGCGGCGGGCGGGTGGCCCTGGTCTCGGATGCAGGCACGCCCCTGGTCTCCGATCCCGGTTATCGGGTAGTGCGTGAGGCGGCCGGCGCGGGGTTCCCGGTCATTCCGGTCCCGGGCGCCTCGGCCCTGCTGGCGGGGCTCTCCGCCTCGGGCCTGCCCACCGACCGCTTCCTGTTCGCGGGGTTCCCGCCGCCCAAGTCCGCCGCCCGCCGCACCTTCCTGGCCGAGATCGCCGGCTTGCGGGCGACCCTGGTGTTCTTCGAGGGCGGCTCACGCCTCGCCGCCAGCCTGGCCGACATGGCCGAGGTGCTGGGCCCCGAGCGCGAGGCGGTGGTCTGCCGCGAGCTGACCAAGCTCTATGAGACCATCGTGCGCGGATCGCTCGCCGAGCTGGCCGCCGACCCGCGCTTCGAGGCGCCGAAGGGCGAGATCGTCATCCTTGTGGGGCCGGGCCGCGAAGCCTTGGCCACCGCCGCGGACGCCGACGCCGCCCTCGCCGAGGCCCTCACCCGGCTCAAGCCGGCGGACGCCGCCGCCGAGGTCGCCAAGGCCCTCGGCCTGCCCCGGCGCGACCTCTACCGGCGGGCCCTGGAGCTCAAGCGGTGAGCCTCCGCCCGCCCGTCCCAGGCGCCCGGCGCGCCGAGCGGGCGACGCGCGGATCGAGCGCGCGGCGGGCTGGCCGCCGGGGCGAGGTGGCCGCCGCCCTGTGGCTGATGGCCAAGGGCTACCGCATCCTCGGCTTTCGCCTGAGGACGCCCCAGGCCGAGATCGACCTCCTGGCCCTGCGCGGCCGGGTGCTGGCGGTGGTGGAGGTGAAGCGCCGCGCCGACCTGGCCGCCGCCCTCGACGCCGTCTCCCACGACCAGCGCGAACGCCTGCGGCGGGCCGGCGCCGGCCTTGCGGCCAAACGTCCCGCCCTTAAGGGTGCGTCGGTTCGCCTCGACCTCGTGGCCCTCGCGCCGGGGCGGCTTCCTATGCATATTCCGGACGCCTGGAAGGGCGCATGAAAACGGGCGAGCTGTACGAGACGGATGGACCGCGCGGAGGCTGAGACGATCCTGCTGGAGGCAGGCGCCGCCCCTGAGGGCGAGTTCCCCCTGCTGGAGGCTGCGATCGCCTGCGCCATGCACGAGGACCCGACGCGGGATCCGTCCCTCGCCCGGGAGCTGGCCGCGGCGGGGGTCGAGCGCCTCAAGGACCGGCTGAAGCGCGAGAGTCCGGAGGAGGCCCTGGCCGAGAGCATGTCGGGCGACCTGCGGCTCACCGGCGACCTCTTCGCCACCGAAGGGCTGGGCAACGCCGACATCCTCACCGTCGCCGAAACCCGCCGGGGCCTCGCCGTCACGCTCGGGATATTCTACCTGCACGCCGCCCGCCGCTGTGGCCTGACGGTCCAGGGCGTCGACTTCCCCGGCCATTTCCTGCTGCGGATCGAAACCGAGGAGGGGCCGCTGGCCCTGGACCCGTTCTCGGAAGGCCGGGTGGTGCTGCCCTCCGAACTCACTCGCCGGGCGCTGCATGCGGGCCTGACGCCCAATGTCGCCGACCGCCTCGACCGGCTGATGGCGCCGGTGAGCGACCGGGCCGTGCTGATGCGGCTGCAGAACATCATCTTCGCCCGGGCCAGCAATGTGCGTGACTACGCCCGCGCCGAGCGGGCGGCCCTGCGCCGGGCGCTGCTCGACCCGGCCGACCACCGCCCGTGGCTGGACGTGGCCTCGGCCCGGGAAGGCCAGGGCGCGCTCACCGGCGCCCTGGAAGCGCTGCAGCGGGCCAGCGCCATCGACGGCGGCGCAGCCATCGCCGCCCGGGCCCAGCGGGAGCGCGTGCGCCTGCGGCTGAACTGACGGCCCCGGCGGTCGCGAGCGTCGGTCGCCGGCTTGCGGCCCGCCCGGCGACCCCGCATCCTCTCTGGCGATTCGACGGCGGGCGGGGCGTTCAGCGACGGATGGTCTTCAGCTCCGTCATCTTCATCTTCTATTTCCTGCCCCTTTTCCTGCTCGGCTACTATCTGAGCGGATGGCGGACGGGCGCCCTGCTCGCAGGCAGCGCCGTCTTCTACACCTGGGGCGAGGGCCCCTACGTCTTCCTGCTGCTGGCCCTGATCGGCCTCAACTACGCCGGCGCCCGCTGGCTGGACGGGCTGGCCGAGCCGGGACGGCGGCGCCTGGCCCTCGGCCTGCTGATCGGCGCCGACCTCGCCGTCCTCGGCTGGTTCAAGTACGCAGGCTTCTTCGCGGCCAATCTCAACGCCATCCTGCCGGGCGCGCCCCTGCCCGACATCGACCCGCGCCTGCCGCTCGGCATCAGCTTCTTCACCTTCCAGCTGGTCAGCTACCTGTTCGACGTGCACCGCCGGCAGGTGGAGGTGGAGCGCGACCCGGTCCGATTCGCCGCCTACATCCTGATGTTCCCGCACCTCATCGCGGGGCCCATCGTCCGCTTCGCCCACATCCGGGACGAGCTGCACGCCGACCGCCGCCGAACCGGCCGCATCGGCCTGGGCATCCAGTATTTCATCGTCGGCCTCTGCCAGAAGGTGCTGATCGCCAACTCCGTGGCGCCCCTGGCCGACCACGCCTTCGGCCTGCCGCCCGGGACCCTCGACGCCGGCACCGCCTGGCTGGGGATGCTGGCCTACACCCTGCAGATCTATTTCGACTTCTGCGGCTATTCGAACATGGCCATCGGCCTGGCCTTCATGCTGGGCTTCACCTTCCCGAAGAACTTCGACTACCCGTACATGGCCCGGTCGGTGACCGAGTTCTGGCGGCGCTGGCACATTTCCCTGTCGTCCTGGTTCCGCGACTACGTCTACATCCCGCTCGGCGGCAATCGCGGCGGCCGCGCCAGGACCGTGCGCAACCTGCTGATCGTCTTCCTGCTCACCGGCTTCTGGCACGGGGCGGCCTGGAACTTCATCGTCTGGGGCCTCTTCCACGGCGGCTTCCTGCTCATCGAGCGGTTCGGCGTCGGCCGCCTGCTGGAACGCCTGCCCAGGGTCGTCGCCGTCGTCTACACCCTGCTGACGGTGATGGCCGGCTGGGTGCTGTTCCGGGACGAAAGCCTCAGCGAGGCCCTGCGCTACTGGGCCGCCCTGGCGGACCCCGCCGGCTTCCGCCCCCTGCCGGTCGCCACCCAAGCGGTGCTGGACAATCAGGTCCTGGCCGCCCTCGCCCTCGGCTGCGTCTTCGCCTATCCGGTGCTCCCCTGGGCCATGGCCCGGCTCGGCGCGCCCAGGCTTCCGCCCTCGCCCACCATCGAGCCCCGCCTCGACACCCAGGGCGTCCATGTGCTGGCCACCCCGCTGCTGATCGCAGGCCTCGTGCTTTCGATCGCCTATCTGGCGGGCTCCAGCCTCAACCCGTTCCTCTATTTCCGGTTCTGACGTGGATCCGCTGAAGCGACACTGGGCCGGACTGATCGGGGCGAGCCTCGCCGTGCTGGCCGCCGGCTTCCTGGCGCCCCGGCTCGCCCCTGCGCCGGACCTGGCCGAAAACCGCCTGCCCGCCCCGGCGCCGCGGCTTCAGCTCTCCTGGTCGGCCCTGCGCGACTTCCCTAAGGAAGCCGACGCCTGGGTGGCCGACCATTTCCCGGCCCGGCCGCATCTGATCGGCGGGCTGAACCTGCTGCGCTATCGGCTGGGGATCAGCGGCGCGTCCAATGTGATCGTCGGGCGCCAGGGATGGCTGTTCTTCGACAACGGCTCGCACCTCGGCTCGGCGCGCAACGAGCCGGTCTACACCGACGCCCAGGCCCGGGAGTGGCTGGCGGCCCTGGCGGGCCGGACCGAAGCCCTGGAGGCGCGGGGGGCGACCTATCTGGTCATCGCCGCCCCCGACAAGGAGACCCTGTACGCCGAGTTCGGGCCGCGCTGGTACCCGGGGCCGAGCCGCAACCGCCCCGCCGAGCTGCTGAGCCGGCTGGCCGCCGCGTCCCAGGCGGGCGAGGTGCTCTATCTGCATCAGGCGCTGGAGACGCCGACCCGCTGGGGCCTGAGGACCTACACGCCCCACGACACCCACTGGACCGGGCTGGGCGCCTACTACGGCTACGCAGCGGTGATGCGGCGGCTGAAGGCTTTGGGCGTCGCCGAGGGGCCGCGGCCGCTCGAAGACTTCGTGGAGGTCCGCGAGCACGACCCCAACAAGCCGCGCAACCTGGCGCTGATGCTCGGCGTGGCGAGCTTCGTGGGGGTGGACTACCCCGAGTTCGACGATCCCCGCGTCGAAAACACCCTGACGGTGGAGTGGCTGACGCCGGTCAAGGACTGGACGGCGCCGCGGGTGGTCGAGACCGGCCAGGCGGGCAAGCCCGTACTGCTGATGACCATGGACTCGTTCTCCAACGCCGTCCTGCCGTTCTTCTACGGCCACTTCAGCCGCATCGTTCTCGCCCACAATCAGGACGGCCCCTGGCGCGAGGACCTGATCGAACGCTTCCGGCCAGACGTAGTCATCACCGAGGTGGTGGAGAACGGCCTGCCCCTGGTGCTGAACCCAGCGCCGCCCGCCAGCCCCGAGGCGCATGAGCGGATCGAAGCGGCCCTGGCGCGCCCGCATCGGGTGGCGGCCAAGGACCAGGTGGCCCGGCCGCAAGCCAAGGGGCCGATGCCCACCTTGAGCGGCGGCCCGGGGCCCGACGTCCTGGTGGGCGGCCGGCGCGGCGAATTCATCCCGGGCCGGGCCGGAGACGATGTGATCGAGGGCGGGGACGGCGCCGACATCATCCGCGCGGGGGCCGGCGACGACACCGTCGACGGCGGGGCCGGCGCCGACTGGATCAGCGGCGACCGCGGCGACGACATCCTGCGGGGCGGCCCTGGTCCGGACACCTTCGTCACCCGCGACGGGGTGGGAACCGACCGGGTGCTGGACTTCTCGGTCGCCGAGGGCGACCGGGTCCTGGTGGAGCCCGGTGTCGCCTGGGAGTTGCGCCAGGAGGGAGACGACGCCGTCATCGTCACCCAGGGCGGCAAGCTGGTGCTGGTCGGGGTGCGCGCCGACACCCTGCCCCGCGAGGCCATCGTCCGACGCTAGCGCCCGGCGAGCTTCGGGCCTATGTCCTCAGGCCTGAGCCGTTCAGCCCGAGGAAGCGCATGTCCCTGAAAGTCGCGGTCCAGATGGACCCCATCGAAGGCGTGAACATCGAGGGCGACACGACCTTCCTGATGATGGAGACGGCCCAGGCCAGGGGGCACTCGCTCTTCGTCTACACCACCGACAAGCTGGCCATGGAGGACGGCCGGGTGTTCGCCCGCGGTCGCGACGTGCAGGTGCAGCGGGTGGCGGGCGGCCACGCCACGCTCGGGCCGTGGCGGCGAGCCGAGCTTACGGAGTTCGACGTGGTGCTGCTCCGCCAGGACCCGCCGTTCGACATGCACTACATCGACACGACCTTCTTCCTGGAGGCGATCCACCCGCAGGTGCTGGTGGTCAACGACCCCCGCGAGGTGCGCAACGCTCCGGAGAAGCTCTTCGTCACCCGGTTCCCGGACCTGCAGCCCCCGACTCTGATCACCCAGGACCGCGAGGCGATCTACGACTTCCGCGCCCGCCACGGCGACATCGTCATGAAGCCGCTGAACGGCCGCGGCGGCTCGGGCGTCACCCGCCACCTGCAGGACGATCCCAACATCGACGCCATGCTGGAGCTGCACGCCCAGATCGGCCGAGAGCCGGTGATCGTGCAGAAGTTCCTGCCGTCGGTGACCCAGGGCGACAAGCGCATCCTGCTGGTGGACGGCGAGCCGGTCGGGGCCATCAACCGCTTGCCGCCGAAGGGCCAGATCCGCTCCAACATGGCCGTGGGCGGCGCGCCACAGCCGGTGGACCTCACCGCCCGGGACCGCGAAATCTGCGCCGCCATCGGGCCCGAGCTGAAGGCCCGCGGCCTGCTGTTCGTGGGCATCGATGTGATCGGCGACTACCTCACCGAGATCAACGTCACCTCGCCCACCGGCGCCGTGGCCCTGAAGCGCTTCACCGGGATCGACGCCACCGAGGTGATGTGGACCCGCATCGAGGCGATCCGCGCCGCCTGACGGCCTCGGGCGATAGCTGAGAAGATTTTCCCAAGTTACGGAGTCGTCTCACTTTCTCTAAAAGTTCTTTATATGTTCTTGATCCGGCCCGAGCTTCGTGCTCGATTTGTGGATAAGTTGATCTGAATTCCGCAAATTTCGGGGGGTCGGATGGCGGCGCGGGTGGTGACCCTGGCGTTCTCGGGCGTGGAGGCCGTGCGCGTCGACGTCCAGGTGCAGTTCACCGCCGGCTCGTTCGCCTTCGTCGTCGTGGGCCTGGGCGATAAGGCCGTGGCCGAGAGCCGCGAGCGGGTGATCGCCGCCTTCACCGGCATGGGCCTCGCCATGCCGGGCCGCCGGATCGTCGCCAACCTCGCCCCCGCCGACCTTCCGAAGATGGGCAGCCACTACGACCTGCCGATCGCCCTGGCGGTGATGGCCGGCATGGGGATCCTTCCCCCCGACGCCCTGGAAGGCTGGGCGGCCATGGGCGAACTGTCGCTCGACGGACGGATCACGCCGGTGGCGGGCGCCCTGCCGGCGGCAGTGGCCGCGGGCGGCATGGGCCTCGGGCTGATCTGCCCCGAAGCCTGTGGGCCCGAGGCGGCCTGGGCGGGCGAGACCCGCGTCCTCGCCGCCCCGTCGCTGGTCGCCCTGGTGAACCACTTCCGCGGAACCCAGATGCTGTCGCCGCCGAAGCCCGGGCCCATGGCGGACGACGAGCGCATCCCGGACCTGCGCGACGTGAAGGGACAGGAGAACGCCAAGCGGGCGCTCGAGATCGCCGCCGCCGGCGGCCACAACCTTTTGTTCTCGGGTCCTCCAGGCTCGGGCAAGTCGATGATGGCCGCCCGCCTGCCCGGCCTCTTGCCGTCCCTGACCAGCGAGGAACTGCTCGAGACCTCGATGATCCATTCGGTGGCGGGCCTGATCGCCAAGGGCCGGCTCACCCGCGCCCGGCCGTTCCGCAGCCCGCATCACTCGGCCAGCATGGCCGCGCTCACCGGCGGCGGCCTCAAGGCCAAGCCCGGGGAAGTCAGTCTCGCCCACAACGGGGTGCTGTTCCTGGACGAGCTGCCCGAGTTTGGCGCCCAGGCCCTCGACAGCCTGCGCCAGCCGCTGGAGACCGGCGAGGTGGTGGTGGCTCGGGCGAACGCGCACATCCGCTATCCCGCCCGCTTCCAGCTGGTGGCCGCCATGAACCCGTGCCGCTGCGGCGTCGGCGGCCCGGGCCGCGGCGCCTGCGGCCGCGCGCCCCGCTGCCAGACGGACTACCAGGGCCGCATCTCAGGCCCGCTGATGGACCGCATCGACCTTCAGGTGGAGGTTCCGCCGGTGACTCCGGCCGACCTGGCCTTGCCGCCGCCGTCGGAGGGCACCACTGAGGCCGCCGCCCGGGTGGCGGTCGCCCGGGGGCTGCAGACCGAACGGGCCGGGCGCCTGGGCGGGCCGGCGCTCAACGCCCAGGCGGACGGCGACTTCCTGCAGGCCGCGGCGGGCCTGGACGAGGCGGCCCACGCCCTGCTGAGCCGGGCGGCCGAAGCCGGCGGCCTGTCCGCCCGGGGCTGGACGCGGACCCTGCGGCTCGCCCGCACCATCGCCGATCTGGAAGGCGCCGACGCCGTGCGCCGGGTGCATGTGGCCGAGGCGCTGATCTATCGCCGCGTGGCGCCCGCCGGGGTCGGGGCGCTGGCCTGATCGGCGAAGCGCGGCGCCGTCCAGGCGCCGTAGGCGATGGAGAACAGCAGGAGATAGCCCCAGATGATCCCGGCCGTGAGGTAGGCCCAGCCGCCCACGGTGGGATCCACCAGCCGCGCCAGATGGGTCACCACCGCCAGCAGATGGAAGCCGGCGGCGAACAGCGGCCAGTAGCGCGCCGACCGCAGCCCCACCCAGATGAAGACCGCAAGCGCCCCGAGGTCGACCACCAGCACGCCCAGCTCAGGCTCAAGCCCCTGGTAGCGGGCGGCCAGCTTGGTCAGCAGCCAGCCGATCAGCACAGCGTGGGCGCAGATGCGCTCGTCCGGCCCGCCCCGCCGCATGGCCAGGGCGTACACCCCGAGCGTGGCGAGGGTCCACGGCAGGTGCGCTGGCGAAAAGAACTGCGAAAACAAGGAGGGCCCTCGGATCCGACCGAGGGCCCAGGATACAGGAACTGCCGACCTGCGGAACGGTCGTCAGGCGGCGCGAACCTCGCGCAGGCGACGGCCGCCCTGCTCGGTGAGCGACATGCCCGGCGCCGGCTTGTCCTGACCATCGCCCAGGGCCACGGCGCCCAGGCCGACCTGGGTCTGCGCCACGCTGAGCTCCTTGTGGGTCTCGACGATGGCGCGGCGGGCCTCGGCGAGGGCCATGATCGCCTGGCTGGCGCGTTCAACCGCGTCCTGGCCGACCAGCGCCGAGGCGCCGGCCATCTTGCGCAGGGACGGCATCACGCCGGTGAGTTGGGCGGTCTTGGCCAGGGCCGCGTCGATGGCGGCTTCGGCTTCAAACAGGGCCCCAGCGATCTGCTCGGCGGCCATACGACGTTGCTTGAGCATGAGCTCTCTCCCTCACGCCACGTTCGGTGGCGCGTTCTATGGTTTTCGGATTGACGGTTTCTGCGCCGTTCAGGCGTTAGGTTAAGGTCGCGGCAAGACCTTGCAGCGCGTGGAGACCGGCCAGCATGCCCCCGAAAGCGAGGGCCGTGATGATCGCCACAGCCACGATGACGCCCAGCCGCGCAAGCGGGCCTAGCTCATTGACGCCAGGTCCTGATCGGTGTCGGGCCGGAAGTTCTCGTCCAGGAGAACCCAGGTCAGACACAGGATTTCCCGGAGCACCATCTCCGGCGGCTTGAACGGGGCCAGCTTCCGGGTGGCTGAAACCAGGTGCCGCGCCATGTCCGCCTGGGCGGGCGTCGCCGACAGGTCGACGAGTTGCCGTTCCAGCTGGGTCCAGGAAAAGGCCGGTAGGGTCTCTTCCCGGTTGGCCAAGGCGGGCCACCTCGCCTCGAAGTCGTCGATCTCCCGACGCAGGCGGAGCGCTCGTCCGATCACTGCGCGGTTGTCGAATTTCTGCCAGTCGCCCATGGGCTCCCCCGTTGGTTGCGGGGTCATCCAGCCAGGGCTCGTCGGGGTTGTCTGTCCTGATCGCGTCCTGTCCTGACACGATCAGGACAGCCTGCGGATCGAGGCGGCGGAGCAGGCGCGCGGCCTCGTAGCGGTCGGTGACGCCCAGCTTGCGGCGCGCCCGGTCGCAATAGGTGTCCACCGAGGTCTTCGACATCCCGAGCTCGCGGGCGATCTGTTTCGAGCTCAGGTGCTGGTCGACAAGGCGCAAGCATTCGCGCTCGCGCTGGGTGAGCAGCTCGGCGGGGTTCGTCGGTGCTTCGGTCCGGGTCGCCATGACGTCCTTAATAAACGACGCCTTTGATGCGGCGTCTACTTTGGCGACGAACATCGTTAGGTCGTGCGATATTTCTGCTCGCCGCACGCCGGTTTGCGGACCGTTAAGCGGTCCGGCCTAGGCTTGCGCGATGCGCAGACCGCTGAGACCCCTTTCCGAGCGCCGCCCGACGCGCGCCCAGATCAGCGCTGAGCAGCTGGCGTCGCTCAGCCATGAGTTCCGCACGCCGCTGAACGGCGTCCTGGGCATGGCGCGGCTGCTGGAGGGCACGCGCCTGACCGCCGAACAGGCGACCTATGTGGCGGCGCTGCGGGAGAGCGGCCAGCACCTGCTGACCCTGGTCAACGACGTCCTCGACCTCGCCAAGCTGGGCGCCGGCCGCGTGGAGCTGCACCCCGAGCCGATGGACGTGGAGAGCCTGCTGCGCGGCGTCTGCGAGCTCCTGTCGCCCCGCGCCCGGGAAAAGGGCCTGGAGATCGCCTGGGCCGCGCCGGCCGAGCTCGGTCAGGTCCATGCCGATGAGAGCCGCCTGCGGCAGATCCTCCTCAACTTCGCGGGCAACGCCGTGAAGTTCACCGAGGCCGGCGGCGTGCTGCTCACCGCATCCGTCCCCGAACCCGGCCGCCTGCGCTTCACGGTCGAGGACACCGGGCCCGGCGTGGCAGCCCATGCCCGGGACCGCATCTTCGAGGCCTTCGCCCAGGCCGAGGCGAGCCACGCCGACCTTGGCGGCGCGGGGCTGGGCCTGGCCATCGCCCGCCGTCTGGCCCGGGCCATGGGCGGCGAGGTCGGGGTGGAGACGGTTGCGGGGGCGCTCGGCGGCACGGGCGCCAGCTTCTGGTTCGAAGCCGCCATGCCGGCGGCCGGGTCCCGCGACGGGGCGAATCCGCCGCTCGAGGGCCGCACGGTGGGGGTCGTCTCGCCCAACCCCGTGGTCCGGGAGGCCGCCCGGCGGCAGGTGCGGGCCAGCGGCGGCCAGGCCGTGACCGGCCCGGAGCTGATGGAGGTGCTTGAGAAGACCGCCCACGAGGACGTTGTGCTGCTGGATGGCGCAGGCGTCGCGCTCGAGCGCCTCGCGCCCCCCGCCGGCCGCACGGCGATCGTCCTCCTGGCGCCCGACGAGCGCGACCACATCCCGCGCCTGCGCCAGACGGGCTTCGCCGGCTATCTGATCAAGCCGCTGCGCCGCGCCTCCCTGGCCGAACGGGTGCTGATCGCCGCCGGGGCGGTGACCGAATCCGAGGCCGGGCGCGACGACGACCGCATCGCCGAGGCGGCCGCGCCGGGCGCCCGGGTGCTGCTGGTGGAGGACAATCCCATCAACGCCCTGCTGGCCCAGGCCCTGCTCACCCGCGAGGGCTGCGTCATCGAGCATGCGGCGGGCGGCGAGGAAGCCCTGGCGGCCGTGGGGGTCGGGGTCTTCGACCTGGTGCTGATGGACATGCGCCTGCCCGGCCTGTCGGGCGAGGAGACGGCCCGCCGGATGCGGGAGGCCGGGGTGAACGCCCCGATCGTCGCCCTCACCGCCAATGCCTTCGACGACGACCGCCGGACCTGCCTGGCCGCCGGTATGGACGATTTCCTGGTCAAGCCGCTCTCACCCGACGCCCTGCGCGCCGTCCTGGTCCGCTGGACCGGCCCCGGCCGGCGCGAGGCCGGCCGCGACCAAGGGCCCGGCTGGACGAACGGGGCGGCGCGCGCCAAGGTCGGGTGACGGCGCGGGGGCGCCCGAAAGGCCGGAGACTTCATGACCGCCGACGCTGCGGAACCCAAGCGGGGCGCGCTCCAGGCCCTCGCGATCTTCTTCGAACGTCGCGCCCTCGTGATGCTGGCCCTGGGCTTCGCCTCGGGCCTGCCGAACCTGCTGATCTTCGACACCCTCTCGCTCTGGCTTCGCGACTCCGGCCTGTCGCTGAAGGTCATCTCGATCTTCGCCCTAGCCACTCTCTCCTATTCGCTGAAGTTCCTCTGGGCCCCCCTGATCGACCGCACGACCATCCCCGGCCTCACCCGGATTCTCGGGCACCGGCGGAGCTGGATGCTGGTCCTGCAGGTGCTGGTGATGGCCGGCCTGTGGCTGATCTCCGGCGTCGACCCGGCCCGCAACCTGGCCCTCATGGCCAGCTTCGCCGCCTTCGTGGCCTTCGTCTCAGCCTCGCAGGACATCGTCATCGACGCCTGGCGGATCGAGGCCGCCGAGACCGAACGGCAGGGCGCCATGGCGGCGGCCTATCAGTGGGGCTACCGCGTCGCCATGGTGGTGTCGGGCGCGGTCCCGCTGCTGCTGGCCGAGGCCTACAACTGGAACATCTCCTATGCGGTGATGGCCGGGCTGATGCTGGCCGGCGTCGCCGGGGTGCTGGGCGCGCCCCGGGAGAAGGCGCACACGATACGCTCCATACACGCGGAGGGCGTGCCCAGGCGCCCCCTGCTGGAACTGCCCGAGTGGCTGGCGCGCCTCGCCATCTTCCTGTTCGGGGCCCTGCTGCTGGGCTCGGGCCTGGCCGCGGACGCCTCCATGCTCGCCGCCCTGTTCAGCGCCCAGGGCGCCACGGGCGCGGCCGAGATGATCCGCAGCGCCTGGGAGATGAAGCCGGAAGGGGTCTATGTGCAGCTGGCCTCGGTGGCCCTCGGGCTCGGGGTCATCGTTCTCGCCATCTGTCCGATCCCCGGCGTGCGCACGCGCCCGGGCGTCTACCTCTTCGCCGCCCTGGGCGAGCCGTTGGTGGAGTTCCTGCGCCGCTACCGGGGCGTCGCCGGCCTGATCCTGGCGCTGATCTGCGTCTATCGGCTGTCGGACTTCGTCCTCAACATCATGAACCCGTTCTACGCCGACCTCGGCTTCTCCAAGACCGAGATCGCCGAGGCCCGCAAAGTGTTCGGCGTGGTCATGACGGTCATCGGGGTGGGGCTCGGCGGCTATCTGGTGGCCCGGCTCGGCATGATGCGCGCCCTGGTGGTGGGCGCCTTCGCAGGCCCCCTCAGCAATCTCGCCTTCGCCTGGCTGGCCTTCCAGGGGCCGGAGCTCTGGGCCCTGTTCGTGGCCATCGGCATCGACAACATCGCCGGCGGCGTCTCGGGCACCTGCCTGATCGCCTACATGTCCAGCCTGACCTCGGCGGGGTTCACGGCCACACAGTACGCCCTCTTCTCGTCGCTCTACGCCCTGCCGGGCAAGCTGATCGCCTCGCAGTCCGGACGCATCGTGGAAAGCTCGGCCGCCGCGGCCGATGCGGGCGGCGTGCTCGCGGGCCTGAAGGCGCTGTTCCTGCGGCTGCCGCCCGAGGCCTACGCCACCGCCATGGAGAAGTCCCAGGTGACGCCGCCGGCCCTGGGCGCGGGCTATGTGATGTTCTTCGTCTACTCCGCCGTCATCGGCGTTGCGGCGGTGATCCTGGCCTTTGTCGTGGCCGCAAAACAGGCGGCCCTGGGCCCCGCGAAAGACTGACCGCTCACTCCGCCAGGCACACCACCTGGGCCACCCGCAGGCTGCGGCGCAGGTCGTCGGCGGCGTAGAAATAGTTCTGCGGAGTCAGCGTCGGCCCCTCGGCGTTGGCGGCGAAGCGGCGGCCGCTGGCGGCCAGGGCCGCCTCCACCACCTCGGGCGAGGTCGTATAGATCCGACCTCGGCGGGGGCTCTCGGCGATGGTCACCCCGATGACGCGACCCTGGGCGTCCAGGGCGGGCGCGCCGGACAGGCCGCCCAGCGATCCCTCCAGGCCCTTGGTGCGGCCGGTCTCGGCCCAGACCAGCACCGGCTCCGACCGGGCGCCCCGGCCGCGCACCACCAGGGTCTCGCGCCCCAGCAGCCGCGACGTGGCCTCACCCGGCTCGCCCTGCGGGAAGCCGGGGTGGTAGGCGCGCTGGCCACGCCGCAGCGGCTCGTCGAGCGCCAGGGGCAGGGGCTCGGCGCCGCCCTCGGTGATCAGCAGGGCCGCCTCCCCGCGCGGGTCGATCTGGACATTGGCGGCCACGCCGACCCCGTCGCCGACCACGAGCGCCGCCTTCGGACACCCCTCCACCACGTGCCGGGCCGTCAGCCAGACCCCCGAGCGGGCGATGGAGAAGGCGGTGCCGGTGGCCGGGCCGCCCTGGTCTGGGACGTCCACGACCACCGAGGGGTCGAAGGGCGAGGCTGGTCCCAGGGGCTCGCCCACCTTCGGCGGCGGCGCGGGCGCGTCGGCGCGCTCGCCGCGTCCGAGCGCCGCGAACAGCAGCGCCACCACGACGGCGGCATAGACCACCCAGTCCGGCAGCCGGGGAAAGTGCATCGGATCAGCCGGTCACCGCCGCAGCCACGATCACGGCGGTGGAGAGCTTGGCCCCCACCAGCAGGGCGGCGGCGGCCATCTCGCCATCCTGGATGCGCCTGGGCAGGCCGTGCAGCATCACGTCCACCAGCCGGAACACCAGCAGCTGGACCACCACCGTGGCCGCCCCCCAGAGGCCGATCTCGATGAGGTTGGTGGAGGCCTGGAGCGAGACGGCCAGCGGGATCGCCAGCCCGAGCATCACCCCGCCGAGCGACACGGCGGCCGCCGCATTGCCCTCGCGGATCAGGGTGATCTCTTTGTGCGGCGTGAGCAGGACGTAGAGCGCCGACGCCCCCAGCAGGATGAGGATGGTGACGACGATGTGCAGCAGGGTGATCGGAAAGCCGGTGGCGAAGGCCTGGATCTCAGGCGACGGCGTAGGCATCTGGTCTCTCCCCCGAACGGACTTGCTCCGCGTCTAGCACGGCGGGGTGAGGCGGAATACGGGCCGGCCGGCTGGCGCCGGCCTCAGGCCTCCGCCTCCAGCTTCCGGCGGGCGCTGGCGCGCAGCTTCTCGCTCTCGCTCTTCAGCTGGCCGCAGGCGGCCAGGATGTCGCGGCCCCGGGGCGTCCGGATCGGCGAGGCGTAACCGGCCCGATTCAGCACCGCCGCAAACCGCTCGATCGTGCCCCAGTCCGAACATTGGTAGGCGCTGCCCGGCCAGGGGTTGAACGGGATCAGGTTGATCTTTGCGGGGATGCCCTTCAGCAGCTGCACCAGGGCCTTGGCCTCGGCCGGGCTGTCGTTGACGCCCTTCAGCATCACATATTCGAAGGTCACCCGCTTGGAGTTGGAGAGGCCCGGATAGGCCCGGATGGCCTCCATCAGCTCGGCGATGGGATACTTCTTGTTGAGCGGCACCAGCTTCTCGCGCAGCTCGTCGTTGGTGGCGTGCAGCGAGATGGCCAGCATGGCCTGGGTCCGCTCGCCCAGGGCGGCGAGCTGCGGCACAACGCCCGAGGTCGAGACCGTGATCCGCCGACGCGAAATGGCGATGCCCTCGTTGTCGGCGATGATGTCGATGGCGGCGGCCACGTTGTCGAGGTTGTAGAGCGGCTCGCCCATGCCCATGAACACGATGTTCGACAGGCGGCGGTCCTCCTTGGGCGAGGGCCATTCGCCGAGATCGTCCCGGGCCACCTGCACCTGGGCGACGATCTCGGCCGCCGTCAGGTTGCGCACCAGGGCCTGGGTGCCCGTGTGGCAGAAGGTGCAGTTGAGCGTGCAGCCCACCTGGGACGAGACGCACAGCGCCCCCGCCCGGCCTACGTCCGGAATGTAGACCGTCTCCACCTCGATGCCCGGCGCCATGCGGATCAGCCACTTGCGGGTGCCGTCCCGGGAGACCTGCCGCTCGACCACCTCGGGGCGCGAGATCGTGGAGCGCTCGGCCAGCAGCGCCCGGGTCTCCTTGGCCACGTCGGTCATGGCCGCGAAGTCGGTGACTCCGTAGTGGTGCATCCAGCGCCAAAGCTGAGAGGCGCGCATGCGAGCCTTCTCGGGCCGGGCGATCTCCAGCTCCACCAAGCAGGCGGCGAGTTCCGCCCGGGTCATGCCCGAAAGGTTCGGCGGCTTGGCCACGGTCTGGGTCGCAAGCGGCTGGGCCGGCGCGCGGCTGAGGTCGAGGGTCACGCCCACTGGAAGGTCCTTGTGCGAGGTCGCGGAATATAGGGGAGGCTGGCCCCGGGACCAACTGCGGCGCAAAATCCAGCTTTCAAACGCCCGTTCGAATGGCTAGCGTCGCCGCCAGCAAACGGATTGGAGAAGACGCTCATGAAGGCCCTGCTGAGCAAGCAAGTCGGTGGTCCGGACACCCTGGTGCTCGAGGACGTGGCGGCTCCCGAAGCAAAGGCGGGCCAAGCCGTCGTCGAGGTAAAGGCGATCGGCGTCAACTTCCCCGACGTGCTGATCATCGAGGACAGGTACCAGTTCAAGCCCGAACGGCCGTTCTCGCCGGGCGGCGAGATCGCCGGGGTGGTCAAGAGCGTCGGCGAGGGCGTCACCAATGTGAAGCCCGGCGACCGGGTGCTGGGCAACACCGGCTGGGGCGGCATGGCCGAGGAGCTGGCGCTCGACGCGGCCCGGCTGGTGAAGATCCCGGACTCCATGCCCTTCGACGAGGCCGCCGCGTTCATCATGACTTACGGCACCAGCTGGCATGCCCTGAAGGACCGGGCCCAGCTCAAGGCCGGCCAGACCATGCTGGTCCTGGGCGCCGCCGGCGGCGTGGGCCTGGCCGCGGTCGAGCTCGGCAAGGCCGTGGGCGCCCGGGTGATCGCCGCCGCCTCCAGCCAGGAGAAGGTCGACCTGTGCCTCTCCAAGGGCGCGGACGCCGGCGTGGTCTATCCCCGCGGCCCCTTCGACAAGGACGGCCAGAAGCAGCTGGCCCAGCTCTTCAAGGAGGCCACCGGGCCCAACGGCGCCGACGTGATCTATGACGCCATCGGCGACGCCTATGCCGAGCCCGCCCTGCGCTCCATCGCTTGGGAGGGGAAGTACCTGGTGGTGGGCTTCGCCGCCGGCGAAATCCCGAAGATCCCGCTGAACCTCGCCCTGCTGAAGGGCTGCGAGATCGTCGGCGTCTTCTGGGGCGCCTGGGTGGGCAAGAACCCGCAGAAGCACCGCGAGAGCGTGGCCGAGCTGCTCGCCATGTACGAGCAGGGCAAGATCAAGCCTTACGTGTCCGAACGCTTCCCGCTCGAACGGGCGGCCGAGGCCATCAAGCACCTGGCCAGCCGCAAGGCCATGGGCAAGGTGGTGGTCACCGTCTAGGACCAAGCCGTCGTCCCGGACGGCCCGCAAGGCCGATCCGGGACCTGCCCCGCGCGCGCCTTCCCAGCGCATGCCTCGGCCGGGATGACGGGCGCGAATTTCGCCGCTAGTGATCGCTGATAACCAGAACACGAGGGAGGGTCCCATGGCGGGTCGTCTGGACGGCAAGGTGGCGGTGATCACGGGCGGGGTCTCGGGGATCGGCCTCGGCGCGGTGGAGCTTTTCGTCGCCGAGGGCGCCAAGGTGGTGGCCGCCGACATCCAGGACGAGAAGGGCCGGATGCTCGAGCAGCGGTTCGGCGGCGCCGTCCGCTACGCCCACTGCGACGTCACCTCCGAGGCCGACATCGCCGCCGCCCTCAACCTGACCAAGTCCGAGTTCGGCGGCCTGGACGTGCTGTTCAACAACGCCGGCATCTCCGACATGATGCGGACGGTGGCCGAGATCGAGCCCGAGCGCTGGAACTGGGTGTTCGACATCCTTGTGCGCGGCCCCGCCCTGGGCATCAAGCACGCCACGCCCCTCATGCTCGAGCGCGGCGGCGGCTCGATCATCAACACCGCGTCCATCGCCGGCCTGCAGGCGGGCTGGGGGCCGCTGGCCTATTCCTCGGCCAAGGCGGCGGTGATCCACATGAGCCGCTGCGCCGCGGCCCAGCTCTCGCCGCAGAAAATCCGGGTCAACGCCATCTGCCCCGGCCTCATCGCCACCTCGATCTTCGGCGCTTCCCTGGGCCTGCCGCGGGAGATCGCCGACCAGATGGCCGCCCGGGTGGCCGAGAACGCCCCCAAGGCGCAGCCCATTCCCAAGGCCGGCCTGCCCGAGGACATCGCCCGGGCCGCCCTCTATCTCGCCTCCGATGACAGCGTCTTCGTCACCGGCCAGCATATCGTCGTGGACGGCGGGATCACCGTGGGCTCCCGCCACGCCTGGGACCAGAGCGCGGCCTCGCCGCTGATGGAACTGTTCGCCGAGGTCGCGCCGCAGGGATGACCGACGAACCGGCCGGGATCGAACAGCAGGCCCGGCCGGGCCTGAGTCCCAATGTCCGGGGCGCGCTGTGGATGCTCGCCTCGGCCCTGGGCTTCACGGTCATGACGACCCTGATCAAGTTCCTCGGTGAGGACTACCCGGCCGCGCTCCAGACCTTCTACCGCCAGGCCGCTGGCTTCGCCGTGCTGCTGCCGGTGATCGTGCGCCAGCGCAGCGCGGCCTATGCGACCACGCGGCCGGGCATCCTGTTCTTCCGCTCGGCGGCGGGCACCATCGCGCTGATCCTGTCGTTCTACGCCTTTCAGAAGCTGCCGCTGGCGGACGCCAACGCCCTGTCGTTCACCCGCACCCTGTGGCTGGTGCCCCTGGCGGCCCTGGTGGTGCGCGAGCCCATCGGCCCGCTCCGCATCGCGGCGGCGGTGGTGGGCTTCCTGGGCGTGCTGCTGATGATCCGCCCCGGCGCCGACGGCTTCGCCATGGGCCTGCCGGCCCTCGCCATGCTGGCCTCGTCGTTCCTGTTCGCGCTCACCATCACCGGCATGAAGGTGATGACCCGCGACCATTCGCCGACGGTGCTGCTGGTCTGGGCCATGACCCTCGGCCTGATCTTCTCGATCCCCGGCGCCATCCTCACCTGGCGCTGGCCAGCCCCCGTGGACCTCGCCCTGCTCTGCGCCATGGGCGTCATGGGGACCGCGACCCAGGCCTGCTACATCAAGGGCATGCAGGTGGGCGACGCCGCCGCCATGGCCCCCATCGATTACACCCGGCTGGTGTTCGCCGCGGCCGCCGGCCTGCTGCTGTTCGGCGAGGTTCCCACGGTCTGGACCCTGGCGGGCGCCGGCGTGGTCGTGGCCTCGACGCTGCTCATCACCTGGCGCGAGCACCAGCTCGCCCGCCGCCGGCGCGACAGCCAGGCCTGACACCCGCCGAGACCGTCCGGTCAGCCGTCGCTGCGCATGTCCTCGATGGCGCGCCGGGCGGCCTCCTTGTGCCGAGGCTTCAGGTTCTTGCCGATGACGCTCATCAGGGCCGCGAAAACCGCCGCGTCGTCCGTGTAGCCGAGGCCAGCGATGAAGTCGGGGATCGCGTCGGTGGGCAGGACGAAATAGGCCAGGGCCGCCAGCATCATCCCCTTGGCGGCCATGGGGGTCTCGTCGTCCCGGGCGCAGAACCAGACCGCCAGGGCCTCGCGGGCGAACGGCACACGGGCGGCCACCTTCCGGATCTTCGGCCAGAAGCCGCGAGTCACCCGCTCCTCGTTCAGCTGCATGACGGCCGGAACCAGGGCGTGATCGCGGGCGATCGGGGCCTGCGGATCGAAGCCGGAATTGACGTTGGGTGACGCTTTTTCGCGGGCGCTCATCGAGCTAAAGCCTTCGCCGAGTTGACTTTATCATAGGGGAGCGGAGCGCTCATGGAACTCAATTCATCCGTTGCCGCGGTGGTCACCGGCGGCGCCTCGGGCCTCGGCGAAGCCACCGTGCGGGCGCTGGCGGCCAAGGGCGTCAAGGTCGCCATCTTCGACATGAACGAGCAGAAGGGCGAACAGGTCGCCAAGGAAGTCGGCGGCGTCTTCTGCAAGGTCAACGTCACCTCCGAGGAAGAGGTAGACGCCGCCTTCGCCAAGGCCCGCGCCGCTCACGGCCAGGAGCGCATCCTGGTGAACTGCGCCGGCACCGGCAACGCCATCAAGACCGCCAGCCGGGACAAGCAGACGGGCGAGGCCAAGCACTTCCCGCTCGACGCCTTCAACATGATCATCCAGATCAACCTGGTCGGCACCTTCCGCTGCATCGCCAAGTCGGCGAAGGGCATGCTGGACCTCGAGCCGCTCGCCGACGGCGAGCGCGGCGCCATCGTCAACACCGCCTCGGTGGCGGCCGTGGACGGCCAGATGGGCCAGGCGGCCTACTCGGCCTCCAAGGGCGGCGTCGTCGGCATGACCCTGCCGATCGCCCGCGACCTGGCCGGCGAAGGCATCCGCGTGAACACCATCCTGCCGGGCATCTTCAACACCCCGCTGATGCAGGGCGCCCCGCCGCAGGTGAAGGAGGCCCTGGCCGCCTCCGTGCCGTTCCCCAAGCGCCTCGGCAACGCCGAGGAGTACGCCTCCCTGGCGCTGGAGATGATCACCAACGGCTACTTCAACGGCGAGCACGTCCGTCTGGACGGCGCCATCCGCATGGCCCCGCGCTAGGCGGAATTCTCAGCGGAAACGCGAAGGCCTCCGGCGTCGCCGGAGGCCTTTTGGCTTCAGGAGTCGGCCGGCTTCTGTGAGCGGCAGATCCAGCCCTCGCTGGTGTTGATCCGGCCCGATCCCAGGGGACAGACCGTGGGCCGCCGGTACTGGCCGGTGGGCTTCTTGCCGACCACCTGGTGGCACTCGGCCCGGGACTTGTCGACATACTCCAGGGTCCCGCCGCCCTTGTCGGCGGGCACGGCGTATCCCGCCGGCTGATGCCGTTCCGGGGCGAGGCCGTTGGCGTTGCAGAAGGCCGGCTCGTCCACGTTCACCATGGCGAGCGGACCCGAGCTCTGGGCGTAGGCGGCGGGTGCGACGAGAAGGGCCGCAAACGCGGCCAGGGCCATATGGCGCATGAGATGTCCTCCAGCATCGACGCCGTCTTGATGCGGCGCTTACGGCGACGCTAGCACCACGCCCGCCGCAGGCAAGCTAGCGCCGGCGCACCCCGCCGAGGACGCCGCGGATGATCTCGCGGCCGATCTGGTTGCCGATGGTCCGCAGCATGGAGGTGGCGAAGGCCTTGCCCATGGTCTGCAGCTCCGAGGGCTTCTCCCGCGCCGGCGCCCTGGCCTTCTCGACCTTCGCGGCCTTGGGAGCGGGCTCGCCCGCCATCTGGGCGGCCTTACGCTGAAGCATCTCATAGGCGCTGTCGCGGTCGCGCACCTCGTCATAGAGGCCGCGCACCGGGCTTGCCGCCACCACCTGCGCCCGCTCCGCCGGGGTCAGCGGGCCCAGCCGCGAGGCCGGGGGCCGCACCAGGGTCTTCTGCACCACCGTCGGGGCGCCCTTCTCGTCCAGCACCGAGACCAGGGCCTCGCCCACGCCCAGGCCCTGGATGGTCTGGGCGGTGTCGAAGGCGGGGTTCGGCCGGAAGCTGCCGGCGGCGGCCTTCAGCCCCCGCTGCTCCACGGGCGTATAGGCGCGCAGGGCGTGCTGGATGCGGTTGCCGAGCTGGCCCAGCACCGTGTCGGGGATGTCCGCCGGATTCTGGGTGACGAAATAGACGCCCACGCCCTTGGAGCGGATCAGCCGGACCACCTGCTCCACCTTCTCCAGCAGGGCGGGCGGGGCGTCGCGGAACAGCAGGTGGGCCTCGTCGAAGAAGAAGGCCAGCCGCGGCTTTTCAGGATCGCCCACCTCGGGCAGTTCCTCGAACAGCTCGGACATCAACCACAGGAGGAAGGTGGCGTAGAGGCGCGGGTTGGTGATCAGCCGCTCGCCCGCGAGGATGTTCACATAGCCGCGGCCGGCCCCGTCGGTGCGCATCAGGTCCGACAGCTGCAGCGCCGGCTCGCCGAACAGGTTGGCCCCGCCCTGGTCCTCCAGCATCAGCAGCTTGCGCTGAATCGTGGCCACGGTGGCGGTGGAGAGGTTGCCGTAGCGGGCCGACAGCGCCTTGGCGTTCTCGGCGGCGTAGGTCAGGGCCGCCTGCAGGTCCTTCAGGTCCAGCAGCAGCAGGCCTTCCTCGTCGGCGGCGCGGAAGACGACGGTGAGCACGCCCTCCTGGACATCGTTGAGCTCCAGCATCCGCGAGAGCAGCAGCGGGCCCATCTCCGAGACCGTCGTGCGCACGGGATGCCCCGACTGGCCGAACAGGTCCCAGAAGACCACCGGCGCGGCGGCCGGCTGCAGCTCCAGGCCCATGCTCTGGGCGCGGGCCAGCAGCTTCTCGTTGGGCTGGCCAGGCGCGGCGATGCCCGAGAGGTCGCCCTTCACGTCGGCGCAGAAGACCGGCACGCCCGCATCCGAGAGCCCCTGGGCCAGCACCTGCAGGGTGACGGTCTTGCCGGTGCCCGTGGCGCCCGCCACCAGGCCATGGCGATTGGCCCGGTCGAGCCGCAGCTCTTCCGGCTGGTCCGAGTACCCGATCAGGACGCCGCCGGACATGGAACGCTCCTCGAAATGCGGAAATCTGCCGTCCAGCGAAGCTAGCCGCCGGCCCGCCCCGCCGCCAGCCCTCGTGTTTCTGGAACGATGATTGCCGTTATTTGAGATCCTGGGGGCAAAATCACTCCCCCTTTTTGGCAAAGACCGGTAGACCACACCCGATTTGACGGCGGCGCCCCAGCCGCAGACAGTCCGACGTGATGCCCGCACCTGCCGCCGATACGGTCTCGCGAAACGCCCTGGTGATCCTGGCGGTGATCGCGGGTGGGGCGACCCTCCGCTGGCTCTCCGACATCCTCACGCCCCTGGCCCTGGCCATTTTCCTGGCGGTGATGATCGACGGGTTCGCCCGGGTGCTGCAGACCCGCCTGCCGGGCGTGTCGCGCCGCGCCGCCACGCCGCTGGCGGTGGTGCTGTCGGTGGTGATCTTCGGCGGGGCGGCCGTGTTCGTTGTGGACAACGCCACCAGCTTCGCCACCCAGCTGGTGGCCTATGCCCCGCGCCTCGACGGCCTGCTGGCGCGCCTGGCCTCGCTGATCGGCCTGGAAGTCCCGCCCACCATCGAGCAGCTCACGCGGCAGCTCAACCCGGCCAGCTATCTGGGCCAGATCGCCCGGAGCCTGCAGGGCTTCGCCTCCACCGCCGCCTTCGTGCTCATCTATCTGGGCTTCATCCTCGCCTCCCGGCACGGCTGGGAGCGCAAGGCCGTGGGCCTGTTCCCCCATCGCGAGGAACGCCAGGACGCCATCGCCGCCTTCCTGCGCATTCGCAACGGGGTGGAACAGTACCTGTGGGTGCAGACGGTCACCGGCCTGATGATCGCCGTCGCGTCCTGGGCGGCCATGGCCGGCGTCGGCCTCGACAACGCCCTGTTCTGGGCGATCCTGATCTTCATCGCCTCCTACATCCCGATCGTCGGCGGCGTGGTGGGCGTCGCCCTGCCGCCGATCTTCGCCCTCGTGCAGTTCGACACGCTCTGGCAGGCCATCGTGCTGTTCGCCGTCCTGCAGACGGTGACCCTGTTCGTGGGCAACGTCGTCCAGCCGCGGATGCAGAGCCGCAGCCTCAACGTCGATCCCATCGTTCTCTTGCTGGCCCTGGCCTTCTGGACCGTGGTCTGGGGCCTCACCGGCGCGTTCCTGTCCACGCCCCTGACCGTCATGGCCATGGTGATCCTGGCGCAGTTTCCGGGAACCCGCTGGATCGCCGTCTTACTTTCCGATGACGGCGATCCCGACGACCTCAGCAAGAAGTCTCCGCAAGATCCCCCCGACGCCGGCCCTTCGGGACCGGCGGACAGTCACCCCCACCGTTCTTGAGCCAAGGCCTTAAATCGTGACTTCGCGCTTCCTATCTAAGGCTTGCCGGACCAATTCCCCCTCCGGCAGGTGCGTCCGCTCCCCCACCCCGCGGGCGCAGCGAGCACCCCGCGTTCCGTCGGCCCCCCACGACGGAACCACACGCCGCCGGATTCTCTCCTCCGGCGGCGTTCTCGCGGGGGCCGTCCGATGAGCCGAGCCGCCTCCCAGACCGCCAAGACCTCGGCCAGGCCGAAGACCGCCTCGCGCGGCAAGTCCGCCGGCGCCCTGGTGCGCGCCGTCCTCGCCGAGCTTGAGGGCGACGCCGCCGCCGAACCGGCCAAGGCCTTCGCCGAAGGCGCCGCCGCCGATGTCGCCGGCGACGAACTGCCCGAACTCTCCACCGCCGAACTCGCCCGCAACCTCGCCGACTTCTGGCGCTTCGCCGAGCGTCGCCGGGGCCGCGGCCCGCAGGCGCGCATCGCCCCCGTGGAAGGCGCCAACGCCGGCGGCCTCGACCGCCTGGAGATCGTCCAGGACGACGCCCCGTTCCTCGTGGACAGCGTCATGGGCGAGATCGCCGACCAGGGCCTGTCGGTCCGGGCGATGTTCCACCCGATCGTCACCGTCCAGCGCGACCGCTCCGGCGTGCGCGGCCAGACGGGCGCGCCCCGCCGGGAGTCCATGATCCAGGTGATCCTGGAGCCCATCGGCGCCGACCGCGAACAGCTGCTGCTCGAAGGCGTGACCGCCACCCTGAAGGACGTGCGCGCGGCGGTGGACGACTTCCCCGCCATGCTGGAGCTGATGGGCCGGACCCTGGCCGAGCTCGAAGCCTCGGGCCGCGCCAGTCCCGAGGAGCTGGCCTTCCTGGCCTGGCTGCACGCCGAGCACTTCGTCTTCCTGGGCGCCCGGGTCTATGAGTATCCGCGCCTGGAGAGCGGCGACTACGCCGCCGAGGAGCCGCTGTATCAGCCCACCGACGGCCTGGGCGTCCTGCGCGACCCGGCCCGCACCGTGCTGCGGCGGGCCAACGAACCGGCCATCCTCATGGGCCAGGTGAAGGACAGCCTGGCGGTCGACCCGCCCGTGACCGTGGCCAAGTCCAACGTGAAGAGCCGCGTCCACCGCCGGGGCTACATGGACTACGTGGGGGTCAAGCGCTACGGCGCGGACGGACGGCCCGTGGGCGAGGTCCGCTTCGTGGGCCTGTTCACCGCCGAGGCCTATGACCAGCCGGCCAGCGCCGTGCCGCTGATCCGCGAGAAGGCCGCCCGGGTGCTGGAACGCGCCGGCGCCCTGCCCGGCAGCCACAACGAGAAGCGGCTGAAGAACATCGTCGAGAACCATCCGCGCGACGAGCTCTTCCAGTCGAGCGAGGACCAGCTCCTGGAGCTGGCCCAGGGCATCCTTCACCTCTACGACCGCCCGCGCATCCGGGTGTTCGAGCGCCGCGACCCGTTCGACCGCTTCGCCTCGGTGCTGCTGTACGTGCCGCGCGAGCGCTACGATTCCGACATCCGCAAACGGGCGGGCGAGATCCTCGCCGAGGCCTATGGCGGCCGCATCTCGGCCTTCTATCCGAGCTTCTCGGAGACGGGGCTCGCACGGGTTCACTACATCGTCGGCTTCACCCCCGGGGGTCATCCCTGGCCGGACCTTCGGCAGGTGGAGGCCCGCATCGCCGAGAGCGCCCGCACGTGGGAGGACCGCTTCGAGGCGGCCGTGCGGTCCAGCGGCCGGACGCCTGAGGAGGTGGCCGAGACCGTCGCCGCCTACCGTGACGCCTTCCCGGCCGGCTACCGCGACCGTTTCGACGCGGCCGAGGCCCTGCGGGACGTGGCCGCCATCGAGGGCTTCGAACCCGGCCAGCCGATCCGCGTGCGGGCCTACCGCACGCCCAACGACAACAACCTCCAGTTCCGCTTCAAGCTCTATCGCTGCGGCGAGCCGGCCCATCTGGCCGACGTCCTGCCGATCCTGGAGAGCATGGGGCTGAAGGCCATCGCCGAGGCCGGCTTCCCGATCCGGCGCGACGGCAAGGCCCCGGTCTGGGTGCACGACTTCGAGCTGGAGGACCCCCGGGGCGCCAACCTCGTGTTCGACGAGGTCAAGGAAGCCTTCGAGGCCGCCGTGGTCGCCGTCTGGACCGGCCAGACCGAGAACGACGGGTTCAACCGCCTGGTGCTGGAACTGTCCCTGCCCTGGCGCGACGCGGCGCTGATGCGGGCCCTGGCGCGGTTCCGCCAGCAGTCGGGCCTCGACCCCAGCCAGCGCGTGCAGGAACAGGCCCTGTCGGCCCATCCGGGCGTGACCCGGCTGATCCTCGACCTCTTCCGCATCCGCTTCGACCCGGCGGTCCGCGCCACGCTTGAGGAGCGCAAGGCCCAGGCCGACGCGGTCATGGCCGAGATCATCGAGGCGCTGCAGGCGGTGGAGAGCCTGGACGACGACCGCGTCCTGCGCCGCATCGCCCTGCTGGTGCAGGCCATCCAGCGCACCAACTTCTACCAGCGCGGCCCGGACGGGGCGCCCAAGCCCTACATCTCGTTCAAGGTGGCCAGCGGCGAGCTGGCCGACCTGCCGGCCCCCAAGCCGTTCCGCGAGGTCTTCGTCTGGTCCACGGCCGTGGAGGGCGTTCACCTGCGCTTCGGCCCGGTGGCCCGGGGCGGCCTGCGCTGGTCGGACCGCCGCGACGACTACCGCACCGAAGTGCTCGGCCTGGTGAAGGCCCAGCAGGTGAAGAATGCGGTCATCGTGCCGGTGGGCTCCAAGGGCGGCTTCTATCCCAAGCGCCTGCCCGTGGGCGGGGCGCCCGACGCCATCCGCGCCGAGGCGATCAACGCCTACAAGACCTTCCTGTCCGGCCTGCTCGACCTCACCGACAACCTGACCCCCGAGGGCCAGGTGCAGCATCCGGAAGGCGTGGTCCCCCACGACGGCGATGATCCGTACCTGGTGGTGGCCGCCGACAAGGGCACCGCGACCTTCTCCGACATCGCCAACGGCGTGGCCGAGTCCTACGGCTTCTGGCTGGGCGACGCCTTCGCCTCGGGCGGCTCGGCCGGCTACGACCACAAGGAGATGGGCATCACCGCCCGTGGCGCCTGGGAGGCGGTGAAGCGCCACTTCCGCGAACTGGGCAAGGACATCCAGTCCGAGCCCTTCACCGTGGTCGGCTGCGGCGACATGAGCGGCGACGTGTTCGGCAACGGCATGCTGCTCAGCCGGCAGATCCGGCTGCAGGCCGCCTTCGACCACCGCCACATCTTCCTCGATCCGGACCCTGATCCGGCGGTCAGCTACGCCGAGCGGGAGCGCCTGTTCGCCTTGCCGCGCTCGTCGTGGGATGACTACGACCGCAAGAAGATCAGCAAGGGCGGCGGGGTCTTCCCGCGCAGCCTGAAGTCGATCCCGCTGACCCCCGAGGTCCGCGCCATGCTGGGGGTCGAGGCCGAGGCCCTGTCGCCGGCCGAGCTGATCAACGCCATCCTCAAGGCCCCGGCCGAGCTGCTCTACCTGGGCGGCATCGGCACCTATGTGAAGGCCCGCCACGAGGCCAACGCCGAGGTGGGCGACAAGGCCAATGACGCCGTCCGCGTCAACGGCGAGGAGCTGCGGGTGAAGGTGGTCGGCGAAGGCGCCAACCTCGGCCTCACCCAGGCCGGCCGCATCGAGTTCGCCCAGAAGGGCGGCAAGGTGAACACCGACGCCATCGACAACTCGGCGGGCGTGGACTCCTCGGACCACGAGGTGAACATCAAGATCGCCACCGGCATGCTCGAGCGCACGGGGGAACTCACCCGCAAGCGCCGCGACACGCTGCTGAAGTCGATGATCGACGACGTGGCGGCCCACGTCCTGGCGCACAACTACGACCAGACCCTGGCGCTCTCCCTGCTGGAGATGGACACTGTCGGCGAACTGGAGCCGCACGCCCGGTTCATGGCCGAGCTGGAGAGCCGCGGGCGGCTGGACCGCGCCGTCGAGGGCCTGCCCGACGCGGCGGCCATCGCCGAGCGGAAGCTGGCCGGGCGCGGCCTGACCCGGCCCGAGCTGGCCGTGCTGCTGGCCTACGGCAAGCTCGAGCTGAAGCGCGAGATCGTCGCCAGCGCCGCGCCGGACGATCCCTGGTTCGAGACGCACCTCGAGGCCTATTTCCCCAAGCCCTTGCGGAAGTGGAAGGACCCGATCCGCCGCCACCGGCTGCGGCGCGACATCATCGCCACCGTCGTGGCCAACGACATGATCAACCGCTGCGGGCCGAGCTTCCCGTTCCGGATGATGGCCGCGGCCGGTTGCGGCGTGACCGCCCTGCTCTCCGGCTATGAGGCGGCCAAGGTGGTGCTGGACTTCGAGGCCCGCTGGGCCGCCGTCCGGGCCCTGGACCTGAAGATCCCGGCCCAGGGGCAACTCGCCCTGTTCCGGCGGCTGGTGGCCTCCCTGCGCGGCGCGACCTTCTGGCTGGCCCGCCGGGCCGCCCGCGAAGGCCTGGACGTGGCCGCCCTCGTGCAGCGTTACGGCCCGGGCTTCAAGAGCCTGGACCGGCTGACGCCCGAGGCCCTGCCGGCGGTGGAACGCGCCGCCGTCGAGGCCCGCACCGCCCAGCTGGTGGAGGCCGGCGCCCCCGAGGACATCGCCCGCACCGTGGCGGCCCTCGGCCCGCTGACCACCGCCGCCGACCTGGTGGACCTGGCCGAGGGCTCCAGCTGGGCCCTGCCGAACGTGGCGCGTCTCTACTACGCCGCGGGCGAGGCCATGGCCTTCGACCGCCTGCGGGCGGCCGCGGGCGAATTCCGCGCCGGCGACCTCTTCGAGCGGACGGCCCTGCGCCGGCTGATCGAGGACCTGCTGGGCGAGCAGGCTCAGCTCACCCGCGCCATCATGGACTTCGTGGGCAACGCCAAGGCCGGCGTCGATGCGGAGCATGCCCGCGACGCGGTGGCGTCCTGGGCCTCGCTGCGCAGCGAGCAGGTGGTGGCCGCCACCCGCACGATCGACGAGATCGAGGCGGCCGGCGGCGGCTGGACCTTCGCCAAGCTCACCATCGCCAATGCGGCCCTGCGCGAGCTGGCCCAGGAGGCTGCGAGCGGACGCAAGCGGCGGGGCTGAGCGCCGCCGTCATCCGGTTCGACTTGATGGAAGAAGGCAGCGCGCCGCGCTGCATCTTGAGGGGGCCGGCGCCATGTCGGCCCCCTTTGACTTTGGGCTAGTGCCGGAAGACCCGGACGCCCGTGAACACCATGGCGATGCCCCGCTCGTCAGCGGCGGCGATCACCTTCTCGTCGCCGATGGAGCCGCCCGGCTGGATCACCGCGGTGCAGCCGGCGTCGGCGGCCTGGATCAGGCCGTCCGGGAACGGGAAGAAGGCTTCCGAAGCGCAGGCCGAACCGGTCAGGTCGAGACCGAAGTCGGCGGCGCGCAGGGCGGCGATCCGGGCCGAGTCCTTGCGGTTCATCTGGCCGGCGCCGACGCCCAGGGTCTGGCCTTCCTTGGCGTAGACGATGGCGTTCGACTTCACGTGCTTGGCCACGGTGAAGGCGAACAGCATGTCGCGGATTTCCGCCTCGGTGGGCGCGCGCTTGGTCACCACCTTCAGGTCGGCGGGGGTCAGGCGGGCGTTGTCGCGGCCCTGCACCAGGAAGCCGCCGGAGACCGACTTGAAGGTCTCGCCCACGGCCAGCGGGTCGGGCAGGCCGTCGGTGACCAGCAGGCGGACGTTCTTCTTCTTGCGGAACAGCTCCACGGCGTCCTCGTCCGCGCCGGGGGCGATCACCACCTCGGTGAAGACTTCCAGCACCTTGGCCGCTGTGGCCGCATCGAGCCGGGTGTTGAGGGCGACGATGCCGCCGAAGGCGCTGACCGGATCGCAGGCCAGGGCCCGCTCATAGGCCTCCGCCAGGCTCTTGCCCGTGGCCACGCCGCACGGATTGGCGTGCTTGATGATGGCGCAGGCGGGACCCGCGTCGGCGAACTCGGCGATCAGCTCGAAGGCCGCGTCGGTGTCGTTGATGTTGTTGTAGCTGAGCTCCTTGCCCTGCAGCTGGCGGGCGGTGGCCACGCCGATCCGCGGATTCGGGAAGCGGTAGAAGGCCGCGGCCTGGTGCGGGTTCTCGCCATAGCGCATGGTCTGGACCAGTTCGCCGGCGATGGACTTGCGGGCCGGCGCGGCCTCCCCCAGCTCGTTGGCGAACCAGGCCGAGATCGCCGCGTCATAGGCGGCGGTGCGGGCGTAGGCGCGGGCGGCCAGCCGCTTGCGCAGGGCCAGCGAGGTGGCGCCGTCGGCCGACACCTCGGCGATCACCTCTTCCATGTCGGAAGGCTGGGTGCAGACGGCGACATAGCCATGGTTCTTGGCCGCCGACCGGATCATCGCCGGGCCGCCGATGTCGATGTTCTCCACCGCCGTCTCATAGTCGGCGCCGGACGCGACCGTGGCCTCGAACGGGTAGAGGTTCACATAGACGAGGTCGATGGCGCCGATGCCGTGCTCGTCCATGGCCGCCTTGTGGGCCGGGGCGTCACGCACGCCCAGCAGGCCGCCGTGAACGATGGGGTGCAGGGTCTTCACCCGACCGTCCATCATCTCGGGGAAGCCGGTGAGCTCGGAGATGTCCTTCACGGCCAGACCCGCATCGGCGATGGCCTTGCGGGTGCCGCCGGTGGAGACCAGCTCGACGCCCTTGGCCGCCAGGGCCTTGGCGAAATCGACGAGGCCGGTCTTGTCCGAGACCGAGATCAGCGCGCGGCGGACGGCGACGCGGTCGGGGGCGGGCGGAAAGTCAGGGGCGGCGGGCACGGCGGACTCCGGGTTGCTTCGTGAATGAAGAGCCCAGGCGAGCGGCGAGTCTATGGTCCACGCGCTCCCCGGTGGTGCGCCACCTTCAATCGCCAGTCACGCGCGGATGAGCGGGGGATTAGGCCTGCTGTTTCGGCGGGTCAACCGGCGCGGCCGCCGACGAGAGCTTCCAGCGCACCCGCGCGCCGGCTCCGGCCCGGGCCTGACCGCGCAGGACGATCTGCTGACTGCGACGAAGTTCGCCGTCCAGGCAGTACACCGACGGCTCCAGCGCCACCTCCAGGGCGTCGTTGCGCAGCCACCAGCCGGCGTCATCGCCCTCGGGCTTGAGCAGCACGCTCTTGCGGTCCCGGGCGATCAGGGCGCTGACCTCGGGGTGCAGGTGAAAGCGCACCGTGAAGGGGATGAAGCGCCGGTCGGGCTCGCCCTTCGGCTCCTGGATCGGCGAGAAGCGGTCCTCGCCGCGCAGCTCGTCGGTCGCTGTCTCCAGATAGAGCCGCCGCTCATGGCGCAGGCCAAGGCCATGGGCGCCGCCGTCACAGGCCGTCTCCAGCCAGATCGCCCCCGGAGCTTCCCGTCGCTCCACCGCCACCGCCGGGCGTCGGCCGGGGAGCCGCGGCCCCAGCACCGTCGCCGGAAAGCCGCGCAGGGGCGCATCGCCGGTCTGGTCGCCGAGCGCGGCGGTGGAGGCGGCGTCGGCCACTCGCAGCGCCTGCGGCCCCGGCCCGTCCGGCGACCAGCCCGAGCCGACGATCAGCGGCTTGCCATGGCCCAGCGCTGTCAGGGCCAGCGGCTGGGCGCAGGCGGCCACGCTCCAGGGCCCCTCGGCGGGCGGCGCCGCATCGATGAGGATCTGCAGGCCGCGACCCTCCAGGCGATGATAGCCGTTGCAGGTGGGCGGAAGCGGTCGCTCGCCGGCGGTCTCCCCGGCCCGGGCGGCGGCCACATAGGTGCCCGCCACCGCCTCGCCGCCCTGGAACGCCGCGAGCCGGCCGTCGGCGAGGGTGAGGAAACGCACGGCCTCGGCCAGCCGGTCGATGGCCCGGGAGACGCCCTCCGGCGGCGGACGGCCCATCTGGGTCAGGGCCTCGTCGAGGGTCAGCAGGTCGAAGAGCAGCTCCAGGGCCGCCTGGGGGCTGCGCGTGGCGTGGCCGCCGTGCGGCGACAGCGTCCGCTCCAGCCCCCGCTCCAGCTTCGCCAGGGCCTGTCCCAGAAGACGCGCGGGTCCCGGACCGGACAGGGCGCAGGCCGCCACCGCCGCGGCGCAGGCCCGCTCGGCCGCCCGCGCCGGCCCGCCCCCCAGGTCCAGCAGGGTGCGCGCCTGGCGGGCGAGGCTTCCGGCGATGCGGGCGGTCTCGGCGTCGGAAGCCCCGGCGCAGATCGTCCGCGCCGCGCAGGCGAGGTTGAACACCCGCCGCTCCAGCACTTCCGGGTCCCAGGCGAAGCTGTTCCAGATCCCGAAGATCCGCAGCCAGTCCAGGGTCAGCCGAAGGCCTTCGGTGATGCCCTCGCCGCCCGCGGCCAGCAGGTCGGGCATCCAGCCGAAGCGGTGCAGGGCGACGGCGAACCGGCGGTCGGGGCTGGGCCGGTCCCAGGGATCGCCCCGCGGCCCGACGGCCAGGGTCGAGCCGGCCAGGACGAAGGCGCCGGCCAGGATGCGCTTGCCGTTCTGGGGATCGACGGGGCGAAGGTCCCGCGGCTGGACGCCCAGGCCCTCCACCTTCGGCGCCCCCACGGTCCAGCGGTAGAGCGGCGAGGCGTGCCACTCCTCCTTGAGCCGCCGGCTCGTCCACGCGCCCGCCGCCAGGGCCAGGGCGGCGCCGGGCGGTCGGAAGCGCAGACCCATGCGGGCTTAGCCTCGCAGGGCGGCGATGTTGGCGGCGTAACGCTCGGGCCCGCCGCGGAACACGGCCGAGCCGGCCACGAGCGCCGTGGCCCCGGCGGCGATGCACTGGGGCGCGGTCTCGGGCGTCACCCCGCCGTCCACCTCGAGGATGATGTCGGCGCCGGCGGCGTCGATCATCCGGCGCAGGGCCTCAACCTTGCGCAGTTGCGAGGAGATGAAGCTCTGGCCGCCGAAGCCCGGGTTCACCGACATGACCAGCACAAGGTCGATGTCCTCCAGGATCCACTGGATCACCGACGGGTCGGTGGACGGGTTGAACACCACGCCGGCCTTGGCGCCCAGTTCGCGGATGCGCCGCAGGGTGCGGTGCAGGTGCGGCCCGGCCTCGGGATGGACGCTGATGATGTCGGCGCCCGCGGCGCGGAACGCCTCAAGGTACGGGTCCACCGGCGAGATCATCAGGTGGACGTCGAACGGCAGCTTGGAGTGCGGCCGCAGGGCCTTCACCACATCGGGGCCGATGGTGATGTTCGGCACGAAGTGGCCGTCCATCACGTCCACATGCACCCAGTCGCACCCCGCCGCCTCGATGGCGCGCACCTCCTCGCCGAGTTTCGAGAAGTCCGACGCCAGGATCGAGGGCGCGATGATCGTCCGTTCCGCCATGGGCCGGGTGTTAATCTGATACGGCCCAAGAGGCCAGACCCAGCGCCCTGTCGGCCGGCCACAGGGCGCAAGGTCCGGCTCAGGCGCTGCGCCTCAGGCGGGCGATGAAGAAGCCGTCGCCGCCGGCCCGATGATGCGGCAGGATGCGGAGCGCGCCGGTCTCCAGCCGGCTGGCCTCGGGGGCGCCGCCTTCGCCGGGGGCGACCGGCTCCAGGGCGAACTCGGGGGCGCGCTTGAGGAAGGCCGCCACCTGCGCCTCGCCTTCCTCCGGCTCCAGGGAGCAGACGCAGTAGACCAGCCGCCCCCCCGGCTTCACCCGCCGGCCGGCGGCGTCCAGCAGGCGAGACTGCAGGGCCGCAAGCTTGGGGATGTCGGCCGGGCTCGCCACCCACAGCACGTCGGGATGGCGGCGATAGGTGCCCGTGGCCGAGCAGGGCGCATCCAGCAGCACGGCGTCGAATCGCCGGCGGTCGGACCATTCGGCGGCGTCGGCGTTGATCACCTCGGCGGAAAGACCCGTGCGGGCGAGATTCTCGGTCACCCGCTTGAGACGGCCCGCCGACTTGTCCACCGCCGTGACCCGGGCGCCGGCGGCGGCCAGCTGCAGGGTCTTGCCGCCCGGGGCGGCGCAGAGGTCGAGGGCTGTCTCGCCCGGCTTGACGGCCAGGAGGCGCGCGGGCACGGCGGCCGAGGCGTCCTGCACCCACCAGCGGCCCTCGGCGAAGCCGGGCCAGGCCGAGACCTCGCCCTTCAGGCCCGCGCGCAGGCTGCCGCGCGGCAGGACCTCCGCCTCCAGCGCCGCCGCGAGATCCGCGTCCTCCGCCTTCGGCGTCACGTCGGTGGCGGGCTCCTGGGCGATCATCCGCGCCATCTCCCGGGCCGCCTCGGCCCCGAAGGCCGAGCGCCAGCGGGCGGCGAGCCACTGGGGCGCCAGGAGGTCGGGATCGTCCATCGGCGGCGGCTCGCGGGTCAGGCCCCGCAGCACGGCGTTGACCAGGCCCTTGAAGACCTGGCCGCCCTTCTGCCGGCCAGCGAGATCGACCGTGGCCGAAACCGCGGCGTGGGCGGGTGTCTTCAGCACCAGGAGCTGGGCCGCGCCCAGACGCAGGACCTGGACGATCCGTTCGGGCGGCGGCTTCTTCAGCCTGGCCTGCAAGGCCGCGTCGATAGGGCCGAGGTGGCGCAGCGTGGCCATGGCCAGGGCGCGGGCGAAGGCCCGGTCGCGCGGCGCCAGCCGGCCCAGGGCCGGATGGGTCAGGCCCTCCTCCAGACCCGCGCGGCGGGAGAGGGCGGCGTCGAGAAGATCAAGGGCGGCCGCCCGCGCGGGCTGGCCGGCGGCGGCTTCGGAGGTGGTGTCGGTCACCGCGCCGGCCTGCCCCGATCGGGCGGCCGGCGCAAGGACTCTTTAGGCGCCGGCGGCGCGCCGGCGGCCCGCCAGCACGACGCAGGCCCCGAACATCAGGATCGAGACCGCCGCCAGCATCTCGCCGCCCATGAGCAGCGGGGCGATGGGCGGCCGGCCCTGGGAGATCAGATAGACCATCGGCAGCATCATCAGATTGGCGACATTGGCGACGACCAGCACCGCCCAGCCCAGCTTCTGCGGCGCCCGAGCGCCGGCGATGCCGAAGAAGGCGCCCATCAGGGCCAGGGTCGCCCAGCCCAGCAGGTTGATATGGGCGTGGACCGAACGCATCGAGAAGTCCTGGGTGGCGCCCATGAACATGCCCATGAGCATGCCGCCCATGGCGTACAGGACGGCGACGGCGAAGAACGCCGTGGATAGACGGGACATTTGAGAAGCTTCCCCCGAAGCAGTGGACAGGCAGGCCGGCGACCGGCGTTATGCGGGGCTCAAAGCATGGATTTGGGCCGTCTGCCGACTTAAATGATTGTCATGGACGACACGCCCGAGACCCCTGCGCCCGCTAAGACGCTGTCCCCTGCCGCCCAGCGCGCCCTCGCCGAGGCCGAGGCCCGGCGCAAGGCCATGGAGGCCCTGCCGCCGGAAGAGGGCGGCCCCGCCGGTCCCGAGCCCACCCGCTTCGGGGACTGGGAGCGGAAGGGCATCGCGGTCGACTTCTAGCCCTCGGGCCCCAGGCCTCAGGCCCCCGCCATCTCGGCCGCCACCCGCAGGGCCGCCTCACGGGGATCGGCGGCGGCGGTGATCGGCCGCCCGCAGACGATGTGCGAGGCCCCGGCCTCAAGGGCGGCGCGCGGCGTCGCCGCCCGGGCCTGGTCGTTCTTGGCCGCCCAGTCGGGCCGCACCCCCGGCGTCACCACCAGGAACCCATCCCCGCCCAGCTGACGGGCCAGCTCCGCCTCGTGGGGACTGGCGATCACCCCGTCGCAGCCGGCGGCGATGGCCTGGCGGATGCGCCGTTCCACGAGGCTGCGGGCGGTCTCGGTGAAGCCCATCTCCACCAGATCCTCGTCCTTGAGGCTGGTGAGCACCGTCACCGCCAGCACCTTCAGGTCCGAGACGCCCCGGCCGCGCACCGCGGCGGTCATCACCTGCGGCTCGCCATGGACAGTGAGGAAGTCGCAGCCCGAGCCGGCCAGCACCGCCGTCGCCCGCTCCACCGTCGTGCCGATGTCATGCAGCTTCCAGTCGAGGAAGACCTGCTTGCCCTCGGCCTTCAGGTCTCGGGCCAGGGTCATGCCCTCGCCGCTCGCGAACAGCTCCAGCCCCACCTTGTAGAAAGAGACGCCGTCGCCCAGGGTCGCCACCATGCGACGGGCCTCGTCCACGGTGGGCAGGTCCAGGGGAACGATCAGGCGCGGATCAGCGGCGGCGACCATGGCGGGCTCCGTGTGGGGCGCGGGGTGGCCCGCGGTCCAGGTTTCAGGCTAAGAGCCTCACATGAGCCAGGCCGAGTTCGCGGTCAACTTCTTCGTCGCCCTGTTCGCCCTGCTGGACCCGCTGGGCAACGTGCCCCTGTTCGCCGCCGCCACCGCCGGGGCGAAGCCGAAGGAACGCGCCCTGATCGCGTTCTACATCGGCCTGTTCGTGGTCGGCTTCCTGACCTTCTTCTACTTCACCGGCCTGTCGCTGCTGGAATTCTTCGGCATCTCCCTGCCGGCCTTCCGCATCGCCGGCGGCATCATCCTGCTGCTGCTGGGCCTGGAGATGGCCCGCGACGACTTCACGGCCAGCTTCGCCGACGCCGCCGAGGCGGCCTCCACCGACCCCAGGGCCGTGGCCCGCCGACGGTTCGAACGGATGATCGTGCCCTTCGCCATGCCGCTGCTGATCGGCCCGGGCGCCATCTCCACCGTGGTCATCTACGCCAGCCAGGCCCGCAAGTTCGGCCTGGCCGGGGCGGCGGTGGGCGTGGCCGTGATCGCCGCGGCGGCCCTGGCCACCTTCCTGGCCTTCCTCGCCACCCCGATCATCTCGAAGATCCTGGGCCGCATCGGCCTGACCATCGTGGTGCGGGTGCTGGGCCTGATCCTCTGCGCCCTGGCCGTGCAGTTCCTGTTCGCGGGGCTGTCCGAGGCCACCGCCGGCTTCATCCGCCCGGACGCGGCCTACCCCTACGGGCACTAGACCTTCCGGAAGCGCTGCCCCTGGCTGGCGAAGAGCGCCAGGGCCCACTCGTCCGGGATCGCCTTGGCGAGGGCGGCGATGGCCTTGTTCGGCGCGCCGGGCACGCACACCGCACGCCCCGCCTCCACCGCCTCGTAGCCGGCCGCCGCCACCTCGTCCGCGCCCAGCCACAGCCACGGCGGCGTCGAGGCGCTGACCAGGGCCCGGGTGCCGTTGACGTCGTGGAACTCCGAAAAGGTGAAGCCGGGGCACAGGGCGGTGACGTGGACGCCGTCGCCCGCCACCTCCAGCGACAGGCTCTGCGAGAACTTGATCAGCAGGCTCTTGGCGCCGGCGTAGAGGGTGTGACCGGCCGCCCCGGGGATCAGGCCCGCCAGGGAGGCGACATTGACGATCCGCCCGAACCGCCGCTGCACCATGCCCGGCAGCACCCGGTGGGCGAGTTCGCAGGGAGCCGTGACCATCACCTGCAGGAACGCCGCCTCGTCGGACCAGCGGGTCTCGGCATAGGCGCCCGGCAGGCCGTAGCCGGCGTTGTTGATCAGGACGTCCACGGTGCGGCCGTGGGCGGTGAGATGGTCGAGGATCTGGCCCGGCCCCTCGGGCTGGGCGAGGTCGGCCGGGACCGCCAGGGTCTCCACGCCGTAGCGCAGGCGGATCTCATCGGCGAGGGCCTCCAGCCGGTCGGCCCGGCGGGCGGTGAGGGCCACGTCATAACCATGGCTGGCCAGGATGCGCGCGAAGGCCGCGCCGATGCCGGCGGACGCGCCCGTCACCAGGGCCAACCTGCGATCCATGTGCGAAAAACCCCGAAAAACGCCCGTCGCCTAGGAATACGTGCGCCGGGGCGGGGCGCAACCCGCGCATTGAACGCCATGGGGTTTGGGTGTATCGCGCCGGCCGCGTGACGGCATGGGGCCGCCAAGGGAACATCTTACGGACCGTTCCCGGAGACAGTGGATGGCTGATCCGGCCGCCGCTCCCGCCGACGGAGCGAATGGGACGCAACACGCGCCCAAGGAAGGATTCCTCGCCCTGGCGATCGCCTCGGTGGGCGTCGTGTTCGGCGACATCGGCACGAGCCCGCTCTACGCCATGCGCGTGACCCTGGCGAACACGGCCTCCGGCGGCGCCGACGAGCGCACCGTGCTGGGCGTGGTGTCGCTGATCACCTGGGCCCTCGTGCTCATCGTCACCATCAAGTACGTCGTCTTCCTGATGCGGGCGGACAACAAGGGCGAGGGCGGCACCCTGGCCCTGATGGCCCTGGCCCAGCGCCTGGTGCCCGGCCACCGCTCGGTCGGCGTCTTCTTCTTGGGCGTGATCGGGGCGGCCCTGTTCTATGGCGACGGGGTGCTGACCCCCGCGGTCTCGGTGGTCAGCGCCATCGAGGGCCTGAAGATCGCCCCCGGCGTCGGCGATGCGCTCGCCCCCTACGTCGTGCCGATCTCGGCCGGGATCCTGATCGCCCTCTTCCTCGTTCAGTCCAAGGGCACCGCGCGGGTCGGAAAGTTCTTTGGCCCGATCACCGTGGCCTGGTTCCTCACGCTCGCGGCCCTGGGCGCCTATCACATCGCCGACGACCCCTCGATCATCCGCGGCCTGCTGCCGCACTACGGGGTGATCATGCTGTTCGAGAACGGCCTCCTGGGCCTCCTCATCCTCGGCGGCGTGTTCCTGGCGGTGACCGGGGCCGAGGCGCTCTATGCGGACATGGGCCATTTCGGCAGGGGCCCCCTGCGCGCCGCCTGGCTCTACCTCGTCCTGCCCTGTCTGCTGCTCAACTACTTCGGCCAGGGCGCCCTGGTTCTGGCCCACCCCGAGGCGGCGGCCAACCCGTTCTTCAGGATGGTCCCCGAGGCGGTGTACTGGCCGGTGCTGCTGCTCGCCACCGCCGGGACGATCATCGCCAGCCAGGCGGTCATCACCGGGGCGTTTTCGGTGACCCAGCAGGCCGTGTCCCTGGGCCTCCTGCCGCGCATGGACATCCGTCGGACCAGCGAGACCCAGGCCGGCCAGATCTTCGTGCCGGCGGTCAACATCATGCTGCTGGTGGGCGTGCTGGCCCTGGTCCTGATCTTCCAGAGCTCGAACCGGCTGACGGCCGCTTACGGCATCGCGGTCACCGGGGCCATGCTGGTCGACACGCTGCTGTTCTTCGTGATCATCCGCAACCTGTGGAAGCGGCCCCTCTGGCAGGCGCTCCTGGGCGCGGGCCTGTTCGGCGTCATCGACCTGGTGTTCCTGGGCGCCAACCTGCTGAAGATCCCGCAGGGCGCCTGGGCGCCGCTGCTGCTGGCGGGGGCCCTGGTGGTGATCATGTGGACCTGGACCCGCGGCGCCCGGCTCCTGGCCGAGAAGACCCGCCGCGACAGCGTGCCCATGGCCGAGCTCGCCGACATCCTGAAGGCCCGGGCCCCGCACCGGGCCCCCGGCACGGCCATCTTCCTCACCTCGGATCCCGACACCGCGCCCGTCGCGCTGATGCACAACCTCAAGCACAACAAGGTGCTGCACGAGAAGAACATCATCCTGACGGTGGAGACCGCCGAGACGCCGCGGGTGCGCGAGGCCGACCGCATCCGGATCGAGCCCATCAACGACGACTTCAAGAAGGTGGTCATCACCTACGGCTTCATGGAGAGCCCCAATGTGCCCAAGGCGCTGGGGCTGTGCCGCAAGGCCGGCCTGAAGTTCGACATCATGGCGACCAGCTTCTTCCTGGGCCGCCGCTCAGTGGTGCCCTCGGCCCAGTCCGGCATGCCGCTCTGGCAGGACCGGCTGTTCATCTTCCTGATGAAGAATGCGACCAACCCCACCGACTTCTACAAGATCCCGCCCGGCCGCGTGGTCGAACTTGGAACACAGGTGACCGTCTAGGTGTCCATCAGCCTCCTCTCCATCGTCGGCGACGCCATGTGGATCCTCGCCATGGCTACGATCGCCTCCGGCTCCCAGCGCTTCTGGAAGCAGTTGCCCGCCGACGTCCGCGTGCCCATGCAGTGGAGCCTCAAGCGCGCCCCCGCCTGGCGGGCGGGCCGGCCGCTGGCCTTCGGCCTTGCCGTCGGCGCGCCCCTGGTGCTGGGCCTGGCCCTCTCGGCCGCGGTCCGCGATCCCTCGAACACCCCCTCCGAAGTGCTCCTCCTGTTCCTCATGCGGGCCTTCACCGCGCCGCTTTGCGTGCTGATTCACCACGGCTGGATCCGCGCCGCGACGGCGACGCTGGAGGCCGAGGGCGCACTCAAGCCTTGAACCCCGGCCCGCGGCGCCCTTAAAGGCCCGCGACTTCCCCACTCTCTCTTTGCAAGGTCCCGTCTCGATGGCCGACAAGAAGCCCGTCAAGAAGGTCGTTCTCGCCTATTCCGGCGGCCTCGACACCTCGATCATCCTGAAGTGGCTGCAGACCGAATACGGTGCGGAGGTCGTGACCTTCACCGCCGACCTCGGCCAGGGCGAGGAGCTGGGCCCGGCCCGCGAAAAGGCCCTGATGCTCGGCATCAAGCCCGAGAACATCTTCATCGACGACCTGCGCGAGGAGTTCGTCCGGGACTTCGTGTTCCCGATGTTCCGCGCCAACACGGTCTATGAGGGCCAGTACCTGCTCGGCACCTCCATCGCCCGACCGCTGATCGCCAAGCGCCAGATCGAGATCGCCCGCCAGGTCGGCGCCGACGCCGTCTGCCACGGCGCCACCGGCAAGGGGAACGACCAGGTCCGCTTCGAGCTCGGCTACTACGCCCTCGAACCCGACATCCGGGTGATCGCCCCCTGGCGCGAGTGGAACTTCCGCAGCCGCGAGGCCCTGCTGGACTTCGCCGAGAAGCACCAGATCCCGATCAGCAAGGACAAGCGCGGCGAGGCGCCGTTCAGCGTCGACGCCAACCTGCTGCACTCGTCCTCGGAGGGTAAGGTCCTCGAGGATCCGTCGGTCGAGGCCCCCGAGTTCGTGCACATGCGCACGATCGCCCCGGAGGACGCCCCCGACAAGGCGACCGTCATCACCATCGATTTCGAGAAGGGCGACCCCGTGGCCATCGACGGCGAGAAGCTGTCGCCCGCCGCCCTGCTCGCCCGCCTGAACCAGCTCGGCCACGACAACGGCATCGGCCGTCTGGACCTCGTGGAAAACCGCTTCGTCGGCATGAAGTCGCGCGGGGTCTACGAAACCCCTGGCGGCGCCATCCTGCTGGCCGCGCACCGCGGCATCGAAAGCATCACTCTCGACCGGGGCGCCATGCACCTCAAGGACGAGCTGATGCCGAAGTACGCCAGCCTGATCTACAATGGCTTCTGGTTCTCGCCTGAGCGCGAGATGCTGCAGGCGGCCATCGACAAGTCGCAGGAGCTGGTCTCCGGCCAGGTGCGGGTGAAGCTTTACAAGGGCAACGTCACCGTCATCGGGCGCACTTCGCCCTTCTCGCTGTACGACCAGGAACTGGTCACCTTCGAGGAAGGCGCGGTCGCCTACGATCACCGCGACGCCGAGGGCTTCATCAAGCTCAATGCGCTGCGCCTGCGCGTCACCGCCAACCGCGACCGCCGCTACGGCCGGCCGCTGCCGCCTGTGAAGGACGGCGAACACTACAAGGGCTAGGCGCCGGCCTAGCCCTCGATCCTGTTGTAGGGATAGTTGTCCCGGATCTCGGCCTGGAAGAACCGGCCCTTGCTGTCGGCTTCTAGGAACGAGCGGTGCACCTCGCCCGGCACGCCCACATAGACGTAGCGCTCGCCGCTCTGGAAGCGGACGAGCAGCTTCGCCCGCGCCGCGTCATAGTCGATGTCCTGGATGGCCGTGGATTCGACGTGCATGGGTCGCGCTCCCGGAGGCTCTGACCCCGGATAAACGCCGGCGCCGCCCGTCAGGGTTCCGCGGCGGCGTCCACATTCATGAGTGGTTCCCCCGCGCGTCCGCAGGCGCCAAGCTCGGCCTTAAAACCGGTTCGGGGAGGAACCATCCATGCAGACCCACGCCTATGTCGCCATCGTCACCATCCTGGCCCTGCTGACCTATCTCTGGATGGGCCTTCAGGTGGCCGGCGCGCGCCGCAGATCGGGTATCGCCGCGCCGGCCATGACCGGCGATCCGGTTCTGGAGCGCACCATCCGGGCGCATGTGAACACCCTGGAGTGGCTGCCGCTCTTCCTGCCCTCGCTGTGGCTGTTCGCCCTTTACTGGAGCGATCTCGTGGCCGCCGTCCTGGGCCTCGTCTGGATTGTCGGGCGGATCGCCTATCAGCGCGGCTATGTGCGCGATCCGGCCAAGCGCGAGCTGGGCTTCCTGATCCAGGCCCTGGCGACGGCGGTGCTGCTGTTCGGGGCCCTGGGTCGGGCGATTTACGTCCTGGTGATCGCCCAGGGATAGGGTCGGTAAAGCGGGGCGAGGCAACCACAATTGCCGCAAGGGGTTTCGACCTCTACATCTCCCCATCGAGGGACACCCGAGTTCGAGACCTGACATGTCGAAGAGATCAGCCGCTTTCGCCGTCGGACTGGCCTTGGCGGCCGGCCTCGCCGCCTGCGCGACGCCCACGCCCTACCAGCCGAATATTCCGGGACAACAGACCTCGGGCGGCTATTCCGAGCTGCAGCTCGAACAGAACCGCTTCCGCGTCAATTTCCAGGGCAACACCCTCACCTCGCGCGAGACGGTGGAGGGCTACCTGCTGTTCCGCGCCGCCGAGCTGACGGTGCAGCAGGGCTACGACTGGTTCTCCATCGTGGACCGGGCCACCGACCGCAAGACGCGCACCTATGTGGAGCCGGACCCGTTCTACCGGCCCTGGTACGGCCCGACCTACGGCTACTGGCGCCCGTCGTGGCGCTATTACGGCCGTGGCTACGGCTGGCGCACCTGGGACCCGTTCTGGGGCGACCCCTTCTGGGCGAGCCGCGTGGACGTGCGCACCGTCGACCGCTTCGAAGCCACCGCCGAGGTGGTCATGGGCCGCGGGCAGAAGCCGGCCGACGACCCCCGCGCCTTCGACGCCCGGGCGGTGATCGAGAACCTGCGCCCGCGCATCCAGTATCCCGCGCCCCGCTGACCGCGCGCCACGCGCTCATCCTCCGGCGGCCGGCCCGCCGGGGGGTTTGCGCCGCGGGCTCCATGGGCCTTAAGTCGGCCCATGAAGCTGTTTTCCTCCGGGGCCTCCCCCTACGCCCGCAAGGTCGCCGTCGCCGCCCATGAGACGGGCCTCATCGATCGCATCGAGATCGTCGCCGCCACGGTGTCGCCCGTCGGCGCCAGCAACGCCGAGGTGGCCGCCGCCAATCCGCTCGGCAAGGTGCCCGCGCTCGTGCTGGACGACGCCCAGACGCTCTTCGACAGCCGGGTGATCGTCGACTATCTCGACCATCTGTCCGGCGGCCGTCTGATCCCCGCCGGGGAGGGCCGCTGGCGGGCTTTGCGCGATCAGGCGGCCGCCGACGGCCTCCTGGATGCGGCGCTGCTCGCCCGCTACGAGCGCGTCCTGCGCCCCGAGCCGCTGCGCTGGGCCGACTGGGACGCCGGCCAGATCGCCAAGATCACCCGCGCCCTCGACGCCCTGGAGGCGGACTTCGTCCCGCAGGAGGCGCCGCACATCGGCGACATCGCCGTGGCCTGCGCTCTCGGCTACCTGGACTACCGTTTCGAGGACCTCGCCTGGCGCGCCGGCCGCCCGAAGCTCGCCGCCTTCGCCGAAGCCTTCGCCGCCCGCCCGTCCATGCAGGCCACCCGGCCCGCCTGAGGTGGCGGCGGACCAGAAACGAAGAAGGCCGCCGTTTCCGGCGGCCCTATTCGCCTGTTTTCCCGAGGGAAAATGGAGCGGGCGAGGCGATTCGAACGCCCGACCCCAACCTTGGCAAGGTTGTGCTCTACCCCTGAGCTACGCCCGCGCTCCGCGGAGGTGGGTGACCCGCCTCCATTTGCGAGGCCGGCCTTATGGCAGACCGTTTTTGGCTTTGCAACACCCCCAATCGGGAATTTTAGCCGCCAAATTTCGGGGCCTTCAGCCGGCGCTTGTTGACGTGGCCTTCCGGCGCCGGCGCCACCTCCTCGGGGAACTCGCCGCGGAAGTAGTAGCGCTGCCAGGCCTCCTTGGTGGCCTCGGGATCGCCGCGGAAGATTCGCTGGTTGAAGGCGCTGCGGTGCTTCTCCCAGACGTCGTACTGGTGGCGCAGCTCCGGGTTGGCGTCCATGCGCCGAATCACCGGCTGGATCTCGTGCAGCGTGTGGTCCTGCAGCAGGGTGATGAAGCAGAAGGGCTCGCCCTTCTCGAACCGCACCTTCCCCGGCCGGGTGAAGATCCAGTTCATGGTGAAGGGGAAGGGAAGCCAGTCGGTCTCGACCACCCCGGCCAGAGGCTGGATGCCGTCCTTGATGTGGTTGGGCGGGCCCATGACCCACATCGACCAGCCCGGCGGCGTGCGGAACAGGTAGCCCGAGTGGAAGGTCAGCACCCCATGGCTGAAGTGACTGGAGGCCAGGGTGTGGAAGTCGGGGTGCGGATGGTCCGGGGTGAGCCGGATGTCCTGCTGGTGGATGCCCCCGGTCCACTCCGCCGTGAAGCCCACCGGCGAGAGCAGCTCCCACCCCGAGGTGTTGGCCATCGACAGTGGCAGGCAGCGGTAGGGGTGCCGGTCGGCGAAGCGGTCCATCCAGCCGCGGTTCGGGCGGCCCGGAACCAGCTCCGGCGGGTTGCGGGATGTGGGATAGCACTCGAGTTCCATGGGTCCGTCCCTTAAAGCCCCCCTCGCCTTCCCGTCCAGTTCGGGTATGCAGCCCGCATGAAAGGCCGGAACGAGCTGCTCGATTTCCTCGCCGAGATCGGCGTCGAGCACACCACCCACGACCATCCCGCCGTCTTCCGCGTGGAGGAAGGCGAGGAGATCAAGGCGCGCATCCCGGGCGCCCACACCAAGAACCTCTTCCTGAAGGACGCCAAGGGCCAGCTCTGGCTGATCTCGGCCGAGGGCCATGCGGTGATCGACCTGAAGCGCCTCCACCATGTGATCGGCTCGGCGCGGCTGTCGTTCGGCAGTCCAGCGCTGATGGAGGAGACCCTGGGGGTGACCCCCGGCTCGGTGACCGCCTTCGGCCTGATCAACGATGTGAACCGGCGGATCCGCTTCGTCCTGGACCGCACCCTGGCCGAGGCCGAGCTCGTCAACTTCCACCCGCTGACCAACACCGCCACCACCACTGTGGGCCGCGAGGGCTTCCGGCGGTTCCTCTCGGCGATAGGGGTCGAGCCGATGGTTGTGGACTTCGAGGCCATGACCGTGGTGGAGATGGCGGACGCGCGTTGAAGCCGGGCCGCCGTGCGACCATCTTTGCGGCGGAACGTTCTCCAGCAGTCAGACAAGGGATTTACGGGCGATGACCCTGATCGGGGACACCACGGGCGCGCCGCCGGTGGGCGACATCATCAAGGACGGTACCGACGCGAGCTTCATCGCCGACGTCATCGAGGCGTCCAGGACCACGCCCGTCATCGTCGACTTCTGGGCCACCTGGTGCGGCCCGTGCCGCCAGCTGGGCCCGGCGCTGGAGAAGGCCGTCGCCGCCGCCAAGGGCGCGGTGAAGCTGGTGAAGATCGACATCGACAAGAACCCGGCCTTCGCCGGGCAGCTGCGGGTGCAGTCGATCCCCGCCGTCTTCGCCTTCGTGGACGGCCGCCCCGTGGACGGCTTCATGGGTGCCCTGCCCGAGAGCCAGGTGAAGCAGTTCGTCGATCGCCTGGCCAAGCAGGGCGGCGGCTCGCCCGTGGACCAGATGCTGGAGATCGCCAGGGAGTCCCTGGAACTCGGCGACCTGGGGGGCGCGGCCCAGGCCTACGCCCAGGTGCTGCAGGCCGAGCCGCAGAACGTGAAAGCCCTCGGCGGCCTCGCCCGCCTCTATCAGCAGGCCGGCGACCTGGAGCGGGCCCGGGAGGTGCTGGCCATGGCGCCGGAGGACGCCAAGGACCCTGACCTCGACGGCGTGCGCGCGGCCCTGGCCCTGGCCGAATCTGCGCCCTCCGAGACCGCCGCCTTCGAGCAGCGGCTGGCGGCCGACGCCGACGACCACGAGGCCCGCTTCGAGCTGGCCAAGGCTCTGGCCGGCCGCGGCCGGCTGGAGGAGGCCGTGGACGAGCTGATCGAGATCGTGCGCCGGGACCGGGCCTGGAACGACGAGGCCGCCCGCAAGCAGCTCCTCACCATCTTCGAGGCGGCAGGGCCGATGTCCGACATCGCCAAGCAGGGCCGGCGCAAGCTCTCGGCGCTGCTGTTCAGCTAGGATGGCGAGGCCGCAGATGGCCCCTTACCGGAAACTGGCGGACCTGCCGCAGGTGATCCCGGTCTTCCCGCTGGACGGGGCCCTGCTGCTGCCGGGCGGCGACCTGCCGCTGCAGATCTTCGAGCCGCGCTATCTCAACATGGTGGACGACGCCATGGCCGGCGACCGGATGATCGGCATGATCCAGACCCGTCCGGGCGGCGATCGTGTGCGCCCGGCCCTGGCCAGCGTCGGCTGCGCCGGGCGCATCACCAGCTACGCCGAGACCTCGGACGGCCGCTACCTCATCACCCTCTCGGGCGTCTGCCGGTTCGACGCCGGCGAGGAGCTCGCCCTCCGGACGCCCTACCGGCAACTCCGCGCCCGCTACGACCGCTTCGAGGGCGATCTCGCCCGGGACCACGAGCGCCAGGCCCCCGCCGCCGCGCGCAACCGCTTCGCCGCCGCCCTGAAGCGCTACCTGAACCGCCGGGAGCTGGACATCGACTGGGAGACCGCCAACACCGCGCCGCTGGAGGCCCTGGTCAACAGCCTGTGCATGGGCCTGCCCTTCGAGCCGGCCGAGAAGCAGGCGCTGCTAGAAGCGGCCGACCTCATGGCCCGCTTCGAGGCCCTCACCGCCCTGCTGGAGATCGACGCCAGCGAGGATGACGACGCCCAGCCCCTGCAGTAGAGGGGAGGCATGGAAGAGTCCCTGCCCGCCCTGGACGTCGACGTCGATCCCCGCCTGCTCGAGATCCTGGTCTGCCCGGTCACCCGCGGGCCGCTGGAATACGACCGCGAGAAGGCCGAGCTAATCAGCCGGCAGGCGCGGCTGGCCTATCCGATCCGTGACGGGGTGCCGATCATGCTGCCCGAGGAAGCCCGCGAACTGGGCGACGGGGAATAGGGCCCGCTACAGCGCCTCTCCGCGCAGGAGGCGCGGCAGCTGGCCGACGGCGCCGCCGGCCTCGTGCATGAAGAACCGCCGGGCCGGGGCGATGCGGTTCACCGCCGCCATGCCGACGCCCCGGGCCATGCGCACCAGCGGGTTGTCGTTGGAGAACAGGCGCACGAAGGCGTCCATCCCCGCCGATAGCGTGACCGTGTCGAAGCGGCGCCAGGCGGCGTAGCGCTCCAGAACCACCTCCGAGCCGATGTCCTCGCCCAGACGGGCGGCGTCCACCAGCACCTCGGCCAGGGCGGCTACATCCTTCAGGCCCAGGTTCAGGCCCTGGCCGGCGATGGGGTGCACCCCATGGGCCGCGTCGCCCAGCAGAGCCACGCGGGGGCCGAAGAAGCGTTCCGCCAGCTGCAGCGACAGGGGGTAGGTGAAGACCGGCCCCAGGACCTCCAGTTCGCCCAGGAAGTCGCCGAAGCGCCGCTCCAGATGCGCCTGGAAGACCTCAGGCCTGGCCGACTTCAGGGCCTCGGCCCGGGCGGTGCTCTCGGTCCAGACCAGGCTCGCCCGGTTTTCAGTGAGCGGCAGGATGGCGAAGGGCCCGTTCGGCAGGAAATATTCGTGGGCGACGCCGCCGTGGGGCCGGGCCATGCGCACGGTGGCCACCACGCCGGTCTGGCCATAGGTCCAGCCGATGACGCCGATGCCCGCGGCCTCGCGGATCACCGAGCCCCGGCCTTCCGCCCCCACCACCAGCGGCGCGGTCAGGGTGCGCCCGTCGGCCAGGGCGACCCTGGCGGCCCGCGGCGTCGCCGAATAGCCCGTCACCCGCATGGGGGCGACGACCTCGATCCCCTCGGCCGTCACGGCGGCGGCGAGGCCGGCCCGGATGCGGCGGTTCTCCAGCAGGTAGCCCAGGGGCTCGCCTTCGGACCGGTCGGCGATCTCGTCGCTGTCAAAGCGCAGGAAGAAAGGCGTCTGCGGCCCCGCCGCCGCGCCCGGCGTGCGGCCGTCGGTGACCAGGATCTGCTCGATCCGCTGGGCGTGCGGGTCCAGGACCTCGCCCAGGCCCAGGGCCTTCCACTGGCGATAGGCGGCGTAGGCGATGGCCGAGGCGCGGCCGTCGAAGGTCGGCGCCAGCTGGGCGTCGAAGGGCGCCGGGTCCACCATCACCGGCTTCAGCCCCGCCCGATGCAGCGCCAGGGCCAGGGTCGCCCCGGCCATGCCGGCGCCGGCGATGATCACGTCCGCGGAGAAGTCGTCTGCAGGCCCGCTCATGTCCGACCCCTACGCCAGGCGGCGCGCCTTCGCCAGCGGCCGATAAAAAATGGACGCAGCCGTCCAAGTTTCCCTTGTGGCGCTCCCATAACGCCCCTATCTGCTCGACCGGTTTGGACTGCTCGGTCCATTTTTGAATTCCAGGGTTCTGCAAACATGGCGGGGCTGCCAAGAAAGCGTCTGGTTCCCATCATCGCCGGCGGGGTCGCGACCCTCGCGGTCGCCGTAGGCGGCGGGCTGTGGTGGATCGACCGGCAGAGCTTCGAGACCACCGACAACGCCTTCGTCCAGGCCGACACCGTGACGATCTCGCCCCTGGTCGAGGGCTATGTGGCCGAGGTGCTGGTCAACGACAACGAGACCGTCCAGCCCGGCCAGGTCCTGGTCCGCATCGACCCCGTGAGCATCAAGGCGCGCCTTGCCCAAGCCGAGGCCAACGCGCAGGCGCTGGAAGCCGGCGTCCGGCAGGTGGACGACAAGGTGCGGCTGGAACAGGCGATGATCGCCCAGCGGCAGGCGGCGGTCGAAGCCGCCCGGGCCGAGGCGAACCTCGCCCGCGCCGAACTCGACCGCTACGGCCGCCTGGCCAACGAGGGCTGGGTCTCCGCCCAGCGCGCCGAGACCGCCCGCGCCGCCGAACAGCAGGCCCGCGCTGCGGTCAGCCAGGCCGCCGCCGCCCTCGAGGCCGAGCGCCGGTCGGCCGCCTCGCTCGATTCCGCCCGGGCCCAGAGCCTCGCCCAGGCCGAGGCCGCTCGCGCGGCCGTGGAACAGGCCCGCATCGACCTCACCCGCACCGAGGTGCGCGCCCCCACCGCCGGCGTCGTCGGCGCCCGCAGCGTGCGCCCCGGGCAGTATGTCCGCGCCGGCGCGGCGCTGATGAGCATCGTGCCCCTCAGCCAGTCCTATGTGGTCGCCAACTTCAAGGAGACCCAGGTGGCCCGGCTGCGTATCGGCCAGCCGGTGGAAATCCGCGCCGACGCCTTCGGCGACCAGGCCATCAAGGGCAAGGTGGAGAGCTTCGCGCCCGCCACCGGCGCCGAGTTCGCCCTCATCCCGGTGGAGAACGCCGTGGGCAACTTCACCAAGATCGCCCAGCGCCTGCCGGTGCGGATCGCCGTCGACCGCAGCCAGCCCCTGGCCAGCGCCCTGCGCCCCGGTCTGTCGCTGAAGGTGAAGGTGGACGTGCGCGAGGACACCGGCCCCAGCTTCGCCGAGACCGGCGCCATTCCGACTCGCTACGCCCGGCACGGGGCCACGCCCTAAGGGCGCCCGGCGATGAGCGACGCGGTCCTGCATCCGGACGACGAGGCGGTCAAGGCCGTCCGGACGGCCCCGGCCGAGCCTGCGGCCCAGCCCGTGGACTGGACCAAGGTCTTCCTCGGCTTCGGGGGCATGGTCATCGGCCAGTTCATGGCCATGCTCGACATCCAGATCGTGGCCAGCTCGCTGACCCAGATCCAGGCGGGCATCGGCGCCACCGCCGACGAGATCAGCTGGGTGCAGACCATCTACCTCCTGGCCGAGGTGGTGATCATGCCGCTCACCGCGTACCTGACGAAGATGTGGGGGACGCGGTCGTTCTATGTGGTCGCCTGCATCGGCTTCCTCATCACCTCGGTGGCCGTGGGCCTGTCGTCGTCCGTGGGGATGATGATCTTCTTCCGGGCGCTCCAGGGCATCTTCGCCGGCGCGATGATCCCGCCGATCTTCGCCACGGCCATGACGGTCTTCCCGCCCGAGCGGCGGATCACCGCCAATGTCATCGTCGGCCTGATCGTCACCCTGGCGCCCACGGTGGGCCCGACCCTGGGCGGCCACCTCACCGACATGCTCAGCTGGCGCTGGCTGTTCTTCATCAACGTGCCCGTGGGCGTGCTGGTGATCTTCCTGGTAGGCCGCTACGCCGACTTCGACCGGGGCGACCCGAGCCTCGCCAAGGGCATCGACTGGTGGGGCCTGGGCTTCATGACGGTCTTCCTGCTCTCGATGCAGTACGTGTTCGAGGAGGGAAACAGCGAGGGCTGGTTCCAGGACGACCTGATCCTGTGGCTGTCGGTCACCGCCGTGCTCACGGGCGTGATCTTTATCTGGCGCCAGCTTACCTACTGGCAGCCGATCGTCTCGCTGAAGCCGTTCCGCGACCGGAACTTCTCCCTCGGCATGGTGATGACCTTCATCTCCGGGGCAAGCCTGTTCGGCGGCACCTTCCTGCTGCCGCTCTTCCTCGGCCAGATCCGCGGCTTCTCCTCGTCCGACGTCGGCAACACCATGCTGGTCTCGGGCCTGACCATGTTCCTCAGCGCCCCCCTGGCCGGCCGCATTGTGCGGATGGTGGACGCCCGGGTCTCGATGGTGGTCGGCTTCGCCATGTGCGCCTGGGGCATCCAGCAGGGCGTGCGGGTGACGGCCGAGTGGGGCTTTCACGAATTCCTGGTGCTGCAGATCGTGCGGGGGATCGGCTCGATGATCGCCATGATCGCCGCCCAGCAGATGAGCGTGGCGAGCCTTCCCGTTTCGATGATGAAGGACGCCTCTGGCCTGATTAACCTGATCCGCAACGTGGCCGGCGCCATCGGCCTGGCCATGCTGTCCACCATCCTCAGCCACCAGGGCGCCGTGCACTACGCCGACATCGCCTCGGCCGCCTCGGTGGCCCATGCGGCCACCGCCAACCTCTACGGCGGCCTCACCGAGATGGTGACCGCCAACGGCGTGGCCGATCCCGAGGGCCTGGCGCGCAAGGCCGTGGCGATGATGATGCAGCGCGAGGCCCAGACCCTGGCCTTCGGCGACGCCTTCGCCGTCCTGGCCCTGGGCTGCTGGGTGGCGGCGGTGCTGGCGCTGTTCACCTCCGGCGGCAAGCCGGGCGCCGTTCAGGGCGGGGGCCACTGATGGCGCGGCTGCCGGGCCAGATCGACGTCGCCAAGAGCGAGGCCATCCTGGACGCCGCCCTGGACGTCTTCATGGAGCGCGGCGTCTCGGCGCCCATGGAGGAGATCGCCCGCCGGGCCGGGGTCTCCAAACAGACGATCTACAACCACTACGGCTCCAAGGCCGAGCTGGTGCAGGCGCTCACGTCCCGGCGCATCCACGAGCTGGTGGCCCCCCTGGAGACGGAGGAAGCCGTCGCCGATCCCGAGACGGCCCTGGCGGGCTTCGCCCGGGTGCTGCTGGAAAAGGTGCTGAGCGAGCGCTCCCAGGCCTTTCTGCGGGTGGCCATGATGGGAGCCATCGAGGCCCCCGACCTCGGCCGCGCGATCTGGGAGGCCGGCCCGCGCAAGAGCCGGCTGCGCCTTGCCGAGTTCCTGGAGATGGAGACCCGGGCCGGGCGTCTCGACTGCCCCGACCCGAAGGAGGCGGCCGAGTTCTTCGCCGGCATGGTGATCGGCTCGTACCAGACCGCCGCCCTGCTCGGCGCGCCGCAGATGCTGGATCCCGCCCGGATCGAACGCATCGCCACCGAGGCCGCCCGGCGCTTCATGCGCGCCTACGCCCCCGCCTGAGGTTTTCCGGCCTGAGGGTGCGGCCCGAGGTGTCCGGCCCGGACAGCCCCGGGCCGGAACGCCGTCGTCAGCCGGCCTGGGTCTCGTCGTCCGCGAAGCCCATGATGTGGAAGCCGGCGTCCACATGGACGCACTCGCCGGTGGTGGACTTGCCGAGGTCGGAGAGCAGCCACAGGGCGCAGCCGGCGACGCCCTCCATGGAGGTGTCCTCCTTCATGGCGCTGAGCGAGCGGCCCTTGGCCAGCATGCCGCGGCCCCCGGAGATGCCCGCCAGCGACAGGGTCTTCATGGCGCCCGGCGAGATGGCGTTCACGCGGATGCCCCGCGGGCCGAGGTCGCGGGCGGCGTAGCGCACGGCGGCTTCCAGGGCGGCCTTGGCCACGCCCATGGTGTTGTAGTTCGGGATCGCCCGCTCCGAGCCCATGTAGGTGAGGGTGACGATCGAGCCTCCCGCCTCGGGCATCATGGCCGCGGCCCGGCGGGCGCAGTCCACGAAGCTGAAGGCCGAGATGTTCATCGCCCGCAGGAAGCCCTCGCGGGTGGTGTTGTCCACGAAGCTGCCCTTCAGCTCGTCCTTGTTGGCGAAGGCGATGGCGTGGACGAAGAAGTCGATCTCGCCGAAGGCGTCCTTCACCGTCTGGAAGGCCGCATCCATGGAGGCGTCGTCGGTGACGTCCATGGGCGCCACCACCTTCACGCCGATTTCCTCGGCCAGGGGCTGCACCCGGCGCTCCATGCCCGGCAGGTGCAGGAAGGCGATCTCGGCCCCCTGGGCGGCAAGCTGCCGCGCAATGCCCCAGGCGATGGACTGGTGGTTCGCCACGCCCGTGACGATCCCCTTCTTGCCCTTCATCAGCTCGCCAGCCGGCATCTGATAGTCGTCGGCCACGTCATTCTCCCTTCGTGGTCGTGTTTCGGCGCGGGTTTAGGCCGGTTGGCCGGGGCATGTCACCCCTGCCTCAGCTTGTCCGGATCGTGGCCAAGGGCCCGGACGCGCTGCGCCCAGCGGTCCAGCGCGCGCTCATAATAGTCGAAGATGCAGGGCTCGCAGCCGCGGCCGCAACACTCCTCCCGCGAGGGCTCGCGGGGCGGAGCGGGCACGCCGGGCGGCAGCTCGGCCAGGGTCAGACCCTGGCCATCACCAGGCAGCCGTTGGTGCCGCCGAAGCCGAAGCTGTTGCTCATCACCGTCTCGAGCTCCCGGTCCTGACGCTCGCGGACGATGGGCATGTCGGCGAAGGCCGGGTCCAGATTCTCGATATTGGCGCTCTCGGCCACGAAGCCGTTGTTCAGCATCAGCAGGCTGTAGATCGCCTCCTGCACGCCGGCGGCGCCCAGGCTGTGGCCGGTCAGGCTCTTGGTGGAGGAAATCAGCGGGGCCTGGTCGCCGAATACGGTGCGGACGGCCTCCATCTCCTTCACGTCGCCCACCGGCGTACCCGTGCCGTGCGGGTTCAGATAGTCGATCTTGCGGCCGCCCAGCCCCTCCATGGCGAGCTTCATGCAGCGCGCCGCGCCTTCGCCCGAGGGCGCCACCATGTCGTAGCCGTCGGAATTGGCCGCGTAGCCCACGATCTCGCCGTAGATCTTCGCGCCCCGCGCCTTGGCCCGCTCGTACTCCTCGAGCACCAGGATGCCCGCCCCGCCGGCGATGACGAAGCCGTCGCGGTCCACGTCATAGGCGCGGCTGGCCGCCGTCGGCCGGTCGTTGAACTTCGAGCTCATGGCGCCCATGGCGTCGAACAGAACGCTGAGGGTCCAGTCCAGCTCCTCGGTCCCGCCGGCGAACACCACGTCCTGCTTGCCCATCAGGATCTGCTCATAGGCGGTCCCGATGCAGTGGGTGGAGGTGGCGCAGGCCGAGCTGATCGAGAAGTTGAGGCCGCGGATCTTGAACCAGGTGGCCAGCGTCGCCGACGGGCCCGAGCTCATGGCCTTGGGCACGGCGAACGGGCCGATCCGCTTGGGGCCGCGCTCCCTGGCCGTGGCGGCGGCCTCGACGATGGCGCGGGTGGACGGGCCGCCCGAACCGACGATCAGGCCGGTGCGCTCATGGCTGACTTCCGACTCTTCCAGGCCGGAGTCGGCGATCGCCTGCTCCATGGCGATGTGGCCGAAGGCCGTGCCCTGGGCGAGGAAACGCGCCGCCCGGCGGTCCACCATCGCTTCCCAGTCGATCTGGGGGGCGGCGTGCACCTGGCAGCGGAAGCCGAGCTCGGCATATTCCGGCGCAGCGCTGATCCCCGACTTCGCTTCGCGCAGCGAGGCCAGCACTTCATTGGCGTTGTTGCCGATGGACGAGACCACGCCCATACCGGTGACGACGACGCGACGCATGGTTTCCTTCCGTGACGCGGCTTCTTTGCCTTACGGCCGCTGATACAGCCCGACGCGCAGGTCGGACGCCGTGTAGATAGGCTTTCCGTCGGCTTCGAGCACGCCGTCGCCGATGCCCATCACCAGGCGGCGGTTGATGACCCGCTTCATCTGGATCTTGTAGGTGACGAGCTTGATGTCCGGCGTGACCTCGCCGGCGAACTTCACCTCGCCGCAGCCCAGGGCGCGGCCGCGGCCCTTGCCGCCGATCCAGCCGAGGTAGAAGCCCACCAGCTGCCACAGGGCGTCCAGGCCCAGGCTGCCGGGCATGACGGGGTCGCCGAGGAAGTGGCAGTCGAAGAACCAGAGGTCCGGCCGGATGTCGAACTCCGCCTCAATATAGCCGAGGCCGAACTCGCCGCCGTGGTCGTCGATGTGCGTCAGGCGATCGAACAGCAGCATCGGCGGGGCCGGAAGCTGGGCGTTGCCCGGGCCGAACATCTCGCCCCGCGCACAGGCCAGGAGCTCTTCGTAGCTGTAATGATCCTTGGCCTTAACCGGGCTCATCTCATCAATTCCGTATCCATAGAGGCTTGCCGCCTACCAGAGCCCGGCCCCGGCCTCAACGGCATTGCGGGGCTTCGGCCGTCCCCCAGAGGGCGCCTTCCCGCACCCAACCGGTCGCATTGTCGGCTTTCACCCGGCACCAGCCCTTCTGACAACGCACGAGCGAGGCCAGGGATCGCGGCGCGAGATAGGCCACGGTTTCCGCCCCGATCTTCGGCTTGCGGTACAGCGGCGCAGGCCGGGGGCCGGCGTTCATCGCCGAGCGGCGACCGTCGGTGACGCGTTTGTGAACCCAGGCGAGCCCGCCGTCAGGGTCGCACACCCGCCGCCATTCGGCGGTCTCGGCCACCACCTGCACCGGCAGGCCCTTGGTGCGGTAGACCCACAGCAGCCGGTGGTCGTCGCCGGGGCCGCCCCGGGCGTTCACCTTGCCGAACTTCAGCGACACATAGCGGGGCACCGGCAGGCCCGAGGGCGTCGGCCGGTCGGCCGCGAGCACGATCCCGCCCAGGCCCACGGCCAGCGCCGTCCCGATCAGGGCTCCCCTGGCCGCAATCTTCGGCGCCCCCGCGCCCGGAACCTTCACGACTTCGCCTCGCCTTGGCCGTCCACGGGCCCTTTGCTAAGGGTCTCCCGAGTTGCGCGCCGCGAAGCAGCGGCGCCCCCCGAAACGTCCCTTTTCAGTTCGCATCCAGCTTTTTGCAAGAATGGCCGCCCGAAAGCCGAAAGTCATCGTCACGCGCAAGCTTCCGGACTCGGTCGAGACCCGGATGCGGGAGCTGTTCGACACCGAGCTGAACCTCACCGACCAGCCGATGAGCCGGGCGGCGCTCATCGACGCGGTGAAGCGCGCCGATGTCCTGGCGCCCACCATCACCGACGAGATCGACGCCGAGCTTCTGAGCCATGCGGGCGAGCGGCTGAAGCTGATCGCCAACTTCGGGGCCGGAGTGGATCACATCGACGTGGCCGCCGCCCACGCCCGGGGCCTGACCGTCACCAACACCCCCGGCGTCCTCACCGAGGACACCGCCGACCTCACCATGGCCCTGATGATGACCGTCTCCCGGCGGATCGTGGAGGGCGCCAATGTGGTCCAGGCCGGCGAGTTCCGCGGCTGGGCGCCCACCTGGATGCTGGGTCGCCGGGTCACCGGCAAGCGGCTGGGGATCATCGGCCTCGGCCGCATCGGCTCGGCCGTGGCCCGCCGGGCCAAGGCCTTCGGCCTGCAGATCCACTACCACAACCGCAAGCGCGTCAGCCCCCGCATCGAGGAGGAGCTGGAGGCCACCTACTGGGACAGCCTCGACCAGATGCTGGCCCGGATGGACATCATCAGCGTGCATTCGCCGCACACCCCGGCGACCTATCACCTGCTCTCGGCCCGGCGGCTGAAGCTGCTGCAGCCCCACGCCATCGTCATCAACACGGCCCGGGGCGAGATCATCGACGAGGACGCCCTGGCCGATCTCCTGGCCGAGGGGAAAATCGCCGGCGCGGGCCTCGACGTGTTCGAGTTCGAGCCGCACATCAATCCCAAGCTGCTGAAACAGCCCAACGCCGTCCTCCTGCCGCACCTGGGCTCGGCCACCGTCGAGGCGCGCGTGGACATGGGCGAGAAGGTGATCATCAACATCCGCACCTGGATGGACGGCCACCGCCCGCCGGACCGCGTCCTGCCGCAGATGCTCTAGGGCGCGTCAGGGCCGCGAAGCTGCGGTTCCGCACACCGGGCATTCCGGATCGCCCGCCACCTTCACCGTCCGGGTCTCGGCGGCCAGGGCGTCGTAGATGAGCAGCCGCCCGCTCAGGGGCTCGCCCGCGCCGGTGATCAGCTTGATCGCCTCCATGGCCATCATCGAGCCGATGACCCCGGGCAGGGCGCCCACCACGCCCACCGCCACGCAGGTCTCGGCGTCCGGCGGGATCTCCGGCACCAGGCAGCGGTAGCAGGGCTGGCGGCCGAACACCCCCACCTGCCCCGTCCACCGGCCGATGGCGCCCGACACCAGGGGCTTGCCGTGCCGGACGCAGGCCGCGTTGACGGCGAAGCGGACGGAAAAGCTGTCGGTGCCGTCCAGCACCAAGTCGACGCCCTCCACCAGCTCGTCGGCGTTGGACGGCTCGAGGGCGCCGTTGAAGCCGGCGACGAAGACGTGGGGATTGAGCGCGTGCAGCCGGTCGGCGGCGGCGTCCACCTTGGCCCGGCCGAGGTCGTCCTCGGCGTAGATCACCTGCCGCTGCAGGTTCGAGCGATCCACCTCGTCGGGGTCGGCCAGGATGATGGTGCCGACGCCGGCGGCGGCGAGATAAAGCGACGCCGGGGCCCCGAGCCCGCCGGCCCCCACGATCAGCACGCTGGACCCCTTCAGCTTCTGCTGGCCGGGGCCGCCCACCTCGCGGAGCACCAGGTGCCGGGCGTAGCGCTCGATCTCTTCGTCGGTGAAACTCATTCGCCGAGATCCCGTCCCGCTTGACCTTGCCGGCCGCCCTGCTCACATCGCGCCCATGTCGAATAGCGCAGCCTTCCCCGATTGGCACGGGACCACCATCCTGGCCGTGCGCAAGGGTGGAAAGACGGTCATCGCCGGCGATGGGCAGGTGTCCATGGGCCAGACCGTCGTCAAGGGCGCCGCCCGCAAGGTCCGCCGCCTGGCGGGCGGCCGGGTGATCGCCGGGTTCGCCGGCTCCACCGCCGACGCCTTCACCCTCATCGAGCGCCTGGAGGCCAAGCTCGAGCAGTATCCCGAGCAGCTGGCCCGGGCCTGCGTGGATCTCGCCAAGGACTGGCGCACCGATCGCTACCTGCGCCGGCTGGAGGCCATGCTTCTGGTCGCTGACCGCGACAGCATCTTCACGGTCACCGGGGTCGGCGACGTGCTGGAGCCCGAACATGGGGTGGCCGCCATCGGCTCGGGCGGCAACTACGCCCTCGCCGCGGCGCGCGCCCTGATGGACGTGGACGGCCTCGACGCCGAGGCGGTGGCCCGCAAGGCCATGGCCATCGCCGCCGAGATCTGCGTCTACACCAATGGGGAGCTCACCGTTGAAGCCCTGTGACGCCCGCGGGGCGGCCCTGGCCCTGGCCCTCCTCGCCAGCCCCGCCCTGGCGGCGCAGGTCGATCCGGCGCCCGTCGTGGCCGCCGAGCGGGCCTTTGCGGCCGATGGGCTGGAACTGGGCGTCCAGGCGAGCTTCCTGAAACATTCGGCCCCCGAGGGCATCGTCTTCGCCCCCGAGCCGCGCCTCGCCCACGCCGTCTATGGCAAGCCCCAGCCCAAGGGCCCCGCCCTGGTCTGGTGGCCGCTCTGGGCGGGCATCTCCCGCTCGGGCGACCTCGGCTTCACCACCGGGCCCTACACCTATGACGGCCAGCCTCGGGCCTGGTACTTCACGGTGTGGGCCAAGCAGCCGGACGGAAGCTGGAAGTGGCTGTTCGACGGCGGCCCGCCCAGCAGCACCGAGGGCGCCGGCCCCAAGGATTCGCCCGTCGCCTACGCCCGGCTCGCCGCCCGGGAGGCGGGCTCGCCCGCCCAGGCCATGACCGAGGTGACGGCCGCCGAGAAGGCGCTCCACGCCGCAGCCCGGACCGACGTGGCCGACGCTTTCCTGGCCGTGCTCGCCGACGACGGGCGCATCACCGGCTCCAAGGCCCGGCCGCCCGCCAGCCGCGACGAGAACGCCGCCGAGCTGGCGACCCGCGCCAAGGCCATCGACTTTGCGCCCCTGGGCGGCCGCGCGTCCGCCGCCGGCGACCTTGCCTGGACCTATGGCGCCGCCCGCTGGACCGCCGACGGCGCGGAGAAGCGCGGCCACTACGTGCGCATCTGGCGCAACGACGCCGAGGGCTGGCGGCTGCTGTTCGACGAACTGCTCGAGGCCCCCACGCCTCAAAAGCCCGCCGCCGAGTGACTATCTGGCTTTCCCCATGACCGAATTCTCCCCGCGCGAGATCGTCTCCGAACTCGACCGCTTCATCGTCGGCCACCCCGAGGCCAAGCGCGCCGTGGCCGTGGCCCTGCGCAACCGCTGGCGCCGCCGTCGCGTGCCCGACGACCTGCGCGACGAAGTGACGCCGAAGAACATCCTGATGATCGGCCCCACCGGCGTCGGGAAGACCGAGATCGCCCGGCGGCTGGCGCGGCTGGCCCAGGCCCCGTTCCTGAAGGTCGAGGCCACCAAGTTCACCGAGGTGGGCTATGTGGGCCGCGACGTCGACCAGATCGTCCGGGACCTGGTGGAAAGCGCCATCGGCATGGTGCGCGAGAAGCGCCGGGCGGCCGTGAAGGCCCGGGCCGAGGCCGCCGCCGAAGAACGCATCCTGGACGCCCTCACCGGTCCCGGCTCCACCGCCGCCCGGGACGCCTTCCGCCGCAAGCTGCGGGCGGGCGAACTGGACGACAGGGAGGTGGAGCTGCAGCTCGCCGACACCTCCTCGCCCTTCGGCGCCATGGAGATCCCCGGCCAGCCCGGCGCCTCGCTGGGCGTGCTGAACCTGGGCGACATGTTCGGCAAGGCCTTCGGCGGCCGCACCAAGACCCACAAGACCACCGTGGCCGGCGCCTGGGTCCCGCTTATCGCCGAGGAGAGCGACAAGCTCCTCGACCAGGAGGCCCTGACCCAGGAGGCCCTGGAGCTCGCCGAGAACCACGGCATCGTCTTCCTCGACGAGATCGACAAGGTAGCGTCCCGCGCCGACCGCGCCGGGGCCGACGTCTCCCGCGAAGGCGTGCAGCGGGACCTGTTGCCGCTGATCGAGGGGACCACCGTCTCCACCAAGTACGGGCCGGTGAAGACCGACCACATCCTGTTCATCGCCTCGGGCGCCTTCCATGTGGCCAAGCCCTCGGACCTGCTGCCCGAGCTGCAGGGCCGCCTGCCCATCCGGGTGGAGCTCAAGGCCCTGACCCGCGAGGACTTCCGCCGCATCCTTACCGAGCCCGAAGCCAACCTGATCCGCCAGCACCAGGCCCTGCTGGCCACCGAGGGCGTGACCCTGGTCTTCACCGAGGAGGCCATCGACGCCCTCGCCGACGCCGCCGTGGCGGTGAACGGCTCGGTGGAGAATATCGGGGCCCGGCGCCTGCAGACCGTGCTCGAGAAGGTGCTGGAAGAGATCAGCTTCACCGCCGCCGACCGCGCCGGCGAGACCATCACGGTGGACGCGGCCTATGTGCAGTCGCGCATCGGCGAGCTGGCCAGCAGCGCGGACCTGTCGAAGTTCATCCTCTAGGGCGCGGGTCAGCCCCCGCGCCTGGCGCGCCAGATGGCGGTCTCCAGCGCCTCCGCGAAGTCGGCCCGCTCCCGGGGGCTGAGCGCGGTCGCCACCGGCGTTTCCCGGCCCGACAGGGCGAGCTTCAGCTCGATCACCCGGCCGTCGGACTCGTCCCGGTCGACGGCCACGCGGGTGAAGACCGTGGGGCTCTCCCACACCACCCGGGTCCATTTCGGCGTCTCATAGGTGACCACCACCCGGTGCGGCGTCACCTGCACCCGCTCCACATTGCGGGCCCGCTGGAAGCTGATCAGGAAGGCGACCACCACCGCGGCGAGGTCCACCCCCAGGAACACCGGCACCCAGTGCGCGCCCATGGCCACGAACACCGCAGCCGAGGCGACATTGGCCAGGGTGATGATGCTGATGAGGATGACGAACCCCCGCTCCGACAGCGACCGGTTCGGAGTGATCACCGCATCCATGTAGAGCGCCGGGACCATCGACGCCGGAGGATAATTCGCCCGTCGGCGGCGCTCCACTCCCTTTGGGCGGACTTGTGGCGGCCGGGCGGCGCAGGCCATCTAGCGCCATGGCCAAGGCCCTGAAACGCAAACCCCTGCCGCCCGCCGAGACGGCCCGGATCGCCGAACTGTTCGCCCGCTTCGAAGCCGACGAAAGCGACCCGCGCACCGAGCTCGACTACCACAGCCCCTACACTCTGGTGGTCGCCGTCGCCCTGTCGGCCCAGGCCACCGACGTCTCGGTGAACAGGGCCACGGCCAGACTGTTCGAGGTCGCTGACACCCCGCAGAAGATGCTGGCCCTGGGCGAAGAGGGGCTGAAGGGCTTCATCTCGTCCATCGGCCTCTTCAACACCAAGGCCAGGAACGTCATCCGCATGGCGCAGATCCTGGTGGACGAGTACGGCGGCGAGGTGCCCCTGGAGCGCGAGAAGCTGCAGGCCCTCCCCGGCGTCGGCCGCAAGACCGCCTCGGTGGTGCTGAACGAGCTGCGGGTGGAGCCGGCCATCGCCGTGGACACCCACGTCTTCCGCGTCTCCCATCGCCTGGGCCTGTCCCAGGGCAAGACGCCGGAGGCGGTGGAGGCCGAGCTGATGGCCATCGTCCCCGAGCCCTACCTGACCCGGGCCCACCACTGGCTGATCCTGCACGGCCGCTACATCTGCGTCGCCCGTCGCCCGAAGTGTGAGCAATGTCCGGTGGCCGACCTGTGCCCCAGCCGGCATCTGTTCAGCGGCGTCTAGCGGCAGGGGCCGTTTCCCTGTAATCGGCGCCCACTCGCCTCGGGGAAGAAGTCCAGCAATGCCAGAGCTCTATGACGTCGCCGCCATCGGCAACGCCATCGTCGACGTGATCGCGCCGACTACCGACGAGTGGATCCTGGAGCAGGGCCTGGCGAAGGGCTCGATGCAGCTGGTCGACCAGGCGCAGAGCCAAGCGCTCTATTCCCGGATGCAGGCCGGGGTGGAGACCTCCGGCGGCTCGGCCGCCAACACCATCGCCGGCCTGGCGAGCTTCGGGGGCAAGGGCGCCTTCATGGGCAAGGTGGCGGACGACAAGCTGGGCGAGGTCTTCGCCCACGACATGCGCGCCATCGGCGCCCGCTTCGAGAACGCCCCGCTGGTGGGCGGCCCGGCCACCGCGGTGTCGATGATCAACGTCACGCCGGACGCCCAGCGCACCATGTGCACCTACCTCGGCGCTTCGGTGGAGTTCAGCGACGCCGACGTGGAGGCCGACGTCATCGAGGCCTCCAGGATCGTCTATCTTGAGGGCTATCTGTTCGACGCCGAGGCCGCCCGCCGCGCCTTCGCCAAGGCCGCCGCCCTGGCCCACGGCTCGGGCCGGATGATCGCCCTCACCTTGTCCGACAGCTTCGTGGTGGAGCGCCACCGCACCGCCCTGCTCGGCTTCATCGAGAGCCAGGTGGACCTGCTGTTCGCCAACGAGTCGGAGCTCCTGGCGCTGTTCCAGACCGACAGCTTCGACGCCGCCGCCGAGGCCCTGCGCCAGAGGGTCAAGCTCGCCGCCGTCACCCGCAGCGAAAAAGGCTCCATCATCCTCTCGCAGGGCGAGCGTCTGACCGTCGCCGCCGAGCCGGTGGAAAAAGTCGTGGACACGACGGGCGCCGGCGACCAATACGCGGCCGGGTTCATGTTCGGCCTCTCCCGCGGGCGTCCGCTGCAGCAGTGCGGCAAGCTGGCCTCGCTGGCGGCGGCCGAGGTGATCTCGCACTACGGCCCGCGGCCGCAGGTCTCGCTCAAGGACCTGGCGGCCTCGAAGGGATATTGAACACCATGAGCCGCACGGCCGAAGTCCGCCGCGACACCAAGGAAACCCAGATCCGGGTCTGGGTGGACCTGGACGGGACCGGCGCGTCCGAAATCTCCACCGGCGTGGGCTTCTTCGACCACATGCTGGACAGCTTCGCCCGCCACGGCGGCATCGACCTGAAGGTCGACACCAAGGGCGACCTGCATATCGACATGCACCACACCGTCGAGGACACTGGCATCGTCCTCGGCCAGGCGATCAAGCAGGCGCTGGACGGCTTCAAGGGCATCCGCCGGTTCGGCCACGCCTACATCCCGATGGACGAGACCCTGGCGCGCTGCGCCATCGACCTGTCGAACCGGCCCTACCTCATCTGGAAGACCGAGTTCCGCACCCCCAAGGTCGGCGAGATGGACACCGAGCTCTTCAAGGAGTTCCACCACGCCTTCGCCATGAACCTCGGCGCCTGCGTGCATCTGGAAACCCTCTACGGGACCAACTCGCACCACATCGCCGAGAGTGGGTTCAAGGCCCTGGCCCGGGCGCTGCGGCAGGCCATAGAGCTTGACCCCAAGACCCACGGCCACGCCCCCTCCACCAAGGGCGTCCTCTAGGATCATTACGATGCAGAGGGTGGCCCTGATCGACTATGGGTCGGGCAACCTGCGCTCGGCCGAAAAGGCCCTGGTCCGCGCCGCGGACGGGAAAGCCGAGATCGTGGTGACGCACGATCCCGAGGTGATCGCCCGCGCCGACCGCGTGGTGCTGCCAGGCGTCGGCGCCTTCGCCGCCTGCATGACGGCGCTCCAGGCCCGCGAGGGGGTGATCGAGGCCATGACCGAGGCCGTCCGCGGTCGCGGCGCGCCGTTCCTCGGCATCTGCGTGGGCATGCAGCTCCTGGCCACGCGCGGCCTCGAGTTCGGCGAGACCGCCGGCCTCGGCTGGATCCCGGGGGACGTGAAGCGTATCGAGCCGACCGACCCGGCCGCCAAGGTGCCCCACATGGGCTGGAACGCCCTGCTGGACGTGGCCGATCACCCGCTGTTCCGCAGCCTCGAGGGGCGGCCGGTCTATTTCACCCACTCCTTCGCCTTCTTCGCGGAGGACGCAGGCGACGTCGCGGCCTATGTGGACCACGGCGGCCGTTTCCCCGCCGCTGTCACGCATGGCGTCATGGCCGGCGTTCAGTTTCACCCGGAGAAGTCGCAAGGCGCCGGCCTCTCCCTTCTTGCCGATTTCCTGGAGTGGCGCCCTTGATCCTTTATCCCGCCATCGACCTGAAGGACGGCCAGTGCGTGCGCGTCCTGCATGGCGACCTGTCCACGGCCACGGTCTTCAACACCGACCCCGGCGCCCAGGCCCGTCAGTGGGCCGACGCCGGCTTCCACTGGATCCATGTGGTCGACCTGAACGGCGCCGTGCAGGGTGAGGCGGTGAACGCCGCGGCCGTGGAGGCCATCCTGTCGGCGGTGTCGATCCCGGTGCAGCTCGGCGGCGGCATCCGCACCCTGGCCGACGTGGAGCGCTGGATCGAGGCCGGCGTCAGCCGCGTCATCCTCGGCACCGTGGCCGTGAAGCAGCCCGAGGTCGTCATCGAGGCGGCCAGGCGCTTCCCCGAGCAGATCGCCGTCAGCGTCGACGTGCGCGGGGGCAAGGTGGCCGTCCAGGGCTGGACCGCCGACAGCGACCTCGACGCCATCACCGTGGCCAAGCGGTTCGAGGACGCCGGCGTCGGCGCCCTGATCATCACCGACATCGACCGCGACGGCACGGTCATGGGCTTCAACGTCGAGGCCTTCGGGGCGATCGCCGATGCGGTGAAGATTCCCGTGATCGCCGCCGGCGGCCTCGCCTCGGTGGACGACCTGGTGAAGGTCAAGGCGCGGGCCGGCACGCCCATCGCCGGCGCGGTGCTGGGCCGGGCGCTCTACAACGGCGCCATCGACCCGGCCGAGGCCCTGAAGGTCGCCGCCTGATGCTCAATGTGCGCGTCATCCCCTGCCTGGACGTGAAGGACGGGCGCGTGGTGAAGGGCGTGCAGTTCGTCAGCCTGCGCGACGCCGGCGATCCGGTGGAGCAGGCGCGGGCCTATGACGCCGCCGGCGCCGACGAGCTGATGTTCCTCGACATCACCGCCAGCCACGAGAACCGCGGCACCATCTTCGACGTGGTGGCCCGCACGGCCGAGGTCTGTTTCATGCCCCTGTCGGTGGGCGGCGGCATCCGCACCGTCGAGGACGCCCGCCGTCTTCTGCTGGCGGGGGCCGACAAGATCAGCATCAACACCGCCGCCGTGAAGGATCGCACCCTGATCTCGGGCTGCGCCGACGCCTTCGGCAGCCAGGCCACCGTCGTCGCCATCGACGCCAAGCGGGTCGGCGAACGCTGGCGGGTGTTCATCTACGGCGGCCGTGAGGACACCGGCCTCGACGTGGTGGACTACGCCATTGACGTGGTGAAGCACGGGGCGGGCGAGATCCTGCTCACCTCCATGGACCGCGACGGAGCCAAGACCGGCTACGACCTCGACCTGCTGCGCGAGGTGTCCCAGGCCGTGGGCGTGCCGGTGATCGCCTCGGGCGGGGCGGGCGAAGCCGCGCACATGGTCGACGCCGTGCGAGCCGGGGCCGACGCCGTGCTGGCCGCCTCGATCTTCCACTTCGGCGAGGTGTCCATCGGCGAGGTGAAAGCCGCCATGGCCGCCGAAGGGCTGCCCGTGCGCATCACCGAGGAGGCCGCCTGATGGCCCACCAGCGCTTCGCCGAGGTTCTCGGCCGGCTCACCGCCACCATCGAGAGCCGCAAGGGCGCGGACGGCTCCACGTCCTATACCGCCCAGCTCCTCTCCAACCTGGACCGCGCCGCCAAGAAGCTGGGCGAGGAGGCGGTCGAGGCCGTGATCGCCGCGGCCCAGGGCGATCGCGACGCCCTGACCGCGGAAAGCGCCGACCTCGTCTATCACTGGCTGGTGGTGCTGGCCGCCGCCGGGGTCAGCCTCGACGAGGTGGCCGAACGTCTGGAGGCCCGGGAAGGCACCTCCGGCCTCGTCGAGAAGGCCGGCCGCAAGCCCTGACGACCGAGCCGCCTCAGCTCCGCGGCTTGCGCTTCAGCGCCACATAGAGCGCGCCGGCCCCGCCATGCCGGCGGTGAGCCTCCGACACGCCCGCCACGATATGGGCGAGGTGTCTGGCCGCCAGCCATTCGGGGGCCGAACGCCGCAGCACCCCGTCCCCCTGGACGCCCTTGCCGGTGATCACCAGCACCGCCCGGCATCCCTCGTCGAAAGCCCGGCCGAGGAAGGCCTCCAGCGCCGCCCGCGCCTGGTCCTGGGTCATGCCGTGCAGGTCGATCCGCGCGCCGATGGGATCGCGTTCCCGGGCGATGCGGGTCTTGCGGTTGGGTTCGATGTCATCGACGCCCTCCCGCCGCGCAACGGGGGTCCGCACGGTGACGGTCTTCGGGTCGATCCGGGCCGGGGCGTCCAGCGTCTGGGGCGTGGGCTGCCTTGGCGTCGCCCGGCCGGGCAGCGGATGGACCGTGGCCGCCACCAGCGACCAGATCCTCTGCTCCTCCCGCTTCAGCGGACGTTTCACGGCGCAGGCCTCACGACCGCGGCACGAGGCGATAGAGGCGCAGGGTGTGGCGCACCCGCCCGGCCTCCACGCCGGCGGCCGGCCCTTCGCCCAGGTAGAGGTCGGCCCGGACCGGCCCCTTGATGGCCCCGCCCGTGTCGAGGGCCGTGGCCAGACGACGGTAGGTGGGGAAGGCGCCGGCCAGCAGGGGCGCCTCGCCGTCGAGCCAGAACAGTTCGCCATAGGTGTGGAAGGCGGGATCCACCGCGATGGCCCGGCCGGCCGGCAGGGGAACGCCCGCCGCGCCCACGGGGGGCTTTCCGTCGTCGGGCGCCAGGCGGAAGAAGGCGTAGCGGGGGTTCAGGCGCATGAGCTCGTCCGCCGCCGGCCCGCGGTTCTCGGCCAGCCAGGCGCGGATCGCCTCGCCCGAGGTGTTGTCCCGGGCCAGCAGGCCGCGGTCACGCATGATGTTGGCGATCCCCGCGAAGGGCAGGCCGTTGTTGGCGGCGTAGAGCGCCTTCATCCGCCGGCCGTCCTCGAAGACCAGCACGCCCGACCCCTGGATTTGCAGGAAGAACAGCTCCTCGGGGCGCATCCAGGCGATGGCGTCCCGGGCAGGGCGCGCCTCGATCTCGGCGCGGGAGGCATAGGGCTGGCCGTTCACCAGGTCGGCGGGCTTGGGCCGCACCGGCATGCTGAACTCGGCTTCCGGGCGGGACCGGGCGGCGTAGACCGGGGCGTAGTAGGCGGTGAGCACGCCCTCGCCGGGCAGGACCTCGGCCTGGAAGACGTCCTCGAAGAACGCCCTGGCGTCGGAGGGGCCGAGCGGCCCTTGCGCGCGGGCCCTGGCGCAGGCCTCCGCCAGGTCGCGCCGCCGGGCCACGTGGCAGGTCTCGCGGAAGGCGCGGAGCGCCTCCGCATGATCCTCGCGCATCCAGCCGGGCAGGGCGGCCAGCTCCACCCGCGACCCCGGCGGCGGCGCGGGGCGGAGCGGCGGGCCCGCCTCCGTCGGCGGCGGGCGATAGGGCGCCACGGGGCCCTGGGGGGCGATGGCTTGGGGCGTCGCGCAGGCGGCGAGGCTCAGGGCGGCCAGGGCCGCCCCCAGGACCGGGCGGAGGTTCAAGGGGTCTACGCCTCCGCGGCGTCGACGTGGACCAGGGTCCAGTTGGGGTCGCGGCTCTTGAGGTGGCGTTCGAAGGTCCAGAGCTCGGCGGTGCGGCGGTCGTCCACGGCCTCGCCCTCGGGGCCCTTGGAGCGGCTGCGGAACTCGGCCAGGAACCGGACCACCACCCGGGCAAGATCGCCGGGGCCGACATCCACACGCTCGAGGTCGGCCCGGGGGGCGTGCAGGAACTCGACGCTCTCGGTGCGGCCTTCGGTCTCGCGCTGCTGGATGGCGGCCTCGAAGCTCGCCAGCACGTCAGGGGCGAGGAGATTCTGCAGGGTCGCGCGGTCGCCCTCGGCGAAGGCGCGGACGATCATCTCATAGGCCTGCTTCGCGCCGCCCAGGAACCGGCTGACGTCGAAGCTGGGATCCTGGGCCTTCACGGCGGCGAGACCGGTGAGGGCCACCCCCTCTTCGACCGGCTCGATCGGCGGATCGAGGGGCCGCAGGGGCCCACGCCCCGCCTCGGCTGGCGGCGCCTGGTCCTCCGGTTGGCGTCCCACCCGTCGGCCCAGCACCGAATAGAGCTGGTAGAGCACGATGGCGGCGAGGCCGGCGAAGATGATCAGCTCGAGGACTTGCAACGCTTTCCCTTGGGCTTCGGACGCACACGGTCCAACGCCTCTATATAGGCTGCTCGAACGCCGCCGTCAGGGGCGGCGTTGCATCCCTCAAGGGCCCATGTTAGCCGGGCCGCCCAAGAGGGCGTAAACCTTTGACGCCCACAGCAGGATTTTAGCTCGACCATGTCCGAATCCGACGCCGGCGCGCCGCTTCCGCCCGAGGGCGCTGCCGAAGGCCCTGGCATCCGCATCCTCGCCCAGTTCATCCGCGACCTGTCGTTCGAGAACCCGCGCGCCCCCGAGGCCCTGCGGGCGAGCCCGTCGCAGCCGCAGATCGACCTCGGCGTCGAGATGAACGCCCGCGGCCGTGAGGACGGCCTGTTCGAGGTGGACCTGAAGCTCTCGGCCAAGGCCACCCGCGACGACGGCGCCCTGTTCATGGTCGAGCTGCTGTACGGCGGCGTCTTCCAGATCAGCGGCATTCCAGCCGAGGAGATGGAGCCGGTGCTGCTTATCGAGTGCCCGCGCTATCTTTTCCCCTTCGCCCGCCGCGTCATCGCCGACGTCACGGCCGAAGGCGGCTTCCCGCCGTTCCTGCTGGACCCGATCGACTTCGCCGGGGTCTATGCCGCCCGCAAGGCGCAGGAACAGGAGCAGGTCGGCCACGCCTGAGGCCGGCCGATCCGATCCTTTTCGGGACGGGCGGGCGCAAGGCTCGGGCGTCAGGCCTGGACAGCTCGCCCCCGCCCGGACTCCCTAAGATCCGATCTCTCCTCGATGGGAGGTCGGCCCTGACTAGAGCCCGAACCGGCTCCAGAGCTCTTCGCTCTTCACCACCTCGCGGATGAAGGCGGCGTGGACCGCACGCTCGCTTTCCGTGGAAAGCGGCGCCAGGGGCCGCGGCCGCGCCCCGTAGGCGTTGCGGGTGGCGGCGTGCACGGCGTTGACGGCCACCGTCGAGGTGAGCTCCAGGCGCCGCTCACGGCCGCCGCGCAGTTCCAGATAGACCGCCGCCAGCAGCTTGGTGTCGATCAGAGCCCCGTGCTTCTCACGCTCGGCCAGCGAGATCTTGAAGCGCTTGCAGAGGGCGTCCAGGGAGTTGTGCATCCCCGGGAAACGCTGCTTGGCCAGGGCCAGGGTGTCGATCCAGCGCTCTTCGGGCAGCTCGGGCCGGTTGCAGTTGGCCAGCTCCCAGTTGATGAAGCCGCGGTCGAAGGCGGCGTTGTGCGCCACCAGCGGCGCATCGCCGATGAAGTCCAGGAAGGCGTCCACCACCTCGGGATGCTCGAAGCGCGGCTTCCCGCGCAGGAAGGCCGTGGACAGGCCATGGATCTTCTCGGCCTCGGCCGGCATGTCGCGGCAGGGGTCGATGTAGACGTGCAGGTGACGGCCCGTCGGGACGAAATCCTCAATCTCGAGACAGGCCAGTTCCACCAGGCGATCGCCCGTCTTGGGGTCGAAGCCGGTGGTTTCCGTATCGAGAACGATCTCGCGCGCCATGACCCTTCAATGGCCTGCGTCGCCGGCCTTTTTCAACCGGCGGAAGCGCGCACCGCCGCGATGATATGGAAGACCTGTTCCCGGGCGTGGGCGAGCCCCTGGCCGGTGTCGACCACGAAATGGGCCCGGGCCCGCTTCTCGGCGTCGGGGGTCTGCTGGGCGAGGATCGCATCCAGCCGCTCGGGCGTCATGCCGGGCCGGGCCAGCACCCGCTCGCGCTGCAGCTCTGGCGGGGCCGAGACCACCACCACATAATCGACGTTGGCGTGGCCGCCGGTCTCGAACAGCAGCGGCACGTCCAGCACCACGAGGTCGGCGCCCAGTTCCTCGGCCGCCTTGAAGAAGCCCACCCGGTCCTGGCCCACCAGCGGATGGACGATGGCGTTCAGCCGTTTGAGCGCTTCGGGATCGCCCAGCACCCGCTGACGCAGGGCTTCCCGGTCGACCCGGCCGTCCTTGACCACGCCCGGAAAGGCCTCGCCCACGGGGCCCACCGCCGCCCCGCCCTGGTCATAGAGGGCGTGGACCGCCGCGTCGGCGTCGTAGACCGGCACGCCCGCCTCGCGGAACATGGCCGCGGTGGTCGACTTGCCCATGCCGATGGAGCCGGTGAGGCCGATAATCTTCATAGGCCGAGCGCCTTCAGGGCCAGGGTCCGCACATCCACCGCTTCGGGCGGCGGCGCGCCGTAGAACGCTTCGAACGAGGGGACCGCTTGGCGGATCAGCATCTCGAGGCCGTCCACCGTTCGCCGGCCCAGCTTCTGCGCCTCCGCCAGGAACGGCGTCACCAGGGGCTTGTAGACCATGTCCATCACCACCGCCGTCTCCGGGGTTGCGGCCAGGGGCGTGTCCAGGCTGGGCTCGCCGCCCAGGCCGGCCGAGGTGGCGTTGATCACCACGCCCGCCCCGGCGAAGGCCTCCACCGCCCGGTCCAGGGGCAGGGCGATCACGCCGCGGCCGACGGCGTCCGCGATGGCCTGGGCCTTGGCCACGGTGCGGTTCACGATCCACACCTCCGGCGCCCCGGCGCCGAGCAGGGCGGCGACCGCTCCCTTGGCCGCGCCGCCTGCGCCCAGCACCACCGCCGGCCCGGCGGCGGGATCGAAACCCGGCGCCTGGGCGGCGAGGGCGCCCAGGAGCCCCAGGCCATCGGTGTTGTCGGCCAAGATCCGACCGTCGCTCTCGAAGACGATCAGGTTCGCCGCACCCGCCGTCTCGGCCCTCGGGCTGACCACGTCAGCCGCCGCCAGGGCGGCCTCCTTGAAGGGGATGGTGACGTTCAGCCCGCGGATCGCCCCGCCGCGGCAGGCGTCCACGAAGGCCAGAAAGCGGTCCTCCGCGGGGGCGAAGGCCACATAGACCCCGTCAATCCCGGCGCCGGCCAGCCAGGCGTTGTGGATCAGGGGCGAGAGCGAGTGGGCCACGGGTCGGCCGGCGACGCCTGCGACCACGGTGCGTCCGGTGATGGGCGACGTCATGCAGCGAGGGCTCCGTGGCGGCGCAGCAGGTCGAAGAGGCCGAAGATCGGCAGGCCGAGGATGGCGAAATAGTCCCCGTCGATGCGACTGAAGAGCTGGGCGCCGGGACCCTCCAGGCGATAGCAGCCCACCGAGCCCAGGGCCTGCGGGCCTTCGCTCGCCAGATAGGCCTCGAGAAACGCGTCCGAGAAGTCGCGCATCGTCAGGGTGCAGGTGACCACCTCGCGCCAGATCGGCGCCCCGTCCTTGGCCACCACCACCGCCGAATGCAGCTTGTGGGGCTTGCCGCGCAGAAGCCGCAGCCGCTCCCGGGCGGCCTCCAGGGTCTCGGCCTTGTCGTAGAGCCGGCCTTCGAAATCCAGGGTCTGGTCTGAGCCGATGACGAAGCCCGGCCGCTTGGCCGAGACCCGGATGGCCTTCAGCTCGGCGAGGGCGTCGGCGATGTCCCTCGGGCCCGCGCCCTCCGCCAGCAACGAGCCCTTCACGGCGTCCTCGTCGACGCCGGCCACCACGCTCTGGAACGGCACCCCCGCGCCTTCCAGCACGGCGCGCCGGGCGGCGCTCTTCGACGCCAGGATGATGGGATCGCTCAACCCAGGACCTCGATCTGGCCATGGCCGCCGTGCAGCAGGTTCAGCACCGCCGCGGCCGTCTCCTCCACCGACCGGCGGGTCACGTCGATGACCGGCCAGCTGTAGCGCTCATAGAGCCGCCGGGCATAGACGATCTCCTCCCGCACCGAGTCCACGTCGATATAGGACGACTCGCGGTTCTCCTTGAGGCTGAGCAGTCGGTTGCGGCGGATCTGGATCAGACGGTCCGGCGAGATCGTCAGGCCGACGATCAGGGTGTTCTTCATGGTGAAGAGCTTCTCGGGAACCGGCCGCCCCGGCACCAGGGGCACATTGGCCGCCCGCACGCCCCGGTGGGCCAGGTAGATGCAGGTCGGCGTCTTGGACGTCCGCGACACCCCCACCAGCACCACGTCCGCCTGGTCGAGGTCCTGGCCGCCCTGGCCGTCGTCATGGCCGATGGCGTAATTCAGCGCGTCCATGCGGTTGAAATAGTCGTTGTCGAGCCGCAGGTGCGCCCCGACCCGGCTGGTGGTCGCGGCCCCCAGGTACCGCTGCATGGCGCTGACCAGCGGGTCCAGGGCGGGAATGCACGGCATGTCCATCCGCCGGCAGCCGTCCTCCAGGGCCTGACGCAGGCCGTCATCGACGATGGTGTGCAGGACGATCCCCGGCGCCTCGGCGATGTCGGAGAGGGCCCGGTCCAGCTGCCGCTGCGATCGGACGAGGGCGTAGATGTGCTCAATCGGCAGCACGTTCTCGAACCGGGCGCACACGGCCCGGGCCATGGCGTTCAGCGTCTCGCCGGTGGAGTCCGACACCAGGTGGACATGGAAGTAGGTGGCGAGCCGTGGTGGCGTGGAGGTCGGCAAGGGGGCGCCCGAAGCTGGGGATGAAACCTGTGGACTTCCTCTTAGCGAACGGGAGCGCCGATGGGGAGAACCGCGCGTCCCGGCGGGCGCCGTTCGGGGCCGCGGTGGACGGGCGGGATGAAACGGCCGGTTTACACTTCATTAACCAACAGGTCCGGCAGGCTGGGCGCCGACGGATGCAGGAATGTCGACAGGCGCGGGTCGGACGCGGTCAAACCAACGGTCATTCCATCGTCTGTTAATGAAATCTTAATCGCCTCAGAGAGGGTTGGCCGACGATCCCCGTGATCCACAGGATGGGAGAACTTCGGCCGCCGATCCGGGATGACCTGGGAAAAACCAGGGCGCCGATGGTGGGCTGACCCAATTATCCACGTCCTCGACAGGCCCAATCCCTTCTTCCTCATCCCTTTCAAGACTCTTTTGGATTGAAGAGAGGGACGGCTGTCCGGGCCGGGCTTGAGCCGGACGGGCGGGCGCGCTTTAAGGCTCGGGATGAGCGATCCTACCCCGAAGCTCCTGAGGGCCCTCGCTGGCGAGGCCCAGGAACGGCCCCCCATCTGGTTCATGCGGCAGGCGGGGCGTTCGCTTCCCGAGTACCGCGAGCTTCGCGCCAAGGCGCCGGACTTCATCTCGTTCTGCCTGCATCCCGAGATGGCGGCCGAGGCGACGCTGCAGCCCATGCGGCGCTTCCCGATGGATGCGGCCATCGTCTTCGCCGACATCCTGCTGATCCCCCTGGCCCTCGGCCAAAAGGTCGGGTTCGAGGCGGGTGAGGGGCCGCGGCTTGATCCCCTGCCGCCCATCGAGGCCCTGCGCGACCAGATCGAGGCCTCCACCGGACGCCTCGCCGCCGTGGGCGAGACGCTGGCGCGGGTACGGGCCGAGCTTGAGCCGGACCGGGCCCTCATCGGCTTCGCCGGGGCGCCCTGGACGGTGGCCACCTACATGCTGGAAGGTCGCGGTTCGGAGCGTGAGGCGGCTCGGGCCTATGCCTACGCCCATCCCGACGAGCTGGACGCCCTGCTGGACGTGCTGGTCGAGGCCACCGCCCGCTATCTGGTCATGCAGGCCAGGGCCGGCGCCCAGGCCCTGAAGCTGTTCGAGAGCTGGGCCGAGGGTCTGTCGGAGGACGTCTTCGAGCGCATCGTGGTTCGGCCGCACGCGGCCATCGTGGAGAAGGTGCGCGCCGCCGGGGTCACCGCCCCCATTATCGGCTTCCCCCGCGGGGCCGGCGCCCAGGTCGAGATCTATGCGGAAGGCTGTCCGGTGGAGGGGATCGCCCTCGACACCCAGGCCACCGCGGCCCTTGGCCGGCGCCTGCAGGCCCAGGGCCGGTGCATCCAGGGCGCCCTGGACAATCTGCTGCTCCGCCAGGGCGGTCCCGCCCTGGACGCCCGGGTTGAACAGCTCCTGGCCCAGTGGGGCGATGGGCCCTGGATCTTCAACCTCGGCCACGGGGTCATCCCCGACACGCCGATCGAGAACATCGCCAGGGTGGTCGCCCGCGTGACCGGCAGGTGAGGACGATGCGGGCAGGCAGGATCAGGCCATGAAGCGCGCCGCCGTCCTCTTCAATCTGGGCGGGCCGGATGGCCAGGCGGCGGTCAAGCCGTTCCTGTTCAACCTGTTCCGGGATCCCGCGATCATGCAGGTCCCGGCCATCGTGCGCTATCCGCTGGCGGCCCTGATCGCCTCGCGGCGGGAGAAGTTCGCCCAGGCCAACTACGCCATCATGGGCGGCGGCTCGCCCCTGCTGCCCGAGACCGAGAAACAGGCCCGGGCTCTGGAAGCCGAACTCGCGCGCCGGACGCCGGCGGTCGAGACACGGGTCTTCATCTCCATGCGCTACTGGAAGCCGCGGGCCGACGAGGCGGCGCGGCAGGTGGCGGCCTTCGCGCCCGACGAGATTGTCCTGCTGCCGCTCTATCCGCAGTTCTCCACCACCACCACCGCCTCGTCGCTCAGGGATTGGGCCAGGGTTTACAGGGGGCCTGGCCGCACGCGCATCGTCTGCTGCTATCCCGAGGCGCCGGGCCTGGCTGACGCCTATGCCGGCATGATCCGCCAGACCTGGGAGGCGGCGGGCCGCCCGGGGAACATCCGCCTGCTGTTCTCGGCCCACGGCCTGCCGCAGAAGGTCGTGGACGCTGGCGATCCCTACGAGGCGCAGGTCGAGGCCACCGCGCGCCGGGTGGCGGCCAGGCTGCCGGAACTGGCTGACTGGAAGGTCTGCTACCAGAGCCGGGTCGGACCGCTGAAATGGCTCCAGCCGTCCACGGACGACGAGGTCCGCCGGGCGGCGGCCGACGGCAAGGGCCTGCTCATCTGTCCTATCGCCTTCGTCTCCGAGCACGTGGAGACCCTGGTCGAGCTCGACCATGAATATGCGCAGCTGGCGCGGGAACTGGGGATCGGGACCTATCTTCGGGCGCCGACGCCGACGGTGGCCGAGGGTCTCATCGCCACCCTGGCCGAGGCGGTGGAGACCGCGGGGGTTGAGACGGCTCCCTATGGCCCCTGGCGGTGCCCGGCGGAACATGGCAAGTGCGCCTGCCGGGATAGGAAGCTTCAGGGGAACGCGGCCTGATGGACTGGTACAACCTGCTGCGCGCGCTGCACATCATCGCGGTGATCGCCTGGATGTCCGGCATGATGTACCTGCCGCGGCTCTACGCCTATCACACCGAGACGGCCCCGCCGGGCAGCCCCTTCGACGCCCACTTCCAGGTCTGGGAAGCGCGGCTGCTGCGGATCATCATCAACCCGGCCATGGCCGTCACCTGGCTCCTCGGGCTGGCGTTGATCTTCTTCCACGTCCATGCGGCCGGCCGCGGCTGGGGCTTCCTGGCCCAGCCCTGGGTGCTGGTGAAGCTGGCGGCGGTGATCGCCCTGTCCGGCTATCACGGCTTCCTCTCCAAGGCGCGCAGGCGTCTGGCCGCCGGCGACCGCTCGAAAAGCTCGAAGTTCTGGCGGGCCACCAATGAGATCCCGTTCCTGCTGGCGGTCATCGCCGTCCTGGCCGTGGTCCTGGAATTCGGCGCCCGCTGACCCCATCTGGAAGGCGCCGGCCAGAGCGTGGGGCCGGCGCCGCTTGACCCGTCACCCCTGATGTGGTCCTGCTCGCTCCACGCGTCGCGGCGAGCGGCGCGCCCCGCCTTTTCACCGGCCCTGGACGCAGGCTTCGACAGCGCGCCCCGGACCGGACCCCGAACCGACATCCAGGCTCCGCCAAGGACCTGACCATCTTCCACAGACCGCCCGGACCCTGTCCGGCGCGGCCGAAATCCCGAGCGGATTCAACATGCAAGACGAAACCCAAGACACCCCCGAGACCGAGGTCCCGGAAACCGAGGCCGTGGACGTCGGCGCTGCGGAGCTTCTCGCCGGTGCGCCCGAGGCTTCGGCGGAAGACGCCGCCGCCCACGAGGCCGAGGCCGACGACGAACCCAGCGAGGCCGCCAAGGCCATCGCCGCCATGGGGCTGTCGCAGATGAGCCTTCAGGAACTGAAGGACAAGTCGCCCGCCGACCTCCTGGCGTTTGCCGAGAAGCTTGAGGTCGAGAACGCGAACTCCATGCGCAAGCAGGACATGATGTTCGCGATCCTGAAGACCCTCGCCGAGGAAGGCGTGGAGATCTCGGGCTCGGGCACGCTCGAGGTGGTGCAGGACGGCTTCGGTTTCCTACGCTCGCCCGAAGCCAACTACCTGCCGGGCCCGGACGACATCTATGTGAGCCCCTCGCAGATCCGGAAGTTCGGCCTGCGCACCGGCGACTCGGTGGTGGGCGCGGTCCGCGCGCCGCGCGAGGGCGAACGCTACTTCGCCCTGGTCAGCGTCAACCAGATCAACTTCGAGCCGCCGGAAAACGTGCGGCACAAGGTGCTGTTCGACAACCTGACGCCGCTCTACCCCGACGAGCGGCTGAAGATGGAGATCGACGATCCCACCCTGAAGGATCGTTCGGGCCGGGTCATCGACATCGTCGCCCCGCTCGGCAAGGGCCAGCGGTGCCTGATCACCGCCCCGCCGCGGGTCGGCAAGACGGTGATGCTGCAGAACATCGCCAAGTCCATCGAGACCAACCATCCCGAGTGCTATCTGATCGTCCTGCTGATCGACGAGCGCCCGGAAGAAGTCACCGACATGCAACGCACGGTGAAGGGCGAGGTGATCTCCTCGACCTTCGACGAGCCGGCGACGCGCCACGTGCAGGTGGCCGAGATGGTCATCGAGAAGGCCAAGCGCCTGGTCGAGCACAAGCGCGACGTCGTCATCCTGCTGGACTCGGTCACCCGCCTGGGCCGCGCCTACAACACCGTGGTGCCGTCCTCGGGCAAGGTGCTCACCGGCGGTGTCGACGCCAACGCCCTGCAGCGGCCGAAGCGCTTCTTCGGCGCGGCGCGGAACATCGAGGAGGGCGGCTCGCTGACGATCATCGCCACCGCCCTGATCGACACCGGCAGCCGCATGGACGAAGTCATCTTCGAAGAGTTCAAGGGCACCGGTAACTCGGAAATCGTTCTCGACCGGAAGGTGGCCGACAAGCGGATCTATCCGGCCATCGACGTGCTGAAGTCCGGCACCCGGAAGGAGGAGCTGATCACGCCGAAGGAGCACCTCCAGAAGACCTACATCCTGCGGCGCATCCTCAATCCCATGGGCGCTCAGGACGCCATCGAGTTCCTGCTCGACAAGCTGCGGCAGTCGAAGAACAACGAGGAGTTCTTCCAGTCCATGAACACCTGATCACGGCGATCAGAAAAGTTCAGCGATTTCAGGGGCTTCGGGAAACCGGAGCCCCTTCGCTTTGGAAAATTGGCTCTGTGGCGAATTTGGCGGCCGCGATCGAGGGGTCGTGCGTCGCCCTGCGCCACAGCGCGGCCTCTGTTTCACGTGAAACGCGGCGTGCAAGCCAGGCCGGAGACCGGCCGGCGGTCGGAAATGAGGTTTCCTAACCGCCGGCCGTCCCAGTGGGCTCAGGGGATCAGCAGGCTCGCGCCGACCGTAGCCCGCGACTCCAGGGCCTCATGGGCCTTGGCGGCGTCGGCCAGCGGGAAGGTCTGGCCGATCTCCACCTTCACCTTGCCGGACGCGATCATGTCGAACAGCGCCGCGGCGCTGGCGTCCAGTTCCTCGGTGGTGGCGACGAAGTCGAAGAGGGTGGGGCGGGTGAACACCAGGCTGCCGCCCCGCAGGAGACGAAGGGGCTCCACCGCCGGCGCCGGGCCCGAGGCGTTGCCGAACGAGACGAACCAGCCCCGGCGCGAAAGGCTGCCGAGCGTCGCCTCGTAGGTGTCCTTGCCCACCGAGTCATAGGCCACCGGCACGCCCTTGCCGCCGGTGATCCGCCGGACCTCGGCGGCCACGTCCTGCTCCCGGTAGAGGATGACGTGGTCGGCGCCCAGGTCGCGGGCTCGGGCGGCCTTGGCCTCGGAGCCGACGGTGGCGATCACCTCCGCGCCGATGGCCTTCAGCCACTGGACCATGATCTGGCCAACCCCGCCGGCGGCGGCGTGGACCAGCACCGTCTGGCCGGCCTGCACGGGATAGCAGCGGCGGATGAAGGCCTCGACCGTCATGCCTTTGAGCAGGGCGGCCGCGGCGGTGCGCGCATCCACGCCGTCGGGAACCCGAACAACCCGGTCGGCGGCCATGACGTTGGCCTCCGCATAGCCGCCGAAGCCGCCGGCATAGGCCACCCGGTCGCCGGCCTTGAAGCGGGTGACGCCTTCGCTCACCGCCTCGACCACGCCCGCAGCTTCGCCCCCGAGGGTGGTCGGCAGCTTCACGGGGTAGAGGCCGCTGCGGTGGTAGGTGTCGATGAAGTTGATGCCGATGGCTTCGTGGCGGATCAGCACCTGGCCCGGGGCCGGGGAGGGGGTGTCGACCTCCACCAGCTCGAGCACGTCGGGGCCGCCGGTGCGGCTGAACTGGATGGCCCGCATTAGCCGAGGACCTTCTTGAAGAAGGCCGCGGTGCGCTCGTTGGCGAGCTTGGCGTCGGCCTCGTGATAGTGCTCGCCGCCCTTGCGGGCGAAGGCGTGGTCGCGGTCGGCGTAGGTGTGCAGCTCGACCTGCGGATGGTGGGCCAGGGCCTGGAGAATGATGGCCTGAGCCTCCTTGGGGACGAACTGATCCTTCTCGGCCACATGCATCAGCAGCGGCCGGGTCAGCTTCTCGGCCTCGCCCACGCGGTTCTCGATGCCCACGCCGTAGTAGGCGACCGAGCCGTCCGCGTCGGTGCGGGTGGCGGTGAGGAAGGCCAGGAGGCCGCCCAGGCAATAGCCCACGGCGCCGGCCTTGCCGTTGCACTGCGCATCGGCGCGGATGGCCTTGAGGGTGGCGGCGATGTCCTTCACGCCCTGGTCCACGTCAAAGGCGTTGAACAGCTCGAAGGCCTTCTTCCACTCGGCCTCGGACTGGTCGGTGATGTCGACGCCCGGCTCGATCCGCCAGAAGAGGTCGGGGCAGATGGCCAGGTAGCCCTGGGCGGCGAGGTCGTCGGCGATGTCGCGCATCACCTTGTTCACCCCGAAGATCTCCTGGATCACCACGACGGCGGGAGCCTTCTGCGCCGCGGGGCGGGCCACATAGGCGCTGAACTCGCCGTCGGCCGTGGTGATGGTGGTGCGTTCGCCCATGTCTTCTCTCCCGTATGCAAAGCCTATCGGCGAAGGGTACTAGCGCGACGCGGCCCCTCGCGGCCATATGGAACCTCCAGTACGAGGGCACGACGCCATGAAGATGACCATCGAGGTGGACTGCACGCCGGAGGAGGCGCGCCGGTTCCTCGGCCTGCCCGACGTGAGCGGCCTGAACGAGCATCTTGTGCAGGAGATGGGCAAGCGGATCGACGCCAATATCGCCCTCCTGTCGCCCGAGGACTTCCTGAAGAACTGGATGAACTTCGGCGTGGGCGCCCAGGAGCAATTCCGCAAGATGATGGAAGCGGGCCTCGGCGGGGCCGCGCCCAAGGAATGAGCGACACCATCTTCGCCCCCGCCACGGCGGCGGGGCGCGCGGCGGTGGCGGTGGTGCGGGTGTCCGGGCCGGACGCCCGGCGCGCGGTGGCGGCCCTGGCCGGCGCCGTCCCGCCTCCGAGGCTCGCCGCCGTGCGCCGCCTTCGGGACGGGGCAGGCCGCTACCTCGACGAAGCCCTGGTGCTCTTCTTCGAGGGCCCGGCCAGCTACACCGGCGAGGACGCCGCCGAGTTTCATGTCCATGGCGGGACGGCGGTGGTGGGCGCCCTGGTGCAGGCCCTGTCGGACCTCGGCTTGCGGCTCGCCGAGCCTGGGGAGTTCACCCGCCGCGCCTTCGAAAACGGCAAGCTGGATCTCGCTCAGGCCGAGGGGGTCGCCGACCTGATCGACGCCGAGACCGAGGCGCAACGGCGCCAGGCGCTGGAACAGCTGGGCGGCCGACTGTCCAGGGTGCAGGCCCGCTGGTCCGACGCCCTGACCGAAGCCCTGGCGATGTTCGAGGCGGCGGTGGATTTCCCGGACGAGGAGGTCCCCGCCGATGTGGCCGCCCGCGCCCGGCCGGTGCTGCAGGGTCTGATCGGGGAGATCGAGGCCGCCGTTGGGGACGTGTCCCGCGGCGAGCGGGTGCGCGAGGGATACCGGATCGCCCTGGTCGGAGCGCCCAATGCCGGCAAGAGCACCCTGCTCAACGCCCTGGTGGAGCGTGAGGCCGCCATCGTCACCCCCCACGCCGGCACCACCCGCGACGTCATCGAGGTTCCGCTGGTGCTGGGGGGGTACAAGGCTCTGCTGGCCGACACGGCCGGCCTGCGCGAGACCGCGGAGGAAATCGAGGCCGAGGGCGTGCGCCGGGCCCGGGCCTGGGCCGAGGCCGCGGACCTTCGCCTGTGGCTGGTGGATGGCTCCGCCGATGGCCTGCCGGGCCTGCCGGACGAAGTGGGGGATGGCGACATCTGCCTGATCACCAAGCGCGACCAGCCTGTGGGCGCCGCCGGCGCCTGGGCGGCGGAGGTCTGCCGGCGGATGGGCATCCCCTCCGCCGAGGTGACCGCCAGGGGGCCAAGCGATGTGGCCTGGATCCGCCAGCTGCTGACCGAGCGGGTGGTGGAAGCCCTGGGCGGGGCGGAGCCGCCGGCCGCTACGCGCCTTCGACACAAGGAGCTTCTGGAGGCGGCGGCGGAACGGCTGCGCCACGCGCTCTCGCACGATGAAGCCCTCGAGCTCGCCGCCGAGGACGTGCGCCTTGCGGCCCGGGCTCTCGACCGGATCACGGGCCGCATCGATCCCGAGGCGGTGCTGGGCCGGATCTTCTCAACCTTCTGCATCGGCAAGTGAGGCGCTGTTTCACGTGAAACAGCGGCCCCGTCGCGACGACGTTTCACGTGAAACCGCGGCCGCCATGGACTATATGAGCCGCCTCATGACGACCTGGGACGTGATTGTCATCGGCGGCGGCCACGCGGGCTGCGAAGCGGCCGCCGCTTCCGCCCGCTTCGGTGCGCGCACCCTGCTGCTCACCCACAAGATCGAGACGATCGGCGAGATGAGCTGCAACCCGGCCATCGGCGGCCTGGGGAAGGGGCATCTCGTCCGCGAGATCGACGCCCTGGACGGCCTCATGGGCCGCATGGCCGACGTCTCGGGCATCCAGTTCCGGATGCTGAACAGGTCCAAGGGCGCCGCCGTGCGCGGGCCGCGCTCTCAGATCGATCGCAAGCTCTATCGCGAGGCCATGCAGGCCGAACTCGCGGCCACCCCGAACCTGACTATCAAGGCCGAGGCGGTGGAGGATCTGCTTGTGGAGGACGGTCAGGTCGCTGGCGTCGCCGGCGCCGGGGGCGAAATCTACCGCGCCGGCCGGGTGGTGCTGACCACAGGCACCTTCCTCAAGGGCGTGATCCACCAGGGCGAAACCCGCATTCCCGCCGGCCGCATCGGCGATGCGCCGGCCATCGGCCTGTCCGATCGCCTCTATGCCCTCGGCCTCGCCATGGGGCGGCTGAAGACCGGCACTCCCGCGCGCCTGGACGGATCGACCATCGCCTGGGATCGGCTGGAGATGCAGTCGGCCGACGACGAGCCGATCCCGTTCTCGTTCCTCACCGACCGGATCACCGTGCCGCAGATCCAGTGCGGCATCACCTACACCACGGAAGAAACCCACCGGATCATCGCCGAGCGCCTGGAAGAGAGCGCCGTCTATGGCGGCCGGGTGTCGGGGCGCGGCCCGCGCTACTGCCCTTCCATCGAGGACAAGGTGGTGCGCTTCCGGGACAAGACCAGCCACCAGATTTTCCTTGAGCCCGAGGGCCTGGACGACACCACGGTCTATCCCAACGGCATCTCCACCTCGGTCTCCACCGAGACCCAGGACCTCTTCCTGCGCACCATCCCCGGTCTCGAGAACGTGGTGGTCAAGCGCCACGGCTATGCCATCGAATACGACTACGTCGATCCGCGGGAGCTCTACCCGACGCTGGAAGTGAAGCGGCTCCCCGGCCTGTATCTCGCCGGCCAGATCAACGGCACCACCGGCTATGAGGAGGCGGGGGCGCAGGGCCTGGTGGCCGGCCTTAACGCGGCCCGCGCGGCCTCGGGCGCCGAGCCCGCCCGGTTCGCCCGCGACGAGGCCTATATCGGCGTCCTGATTGACGACCTCGTGACCCGCGGCGTCACCGAACCCTATCGCATGTTCACCAGCCGCGCCGAATTCCGGCTGACCTTGCGCGCCGACAACGCCGACCAGCGGCTGACGGGCAAGGGGGTCGAGCTGGGCGTCGTCGGCTCGCGCCGGGCCGGCGTGTTTCACGTGAAACAGAAGGCCTTGTCCGACGCCCGGGTCTTGGCGCGGCAGCTCAGCCTGACGCCCGCCGAGGCCCAGAAGGCCGGCCTGCCGGTGAAGGCCGATGGCCAGCGCCGCGACCTGCTACAGCTGCTTGCCTATCCCACCATCGGCTTCGACGACCTCGCCCGCATCTGGCCGCAGATCGGCGAGTGGCCCGCGGCGGTCCGCGAGCAGGTGGAGATCGACGCGGCCTATGCCGGCTATCTGGACCGCCAGGCCGCCGACGCCGAGGCGTTCCGCCGCGACGAGGATCTGCGCCTTCCGGCCGACCTGGACTACGCCGCCATCGGGGGCCTCTCTAACGAGGTGCGCGAAAAGCTGGCCGCCGTCCGGCCGCTCACCCTCGGCCAGGCCGCCCGGATCGAGGGCGTGACCCCCGGAGCGCTCACCGCGCTCCTGGCCCACGTCCGCCGTCGCGCGGCCTGACCTCCATGATCGTCACGGACGCCGCCTCGTTCGCCGCCGCCGCGAACGCCACCGAGGCCCGGGTCGCCGACCTGAGCCGGTTTCTGGATCGCCTGGCCGAGGGCAATGAGGTGATGAACCTCGTCGGGCCCAAGACCATCCCGGACTTCTGGAACCGCCACGCCTGGGACTCGGCCCAGCTGCTGAAGTTCGCCCCGGAGGCCCTCGTCTGGGCTGATCTCGGGGCTGGCGCTGGCTTCCCGGGCCTGGTGCTCGCCATCCTCGGCAAGGGGCGCGATGGCTTTCACGTCCATCTGGTGGAGAGCATGGCCAAGCGCTGCCGCTTCCTCTCCCAGATCGTGGCCGAGCTCGACCTGCCGGCCACGGTGCACAATGAGAGGGCGGAAAACCTCGACTTGGCTGTGGACATTGTCACCGCACGGGCTTGTGCACCGCTCGTCCGCCTGTTGGGGTATGCCCGGCCCTACCTGAAGTCAGGCGCGACGGGGCTGTTCCTGAAGGGACAAGATGTAGCGGCTGAAATGAGCGAAGCCGCTAGATCTTGGGAATTCGAGGCGGATGTCATACCGTCGAAGAGTGACGAGCGGGGCCGCATCGTGCGAGTGAAGAGCCTGGGAAGGGAGCGGGGCCGTGGCCGAAAAGTCTGACCGGGCGCTCCGCATCCTGGTGGTCGCCAACCAGAAGGGCGGCGTGGGTAAGACCACCACCGCCATCAATCTCGGCACCGCCCTGGCCGCGGTGGGCGAGAAGGTGCTGCTGATCGACAGCGACCCGCAGGGCAACGCCTCCACCGGCCTCGGGGTCGGCCGGGCCCAGCGCAAGCACACCCTCTATGACGTGCTGATGGGCGAGCGGCCGGTGTCCGATGCGGTGGTCAAGACCGCGGTCCCGGGTCTCGATCTGGTGCCCGCCGATCCCGACCTGTCGGGCGTCGAGCTGGAGCTGGGCCAGCAGGCCCGCCGCTCGTTCAAGCTGCGCGACGCCCTGAGCCCGCTCCGGGAGAGCGGCGCCTATACCTATGTGCTGATCGACTGCCCGCCGTCGCTGAATCTCTTGACGGTGAACGCCATGGCCGCAGCCGATGCGGTGCTGGTGCCGCTGCAGTGCGAGTTCTTCGCCCTGGAGGGCCTGACCCAGCTCATGCGCACCGTCGACCTGGTGCGCGGCAGCCTGAATCCGGCGCTGGAAATCCAGGGCGTCATCCTGACCATGTACGACCGCCGCAATTCGCTGTCGGAGCAGGTGGCGGGCGATGTCCGCGCCCACTTCGGCGACACGGTCTACCAGACGGTGATCCCCCGCAACGTGCGGGTCTCCGAGGCGCCGTCGTTCGGCAAGCCGGTGTTGGTCTACGACCTGAAGTGCACCGGCAGCCAAGCCTATCTGAAGCTCGCCCGCGAAGTGGTGCTGCGCGAGCGTGAACGCCGCAAGCGTGTCGCGGCAGAGGTGATTTGAGGTTATGGCGGAGAAGCGTGGACTGGGCCGGGGCCTGTCGGCCCTGCTGGGCGAGGCCGAGGAGATCGAGCATGCGGCCGATCCTCAGGCCGGGGTGCGTGAAATCCCCATCGAGCTGATCCACCGCAACATCGACCAGCCGCGGCAGCATTTCTCGGACGCCGAGATCGCCGAGCTGGAAGCCTCGATCCGCGAGCGCGGCGTGCTGCAGCCGATCCTGGTGCGGCCGTCGCCGAAGACCCCCGGCGAATTCGAGATCGTGGCCGGGGAACGCCGCTGGCGGGCCAGCCAGCGCGCCGGCCTGCACGCCATTCCGGCCCTGGTCCGCAACGTCGACGACAACCTCTCGTTCGAGATCGCGGTGGTCGAGAACGTCCAGCGCGCCGACCTCAACGCCATGGAAGAGGCTAGGGCCTATCAGGCCCTGATGGGCCGGATGGGTTACACCCAGGAACAGGCCGCCGAGCGTGTGGGCAAGAGCCGCAGCCATGTGGCCAACACCATGCGTCTGCTGCAGCTGCCCGAGCGGGTGCAGGAGTATGTTGTCACCGGCCAGCTCACGGCGGGTCACGCCCGGGCGCTGCTCACCGCCGCGGACCCCGAGGGCCTGGCCGAGCAGATCATCGAGAAGGGCCTGTCGGTCCGCGACGCCGAAGCCCTGGCCAAGCCGGCCGCCGGCGGGGGCGGGGAGGGCGCCAGGAAGGCCAGCGGCCCGAAGCGCGCCAAGGACGCCGACACCGCCGCCCTGGAGGCCGATCTGGAGGACGCCCTCGGCATGGCGGTGGACATCGCCGACCGCGGCGGCGTGGGCGAGCTGAAGATCCGCTACGCCAACCTCGAACAGCTGGACGAAATCTGCCGGCGCCTGACCCGCCGCTGAGCAAGGCGGCGCGGAGCCCCCCTCTGGGGGCGGCGGCCCGAAGGGCCGGAGGGGGCCCCGTCCGCGGCCTCAGGCAGGCCCCTCAGTCGCTTCGCGACAGCTCCCCCGGAGGGGGAGCCTCTGTTTTCCTCTAAAGCCCCAGTCGCCGGGCCCGGCCGGCGATGGTGAGGGCCAGGCGCTCGGCGATCAGGCGATCAGGGGAGCCGGCGGTCTTGCAGGCCTTGTCCGCCGCCAGCACCTCGGGCTGGATGCGGTCGAGCTCCTCCAGGCTCCAGGTCCGCGCCTGGCGCAGGAACTCCCGCTCCTGCTTCCAGAACACCCCTGAGGCCTTGGCGGCCTCCTGCAGGCCGGCGCCGGCCTTGGCCAGGGTCAGGGTGCGGCGAAGCTTCGCCAGGTGCATGCCGATGGCCCGCACGGCGGCGGGGCCGCTCTCGCCCTCCTGCGCCGCCCGGCGGAGGCCGGCCTGGGCCTCGGCGAGGCGACCGCCGAAGGCGTCGGCGGCGGCGTCGAACAGGCTGGCCTCGGGCTCCACGCCCAGGAACGGCTCCAGGTCGGCGGGGGTGGCCACGGTCCCGCTGCCGGGGCCGAGGTAGAGGGCCAGGCGCTCGATCTCGGCCTTGGCGACCCCGCGCTCCTTGGGCAGGCGCTGGACGAACATCTGCAGGGCCTCGGCGCTGAGCGACACCTGGTCCCGGGCTAGGGTGTCGCGCACCAGCCGGGCCACGTCGCCGGGCTCGTCCTCGTAGCAGGGGATGGTGGCGCAGGCGTTCGCCTTTTCCCCGGCCTTGCGCAGGGCCGAACTGCGCTCGAGGTTGCCCGCCTCGATCAGGAAGAAGGCGTCGGGGTTCAGCTCTCCGGCCGCGTGACGCTCCAGCGCCTCGGCCACCGCCTTGTCCACGGCGGGTTTCTCATTGGAGAGGCGCAGGCGCACCAGGCGGCGTCCACCCATGAGCGACTGGGCGGCGAGCTCGCCCTCCAGCCGCGGCGGATCGTCGGCGACGTCGCCCTCGGTGAGGATCGCCACGTCGAAGGGATCGTCGGGATTGGGGACGATCCTGGCGGCCAGGGCGTGGCCCCGGTCGCGCACCACGCCGATATCGCGGCCGTAGATGAGCGCCGCGCGGATGGCCGGATCGGGCTTGCCGAGGAACCGCTCGATGTCGGGTCGGCGGCTGAGGATCATGCGGTCAGCTTGCCGCGCGGCTGCGGCCCGCCCCGGGCGGCGGCGCCCCGTTGGCGAGCCACACGGCCAGTTCCAGCTCGATGCGGCGGGCGGCCTCCTCGGCGGCCCGGTCCTGGGCGTCCTGCTGGGCCGAGATCGAGGCGTAGGGCTGATCGGCGGAGTCGTAGGTCAGCTCCACCCGCACCCGGCCGCGCTTGGCCACCGCGCCCGAGGCCCGCGAGACCAGGACATAGTCGGCGGTCAGGACGTATTCGTAGCGGGTCGCCACATTGTCGATGCGCACGCCCCGGGGGTAGCGGGCTTCGCCCACCGACAGCTGCATGGTGTAGGTGGTCGGCGCGCCCCGGTTGCGGCCGAGGGCGTCGTCCAGGTGCTGGCCGATCAGGAAGCCGGTGCGACCGTCCGGCGCCTCGACCTCGATCCCGGCCAGGTTCGAGGTCACCCCCGCCTCACCGTACAGCGGCTGAAACCCGGCGCAGCCCGAGAGGGCCAGGCCGGCGACGGTGAGGGCGAGGAGCGCAGCCTTCGTCATGCCGCCACGATATTCACGATCCGGTCCTTGACCACAATGATCTTGCGGATCGTCAGGCCCTCCAGGCGGGCGGTGATCTCGGGATCGGCGAGGACGATCTTCTCCACCTCGGCCGGCTCGGCGCCGGCCGGGGCGGTGATCTCGCCGCGGCGCTTGCCGTTCACCTGCACCGGCAGGATCTTCACCGCATCCTCGGTCAGGGCCGGGTCGTACTCGGGCCAGGGGGCCTCCACGACCATGCCCTCGCCGCCGATGTGCGCCCAGCATTCCTCGGCCAGGTGCGGGGTGAAGGGCGCAATCAGCCGGGCGAAGGCCTGCAGGGCCTCGTGGCGGGCGGCCAGCAGCACCGGATCGCCGTCGATCACCGGCGTCGCCTTCAGGACGTTGAGGAACTCGTACAGCCGGGCGATGCCCGAATTGAACCGGAACGCCTCGATGGCCTCGGTCACCGCCTTGATGGTGCGGTGGGTCTGGCGGCGCAGCTCGCGGGCGGCGTCGGTCTCGTCCTTCAGCGGATCCTTCCAATCGATCCCGCCGGCCGGGTGGGCGTCGAACTCGTCCCACACCCGGTTGACGAAGCGCCAGGCGCCCTGGACGCCGGCGGACGACCACTGGAAGTCCCGTTCGGGCGGGCTGTCGGAGAGCACGAAGAGACGGGCGGCGTCGACGCCGTACACCTGGAAGATCTCTTCCGGCGCCACCGTGTTCTTCTTGGACTTCGACATCTTCTCGACGTCGCCGATGATCACCGGCTCGCCGCCGTCGATCAGGCTGGCGCGGCGGCTCTTGCCCTCGACCACCACCTCGACGGCGCCTGGCTCGACCCATTCGCCGTTCTGCCGGCGGTAGGTCTCATGGGTGACCATCCCTTGGGTGAACAGGCCGGCGAAGGGCTCGCGCACGTTCAGCAGGCCTTCGTCGGCCAGGGCCTTGGTGATGAAGCGGGCGTAGAGCAGGTGCAGCACCGCGTGCTCGATGCCGCCGATGTACTGATCCACCGGCAGCCAGTAGTCGGCCGCCGCCGTGTCGATGGGCTCCTGGGCGTCCGGATTGGCGAAGCGGGCGAAATACCAGGAGCTGTCCACGAAGGTGTCCAGCGTGTCGGTCTCGCGGGTGGCCGGGCCGCCGCAGCCGGGGCAGGTGGTGTGCTTCCACGTCGGATGGCGCTCGAGGGCGTTGCCCGACTTGCCGAACTCGATGTCAGCGGGGTGGGTGACCGGCAGTTGCTCCTTCGGCACGCCGACCACGCCGCACTTTTCGCAATGCACCACCGGGATCGGGCAGCCCCAGGCGCGCTGGCGCGAGACGCCCCAGTCGCGCAGGCGGTAGACCGTCGCGCCCTGGCCAGCGCCCAGGGACTCGATGCGGTCGATGGCCGCGGCCTTGGCGGCCTCCACCTCTAGGCCGTTCAGGAAGTCGGAATTGTAGATCGCGCCGGGGCCCACATAGGCCTCGTCGCCCACGTGGAAGGTGGCCGGATCCCCGCCCGGGGGCAGCACCACCGGCTTCACCGGCAGGCCGTACTTGCGGGCGAAATCCAGGTCGCGCTGGTCATGGGCCGGGCAGCCGAAGATCGCCCCCGTGCCGTAGTCCATGAGGATGAAGTTGGCGATCCAGACCGGCAGCTCCCAGTTCGGGTCGAACGGGTGCTTCACGCGCAGGCCGGTGTCGTAGCCGATCTTCTCGGCGGTCTCGATCTCGGCCTCGGAGACCGCGCCCTTCCGGGCCTCGGCGATGAAGGCGGCGGCCTTGGGGTCCCGCGCCGCGACCAGCTCGGCCAGCGGATGGTCGGGCGCCACGCCCACGAAGCTCGCGCCGAACAGGGTGTCCGGCCGGGTGGTGTAGACCTCGACTCCGTCCGCAAACGTCTCGGGAGCCTCGCCGGCGAAGCGGAAGTGCAGGCGGCAGCCCTTGGAGCGGCCGATCCAGTTCTCCTGCATCGTCCGGACCTTCTCGGGCCAGCGATCCAGCTTCTCCAGGTCGTCCACCAGCTGGTCGGCGTACTGGGTGATCTTCAGGAACCACTGGGCCAGCTTGCGCTTCTCGACCGGCGCGCCCGAGCGCCAGCCCTTGCCGTCCACGACCTGCTCGTTGGCCAGGACCGTCTGGTCCACCGGGTCCCAGTTGACGACGCTTTCCTTGCGGTAGACGAGGCCGCGCTTGAACAGCTCCAGGAACCAGGCCTGCTGCTTGCCGTAGTATTCGGCGTCGCAGGTGGCGAACTCCCGGCTCCAGTCGATCGACAGGCCGAGCTCCTTCAGCTCGGCGCGCATGCGCGCGATGTTGTCGTAGGTCCAGGCCTTGGGGTCGACGCCCCGCTCCATGGCCGCGTTCTCGGCCGGCAGGCCGAAGGCGTCCCAGCCCATGGGATGCAGCACCGAGAACCCGCGGGCCCGCTTGAACCGCGCGATCACGTCGCCGAGCGCATAGTTGCGCACATGGCCCATGTGCAGGCGTCCCGACGGGTACGGGAACATCTCCAGCACGTAGTACTTCGGCTTGTCCGGATCGATCTCGGCGCGGAACGACTGCGCGGCGGTCCAGCGCTCACGCCACTTGGGTTCGGTTTCTTTGGGATTGTAGCGGGCCATGAGGGGCCTTTGGACTGAGGTTGGTCGTCCGGTCAACCATTCCTCCCCATAGGGGAGGCGGCCCGAAGGCCGGAGCGCGCTTCAGGCCGCGGGGCCGAGGCCCCGTTTCGGGTCGCTTCGCCGGTGGCCGCCCCAAGGGTGCGACCGGCCGGGCGTCAGCCGCGGATGTTCGAAAGCCGAAGCTGACGGGCGCGCGAGAGAATGGCGTTCTCGAGGTCGGCCTCAGTCTGGCCGGCGGCCTGGGCGTCCACCCAGTTGCCGGCGGCGTCGCGCACCTGCTTGAACACCGACACGTTCAGGCCGTCGGCCCGCAGCCGCGAGTCCAGGATGTAGACGGTGGCCTTGAAGCGCTCGTTCGGCGTTTCCGGGTTCACGTACCAGTCGGTGATGATCACGCCGCCGTAGGGGTCGGCCGACGCCAGGGGCATGAACGCCAGGGTGTCGAGGCTCGCCCGCCACAGGTAGCCGTTCACCGAAATCGGGGACTGCGCGGTCTGGGAGGACTTGCCGCCGCCGGTGAAGGGCAGTTTCGGCCCGCTGGAGCAGGCGGTCAGGGCGAGGGCGCCCAAGGCCGCCACGCCGAACATCAGACCACGCTTCCACTCAACGCGCACAAACGGCATATGCATCCGTCTCCAATGATCTTTCCGCAGCGCAAGGACGCCACGGCGCCGCCCCGCGCCGCGCCCTCTATAACAACGCCGAGACTGACGCCAAACAGGAATCGCGTGGCGGCAGCGCCACAGCTTTAGGCGATCTGACATGGTTGGGAGCCAAGCGCTTAAGAGTCGGTTGACCTGTCCGGTGCGGCATCTCTAATCGGCCGCGAGATCGCAAACCTTCGCCGTGGGGGCGGCCTGGGGATGCGGTGATGGGGCTTAGGGGTTATATGTTGGTCATGTCGGTTGGCCGCATCAGTGCGATCCTCGCCGCCGCCGCGCTGCTCGGCGCGACGGGTGGAGCGGCGCACGCCGCCGACAAGGGCAAGCGCATCGACTTCTCCGTGAAGTCCGAACCGGCCGCCGCGGCGCCCGAGGCGGGCCGGGTGCAGGTCTATGACGCCAGCAAGGGGCGTTTCGGCGTCACCCTCGGGGTGCGCCAGTCCGAGGCCCGGGAATCCACCCTCAACGACGTCCAGGCCGGCGCCTATTTCCGCATCACCCCGTCGCTGCGGGTCGGCGGCTCGGTGGCCCTGGGCGAGCAGGAGCTGACCCCGCGCGCCAACCAGGCCCGCCCGGCCGACGCGCCGAAGGTCCGGCTGGAATCCAGCTTCAAGTTCTAAGGCCGTCCACGGCCGCCAGTCCGACCACGCCCGCGCCCAGCAGGCGGCGGGCGGTTTGCGCGTTCACCCCGCCAAGGGCGTAGGCCGGACGCCCGGACGCCCGCACCATCGCCGCCAGCCGCAACGGACCGAGGGGCGTCCCCGCCGAGGCGCTGCGCGAGGGAAACACCGCCGAGACCACCACCGCATCCGGCCCCGCCGTCCGCGCCGCGGGGAGGGAATGGGCGGCCGCAGTGACGATCCAGTCCGGACGCCGGCGCTTCAGCGCCGCCGCCCGATGGGCCAGGCGCTCGGGCAGGTGGACGCCGTCGGCGCCGACCCGCGCCGCCAGGGCCGCGTCCTGGCCGATCAGCAGGACAAGGCCCCGGGCCCGCGCTACCTCCTTCAACCGCCGGGCCGTGGCCTCGGCGGCGGCCGATCCGAAGCTGCGATAGACGATGGCGGCCCCGGCAGGCAGCCGGGCCGCGGCGGCCACGGGATCGGGCGTCCGCGCCGGGTCGGTGAAGCACAGCAGGGCGGGGAGGGCCTTCCGCAGCCGCCTGCGGGCCGGTAAGAGCCGGGCCGTCCGCTCCAGGGTCCAGAACGCCTCCGAAATGACTGCGCCTCCTGCCTATTCCGACGTCGTGGCCCGGATCGCCCGCGCCGCGCAAGCCTGTGGCCGCGATCCGGCCGAGGTCACCCTCGTGGCGGTGTCCAAGCAGCAGCCGTGGGAGGCCGTCGAGCCGGTCCTCGCCGCCGGCCAGCGGGTGTTCGGCGAGAACCGCGTCCAGGAGGCCATGGGCCGCTGGGACGGCCGGGCCGAGGGCCTGACCCTCCACCTGATCGGCCCCCTGCAGTCCAACAAGGCCAAGGAGGCGGTGGCCTTCTTCGACGTGATCGAGAGCCTGGACCGTGACCGGCTGGCCCGCGCCCTAGCCGACCAGGTGCAGAAGCAGGGCCGCAGCCCGCGCCTCTATGTGCAGGTGAACACCGGCGAGGAGCCGCAGAAGGCCGGGGTGATCCCCGCCGAGGCCGACGCCTTCATCGCCGCCTGCCGCAAGGACTACGGCTTCGCGATCGAGGGGCTGATGTGCATCCCGCCGGCCGCCGAGCCGCCGGGGCCGCACTTCGCCCTCCTGGCGAAGATCGCCGCCCGCAATGGCGTCGAGAAGCTTTCCATGGGCATGAGCGACGACTTCGAGACCGCCATCCGCTTCGGCGCCACCAGCGTCCGGGTCGGCTCGGCGGTGTTCGGGGCCCGGGCCGCCTAGGGTCGTCTCGCAGGACGCCGGCCCCGCCGGATCACCACGGCGTCAGGGCCGGATCTCCAGCGCGTCGCCCGGCTGGGCATGGGTCAGGAGTTCCTCGAGGTCGGCCCGCTCCACCGCCACGCAGCCTTCCGTGGGCGGATAGCCCGGCCGGCACAGGTGCAGGAAGATGCACGAGCCCAGCCCCGGGACCGGCGGGTCGTCATTGTGCCCCAGCACCACCACGATGTCGTAGACGTCATCCTCCCGCCACAGCCGCTCGGCGCTGGCGGGGTAGGGCAGCTTCACATGCCGGTTGTAGGCGGGGTCGGCCGGGTCGTCGCACCAGCCGTCGTCCTCGCTCATGGTGTGGACGCGCAGGGCGCTGGCGGGCGGCGGCCCCTTGTCCGGCCGGTACCAGACCTCCCGCAGGGGCCAGATTCCCGCCGGCGAGGCGCCGTCGCCTTCCCGCTTCTCGGCGGCCGGTTTCACGCCTGCGGGGCCCAGGGCGCAGCGCACCTTCCGCTCGCCCAGGTCCAGCCATCCGTCGGAGGTCGCCGTAAAGATCAAGACGCAAACCCTTTGCCCGGGAGCCTGCATATGGTGTTTGTTCTAACCATGGCTCAACGCAAGACCCTCCTCATCGTCGACGACGACCAGGACCTTCGCGGGGCGATCGCCGAACAGCTTCAGGCCGAGGGGTTTGAGACGGTCGAGGCGCCGACCGCCGGTGACGGCGTCCGTCTCGCCTCGGAGTGCAAGCCCGACCTCGTGCTGCTCGATGTGGATCTGCCCGACATGGACGGCCGCAGCGCCTGCCGGCAGATGCGCCAGAACGGCGTCGCCGCCCCGGTGATCATGCTGACCGCCGCCGCGGGCGACGATGACACGGTCCAGGGCCTGGAGGCGGGGGCCAACGACTATGTCACCAAGCCCTACAAGTTCGCCGTGCTGCTGGCCCGCATCCGCGCCCAGCTGCGCAGCCACGAGCATTCCGAGGGCGCGGTCTTCCGCCTGGGCGCCTACGAGTTCCGCCCGGCCGCCAAGCTGCTGATCGACGAGAAGCAGAAGAAGATCCGGCTAACCGAGAAGGAAACCAACATCCTCAAGTACCTCTACCGGGCCGGCGACAAGGCCGTCTCGCGGGAGGAGCTGCTGGCCGAGGTCTGGGGCTACAACGCCGGGGTCACCACCCACACCCTCGAGACCCATGTCTACCGGCTGCGGCAGAAGATCGAGCCCGATCCGGCCAACGCTCGCCTGCTGCTCACCGAGGCCGGCGGCTACCGTCTCGCGCCCTAGCCGAGGTGGTTGATCGTCCCCCACGGGGGGACACGGCCCGCAAGGCCCGAAGGGCCCGGGCCGTTCGCGAGGGCCTCCGGAAAGGTCGCCTCTACAGCCCGTCGCCTCTACAGCACCAGGTCGGCGGTCACCGGCGCGTGGTCGCTGGGGCGCTCCCAGGCCCGGACGTCTTCATGCACCCGGCTGGCGGCCGCGCCGAGCCGGAAGGCGGCGTCCTTCAGGCCCGGACTCACCAGGATATGGTCCAGGCGCAGGCCGCGGTTGGACTTGCGGAAATCCGCCGCCCGATAGCTCCACCACGAGGCCATCTTGGTCGGCTCGGGGATCGTCTCCCGGGGCAGGTCGATGAAGTCGAGCGAGGCCTTCAGGGCCGCGAAGGCCTCCACCTCCACCGGCGTGTGGCTGACGATCTTCGACATGTACTTGTGGTTCCAGACGTCGAACTCGCCCGGGGCCACGTTCAGGTCGCCGACGATGGCGATGGGCTCCTTGCGGTCGCGCCTGGCCAGCTCGGCGGTGAGCTTCTCGTAGAAGTCGAGCTTGTGGTCGAACTTGGGGTTCTCCGCCCGGTCGGGGATGTCGCCGCCGGCAGGGATGTAGAAGTTGTGGATCTCGACCCCGGCCACCTTGGCGCCCACGCAGCGGGCGTGACCCTCGCGGCAGACGTCCAGCCTGGGCGCGTCCTCGATCGGCAGGCGTGAGGCGATGGCCACGCCGTGCCAGCCCTTCTGGCCGGCGATCCGGACATGGGGCAGGCCCATCTCCTTGAAGGCGTTGAGAGGGAAGTCGCCCTCGCGGCACTTGATCTCCTGCAGCGCCAGGACGTCGGGCGCCTGTTCCTGGACGAAGCGGGCGACCTGCTCGACGCGCAGGCGGACGGAGTTGACGTTCCAGGTGCAGAGGCGAAGGCGCATGGCGCTCATTTAGGGCGTCGCGCCGGTTTCGGGAACTTGCGCAAAGAAAAGCCCGGGCGATGGCTGGCGCCCGGGCGTTGAAAGTGGTCTCTCATGCCGCCGCCGGGAGGGGATAGTTCCGGCACGGACACGCCCGCACACCCTGCGCGAGCGACGTGGTGGCAATATCGCAACAGTTCGACAGAAAGTCAAAGGGCTTCCGCGATATCGCTTGCCTGTGATTCAGAAATCACATTCGCCGGGCAAATCACCCGACTCAGACCTTGCCGCGGCCGACATTCTTGGGCCGCGGGTCCTTCAACACGAACAGCGAGCTGGCGAGGCCCGAGACGCGCTGCAGGTCCTGCAGCTGCACCCGGGTCTGGCGGTTCTGGGCGTCGGTGACGGTCCAGCCCGTGAGGGTGAGCTGGGGCGTCTCGCGGAAGGTGAGGGTGATCTGGCCCGCCGTGCGCTTGGTCCCGTCCCGGGCGGTGATCGAGAAGCCGTCGGCCTGGCGGGTCACCCGGGTCACTGACACGCCCTGGTCCAGGCGGATGTTCTTGGCCAGGAAGACGGCCAGCGGCGTCGCCGACAGCGGATAGCGGTCGAAGGTCTTCAGGCGGGTGTCCTGCACCGACACCACGCCCCCGTCCGAGACCACCAGCAGGCCCGAGGGCGGGTCGTAGTCGAACCGCGCCTTGCCCGGCCGCTTCAGATAGACGTCGCCGGTCACCGAGCGGCCGCGGCCGTCGGTCTGGACGAACCGCGCCTTGGCCTCGGTCAGGCCCTGGAGATAGGTCGCCGCGCGCTCCACCAGGGCCCGGTCGGCGGGCGACAGAGCCCCTTGCGCGCCCCTTGGCGCGCTCCCTTGCGCGAAGGCGGGGGCGGCGAAGGCGCTGGCGACGAGCGCGAGGCTCAGGCTGCGGCGGTCGAGCGTCATGCGAAACTCCATGCGCGGGCTTCCTATCGGGCGCAAGCGGCGGCAATAGGGCTCAAATAGGGAGGCTGCCGCAACGCTTCCCATGACAGGGTGTTCCGAGGCCATGGGCGCGATCGAGGAGCTGGAGCGGCGGATGGCCGAGGCGGCGCAGGCCGGCGACTTCGAGACCGCCGCCCTGTTGCGGGACGCCATCGGTCGCCTGAAGCGGGGGGAAAGCAACCTCGTGGAACAGACCCCCGGACGGATGGGCCTCGGCTCCAGCCAGGAGATGTACCGCCGCGACCCGAAGGCGCCCCTGCCGCGAAAGCCCGATCCCATGACCAAGGGCCACAAGCCGGGCGGCCGGCGCCGCTAGGCGATCCGCCCGCGCCGGGGCAGGCGGCCCTCGGCGCCCGGAGGGGTCGCGAACCTATGGCGGGGCGCTGACCAGGATCTCCCGCTTGCCGGCGTGGTTGGCCGGGCCGACGACGCCTTCCTGCTCCATGCGCTCCATGATCGAGGCGGCGCGGTTGTAGCCGATCTGCAGGCGGCGCTGGATGTAGCTGGTCGACGCCTTGCCGTCCCGGGTGACGATGGCCACCGCCCGGTCGTAGAGGTCGTTGGCGTCGCCCGTGTCGCCGCCGAAGCCGAGGTTCGGGCCCTCGTCGCCCTCCTCGTCGCCGCCGGCCGTGACCTCCTCGAGATAGCTGGGCGCGCCCTGTTCGCGCAGGAACTTGGCCACCGCCTCCACCTCGCCGTCCGAGACGAACGGGCCGTGCAGGCGGGTGATGCGGCCGCCGCCGGCCATGTAGAGCATGTCGCCCTGGCCCAGCAGCTGCTCGGCGCCCTGCTCGCCCAGGATGGTGCGCGAGTCGATCTTGGACGTGACCTGGAAGCTGATCCGGGTCGGGAAATTGGCCTTGATGGTGCCGGTGATGACGTCCACCGACGGCCGCTGGGTGGCCATGATCAGGTGGATGCCGGCGGCCCGGGCCATCTGGGCCAGCCGCTGAACGGCGCCTTCGATGTCCTTGCCGGCCACCATCATCAGGTCGGCCACCTCGTCGATGATCACCACGAGGTATGGCATGGGCTCAGGCACGATCTTCTCGGACTCGAAGATCGGGCGGCCCGCGTCGTCGAAGCCGGTCTGCACCGTGCGCTCGAAGTGTTCGCCCCGGGCCACGGCTTCCCGGGCCCGCTCGTTGTAGGAGGCCACGTTGCGGACGCCGATCTTGGACATCCGCCGGTAGCGGTCCTCCATCTCGCGCACGGTCCACTTCAGGGCGACGATGGCCTTCTTCGGGTCGGTCACCACCGGGGCCAGCAGGTGCGGGATGCCGTCATAGACCGACAGCTCCAGCATCTTGGGGTCGATCATGATCAGCCGGCACTGCTCGGGCGGCAGCCGGTAGAGGATCGACAGAATCATGGCGTTGACGCCCACCGACTTGCCCGAGCCGGTGGTGCCGGCGATCAGCAGGTGGGGCATCTTCGACAGGTCGGCCACATAGGGCTCGCCGCCGATGGTCTCGCCGAGAACGACCGGCAGGGCCTGGCCGCCCCGCTCATATTCCGGCGAGGCCAGCAGTTCGCGCAGATAGACCGTCTCGCGCCGCTGGTTGGGAAGCTCGATGCCGATGGCGTTGCGGCCCGACACCACCGAGACGCGGCAGGCGGCGACGCTCATGGAGCGGGCGATGTCGTCGGCCAGGGCCACCACGCGGGCCGACTTCACCCCGGCGGCCGGGACCAGTTCGTAGAGGGTGACCACGGGGCCGGGTCGGATCTGGTCCACCTGGCCGCGGACGCCGAATTCGGCGAGCACGCTTTCCAGCAGCTGGGCGTTCTGGCGCAGGGCGCCCTCGTCGAACTGCGCGGCCCGGGCGGGGGCCTTGGCCAGCATGGACAGCTCGGGCAGGCGGAAGCCGCCGGGCTGGACGAATTCGAAGGTCGCCTGGGCTTCCTTCTGCTCCCGGGCGCTTTCCCGGGGCGGCGCCTTGGGCGCCTTCACCTTGGGCTCGGAGCCGGAGGCCACGGGAACCACGGGCGGGGCGGGCGCCTCGTCGGCCTCGAAGGGGGCGGCGTCGGGAATGACGCTGTCCAGCGGCCGGCGGCGGGCGGCCCGGGGCTGCTTCTCCGGCTTTTCAGGCCTAGCGGCCTTCAGTTTCGGCTTGAAGGCCTCGGCCGTGGCGTGACCCACCCCGGCGCTGATCCCGCGCAGGTCGAGGCGCGAGAGGCCCAGGGCGTAGCCATAGGCCACGAGGCCGGCCGCGGCCAGGACGCCGCCGGCGACGCCCTCGGCGAAGGGGATCCGGGCATAGGCGATCAGGGCGGCAAGGCCGCTCAGCATCGCCTCGCCCCAGAAGCCGCCCAGGCCCTTGGCCAGCGGCCAGGCGGCGGGCGGGGCGGGCCAGGCGAGGGCGGCGGCGATCGCCAGCACGCCCAGGGTCCCGAAGAGGCCCCGCAGGCGCAGCCGGCCGCGGCTGGCGTCGGGCGTGGGGTCGGCCACGCGGGCGAGGCCCAGGACCACCAGCAGCAGGGCGAGGAGCCCCGACACGATCCCGAGGGACTGCACGCCGATGTCGGCCAGCACCGCCCCGGCGCCGCCGAGGGCGTTCCTGGGTTCAGCGCCGCTGGCGGCGTTCAGGCTCGGGTCGGCGGCGTTGTAGGTCGCAAAGGAGACCGCCAGGATCACGCCCACGGCCGCCGTCAGGCCGCCGCGCAGCCGGGCGGTGTTGGGGTGGGCCCATACGAGCCTGGCGATATGGAGGATCAGCTCCACGCCGGTCTTCCGCGCCACGCGCGCCATGCCCTCGAATCCCCTGAAGACGAACCTTCGCCGAAGGCTCCTGTTTGGCGGTCCAGGCGTTAATGGGCGTTTACCAAAACCCCGCCTCTGCCCCGCCGCTTGCCGCTTCCGCTAAGGCGGGCCGCGCATTAGGGTCGCCGGCCATGAACTGGTCCATGCCCCGCCCCGTGCTGCAGCTTGTGGCCGCCCTGATCGGCGTCGCCGCCGTGGGGGCGTTCGCCGTCGGGATCCTCACGGCGGATGCGCCGGCCCGCCTGCCCGGCGAGCGCCCGGCGGAGGGCTATGGCCAGGCCATCGAGGCCCAGGAGGCCGCCCCGCTCACCGACGAGCGGATCGAGGGGCCGCCGCCGCCGGAGCTGACGCCCGAAGAGAAAGCCCGGCTGGAAGAGGAGCGGAAGGCCCGCGAGGAGGCCGCCCGGCTGAAGGCCGAGGCCGAAGCGGCCGCGCCCGCCCCGCCGCCGCCTGCGCCGCGCGACAGCATCGGCGACCTGCTGCAGCGGCCGGCCCCGGCGCCGGCCCCGCCGCCGGTGGACGAGCCGCTCTTCTAGAGCCCTCTGTTCCTAGACCCCGTGGGCCCGGAAGTGGGCCAGCATGCGGGCCCAGCCGTCCTCCGCGGCGGGCCGGCTGTACGAGGCGCGGTAGTCGGCGTGGAAGCCATGCTGGGCGTCGGGATAGACGATGATCGTGCTGTCGGTCTTGCCCGCCGCCGCCAGGGCCGCCCGCATCTGCTCCACGTCGGTGAGCGGGATGCCGTTGTCCTTCTCGGCATAGAGACCCAGCACCGGCGCCTTCAGCTCGGCCGCGAGGGCGATGGGGGTGCGGTTGTCCGGCCCGCCCGCGGTGTGATCGGCGGCCAGGCGGCCGTACCAGGCGACCCCGGCCTTGAAGTCGGGCAACCGCGCGCAGGCCTCCCAGACTACATTGCCGCCCCAGCAGAAGCCGGTGATCCCGGTGCGGCTTACGTCCGCAAACGGCTGGTCGGCCAGATAGGCGAGACCGGCCCGGATGTCGCCGGCGACCTGGGCGTCATTCGCCGTCGCGACGATCTTCAGGATCTCCTGGAAGTCGGTGAGCGTCGACGGGTCCCCGGCCCGGACGAAGAAGTCGGGCGCCAGGGCCACATAGCCGGCCTTGGCCAGCCGGCGGCAGGTGTCGCGGATATATTCGTGCAGGCCGAAGATCTCGGAGATCAGGATCACCACCGGGCGGCGCCCCGGCCCCGCCGGCCGGGCGAGGTAGCCGGGGATCTTCCGGTCGGCGGCGGGCGGCTCGACCATGCCGACCACGATGCCCTCGGCGTCGGTCTTCACCGGCTGGGCCTTGGCCGACCACGCCGCCAGGGCGTAGCCGCCGGTGAGCGCCAGGGTCAGGCCCCGGCGGGACAGGTGAAGATCGCCGGGCCGCGTGCCGTCGGGACGGGTGAGGGTGATCATCGTTGGAACGTCCTCCAGGCTTGGCCCGGGGAACACTGACGCGGCGTTCTGTCGCGAGTCAAAGCGGAACGGGCCGCCCGGGCCCATGTAGTTGGCGAAAGGTGCTCACGCCGCCATGACTTCGCCCCGGACGCCGCCTCTGGCCCTGCGCCGCCTGACCCCGGGCGAGCGCGCCCTGGCGGCCGAGATGTTCGGCGACGGCCTCGACGCCGGTCGCGTGCGGCTCCTCGCCATTCCCGCCTGGAACCGCGCCTTCGTGGCGGGCCCCGGCCTGATCGTCTGGCCGGCGGCCACGGCGCGGCCGGATTTCGCCGCATCCGATGTCCCCCTGCGGCTGCAGGCGGTCTTCGTCCATGAGCTGACCCATGTGTGGCAGGCCCAGAACGGGGTCTGGCTGCTGGCCGCCAAGCTGCGGGCGGGGGACGGCGCCGCCGCCTACGCCTACGACCTGTCCGCGGGCGGAGCCTTCGCCGACCTCAACATCGAGCAGCAGGCCATGGTGGTGGAGCACGCCTTCCTGGCCTCGCGGGGTCGCCGTACGCAGCACCCGCCGGAACTCTACGCCGCCGCGCGTCCGAACTGGCGGCGCGACGACGCCGACAGTCCCGGTCGGGGTTGAGCCATGCCCCTCACGCCATTAGGGACATTCCCACTTGCAGGGCGCCTATCTTTCCCCATATCGGCTGGCGACGCCGGTTCCCGCGAGCGAAAGCCCGAGGGACTGGCCGAGACTGATCGAACCGGGGGCGTCGGCAACATAGGGCGCTTCACCAGAAGGCCCACCCGCGGCGTCCGCCAACAAGGAGCGAGCAAGACTCGATTATGAGCAAGATCATCGGCATCGACCTCGGCACCACGAACTCGTGCGTCGCCATCATGGACGGCAAGTCGCCGAAAGTGATCGAGAACGCCGAAGGCGCGCGGACGACGCCCTCGGTCGTGGCGTTCATGGACGACGGCGAGCGCCTCGTCGGCCAGCCGGCCAAGCGCCAGGCGGTGACCAACCCGGCCAACACCTTCTTCGCGATCAAGCGCCTGATCGGCCGCAACTTCTCGGACCCGATGGTCGAGAAGGACAAGGGCATGGTGCCCTACGAGATCGTCAAGGGCCCGAACGGCGACGCCTGGGTGCGCGCCCACGGCAAGGACTACTCGCCCCAGCAGATCTCCGCCTTCATCCTGCAGAAGATGAAGGAAGCCGCCGAGCAGCACCTCGGCGAGAAGGTCGAGAAGGCGGTGATCACCGTCCCGGCCTACTTCAACGACGCCCAGCGTCAGGCCACCAAGGACGCCGGCAAGATCGCCGGCCTCGAGGTCCTGCGCATCATCAACGAGCCCACCGCGGCGGCGCTCGCCTACGGCCTTGAGAAGAACGACGGCAAGAAGATCGCCGTCTACGACCTCGGCGGCGGCACCTTCGACGTCTCGATCCTGGAGATCGGCGATGGCGTGTTCGAGGTGAAGTCCACCAACGGCGACACCTTCCTGGGCGGCGAGGACTTCGACCTGCGGATCGTCGACTACCTGGCCGACGAGTTCAAGAAGGAGCAGGGCGTCGACCTGCGCAAGGACAAGCTGGCCCTGCAGCGCCTGAAGGAAGAGGCCGAAAAGGCCAAGAAGGAGCTGTCCAGCGTCACCCAGTACGAGGTGAACCTGCCCTTCATCTCGATGAACGCCTCGGGCCCGCTGCACCTGAACATCAAGCTGTCGCGCGCCAAGCTCGAGGCCCTCGTGGAGGACCTGATCGCCAAGACGATCATCCCCTGCGAGAACGCCCTGAAGGACGCCGGCCTCAAGAAGTCCGACATCGACGAGGTGATCCTGGTCGGCGGCATGACCCGCATGCCCAAGGTCGTCGAGACCGTGAAGGAATTCTTCGGCCGCGAGCCCCACAAGGGCGTGAACCCGGACGAGGTCGTGGCCCTGGGCGCCGCGGTCCAGGCGGGCGTGCTGCAGGGCGACGTCAAGGACGTGCTGCTGCTGGACGTGACCCCGCTGACCCTGGGCATCGAGACCCTGGGCGGCGTGTTCACCCCGCTGATCGAGCGCAACACCACCATCCCGACCAAGCGCAGCCAGGTGTTCTCCACCGCCGAGGACAACCAGTCGGCGGTGACCATCCGGGTGTTCCAGGGCGAGCGCCCGATGGCCGCGGACAACAAGCTGCTCGGCCAGTTCGACCTGGTGGGCATCCCGCCGGCCCCGCGCGGCGTGCCGCAGGTGGAGGTGACCTTCGACATCGACGCCAACGGCATCGTCAACGTCTCGGCCCGGGACAAGGCGACCAACAAGGAGCAGTCGATCCGCATCCAGGCCAACGGCGGCCTCTCGGACGCGGACATCGAGGCCATGGTCAAGGAAGCCGAGTCCAACAAGGCCGAGGACGAGAAGCGCAAGGCGGCCGTCGAGGCCAAGAACCAGGCCGACGCGGTCATCCACTCGACCGAGAAGGCCCTGGCCGAACACGGCGACAAGGTGGGCGAGGCCGAGCGCTCCGCCATCCAGTCGGCCCTCGACGACCTGAAGGGTTCGCTGGACAGCGGTGACGCCGAGACCATCGCCGCCAAGACCCAGACGCTGATCCAGGCGTCCATGAAGCTGGGCGAGGCCATGTACAAGGCCCAGCAGGAAGCCGGCGCCGAGGCCTCGGGCGACGCCGGCGGAGCTTCCGCCGGCTCGGACGACGTGGTCGACGCCGAGTTCGAGGAAGTGGACAGCGACGGCAAGAAGTCGGCGTGACAACGCGCCCCATGGCGGCGTTCCGCAAAAAATGCGATGACCGCCGCCATGGGGACGTCGCCGCCGCCTTCGCGGTAGTAGGTTGCCCCCGTCCGCTCGGCTGCCGTAGCCTTGCAGTCGGGCGGGGGCCCACCCACTTGATTTCCAAGCCCAATTTTGAGCGCCTGACAGTTTGATGCGGGACTATTACGAGATCCTGGGCGTCGATCGCGGCTGCGATGAAGCGGCCCTGAAGAGCGCGTTCCGCAAGCTGGCGATGCAGCATCACCCCGACCGCAACGGCGGTTGCGAGGAGGCGGCGGCGCGGTTCAAGGAGATCAACGAGGCCTATTCGGTCCTGTCCGACCCGCAGAAGCGGGCGGCTTATGACCGCTTCGGCCACGCGGGCGTCAACGGCATGGGCGGCGGCGCCGGCGGCGCCCAGTTCCACGACGTCCACGACATCTTCAACGAGGTGTTCGGCGACGTCTTCGGCGACATGTTCGGCGGTCGCGGCCGCGGCGGGGCGCAGCGCGCCGGCCCGGCCCGGGGCGCGGACCTGCGCTACGATCTGGAGATCACCCTCAGCCAGGCCTACGCCGGCGCCGAGGTCGAGATCACCGTCCCGGCCACCCTCACCTGCGAGACCTGCGAAGGCTCGGGCGCCAAGCCGGGCACCAGCCCCACCACCTGCGGCAGCTGCGGCGGCGCGGGCCGGGTGCGGGCCAGCCAGGGCTTCTTCACCATCGAACGGGCCTGCCCCCGCTGCGGCGGTTCGGGCCGGGTGGTGCTGGACCCCTGCGGCGACTGCCACGGCATGGGCCAGGTCCGTCGCCAGCGCACCCTGGCGGTGCGCATCCCGCCGGGCGTCGACGACGGCGCCCGCATCCGCCTGGCCGGCGAGGGCGACGCGGGCCTGCGCGGCGGTCCGCGGGGCGACCTCTACATCTTCATCTCCGTGGCCCCGCACGAGCTTTTCGAGCGCGACGGCCTCGACCTGCTCTGCACCGTGCCGGTGCCCATGTGCGTGGCCGCCCTCGGCGGCGAGATTGAGGCCCCCTGCCTCATGGGCGGCGACAATTGCGACGGCGAGTGCAAGGTCACCGTCAAGGTGCCCGAGGGCGCCCAGACCGGCCGCACGGTCCGCGTGAAGGGCCGCGGCATGCCCTCGCTCCGCTCGCGCGAGCGCGGCGACCTGGTGGTGGAGCTCTTCGTCGAGACGCCCACCAAGCTCACCCCCCGCCAGAAGGAGCTCATGCGTGAGCTCGCGGGCCTCTGCGGCGAGCAGCAGCACCCGAAGTCGGCCAGCTTCCTCGGCAAGGCCAAGCGCTTCTGGGACGACGTCACCGGCGCCGCCTGACCGTTCCGGGCCGACAAGCGGCCCGGAATTCCCCTTCAACCCCGGGGGACTGGTCTCGGAGCGCCGAGGTCCTTAAGGTCCAGCCAGTTCCCGCTGCCCCGAGTACCCTGGATGGTCGATAGCCGCACGGTCCACGTCGTCGACGACGATGAGCTGCTACGGGCCTTCGCCGACCAGACCCTGACCGGGGCGGGCTACCGGGTGCTCCAGTACGACACCGGCGACGCCTTCCTGGCCGCGGTGGACGAGGCGCCTGCGGGCTGCATCGTCCTCGACATCCACATGCCCGGCCGCAGCGGCCTGGAGGTCCAGGCCGAGCTCAACCGGCGCAACCTGGGCTGGCCGGTGGTGGTGCTCACGGGCCGGGGCGACGTGCGCATCGCCGTGGAGGCCATGAAGAACGGCGCCGTCGAGTTCCTCGAAAAGCCCTACAAGCCCGAACAGCTGGTCGCGACCCTTCAGGCCGCCTTCGAGGAGTTCGAGGCCGCTCGCGAGGCCCAGGCCGAGGTGGAGCGGGCCCGGGCGCTCATCGACACCCTTTCCGCCCGGGAGCTGCAGGTGCTGCAGGGCCTCCTCGCCGGGATGCCCAACAAGATCATCGCCTACGCCCTCGGCCTCAGCGTGCGCACGGTGGAGATCTACCGGGCCAACGTCATGGACAAGCTGCAGGCCCGAGGCCTCTCCACCGCCGTGCGCCTGGCCCTGGCGGCGGGGGTCGAGCCCCTTCCGGATCCGGAATAGGGCCGGCCCGCCGCGCAACCTCCGGCCCTACGGACGCTTGGGCCGGTAGGCCACCAGCACATTGCCGGGCTGCTGGCCGAACGACGCGTAGCCCGAGTTGACGAACACCATGCCGTCGCCGGCGAACAGGCCCGCCGCGTCGATGGCGCCGCCCGCGCCCGGGATGCCGTTCACCGGCTGGAACACCTGGGCGGTGTCGTAGCTGGCCAGCACCTTGCCGGTGGCGGCCTCGAACACCCACAGCCGCCCGTCCAGCGACCCCGCCAGCACCGCCCCGTCGATCACCAGGGGCGCGGCCGAGAGGCCGTACTTGGCGGCGCAGGTCGGCATGCGGGTCTTGCGGTCGCCTTCGCAGTCGGGGCTCGCGCGCCACTGCCAGGCGATCTTGCCGGTGGCCACGTCCACCGCATGCATCCCCGCCGCCGACTGTTCGGCCGGCACGCCCGGATCGTTGATCGGGGCGAAGACCCGGGTCCCGTCGGTGGCCACGCCCCAGTGCACGCCGCCGAGCACCGTGCCTTCGCCGAACTGATGGCGCCAGAGCTGGCGGCCGCCCTTCGGATCCAGGGCCCAGACATCGCCCGACTTCTGGCCGGCCACGATCACGTCCTTGCCACCTTTGCCGCGGAAGATCAGCGGCCCGCCGCCGAAGTCATGGTCGCGCAGGACGCTGCCCTCGTTGGCGAAGAAGCAGTTGGGCTTCAGCGGCTGGCCGGGCGGCGGCGGCCCCACCGGGCAGGCCATGTTCCAGACGTCGTTGGCCAGGGCCTGGAAGACCCACTTCTCCTTGCCGGTGTCGGCGTCGATGGCGATCACCGCGTCCGAGGTGCGGGTGGCGGGGGGCGAGGTGTTCTCCCCCGTCGAGGTGTAGACGAGGTTGCGCTTGGGATCGTAGGCCGGGCTCGACCAGATGGGCGCGCCCGAGGGGCCGTACATCTCGATCCCGGCGGAGTTCTTGCGGCCCAGGGGCTTGGCCATCTCCATGGTGTGCCAGGTCCACAGCGTGCGGCCGGTGGCGGCGTCCACCGCCACGATGTCGCCGTGGCTCTTGCAGCATTCGTGGGTGGGCCGCATGGCCGCGGCCACGTCCATGGCCGAGATCGGCACGATGATCTTGTCGCCCGCGAACAGCGGCGTGCCCGAAAGCGGCGAGGCCGGATCGTGGCGCGGATCCACCCGCCACAGGATCTTGCCGGTCTTGGCCTCCAGGGCCACCAGCATGCCGGCGTTGTCGCCGCCCACCAGGGCCATGGGGCCGCCCTTGCCGAGCTGGCCATAGGCCAGGCTGCCCCGCAGGCCGCTGGGCAGTTCGCTCGACCACTTCAGGCAGCCGGTCTGGGTGTCCAGGGCCACCACATGGCCGGCCTGGCCGGCGGGATAGAAGAGCGTGTCGCCCACCACCACGCCGTTGCCGCGCAGGCCCGTGGTCTTGGGCATGGCGAAGGTCCAGGCGACTTCTAGCCGGGCGAGGTCGGCGGTCTTCAGCCCGGCCTGGGCGGCGGTCTGGCGGCGGCTGTTGTCGGCGTCGACGCCGAACCCGGTCTGGGCCGGCTTGGCGGTCAGCTTCACCTCGGCCCGGTCCGCGGGGCAGCGGTTGTCGTCGAGCCAGCCGGTTCCCGTCGCCCCTTCCGGCGCGGCCAGATAGCTCACCAGCTCGCGCAGCTGGCGCCGGTCGAGCTGGTCGCCGATGGGCTTCATCACCCCGGTGGTCAGGACCGTGGTGATCGTCTCGGCGCTCATCTTGCGGATCGCCGAGACCGGCGCGGCGCGGTCGCCGGGGGCGGGCCTGTCATGGCAGGCGGCGCAGAACTGGTCATAGACCTGCTTGCCGGCCGGGACGTCGTCTATGGCCTGCGCCTGGGCTCCGGGCCCCAGGATCAGCCCTCCGCCGATCCCCACCGCCAAGGCCGCCGCCGCTATCGCGGCCGCCGCCGATCCGTCCCGCGCCATGCGCTTCCAGACGCCCATCGTTTCCCCCAAAACATACCGGCCGTTCGACGGCTCACTCTCGGCGAAAGCTAATCTGTCACCGTTCTCGAAAGATTGCCCTGCTGAAATTCGGGGGGACAAGTGCGATCATCCCGACGACGGTGTTTGCCGCGCGCCGCGCTTTCGGTTAGAGAGACCGCCCGCTGAAGACGCACCCGTAGCTCAGCTGGATAGAGCGTTGCCCTCCGAAGGCAAAGGTCACACGTTCGAATCGTGTCGGGTGCGCCAGCGACTTCCTGAAAGATCATCCGATTAGAGCCGGTCCCGCCGGCCTGACGCCTTGCCGGCGCAACTCGGCGCGTCCCTGCGCGACGGACGAACCGCGATTTCGACGCCGGCTGGGTCCTCTCAGCGGCCCCCGTTCGTCCCCCGCGCGAAACGTCGCACTTTGGTCACTACTCCGGAAAAACCGACCTTGGCCGGTTGCCGGGGGGCGGCCTGTGGGACAAAGAGCGCGCGAATCCGGCGGGGAGCCAGCAAAATTATGTCGGTCTTGGCGAAGATGTCCTTGAAGGCCCGGGGGCTCGTGGGGGCGGTCGTTCTGGCCATGGGCCTGGGCCAGGCGGCCGAGGCGCAGGCGCCTACGGGGCGGGCCACGGCGATCATCGGCGCCACGGTCTTCCCCGCCACGGGCGAGGCCCCGCGGGTCGCCAATGTGGTGATTCGCGACGACCGGATCGTCGCCGTCGGGCCGGACGTGCGGGCCCCGCGCGGCGCCGTGGTGGTCAACGCCAAGGGCAAGGCCCTGCTGCCCGGGTTCTTCGACCTGCACACCCACTGGACCCCGGCGGGCTCGCCCAACATCACCCCCGAGATCGCCAACGCCTATATCGCTGCCGGCGTCACCACGGTGAACGACTTCCATCAGTCGCCGGAAAGCTGGGAGCCGCGCCGGGCCTGGCTCGCGACCCTGGCCGCGCCGCATGTGAACTTCACCGCCCGCACGTCCACCCCGGGCGGCCACGGCGCCGACTGGGCTGACGTCAACACCACCAAGTGGGTGAACACGCCCGAGGCCGCCCGCAAGGCGATCCGCGAGCTGGCGCCCTACAAGCCTGACTTCATCAAGGCCTTCGCCGACGGCTGGCGCTACGGCATGTCCGCCGACAACACCAGCATGGACCAGGCCACCCTCTCGGCCCTGGTGGACGAGGCCCACAAGCACAACTGGAAGGTCGGCACCCACACGGTGACCGTCGACCGGGGCCGCATCGCCGGCCTCGCCAAGGTGGACGTCATCGCCCACAGCCTGCAGGACCGCGAGATCGACGCCGAGGCCATCGCCGCCATCAAGGCCGGCGGCTCGGCCTACGCCCCGACCCTTGCGGTCTACGAGCCGGTGAAGCCTGGCCAGACGCCGCCGGCCAATCCGGACGATCCGCGTTACCGCCAGTCGCTCCGCAAGTTCGGCTTCGCCCTGCACAACGCCAAGGCCCTGCACGACGCCGGGGTGACCATCGCCCTCGCCACCGACGCCGGCATGCCCGGCACCCCGCACGGCTCCTCCACCCTGCGCGAGATGGAGCTGCTGGTTCAGGCCGGCCTGACGCCCGCCGAGGCCCTCATCGCCGGCACCGCCAACAGCGCCAAGGTGATGGGCGTGCTGGACGATCGCGGCACCATCGAGCCCGGCAAGCGCGCCGACCTCGTGCTGGTGGACGGCAAGCCCTGGGAGCAGATCTCGGACGTGCGCCGCACCGTGCGCGTCTTCATCGACGGCAAGCAGGTTCATGGTCCTGGCACGGTGCTGCCCAAGGCCAACAGCGAGAAGGCCATGCCGGCGGTCGCCGTCCCGGCGCTGATCGACGATTTCGAACGCCCCGACGGGCGCACCGCCCTGGACACCCTGCGCACCGACGACATGGACGGCGGCCTCGACCGCACCGTCCAGGTCAGCCAGATCATCGACCGCGAAGGCGGCGGCAAGGCCCTGAGCCTGTCGGGCAAGCTGTCGGTGAAGGCCGAGCCGCAGGCCGCCGTGATCCTGCCGCTCAGCCGCGGCTCGGTCCGGCCGGTGGACGCCCGCGCCTACAGGGGCGTCCGCTTCGAAGCCCGGGGCGGCGAGGGCCGCTACCGCCTGATGATCAACACCCTGGCCGGCCGCTGGGCCGCCGAGGTTGAGGTCGGCCCGGGCTGGCGCACCATCGAGACGCCCTTCTCGGCCCTCGCCCGGGCGCCCGGCCGCGGGGGCGCCGCCGGCCCCTGGACCGGCGACAATCTCGTGGAGGTCGAGTTCGCCGTGACCGGCGAGGGCGGTCAAAAGGTGTGGCTGCAACTCGACAACGTGACTTTCTACTGAACACCGGCCGCTCCGGCGGCCGCTCATTCCGCCAGGCGGGGACAGACCGGAAACCGGCGACCCGCCCCATCCGAACGGGGATAACCACTATGAAGTTCGTATCGCTGCGGAGCCTGATGCTGGGCTCCACCGTGCTCTGCGGGGTCGCCGTCGCCGGCGCCGCCGCAGCCCAGGACGCCGAGTCGATGGTCGACGAGATCGTCGTCGTCGGCAGCCAGATCGAGGGCTCGAAGGTCACCGCGGCCCTGCCCGTGACCGTGGTCAGCGGCGAACAGCTGGCGGCCACCGCCGCCACCTCGGGCGACGACCTCTTCCGCTCCATCCCGCAGATGGGCGACGTGAGCTTCAACTCCAGCTACCTGCCGAACTCGTCGAACTCGGCCCGGGGCGACGTGGGCTCGGTGAACCTGCGCAACCTCGGCGTCGGCAACACCCTGGTGCTGCTGAACGGCCGCCGCGTGGTCGCCCACCCGACCAGCCGAGCCGACGAGAACCTGGTGCCGGTGCTGACCTACAACACCAACGCCATTCCGGTTCAGGGCCTGAAGCGCCTGGAAGTCCTGCGTGACGGCGCCGCCGCGCTGTACGGCTCGGACGCCGTGGCCGGCGTGGTCAACACCGTGCTGCAGGACCGCTTCGAAGGCCTGCAGATGGAGGCCCAGTACGGCGCCGCCGAAGGCACCCACCTGCGCGAGGCCGAGTTCAGCGTCCTGGCCGGCAAGAACTGGGATCGCGGCAACCTCACCCTGTTCCTCACCTACGCCGACAAGACCGCCCTGCGCGCGTGGGACCAGAACTACACCTCTTCGTCCGACCGTCGCGGCCTGTTCGTCGGCACCGACTTCGAGGGCCTGATCGGCCTCGACGGCCGCGCCACCACCTCGTCCTGGGCCTCGTTGCAGACCCTCGGCAACGTGGCCGTGCGCCAGAACGGCGGCCTCGTCACCTCGACGGCCGGCGCCTTCCACCCGCAGCCCACCGGCTTCGGCGGCTGCACCGTGATCCAGGGGGCGGTCTGCATCGACGACGGCGCGCCGGCGACCAGCGGCGTCGACCGTGACCTGCGCTACGACGCGGCCACCTTCAACACCTCGGTCATGCCCTCGACCGAGCGCTTCAACAGCTTCCTGACCGGCAACTGGGAGCTCACCGAGGACATCCAGGCCTTCGGTGAAGTGGGCTACTACAGCGCCGTCACCCACAGCGTGCAGGGCCCGACCAACACCCTGACCTCGCTGCCGCTGACCATCCCGGCGTCGAACTACTACAACCCCTTCGGCCCGACCGTGTTCGCCAACGGCCAGGTCAACCCGAACCGCCTGCCGGGCATCGACGCCCCGGCCGAAGGCCTGCCGGTGGTGCTGCGCAGCTACAGCTTCGTGGATGTCGGCCCGAACGAAGTGGACGTCAACCTGACGCAGACCCGCTTCCTGGGCGGCCTGCGCGGCGAGAAGTTCGGCTTCCGGTGGGAGAGCGCGCTGCTCTACTCGCACGCCAAGGCCAAGGACGTCTCGGACGGCATCAGCGCCACCCTGCTCCAGCAGCAGCTCGCCCTGTCGACCCCGGACGCCTACAACCCGTTCAACGGCGGCGACCCGGCCAATCCGAGCGTCGGCGACGCCTCGCCCTCGTCGCAGGCGGCCATCGACGCCATCTCGATCCGCACCAAGCGGGTGGCCACCAGCGCCCTGTACCTGGCCGACTTCAAGGTCTCCAAGGCTGACCTCTTCGCCCTGCCGGGCGGCGACATCGGCTTCGCGGCCGGCGTCGAGTGGCGTCGCGAGACCCAGAAGGACGACCGTGACGACCGCCTGGACGGCACCATCACCTTCACCGACATGGTCACCGGCGCGGTCTACGGCAACGACCTGATCGGCTCGTCGCCCTCGCCCGACACCAAGGGCAAGCGCGAAGTGGTCTCGGCCTATGCCGAACTGGCCATCCCGGTGGTCTCGCCGGACATGGAGATCCCCTTCGTCCATAACCTCGAGTTCCAGCTCGCCGGGCGCTACGAGGACTTCTCGGACGTGGGCGACGTGGCCAAGCCGAAGATCGCCGGCGCCTGGGACATCTTCGACGGCTTCCGCGTCCGCGGCTCGTGGGCTCAGGGCTTCAAGGCCCCGAACCTGGAGCAGATCAACGCCACCCTGGTCACCCGCTCGAACACCCGCACCGACTGGGTGAAGTGCGAGGCCGACCTGCGCGCCGGCCGGATCAACAGCTTCGCCAACTGCTCGCGCTCGCAGTCGACCACGGCCCGCCGGGCCGGCAACGCCGACCTGAAGCCCGAGACCAGCGAGACCCTGGGTCTGGGCGTGGTGTTCCAGCCGCGCTTCGTGCCGTCGGAATTCGGCCGCTTCACCTTCACCGTCGACTACTGGGACGTGAAGCAGAAGGGCATCGTCGGCCTGTTCGGCGAAGGCAACGCCCTGATCCTCGACTACCTCGAGCGCATGCAGGGCCGGTCGAACCCGGACGTGATCCGGGCCGCCCCGACCGCCGACGACATCGCCAACTTCGCCGGCACGGGCCTCGAGCCGGTGGGTTCGGTGCTCTACGTCAACGACCAGTACCGGAACCTGCTGCCGCAGCACGCCAAGGGCCTGGACATCGGCGTGATCTGGAGCCTCGACACCGACCGCTACGGCTCGTTCGACTTCAACTTCAACGCCGCCCACCTGATCAAGTTCTACCGCTCGCCCTCGCCGGACATCGCCGCCCTTCTGGAGGCGCGTGACGCGGGGACGATCAACGCCGGGACCACCATCACCGGCGGCGGCGACCTGATCCGGCAGAACGGCCGTCCGGAGTGGAAGTGGTCGGCCTCGCTGACCTGGCGCTACGACCAGTTCCAGGTCGGCGCCTTCACCCAGTACATCGACGACGTGGAAGACACGGGCCTGCGCGACGCCCTCGGCAACGCCTGGGTCGTGGACAGCCAGCTGACGGCGAACCTGTACGCCCAGTACCAGTTCCAGGACGGCTGGGCGGGCGACACCCGCCTGCGCGTCGGCGTGCGGAACATCACCGACGAGAAGCCGCCGCTGTCGGTGGACGGCTACCTGGGCGCCCTCTACCAGCCCTACAGCCGCTATTGGTACGTGAACGTCCGCAAGACGTTCTAGTCGCCAGCCAGGCGAGCGATCCGAGCGCCCCGCCCCTGAAAAGGCGGGGCGCTTTTCTTTTTGGCCGTGAAGCTGCGCTGTTTTGACCTACTGGCCGGTTCCCGTTCTCGTTGTAATCGCGACCCAATACTAGGGTTAACGGGGTCGGGCATGAGCGTCGCCATTCAGTGCTCCCGCGAGGGAACGGACCGGAACCGCCTGCGCATGTTCTATGTGCTGGCGCACCTGTGGGAGCGGCGGGACCGGGTCCTTACCGAGATCCTCCGGCCCCACGACCTCACGCTCACCCAGTGGCGGCTGCTCTACAACCTCGCCAAGATGCCCAGCCGCACCATGAACGAGGTGGCGGACTTCCTCACCCTGGACCGCACCAGCCTGACCCGCGCCGTCGACCGGCTGGTGGCCCGGGGCCTTCTGCTGCGCGCGGAGGTGCCCCATGACCGGCGCCTCACCGAGATCACCCTCACCGCCGCGGGCCACGCCCTCCGGGCCACGGTGCTGGAGCACAATGTGGAGCTCTACGAGCGTCTGGTGGAGGGTATCGACGACGAGGCCCTGGCCGGCGCCACCGAGGTCATGGAGCTTATCCTGGAGCGCCTGGTGGGCCATCGCGCCGGGGCGCGGCGGATCGTCGAACTCTACGAGCGCCCCTGAGATCGCCCCCGATCGTAAACAAATAGCGACGGTATGTGCAGACGCCGATCATCGGCACAAGCACATCTTTTCGCATCTATTCTGCATACGATAACACAGATATTTTTCAGATACTTAGCCTGAATCCGGGCAACGTTAAGTTTACAGATCAGGCCTAGCCTTTGCCCCGATGACTTAAGGGGGCCCAGGTCTTTGTTCTTACGCTCCAAGAACGCTGTATTGGCAGCGCCGTTAACCGTCCTGTCGGATGCAGCCGCTTCGGCGGCCGGCCGGACCGGCGCCTGCGAAGGCGCCCTGCGCGATGGCGCCTTGCGCCGGCTCGCGGCCCTCGGGCGCGCCGACCCTGCCGGCGCCTTCGCCCCGAAGACCTGACGTCCCTTCCCACCGCCAACCGGAATTCCAGGCGCCGCCCGGCGCCCGCCCAAGACAGAAAGTCCCGACCATGCTGTCCAGACTGAAGATCTCCCAGAAGCTGACGGGCGGCTTCGGCCTGCTCATCGCCATCACCCTGCTCGCCAACCTGGCGGTGTTCTGGAACCTGAACACCATCAAGTCTCAGGCCGAGGCCAACGACCGCACCTACGACCGGTCGATCGAAGTGCAGACGATCCTGCGCGGTCTGGTCGAGCAGCAGAACGCCGTGCGCGGCTACGTGATCAGCGGCGGCGCCGAGTCCTTCGCCATCACCTACCGCGAGCAGGCAGCGGCCACCGACAAGGCCCTGGAGAGCTTCATCGCCAACACCGCCAGCGCGGAGCAGAAGGCCCTGGGCGAGAAGCTCCAGCGCCAGTTCGCCGAGTGGCGGCCGCAGCACGCCGACCGGCCGATGATCCTGGCGGCCGATCCCGCCACCCGCGGCCAGGCCATGCAGATCCTCGGCTCCGCCAGCCTGGGCGACCTGCGCAAGACCGTCGACGCCATGGCCACCTCGCAGGACCAGATCCAGGACGAGCGCATGCGGGCCCAGGAGCAGGCGATATCCACGGCCCTGTTCATCTTCCTGATCAGCTCGGCGGCCGCCGTGCTCACCGCCGTGGCCCTGTCCTTCGCCGCCTCGCGGATGATCGTCACGCCGGTGGCGGCCATGACCAACGCCATGCGCCGGCTGGCCGGCGGCGACCACAGCATCGAAATCCCCGGCCGCGGCCGCAAGGACGAGCTCGGCGAGATGGCCGGCGCCGTCCAGGTCTTCAAGGAAGCCGCCGTCGAGAAGCTGCGCCTCGAAGCCGAGGCCAAGGAACAGGCCCGCCTCGTCGAGGCCGAACGCGCCGAGCACGAGCGTCAGATGGCCGAGGAAGCCGCCCAGGACGCCATCGCCATCGGCGCCCTGGCCAAGGGCCTGTCGCTGCTGGCCAGCGGCGACCTGACCCATCGCATCACCGAGGAGTTCCACCCCAAGGCCCAGTCGCTGAAGCTCGACTTCAACGCCGCCATGGACAAGCTCCAGGACGCCATGAAGGTGATCACCGGCGCCACCCAGGGTCTCCGCTCGGGCGCCGACGAGATCAGCCAGGCCGCCGACGACCTGTCCAAGCGCACCGAGCAGCAGGCCGCCTCCCTTGAGGAGACCGCCGCCGCCCTCGACGAGATCACCGCCACGGTCCGCAAGACCGCCGAGGGCGCCCACCACGCCCGGGACGTGGTCTCCACCGCCAAGAACGACGCCGAGCACTCCGGCCAGGTGGTGCGCGACGCCGTGGCCGCCATGAGCGAGATCGAGAAGTCGGCCCAGCAGATCAGCCAGATCATCGGCGTGATCGACGAGATCGCCTTCCAGACCAACCTCCTGGCCCTGAACGCCGGGGTGGAAGCGGCCCGTGCGGGCGACGCCGGTAAGGGCTTCGCGGTGGTCGCCTCGGAGGTGCGGGCCCTGGCCCAGCGTTCGGCCGACGCCGCCAAGGAGATCAAGGCGCTCATCTCCGCCTCGACCCAGCAGGTCGGTCAGGGCGTGGCCCTGGTCGGCGAGACCGGCGAGGCCCTGACCCGGATCGTCGCCCAGGTGGCCGAGATCAACAACGTGGTCTCCGAGATCGCCGCCTCGGCCCAGGAGCAGGCCACCGGCCTCAATCAGGTCAACACGGCCGTCAACCAGATGGACCAGGTCACCCAGCAGAACGCGGCCATGGTGGAGCAGTCCACCGCCGCCAGCCACAGCCTGGCCCAGGAGACCGAGGAGCTGGCGCGCCTGGTCAGCCGCTTCCAGGTCGGCGAGGTCGGCGCCCAGTCGCCCGTCCGCCGCGAGCCCCGCGCCGCCGCCGCGCCCGCCGCCCCGGCGCCGCAGCGCACGGTCGCCGCGCTGAAGAACGTCTCTACCCACGCCGGCGGCGGCGGGGCCCTGCCCAAGGCCCAGCCCGTGTCGGATCTGGATAGCTGGGAGGAGTTCTGACGGTGGACGGCGCGGACGCTCCTCTCGCCCTGCCGGCGGTGCTCGACCTGAACGCCGCCGCGCCCCTGGCCCGTGCGCTCACAGAGCGGCGGGGGCGGCCCCTGGTGCTGGACGGCTCGGCCGTCCGGCGTCTCGGCGGCCCCTGCCTGCAGGTGCTCCTCTCCGCCCGCGCCACCTGGGAGGCCGACGGCGCCAGCCTGACGCTCGCCGACCCCTCGCCTGAACTGTCCGCCGCCCTCGCTCTGATGGGGGCGTCCGCCTTCCCGAGCCCGGAGTCTGCCCAATGAACCGTGAGCCGAAGGTCGTCCTGACGGTCGACGACAGCCGCACCATGCGCGACATGCTGCGCCTGGCCCTGACCAACGCCGGCTTCACCGTCCTCCAGGCCGAGGACGGCGAACACGGGCTGCAGGTGCTGCGTGAGGGCGCCCCGGACGTCATTGTCACCGACATCAACATGCCGCGGCTGGACGGCTACGGCTTCATCGAGGGCGTGCGCGCCGATCCCCAGCACCGGACCATTCCGATCCTGGTGCTCTCCACCGAAAGCTCGCCGGAAAAGAAGATGCGGGCCCGCGAGGCCGGGGCCAGCGGCTGGATCGTCAAGCCGTTCAGCCCCGAAAAGCTCGTGGAAGCCATCCGGCGCGTGGCGCACTGAGGGCCCTCCCATGGATCCGATGCAGGAAATCCGGGAGACCTTCTTCCAGGAGTGCGAGGAGCAGCTGGCCGAGCTGGAGAACGGCCTGCTCGCCATGCAGGACGGCGAGGGCTCGGACGACACCGTCAACGCCGTGTTCCGGGCGGTTCACTCGGTGAAGGGCGGCGCCGGGGCCTTCGGCCTCGACGATCTCGTGCGCTTCGCCCACGTCTTCGAGACCACCCTGGACGAGCTGAGGGCCGGCCGTCTCGCCGCCACCCCGGAAATCGTCGGCGCCCTGCTGCGCGCGGCCGATGTCCTGTCCGATCTCGTCCGCGCCGCCCGTGACGGCGGGACCGTGGACCCCGCCCATTGCGACGCCGTGGCCGCCGAACTGGCGGTCTTCACCGGCGCGGACCCCAGCGCCGCCGCAGACGACGACGGCATGGGCGACCTCGACTTCGAGCCGATCCCCTTCACCCCGATCGCGGCGCCGGACTTCGACGCCCCGGCGCTCCCGGCCGCCGAAGCCGTCACGGAGGGTGCGTCGGACGGCGCCTGGATCATCCGCTTCCGGCCCCGCCCCGAACTCTACAAGAAGGCCAACGACAGCATCCTGCTGCTGCGGGAACTGTCCCGCATCGGCGAGGCGGAAATCGAGCTCGACGCCGCCGACGTGCCGCTGCTGCCGGACCTTGATCCCGAGGGCGCCTATCTCGCCTGGACCGTCCGCCTCACCGGCCCGACCGTCCGCGAGGACGTGGCCGAGGTGTTCGAGTTCGTGGAGGGCGACTGCGAGCTCTCCATCGAGGGCGGCCCGGCCCCGACCGCCGCCCTCACCGCCGTCCCGGCCGCCGAGCCGGCCCCCGAGCCGGCCCTGCCGGTCGTCGACGATCTCGACATCGCCGCCCTGATCAGCCGGGCCCAGGCCGCCGCGGACGAGGTTCCGCCGGACCCTGCGCCCGCGCCCGAACCCGCCCCGACCGCCGCCCCGCAAGCCGCTCCGGCGGCCGCCGCCGCCAGGCCCTCGGCGCCCGGCCCGGCTTCGGCCGCCAAGCCCGCCGGCGCGGCCAATCCCACCATCCGGGTCGATCTCGAGCGGGTCGACCGCCTGATCGACCTGGTGGGCGAGCTGGTGATCAACCAGGCGATGATGGCCCAGCGGGTCAGCGAGGCCGGCCTGATCCGCGACACCAACGTGGCCGTGGCCCTGGACGACCTGGAGCAGCTGACCCGGGAGATCCAGGACAGCGTCATGGCCATCCGGGCCCAGCCGGTGAAGTCCGTGTTCCAGCGGATGCCGCGCCTGGTCCGCGAGGTGGCCAGCGCCACGGGCAAGCAGGTCCGCCTGGTCACCGAGGGCGAGGGCACCGAGGTCGACAAGACCGTCATCGAGCGGCTCACCGACCCGCTCACCCACATGATCCGCAACGCCATCGACCATGGCCTGGAATCGCCCGAGGCGCGCCTCGCCGCCGGCAAGCCGGCCGAGGGCGTGGTGCGCCTCTCGGCCCTGCACCGGTCGGGCCGCATCGTCATCGAGGTCGCCGACGACGGGGCGGGCATCAACCGCGCCCGGGTCAAGGCCATCGCCGTGGAAAAGGGCCTGATCGCCCCCGACGCGGCCCTGTCCGACGAGGAGATCGACAACCTCATCTTCATGCCCGGCTTCTCCACCGCCGACACGGTCTCCGACATCTCGGGCCGCGGCGTGGGCATGGACGTGGTGCGCCGCTCGATCCAGGCCCTGGGCGGCCGCATCTCCATCTCGTCCCGCCCGGGCGAAGGCTCCACCTTCGTCATGAGCCTGCCGCTCACCCTGGCCGTCCTCGACGGCATGGTGGTCTCGGTGGCCGGCCAGACCCTGGTCGCCCCCCTCAGCGCCATCGTCGAGACGCTTCAGCCGCGGCCGGCCGACGTGCATCCCACCACCGGCGGCGGGCGGGTGATCTCGATCCGCGGCGCCTACACGCCCCTCGTCGATGTGGGCGTCGCCCTCGGCTACCGCAGCGAGCCGCTGGCTCCGGAACAGGGCGTCGCCCTGCTGGTCGAGGGCGAGGGCGGGGCCCGCTCGGTGCTCCTGGTCGAGGCCATCCAGGGCCAGCGCCAGGTGGTCATCAAGAGCCTGGAAGCCAATTACCGCCGCGTCCCGGGAATCGCCGCGGCCACCATCCTCGGCGACGGCCGCGTGGCTTTGATCCTGGACATGGACAGCCTCGTGGCCTCCGCCCGTACTGCCGAGCCGCCTCGGTTCCTCCAAGCAGGTTGACCCGCATGAACGATCTCACGAACGCCTCGGGCCTCGGCCAGGAGCTGATCTCCTTCCGCATCGGCCGTCAGGAATTCTGCGTCGACATCATGGACGTCCGCGAGATTCGCGGCTGGACGCCCGCCACGGCCCTGCCGGACTCCCCGCCCTTCGTGCGCGGGGTCATCAATCTGCGCGGCGCGGTGCTGCCGATCCTCGACCTGGGCGCCCGCCTGGGCCTGGGGGCGACCGATCCCACCGCCCGGCACGTGATCATCGTCGCCCAGGTGGAGAAGCGGGTCGTGGGCCTGCTGGTGGACGCTGTGTCCGACATCATCACCATCACCGAGGACCAGCTCCAGCCGACCCCCGACGTGGGCTCGGACCTGGCCCGCGCCTGCGTGCGCGGCCTGCTGGCCATCGACGGGCGGATGATCAGCTACCTCTCGCTCACCGGCCTCTTCCCGCAGGATGATCTGGAGGCGGCTGCGTGATGCACAGCTCGGCGTCTTCGGACGGTCAGCGGCTGGTGGACGGCGAGTTCGTCTTCCGCGCCGAGGACTTCCGGCGCATCGCCGCCATTCTTCATGAATCCGCCGGCATCGCCCTCTCGGAATCGAAGGCGACCCTGGTCTATTCGCGCTTGGCCAAGCGGCTGCGCAGCCTGGGGCTGGAGAGCTTCCGGGATTACTGCGCCCTGATCGCCGACGCCGAGGGCGCCGACGAGCGTCAGCGGATGATCGCGGCCCTGACCACCAACGTCACCCGCTTCTTCCGCGAGCCGCACCACTTCGAGCACCTGAAGGCCAAGGTGCTGCCGCCCCTGCTGCGGGCCGCCCGGGACGGGGCGCCGGTGCGCATCTGGTCGGCCGGCTGCTCCAGCGGCGAGGAGCCCTATTCCATCGCCCTGACCATCCTCTCGCTGGCGCCCGAGGCGCCCGAGTGGGACGTGCGCATCCTCGCCACCGACATCGACACCAACGTCCTCGCCAAGGCCCGCGCCGGGACCTACGGCGCCTCGAACATGCTGCAGATCCCGGGCGACCTGCGCAGCCGCTGGTTCGAGCGCGACGGCGAGGCCTGGACGGTCACGGCGCCGCTGCGCCGGCTGGTGGTCTTCAACGAACTCAACCTGATGGGCGAGTGGCCGATGAAGCGCCGCTTCGACGCCATCTTCTGCCGAAACGTCGTGATCTACTTCGAGGAAGCCACCCAGGCCCGGGTCTTCGCCCGCTTCGTGCCCCAGATGAACCCGGGGGCGCGCCTCTACATCGGCCATTCCGAGCGCATCAGCGGCCCCGCCGCCGACGTCCTGGAGAGCGACGGGGTGACCATCTACCGGCTCAAGGACGGCGTCCGATGATCCGCGTCCTCGTCGTCGACGATTCCGCCACCATGCGCAGCCTGATCTCGGCGGTGCTTTCCCGCGATCCCGAGATCGAGGTCGTGGGCCAGGCGGGCGACCCTTATGAGGCCCGGCAGGCCATCAAGGCGCTCAATCCCGACGTCATGACCCTCGACGTCGAGATGCCCAACATGAACGGCATCGAGTTCCTCGAGAAGGTGATGCGCCTGCGTCCCATGCCGGTGGTGATGGTCTCCACCCTCACCACCCGGGGCGCCGAGGTCACCCTGGCGGCCCTGGAGATCGGGGCCGTGGACTGCGTGGCCAAGCCCTCCACTGGCGGCCTCGAGGGCTTCCGCGAGCTGCCCGAGAAGGTGAAGATCGCCGCCCGGGCCCGGGTGCGGCCGCTCGACCGGCTGGCCACCCCGCCCGCCACCGTCAAGATCGACGCCGGGACCGTGGCCGGAGACGGCCGGCTGATCGCCATCGGCTCCTCTACCGGGGGGGTCGAGGCCCTGATCACCGTCCTTTCGCGCTTCCCGGCCGACTGCCCGCCGACGGTCATCACCCAGCACATGCCGGAGAGCTTCACCAAGAGCTTCTCCGAACGGCTCAACCGCCTCTGCGCGCCCCATGTGGAAGAGGCCACCGACGGCGCGCCGCTCGATCCCGGCCGGGTCTATGTGGCCCCGGGCGGCGAGACCCACCTCGAAGTCGCCGGTGGGAGCCGCCTGCGCTGCCGCATCGTCCCGGGCGACCGGGTCAACGGCCACCGCCCCTCTGTGGACGTGCTGTTCGCCTCGGTGGCCCGCGTCGCCGGCGCCCGCGCCGTGGGCTGCATCCTCACCGGCATGGGCCGCGACGGCGCCCAGGGCCTCCTGGAGATGCGCCGCGCCGGGGCCCGCACCGTCGGCCAGGACGAGGCGAGCTGCGTCGTCTACGGCATGCCCCGCGCCGCCTTCGAGATCGGCGCCGTGGAGCGCCAGCTGCCCCTCGACCGGATCGCCGCCGAACTCCTCAAGGCGCCTGCCCCCAAACTTTCGGAGAAAGCCTGATGCCCGCCGCGGCTTCGATGACCGTCGTCGTGGTCGACGACCAACAGACCATGCGCTCGCTGGTCCGCACGGGCCTGCAGGAGCTCGGGTTCCGCGAGATCCGCGAAGCCTCCGACGGCGAGGCCGCCCTGCGGATCCTGCTGACGACCAAGGTCCACCTGGTCATCTCGGACTTCAACATGCCCAAGCTGGACGGGCTCAGCCTGCTGCGGGCGATCCGCGGCCACGAGCCGATCCGGCAGACGCCCTTCATCATGCTCACCGGTCGGGCCGACCGCGAGCTGGTGCAGCGCGCCGTGCAGTTCGGCGTCAACAACTACCTCGTGAAGCCCTTCACCGTGGCCACGCTGAAGGAGAAGATCGAGGCGGTCTTCGGTCACATCACGTGAACACGGCCCGCCACGACGGCCTGGCGCTGCGTCCCGAACATGTGGTTCAGGGCGAGCACCGGGTGGCCTCCGGCCCCGACGCGGTGCTCACCACCGTGCTCGGCAGCTGCGTGGCGGCGTGCATGCGCGACCCGGCCCTGGGCCTCGGCGGCATGAACCATTTCCTGCTGCCCGGGACGCAGGGGACCGACGTGGGCGGCGCGGCCGAGCGCTACGGCGCCTACGCCATGGAGCTTCTGGTCAACGCCCTGCTCAAGCGCGGCGCCCAGCGCGGCCGGCTGGAGGTGAAGCTGTTCGGCGGGGCCCGGATGCTGAAGGGCCTCACCGACGTGGGCGCCGCCAACGCCGCCTTCGCCGAGTCCTATCTGCGCCGCGAGGGGCTCACCTACCTCGGCGGCTCCCTGGGCGGGGATCAGGCCCGCCGGGTCCAGTACTGGCCGGGCACCGGCCGCGCCCGCCAGATCCTCCTGCCCCGCCAGGACGCCGCGCCGTTCGAGGCCGAACGCGCCCGTTCCGCTCCGCCGCCGCCCCCCTCCGCCGGCGAGCTGGAGCTGTTCTGAAGGATCCCGCCATGACCGCCCCCGTCCGCCAAGTCCTGAGCGCCGCCGCCGGCGTTCTTCAGCAGCTGGAAGGCCGCTGCGTGGGGCTGCAGGACGCCCTCAGCCCGGTGGTGGCCGCCGGGCCGCCCGGGGCGATGGACGCGGCCCGGCCGATGGCCCTGCAGGACCTCGACTATGTGACCCAGGGCCTCGCCAGCCTCTCCTACTTCCTGGCCGCCCTCGCCGAGCGGGTGCCGGCCGAGCTGACGGTGGACGCCGCCGCCGCCGCCTCGGGCCTGCCCCTGGAGGACATGGCCGCGGTCCTCAGCCTCTCGCCGCCGCCTGCGGCGGCCGCGGGCGGCGAACTGGAGCTGTTCGAATGATCACTCGACCGGCCGGCCCCGACACGCGCCTCAACCTCTCCAAGACGGTCGTGCTGATCGTCCAGAACAACCAGACGGAGCTCGACATCCTGGGCCAGGTGTTCATCGGCTTCGGGGTCAAGGCGATCCGCAAGTATCTGTCCCTGGAGGAAGCCGAGGAGGTCGCCCGCCGGGTCGACTTCGACCTCATCGTCGTCGACGCCGACTTCGAGGATGGCGCCGGCTTCGACTTCGTGGAGCGCCTGCGCCGCGACCGCGAGGGGCGCAACCGCCTCGCGCCGATCATGCTGGTGGCCGGCCACGCCACCCAGAGCGCCATCTTCCGGGCCCGGGACTGCGGCGCCAACTTCGTGGTCGCCAAGCCGATCACCCCCAAGGTGCTGTTCGACCGCATCACCTGGCTGGTCCAGGACCAGCGCGAGTTCGTGGAGTGCGACACCTATGCGGGCCCCGACCGCCGCCGCAAGGCCTTCGGCCCGCCGCCGGGGATGAAGGGCCGCCGCAAGGACGACCTGCCCGTCGAGGTCGGCTATCCCACCGGCCCTGACCTCGCCCAGGCCGAGATCGACGCCCTGCTCACGCCCCGGAAAGCCTTCGCCTGATGACCGCGCGGACGTTCAAATACGTGAACCGCCTGGCCCAGGCGCTCAGCAAGCGGCACGGCCTCACCCTCGCCGAGGCGGTGAAGGCGGCGGACACGCGCCTGGAGGACCTGCGCGAGCGGACCCTTGCGGAGATCGACGGCGCCGTCCACGAGATCCAGACCCTGGCCCAGGACATCCGCGCGGTGGACGACCCGCGGGTGCAGCAGATCTACGGCGCCGCCAACCGCATCGTCGCCGTGGCCGGGGTGTTCGATCGCGCCGAGCTTGGCCAGGCCGCCTATAGCCTGTGCGAGCTGATCACCCGCTTCCGCGCCTCGGGCCGCTGGAGCGCGCCCATGGTGGCCGTCCATGTGGACGCCCTGCAGGTGATGCGCCACCTCCAGGACCAGGACCGCGACCACTGCCAGGCTCTGCACGAGGGCCTGCGCCAGGTGGTGGCCGCCGCCGGCTGATTGCCAACCGCCCGGGTCCGTAGCAGACCGGGGCCATGAGCCAGGACGTCATCGTCATCGGGGCCGGCCACAACGGCCTCACCTGCGCCGCCTATCTCGCGGCGGCGGGGCTGAAGGTCACCGTCCTGGAGCGGCGGCCCGTGGTCGGCGGGGCCGCCGTCACCGAGGAGTTCCACCCCGGCTTCCGCAACTCGGTGGCCAGCTACACCGTCAGCCTGCTCAATCCCAAGGTGATCCGCGACCTGGAGCTGGCCCGCCACGGCCTGAGGGTGGTGGAGCGCCGGGCCTCCAACTTCCTGCCCTTCGAGGGCGACAGCCTGCTTACCGGCCCCGGCCGCACCAAGGCCGAGGTGGCCCGCTTCTCGGCCCGGGACGCCGAGCGGCTGGACGCCTATGACGCGCGCCTGGAGGCCATCGCCGACGTGCTGCGGGCGCTGGTGCTGGAAACCCCGCCCAATCTGGCGGAGGGCGGCTGGGTCGCCGCCCTGCCCGAACTTCTGAAGTCCGCGCGCCTCGGCCGCCGGCTCGGCCGGCTGGACCTCACCGCCAGGCGCGACCTCCTGGCCCTCTTCGCCCAGTCCGCCGGCGATTGGCTGGACGGCTGGTTCGAGAGCGACCCCATCAAGGCCGTGCTCGGCTTCGACGGCGTGGTGGGCAACTACGCCAGCCCCTACACGCCCGGCTCGGCCTATGTCCTGCTGCACCACGTCTTCGGCGAGGTGAACGGGAAGAAGGGCGCCTGGGGCCACGCCCTCGGCGGCATGGGCGCCATCACCCAGGCCATGGCCGCCTGCTGCCGCGAGCGCGGCGTCGCCATCCGCACCGGCGAGGCGGCGGCCGAGGTGCTCACCGAGAAGGGCCGGGCGGTCGGCGTCGTCACCGAGGCCGGCGAGACGCTCAAGGCCCGGCTGGTGGTCTCCAACCTCCATCCGCGGCTGCTGTTCGCCAAGGTCGATCCGGGCCTGATCCCCGCCGACTTCGCCGAGCGCCTGGCCCGCTACCGCTCGGGCTCCGGCACCTTCCGTATGAACGTGGCCCTGTCGGAGCTGCCGCGCTTCGCGTCGCGGCCGGAGCCGGGCGACCATCACACCGCCGGCATCATCATCGCCCCGACGCTCGCCTACATGGACCGGGCCTACATGGACGCCCGGGCCCACGGCTGGTCGCGCGAGCCCATCGTCGAGATGCTGATCCCGTCCACCCTCGACCCGGGCCTCGCGCCCGAGGGCCGGCACGTGGCCAGCCTGTTCTGCCAGCACGTGGCCCCGGTCCTGCCGGACGGGCGCTCCTGGGACGACCACCGCGACGCGGTCGCCGACCTGATGATCGCCACGGTGGACCGCCACGCCCCGGGCTTCGCCCGCTCGGTCATCGCCCGCCAGGTCCTCTCGCCCCTCGACCTCGAGCGCACCTTCGGCCTCGTGGGCGGCGACATCATGCACGGCAACCTGAGCCTCGATCAGCTCTTCTCGGCCCGCCCGGTCCTGGGCGCCGGCCACTACCGCACGCCGGTCCCCGGCCTCTATCAGTGCGGGGCGGGAACCCACCCCGGCGGCGGGGTCACCGGGGCGCCGGGCCACAACGCCGCCCGGGAAGTCCTTAAGGACGTGCGCCGCCGCCGGGTCTGACGGAGGCCGCCTCGGCCTTACGTCCGGGCGATCGCCCGCACCTCGCCGGCCAGGGTCATGGGGTCGAAGGGCTTGGCGATCACCGCCACCGCCCCCAGGGCCGTCAGCCGCTCGGTCTCCTGGCGCTGGGCTCGGGCGGTGATGAACACCGCCGGCGCGGAGTCGAACGCCGGCCGCTCGCGGATCGCCTGCAGCAGGGTCGGCCCGTCGGTGCCCGGCATCATCACGTCCAGCAGGAAGAGGTCGGGGATCCAGCCGCCGGCCGCCGCCTCGGCGTCCAGCAGGGCCAGGGCGGCCTCGGCGCACTCGGCGGTGCGGACGTCCAGGTCGGGGTCCATCTCCAGCGACAGGCAGGCCACCTCGCGGATGTCGGGCTCGTCGTCCACGTAGAGGATTTTCAGCTTGCTCATGCGTTCGAGGTCTCCAGCGCCGCCTCCCGAGCCCGCCGCCGCGGGGCCGCCGAGGTCAGCCGCCGCACCGTGGCGATGAGCTGGTCCAGGGACGAGCGCGACTTCAGGAGCACGGCGTCCACCGCCTCGATCAGGGCCTCGTCGTCCACGGCCTGGGCCGAGAACACCACCACCGGCAGCGGCCGGCCGGCCTCGTCCACCAGCTCGGGCAGCAGGTCGAGGCCCGAGCCGTCGGGCAGGCCCAGGTCCAGGATCGCCAGGGCGGGACGGAGGGCCTTCAGCTGGTCCCGCGCCGCCGCCAGGCTCTCGGCCGACACCAGCCGGCAGCGGGCGCCCAGGGCCTCGTGCACCAGATGCCGAAGGTCCGGATCGTCGTCCACGTGCAGCACCACCGGCCGCGCCTGGCCGCCGCCGCGCGTGGCCTGGTCCAGGGCCGCCTGCAGGCGGCTCATGTCCACGGGCTTTTCGATCCAGTCCACGAGGTCGAGCCTGGCGCAGGCGGCGCGGTCGGCCGCATCGGCCGAGATGATGATCGCCGGCAGCCGCCGGGTCGCCGGATTGGCCCGCAGCCGGCGCAGCAGGTCGAGGCCCGAGCCGTCGGGCAGGCGCAGGTCCAGCAGCAGGGCGTCGAACCGCCCGGGCCCGGCCAGGGCCGCCGCGGCGTCCTTCAGGGTGTGGGCCGTCTCGGCCTGGAAGCCCTGCGCCTCCAGCGCCGCGCACAGCGTCTGCGCCACCCCGGCGTCGTCCTCGCACAGGAGGATCCGCGCCCCCTGGCCCTCGCCCTCCCGATCCGGCGTCGCGGCGCTCCGGGCCGGCAGCTCCACGAAGAAGGTGGCGCCGTCGCCGGGCGGGCTTTCGAACCAGATGCGTCCGCCGTGCCGCTCGACGATCTCCTTGCTGATCGCCAGCCCCAGGCCCGTGCCGCCCTTCTGCCGGGTGTCGGAGGAATCGGCCTGGGCGAAGCGGGTGAAGATGCGGTCGAAGAACTCGGGCGGGATGCCCGGCCCGTCGTCCTTCACCGACAGGCGCACGCGCCGCTCGTCGGCCCGCACCGTCACCTGCACGGCGCCCCCGCGGTTGGAGAACTTGGCGGCGTTGGACAGGAGGTTGGTGGCCACCTGGGTCAGCCGGTCGGCGTCGCCGTTCACCAGGGCCGGCCCGTCCGGGGTCTCCACGGCGAAGGCCAACCCGGTCTCGGCCGACAGGCCCAGCAGGCTCACCACCGCCTGACGGACGAGTTCGGTGAGGTCCAGCGGCCGCAGCGCCAGCGTCAGCTGGCCGGAATCGATCTTCTCGATGTCGAGGATGTCGTTGATCAGCCGCACCAGGCGGCGGCTGTTGCTCTCGGCGATGCCGATCAGCCGCCTGGCCTTGTCGGGCAGGGGGCCCGCCGCGCCGCCCATGAGCAGGCCCAGGGAGCCGGCGATCGAGGTCAGGGGCGTGCGCAGCTCGTGGCTCACCGTGGAGACGAACTCGGACTTGGCCTGTTCGGCCCGGCGCCGTTCGGTGCAGTCGCGCATCACCGCCACGGCGTGCATTCCGTCGGCCTGGGTCATCTCCCCGAAGTTGATGTCCACCGGGAAGGTGGAGCCGTCCTTGCGCCGGGCCTCCAGCTCGCACGGCTCCCCGGCCCGGGCCAGATGCTCCCGGCGCAGGCGCGCCAGGAACGGCTCGCCGGGGTCGATGGCGTTCGCCTCGGCCGCCGCCTCGGGCATCAGCACCGAGATGTCCCGCCCGATCAGCTCCTCGGCGCTGTAGCCGAACATCTGCTCGGCGGCCTTGTTCAGCGTCTCCACCCCGCCGCTGGGGCTGAAGGTGATGATGGCGTCCATGGCCGCATCCACGATCGCCCGCCGCCGGTCCGCCTCGGATCGGATACGCTGGATCAGGGCCGTGCGCATGGTCGTGTAGCGCAGGGCGATGATGGCCCCGAGCAGGATGGTGAGGATCACCAGGGCGAAGCTCAGGAGCGATACCTTTCGGGCGTCGGTGGCCTCGGCCTGAAGGATCGCCAGGTGCTCGGCGAGGTTGCGCGCCTCGGTCTCGGTGATCTGGTCGGTCTGGGCGCGCAGCGCCTCCATCAGGCGCTCGCCGTCGCCGTGGGCGACGATGGCCGCGGCGGAGGCCGGCCCGTCCCGGCGGTGGACCTCCAGCACCTTGTTCATCAGGGCGAAGCGCTCGCCCGTCAGGCGGCGGACCTCGGCCACCCGGGCCTTCTGCTGCGGCTGGTCGTCGAAGATGAGGTCGAGCTGGTTCAGGCGCTCGTCCAGGGTGGTTTCCGCGCCATGATACCGGCGCAGGAACCTGCGGTCGCCCGACAGCAGATAGCCCCGGTGGCTCGCCTCGGCGTCCTTCAGGGTCAGGGCGAAGTCCTGGATGGTCGTCCGCCGCTCGGTGGAATGCAGCAGCATCTCCTGGGCGGCGTCGGCCTGCCGCCGCTCCACGACGTTCGCCCGCCAGGCCACCATCACCAGGGTGGGCACTACGAACAGCACCGCAGCCGAGCAGGCCCAGAACAGAAGGTCCTGGGACAGACGCCGCCGGAAGCTGGCCATGAGGCTGGCGAACATGGGGAACTCCCGCACCGCGCCGGCCTTCTCCCTGAAGCCGGCGCCGCAACCACCTTCGCGGTACCGCATGCGCCGGCCTACGTCCAATTGCGGCGCAACTTGCCTTGATTTCGCGCCAGACCGGCAAGGAAATCCCATCTTGCGCGGGGCTTTCGCCTGTTGTCTACCTCCGATCGGTGAACGCGAAGCAATCCGGTTTCGTTGAAGGCCGCCTGCTTCCACCCAATGTGAAGGCCCGAACGAAGGCCAAATTCCGAGGAACGCCCGTGACGACCCCGCCCTTGCCGCCGATCGCGGCCTCAGCCCTCGACCTGATCGGCCGGACGCCCATGGTCGAGCTTTCCGGCTTCGACACCGGCCCGTGCCGGCTGTTCGTGAAGCTTGAGAACGCCAACCCCGGCGGCTCCATCAAGGACCGGATCGCCCGCTCGATGATCGAGGCGGCGGAGAAGGACGGCCGGCTCAAGCCCGGCGGCACGATCGTCGAGGCCACCGCCGGCAACACCGGCCTCGGCCTGGCGCAGGTGGGCCTGCTCAAGGGCTACAAGCTGCTGCTGGTGGTCCCCGACAAGATGGCCCGGGAGAAGATCCAGCACCTGCGCGCCATGGGCGTCGACGTGCGCATCACCCGCTCCGACGTCGGCAAGGGCCATCCCGAGTACTACCAGGACATGGCGGAGGCCATCGCCGCCAAGCTCAACAACGCCGTCTACATCAACCAGTTCGAGAACCCGGCGAACCCGCTCGCCCACGAGACCACCACCGGGCCCGAAATCTTCGAGCAGATGGACGGCGACGTGGACGCCGTGGTCGTCGGCGTCGGCTCGGGCGGCACGCTCACGGGCCTTGGCCGCTTCTTCGCCAAGGCCTCGCCCAAGACCCGCATGGTCCTGGCCGATCCGGTGGGTTCGATCCTCGCGCCCCTGGTCAATGAGGGGAAGCACGTCGAGGCCGGCTCCTGGATCGTCGAGGGCATCGGCGAGGACTTCGTGCCCGACAACTGCGACCTCTCCTTCGTCGAGAAGGCCTACGCCATCAGCGACCAGGAGAGCATCGCGGCCGCGCGCGAACTCCTGACCCGGGCGGGCATCCTCGCGGGCTCCTCGTCGGGCACCCTGCTGGCCGCGGCCCTGCGCTACTGCCGCGAGCAGACCGAACCCAAGCGGGTGGTCACCCTCGTGTGCGACACCGGCTCCCGCTACCTCTCCAAGATGTACAACGACAGCTGGGTGGCCGAGCAGGGCCTGGCCGACCGCCAGCTGCACGGGGACCTGCGCGACCTCATCGCCCGCAGCGAGGGCGAGGCCGTCACCGTCGGTCCCGACGACACCCTGCTCACCGCCTACAACCGCATGCGCCAAGCCGACGTCAGCCAGCTGCCGGTCATGGACGACGGGCGCCTCATCGGCCTGATCGACGAGAGCGACCTGCTGGAGGCCGTGGAGCGCCGCGACGCCGAGGGCCGCTTCAAGCAGCCGGTGTCCACGGCCATGACCGCCAAGCTCGTCACCCTCCAGGCCGGCGAGCCCCTCGAGGCGCTGCTGCCGATCTTCGAGATGGACCGCGTGGCCATCGTCATGGACGGCAAGGAGTTCCTCGGGCTCATCACCCGCATCGATCTGATCAACTATCTGAGGCGCACGGCGTGACCGAACAGAAGGGAAAGAACCGGCTGGACTTCGCCACCCGCGTGATCCACGGCGGCCAGAGCCACGACCCCGTCACCGGGGCGGTGATGCCGCCGATCTACGCCACCTCCACCTACGCCCAGTCCTCGCCGGGCGTGCACACCGGCTTCGAATATTCCCGCAGCCAGAACCCCACGCGCTTCGCCCTGGAGCGCGGCCTGGCGGACCTGGAGAGCGGCACGCGAGGCTACGCCTTCGCCTCGGGCCTGGCGGCCATCTCCACCTTGCTCGAGGTGCTCGACGCCGGCGACCATGTGATCGCCTCCGAGGATCTCTACGGCGGCAGCTTCCGGCTGTTCGACAAGGTGCGCCGCCGCTCGGCGGGCCTGTCCTTCAGCTTCGTCGACCTCGCCGATCTCTCGGCCATCGAGGCCGCCATCACGCCGCGGACCCGGATGGTGTGGGTCGAGACGCCCACCAATCCGCTCTTGCGCCTGGCCGACCTTGAGGCCATCGCCGACCTCTGCCGGCGCCGGGGCCTGATCGCCGCCGCCGACAACACCTTCGCCAGCCCCTATGTCCAGCGCCCCCTGGAGCTGGGCTTCGACGTGGTGATGCACTCCACCACCAAATACATCGGCGGCCATTCCGACGTGGTCGGCGGCGCCCTGGTGGTGGGCGACAACGCCGCCCTGCGCGACCAGCTCGTCTTCCTGCAGAACGCCGTGGGCGCCGTGGCCTCGCCCTTCGACAGCTTCCTGACGCTCCGCGGCATGAAGACCCTGGCCCTCCGGATGGAGCGGCACTGCGAGAACGGCCTGGCCATCGCCCGCTGGCTGGAAACCCGCCGGGACGTGCGCAAGGTCATCTACCCGGGCCTGGAGAGCCATCCGCAGCACGAACTCGCCCGGCGGCAGATGAACGGTTTCGGCGGCATGATCACCGCCGTCCTCGACCGCGATCTCGACGGAACCCGCCGGATGCTGGAGCGCACCCGCCTGTTCACCCTGGCCGAGAGCCTGGGCGGGGTGGAAAGCCTCATCGAGCACCCGGCGATCATGACCCACGCCTCGATCCCCCCCGAGACCCGGGCCCGCATCGGCATTGAGGACGGCCTGATCCGCCTCTCCGTCGGCGTCGAATCCACCGCCGACCTCATCGCCGATCTGGAACAGGCCCTGGCCGCCTAGGGACCGTTCGCCGCTCCCTTCTGGGAGAGCTGTCGCAAGTGACCGAGGGGGGCCGCCCACAAGCCGGCGACGCGCCCCTCGGACCCTCCAGGCCACATCCCCAAAGGGGGAGGATCGTCCCTACAAGAACAGCTCCGCCGCCGCGTCGACGATGGCGTCCACGTCCAGGCGGTAGTGGCGGTAGAGGTCGGGCAGGTCCCCCACCTGGCCGAAGGCGTCGAGGCCCAGGGCGCTGACCCGCATGCCCTTAACCCCGCCCAGCCAGGAGAGGGTCGCCGGGGCGCCGTCCACCACCGTCACCAGGCCCGCGCCGGGGGTCAGCCGAGACAGCAGCGCCTCGGCGTGACTCCGGCGGGTCTCGCCGCGTGTCCAGCGGGCGCGCCGGGCCGCCATCCAGTCCCGGTGCAGCAGCCCCGGCGAGACCACGTTCAGCACGCCCAGGCCCGGCAGGTCCTCGGCCAGCTGTTCCGCCGCGGCCAGCACCTCGGGCGCCACCGCCCCGCAGAAGACCAGGGTCGCGTCCGATCCCGCCGCCGGCGGCTTCAGCCAGTAGGCGCCGCGCAGGGCGTCGGCCTTCCAGGCCGCGTCCGGCCGCTCCGCCTGCTTCAGGGTCCGGGTCGTCAGCCGCAGATAGACCGAGCCGCCGTCCGGCGCCTGCATGTGCTCGAACGACCAGCGCATGACCAGGGCCAGCTCGTCCACGAAGGCCGGCTCGAAATAGGTCAGTCCCGGCTGGCCGATGCCGATCAGCGGCGTGTAGATCGACTGGTGCGCCCCGCCCTCGGGGCCCAGGGTCAGGCCCGACGGCGTCGCCACCAGCATGAAGCGGGCGTCCTGGTAGCAGGCGTAGTTCAGGGCATCGAGGCCGCGGCTGATGAAGGGGTCGTACACCGTCCCGATGGGCAGCAGCCGCTCGCCCCACAGCGGCGCCGAAAGCCCCAGGGCGGCCAGGTTCAGGAACAGGTTGTGCTCGGCGATGCCCAGCTCCACGTGCTGGCCCGCATGGCCCCCCGCCCACTTCTGCGGCGAGGGGATCTTGGCGTCGCGGAAAACGTCGGCGGTCTCGCGCCGCCGGAACAGGCCCCGCTGGTTCACGAAGCCGCCGAGGTTCGTCGAGACGGTCACGTCCGGGCTGGTGGTGACGATGCGGTCGGCCAGGGGCGCCCCCCACTTGGCGAGCTCCAGCAGGATTCGCCCGAACGCCGCCTGGGTGGACTGCTCCTCGCCCTCGGGGATGGGGAACTCGGCCTCGGCCGGGACCGGCACGGGCGCCGCCGCGGGCCGGCGCTCGGCGTCCTGGGCGAAGGGGGCCTGGGCCACGAAGGCCCGCAAGGCCTCGGCCTCGTCCGGCGGCAGGCCCGCATAGGGCTCCCACTCGGCCCCCGGCGGCACGCCCAGGCTCTCGCGCAGGGCCTCCACCTGGGCCGAGGTCATCAGGCCGGCGTGGTTGTCCTTGTGCCCCTGCAGCGGCAGGCCGAAGCCCTTGACCGTGTAGGCGATGAACAGGGTGGGCTTGTCGTCCTGGGCCGCCGCGTCGAAGGCCTCGGTGAGGGTCTCGATGCAGTGGCCGCCGAGGCCGATCATCAGCTGGTGCAGCTCGGCGTCGGTGAAGCTCTGCAGCAGGGCCGGGACGCCCTTCTGCCGGCCGAGGTCGCGCATCAGCCGCTGCCGCCAGGCGGCGCCGCCCTGGTAGGTGAGGGCGGCGTATTCGGCGTTGGAGCAGGCCTCGATCCAGTCCCTGAGCGCCGCCCCGCCCGGCCGGGCGAAGGCCGCCTCCTGGACCTTGCCCCACTTTAGCGTCACCACCCGCCAGCCGGCCGTCTCGAAGATGTCGTCGAACCGGTCGAACATCCGGTCGGCGGTGGTCGCATCCAGGCTCTGGCGGTTGTAGTCGACGATCCACCAGCAGTTCCGGATGTCGTGCTTGTAGGCCTCGATCAGGCACTCGTAGATGTTGCCCTCGTCGAGCTCGGCGTCCCCCAGGGTGGCCACCATCCGGCCCTCGCGCGCGGGGTCCAGCCAGCCGTGGGCCTTCAGATAGTCCTGGGTCAGGGAGGCGAAGGCGGTGATCGCCACGCCCAGGCCCACCGAGCCGGTAGAGAAGTCCACGTCGTCCCGGTCCTTGGTGCGCGACGGGTAGGACTGGGCGCCGCCGAAACTGCGGAAATCCTCCAGCTGCTGCCGGGTCTGGCGGCCCATCAGATACTGGGCGGCGTGGAACACGGGGCTGGCGTGGGGCTTCACCGCCACCCGGTCCTGGGGCCGCAGGGCATGGAAATAGAGCGCCGTCAGGATGGTGGTCATCGAGGCGCAGGAGGCCTGGTGGCCGCCCACCTTCAGCCCGTCGCGGCTCTCGCGCAGGTGGTTGGCGTTGTGGATCGTCCAGGTGGCCAGCCAGCGCAGCCGCTCGTCGATCCGCTTCAGGTGCGAAATCTCGGGGCGGGTCCCCAGATTGTGGCCGGCGGCGGGAGGGACGTGGGCGCGGGGCATGGAATGATCCGGCGTTCGCGCCGGCCGGGGCGCGTTCTTGCGCCCGACCTGACGTCTTGGGGAATGTCAGGCCCTCTTCTAGCAGGTCCAGGGGGCCAAAGTCAGCCGTTCGCCGCACGCCGGTCTCTGATCGAAAGGCGGGTATGGCGCGTTGACCCGGCGTCGGCCTTGAGGCTTGCTGCCTCCCGGAGAGCGCCGACAGAGCGCAACCTTCGGAGGAACCGACGATGGCCCGCGTCCCCCCAGCGGCCGACCGCCTGCCCATCCGGACCAAGCTCGCCTTCGGCCTCGGCGGCGCCGCCGAGATGGTGGCCCTCTATTCGGTCTCCAGCTTCGCCCTGCTGTTCTACAGCCAGGTGCTGGGCGTGCCCGCTCACCTGGTCGGCCTCGCCATCTCCGCCAGCCTGATCCTCGATGCGGTCTCGGACCCGATCATCGGCTCGATCTCCGACCGGACGAAGTCGCGCTGGGGCCGCCGCCATCCCTTTCTGTTCGCCGCCGCGATCCCCACGGGCCTCACCGCCTGGGCGATCTTCGCCCCGCCGGCCGGCCTGTCGCAGACCGGCCTGCTGATCTGGCTGACGGCGTCGGTCATCCTGATGCGCCAGGCCATGACCTTCTTCTACGTCCCGCACCTGGCCCTCGGGGGCGAGCTTTCGCCCCACTACACCGAGCGGTCCAAGGTCATGGCCTACTACAGCTTCTTCAACTGGGGCGGCGGGGCCCTGACCTTCGTGGGCGCCACCCTGATCTTCTTCCCGGCCACGCCCGCGTTTCCCCGCGGCCTGCTGAACCCCGAGCCCTGGCCCCGCTACGCCGCCGCCATCGGCCTGGTCAGCGTCTCGGCCATGCTGGTCTCGGCCTGGTTCACCAGGGACCGCATCCCCTATCTGCCCAAGGCCAGCCCCGACGAGCCGGCCTTCAGCCTCCGCGGCTTCGTCGGCGACTTCGGCAAGGCGCTGACCAACATCAACTACGTCTGGCTGCTGGCCGCCTATTTCTTCGCCGCCCTGATGATCGGCATGCGCGAGGGCCTGCGCATGTACGTCAACACCTTCTACTGGGACCTGTCGTCCAAGCAGCTGTCGCTGTTCGTCTTCGGCAGCCTGGCGGGCTACCTCACGGCCTTCATCTTCGCCCCGCGCCTGCACGGCCGCATCGACAAGAAGAAGACCCTGATGCTGGCGGCCCTGGTCTACGCCGTGGTCCCGCCGATCCCCCTGGTGCTCGGCATAGCCGGGGTGGTCTCTCCGCAGACGCCCGGCATCCTGCCCATGCTGATCGCCTTCGCCGCCGTCCAGTACGGGGCCGTCAGCGTCCTGCAGATCAGCGCCATGTCGGCCCTGGCCGACATCGCCGACGAGAACGAGCTCAAGTACGGCGTGCGCCAGGAGGGCATCCTCTATTCCACCCGCAACGTGGCCGGGAAGATCGACCTCGCCGTCGGCACGGCCGTGGCTGGGGCGGTGATCACCCTGATCGGCTTCCCCAAGGAGGCCCGCAGCATCGCCGACGTCCCGCCGCAGGTGCTGTTCGACCTCGCCCTCTGGGACAGCATCCTGGCCGCCATCCCCGGCGTCATCGCCGTGGGCTTCTATTCGCTCTACGGGATCAACCGGCGCACCTACGAGGCCACCCGGGCGGCCCTGGAGGCGCGCCGGGCCGCGGCTGCGCAGCCGCCCTCCGGTCCCCGGCCCGCCGCGGGCCTAGCCCCGGCGCCGGCGGAATAGGGCGAAGACGGCCAGCGCCGCCGCCACGCCCAGGACGTCGGCCGCCAGGTCGGCCGCCTCGCCGGTGCGGCCAAGGTCCATGGTCGCCTGCAGGACCTCCACCGCCAGGCCCAGCGCCGCGGCGGCCGCCGCCACCCGCCAGGGCCGCCGGGGCCACAGGGCGAGGCCGAACCCGGTCAGGGCGGCCCAGGTCAGGGCGTGCTGGGCCTTGTCCCACAGGCTGACGCCGGGCAGCGCCTCGGTCGGCGCAAGGCAGGCATAGAGCACCGCAGCCCAGGCGAGGCCGTAGGCGACGGGTCGGACGACGGATCGGGCCATGTCGCCTCATCTTGCATGCGAAGCTCCGCCTCTCTAGCGTCCGCCCGCGATTTTCGGAAAAGGCGTACGCATGGCGATCGAGGCGGTGATCTGGGATTTCGGCGGGGTCTTCACCACCTCGCCCTTCGAGGCGTTCAACCGTTTCGAGGCCGAGCGGGGCCTGCCCAAGGACCTGATCCGCACGGTCAACGCCACCAATCCCGACACCAACGCCTGGGCCCTGTTCGAGCGCAACGAGATCGACGCGGCCCGCTTCGACGAGCTGTTCCTCGCGGAGTCCACCGCCCTCGGCCATCCGGTCCGCGGGGCCGACGTCCTGCCGCTCATCTCGGGCGCCCTGCGTCCTCGGATGGTGGAGGCGCTCAAGGCCTGCAAGGCCGCCGGCTACAAGGTGGGCTGCATCACCAACAACGTGGTCTCCGAACACAGTCCCGGCCAGGACGAGGGCCAGCGGGCGGCCGGCGCCATGGCCCAGGTCATGCCGCTGTTCGACGCCATCATCGAAAGCTCCAAGGCCGGGGTGCGCAAGCCCGACCCGCGCATCTATCTGATGATGTGCGACCTGCTGGCCGTCCAGCCGCAGGCCTGCGTCTACCTCGACGACCTCGGCATCAACTGCAAGCCGGCCGCCGGCCTCGGCATGCAGGCCATCAAGGTCACCGGCGAGGCCCAGGCCCTGGACGACCTCTCGCGCATCCTCGGCATGACCTTCCCCTGACGGAGCCCGCGACCATGACCCGCCCCCTAAGGATCGGCGCCGAGGCGGCCCTGACGCGCCTCACCGGCTGGACGAAGGCGGAGGGCGGTCGCGACGCCATCGCCAGGACCTTCCGGTTCAAGGACTTCAACGCGGCCTTCGGCTTCATGACCCGGGCGGCGATCCGCGCCGAACAACTCGACCACCATCCCGAGTGGTTCAATGTCTACAACCGGGTGGAGGTGACGCTCGCCACCCACGACACCGCCGACGGCGAGGCCGGCGTGACCGAGCTGGACGTGACCCTGGCCCGGTTCATGGACGAGATTTCCGGGCATGGCTGAACGTCCTCCCGGATCGGCGCTCCGCTCCAGCCGGGACGACGCGAAATGATCAACGAACCCAGGGAGAGGACGCACATGGCAGGACGGGTCGCCGGCAAGAAGGCCTTCATCACGGGCGCGGCGCAGGGGCTCGGGGCGGCCTTCGCCCGCAAGCTCGCCGCCGAGGGGGCCAAGGTCAGCCTCGCCGACATCAACGCCGAGGGCGCGCGCGCCTTGGCCGCCGAGATCAACCAGGCCCAGGGCGAGGGGACCGCCTTCGCCTTCCCCCTCGACGTCACCCGCGAGGACCAGTGGATCTACGCCCTGGAGGAAGCCGATGCGGCCATGGGCGGCATCTCGGTGCTGGTGAACAACGCCGGCATCAGCCGGGGCGGGGACATCGAGAGCCTCAGCCTCGAGGACTGGAAGCTGGTGATGAGCGTGAACGTGGACTCGGTGTTCCTGGGGACCAAGCACGCCCTCAAGTACCTGCGTCAGAACCAGCCGGGCTCGATCATCAACATCAGCTCCATCGCCGGCCTGATCGCGGGCCACAACACCCCGGCCTACAACGCCTCCAAGGCGGCGGTCTGGCTGCTCAGCAAGGGCATCGCCCTGCACTGCGCCAAGCAGGGGATCGACGTGCGCTCCAACTCGATCCACCCCACCTTCATCGACACCCCGATCCTCGACCCCCTGCGCCAGCGCTTCGGCAAGGCCGAGGCCGAGGCCAAGCTGGCCCGCCAGGTGCCCCTCGGCCGCATCGGCGAGCCGGACGACATCGCCAACGCCGTGGTCTATCTGGCCTCGGACGAGAGCCGCTTCATGACCGGCGCCGAACTCAAGCTGGATGGCGGCATCAGCGCCATGTGACCGATCCTCCCCCTCTGGGGGAGGTGGGCCGAAGGGCGGGAATGGGCCGGGGCCCTAGTTGACCACCACCGCGCCCAGCAGCAGCCGGGCGCCCCGCCGCCCGAGCACGGCGTCGGTCTGCTGCTGCAGGGCCCGGGCAATGAAGTCCACGTTCGGCGGGGCGCCCACCGGCAGGCCGGCGGCGTAGGTCTGCACCGTCGACATGAAGGCCGAGCGCAGCCGGGGCAGGGAGGCCTCGGCCCGCTCGCGCAGGGCCGCGTCCGGCACGTCCAGGCCGCATTCCACCGACAGCACCCCGCGCCGCCCGTCCGCCCGCCGGGTGACGCCCAGCACCGCCGGCAGGGGCACATAGGTGGTTCCGCCCGCGGCGGCCTTTTCCCCCTTGCCCGCGGCCCGCGCCGGCCCGGCCGCCGACACGGCCAAGAGCGGCGCCAGGGCCAGGAGCCCGATCCGGCCGATGAGGAGGCGGCGATCCATGCCGCCCTTCTGCTGCAACCAGGGTTAGAGGTCTCTTTACGGCCCGCCCCGGACACTCGGGCCGCACTGACGAATCGCTGCTCCGGAGCGCCCCTTGGGCCGATTTGCGCCGCAAAGCCTCGACCTCGACGGCAAGGTCATCCTCGTCACCGGCGGCACCGGCAGCTTCGGCCGCCGGTTCGTCGAGACCGTCCTGTCCCGGGCCAACCCCCGCAAGCTCATCGTCTATTCCCGCGACGAGCTGAAGCAGAGCGAGATGCAGATCGACCTCGCCGAACGCTTCGGCCCGGAGAAGCTCGCCCGCCTGCGCTTCTTCCTGGGCGACATCCGCGACCGCGAGCGCCTCACCCTGGCCGTGCGCGGGGTGGACGTGGTGATCCACGCGGCCGCCCTGAAGCAGGTGCCGGCGGCCGAGTACAATCCCTCGGAGTGCATCCACACCAATGTCCTGGGGGCCGAGAACGTCGTCTGGGCCTGCCTCGCCAACCGGGTGCGGCAAGTGGTGGCGCTCTCCACCGACAAAGCTTGCAACCCCATCAACCTCTACGGCGCCACCAAGCTCGCCTCGGACAAGACCTTCGTGGCCGCCAACAACCTGTCGGGCGACATCGGCACCCGCTTCGCCGTGGTCCGCTACGGCAATGTGGTGGGCTCCCGGGGGTCGGTCGCCCCGCTGTTCCAGCGGCTGATCGCCAAGGGCGCCGCCGAGCTGCCGATCACCGACCCGCGCATGACCCGCTTCCTCATCACCCTCGACGAGGGGGTCGACTTCGTCCTCTCGTCCCTGGCGATGATGCGCGGCGGCGAGATCTTCGTGCCCAAGATCCCGTCCATGAAGATCACCGACATCGCCGCGGCCATGGCCCCCGACCTGCCCATCCGGGTCATCGGCATCCGCCCGGGGGAGAAGCTGCACGAGATGATGATCTCGTCGGACGACGCCCGCACCACCCTCGACCTCGGCGACCGCTATGTCATCGAGCCGGCCTTCGCCGAATACCAGCGCCCGCCGCTCCCCGGCGTGCCCGCCCCCGAGGGCTTCTCCTACGCCTCCGACACCAACGACGAGTGGCTCGACGCCGCCGCCTTCCTGGCCATGCTGGAGAGCGAGGGGCCGGTCCGCCGCCGCCGGGCTGGCGACTGACGCCGCCATGACGGCCCCGCTGATCCCCTACGGCCGCCAGACCATCGAGGACGACGACGTCGCCGCCGTGGCCGAGGCCCTGCGCGGCGACTTCCTCACCACCGGCCCCCTGGTGGAGCGCTTCGAACAGGCCTTCGCCGATGTGGTGGGCGCCCGCCACGCCGTGGCCTGCGCCAACGGCACCGCCGCCCTGCACCTGGCCATGCTGGCCCTGGACGTGCGCCCCGGCGAGGCGGTGATCGTCCCGGCCATCACCTTCCTCGCCACGGCCAACTGCGCCCGCTACGTGGGGGCCGAGGTGGTGTTCGCCGACGTCGATCCCGACACCGGCCTCATGACCCCCGACACCCTGCGCGAGGCCATGAGCCGGCTGCAGGGCCGCCGCCTGAGGGCCGTCCTGCCCGTCCACCTGCGGGGCGACGTGGCCGAGCTGCCGGCCCTCGCGGCCCTGGCCGCCGAGGCCGGCGCGGTGCTGGTGGAGGACGCCCCCCACGCCCTCGGCTCGACCATGGATTTCGGCCAGGGGCCCGAGCGGGTGGGCGATGTCCGCCACTCGGCCCTGGCCACCTTCTCGTTCCATCCGGTGAAGACCATCGCCACGGGCGAGGGGGGCATGGTGGTCGCCAACGACCCGGACCTGGCCGCCCGCCTGCGCCGCTTCCGCTCCCACGGCATGATACGCCCCGAGGGCGCCGAGCCCTGGTGGTACGAGATGGCCGAGCCGGGCTTCAACTACCGCCTGCCGGACGTCCTCTGCGCCCTGGGCCTCTCCCAGCTCGCCAAGCTGCCCAGGTTCGTGGCCCGCCGCCGGGCCCTGGCCGCCGCCTATGAGGCGGCCCTGGCGCCCCTGGCGCCCGTCGTCCGTCCGGCCGTCCGGCCGGCCTGGAGCGATCCGGCGCTTCACCTCCTGACCGTGCTGATCGACTTTGCAGCCGCCGGGACCACCCGCCGGGCGGTGATGGAGGCCCTGAAGGCCCAGGGGATCGGCAGCCAGGTGCACTACATCCCGGTCTATCGCCAGCCCTACTACCGGGCCCGCTACGGCGACCTGTCCCTGCCGGGGGCCGAGGCCTGGTACGCCCGCTGCCTCTCCCTGCCCCTGTTTCCCGCCCTCGCCGACGCCGACGTCCCCCGCATCGCCGCCGCCCTCCGTGCCGCCCTCTAGGCAGAACCTCCCCATCCTCCCGCTCTGGGGGATGCGGCCCGCAGGGCCGGAGGAGGGCGCCCGGGGTCAGCTCTCCGCCTTCTTGGTCCGCCCCGATCGTCCCTTAGCCGCTCCGGGCAGCCCCGTCAGGGGAAGCATCCGCACGGTTTGACTTGACTTTGCGGCCGATCGGTGTTCTCTTTTCGTTCATGGTGAGCGACGCCCAGCTGCTGGAGGAGATGGACGCAGGCCTCGCCCATGTGGCCCAGCTCCAGCTCGACCTCGCCGATCGCCTCCACAGGGTTGCCCAGGCCACCGAAGACGCTTCCGAACTCGAAGGCCTCGCCAAGGCCCTCGAAGGGACCGGCCGCTCCATCCGCCTCACCTACGCCCTGCGCGTGAAGATCCGGAAGGACGTCCGCGCCCTCCAGCGCGAGGAAGCCCGCATCGCCGAGGACGCCCGCGACCGCGCCAGCGCCCGCCACTGGGACGCCGTGCGCAGCCGCGTCGAGACCCTCGTCTGGAACGAGATCGACTGGGAGACCGAGGACGAGGACGACTTCGCCGACCGCCTCGAGCATCTCATGGACCTCGAGGCCCTCGACCCCGACTTCCGCGCCCTTCCCCTCGAAGCCCAGGCCGACCGCCTCATCCAGAAGCTCGGCTTCAGCCGGCCCCCGGGCCGCCCCGGGCCTTCGGCGGCCATGGCCCCACCGCCCGGCGGGGACCGCCCCCAGGCCAGTGCCCCCGCCCCAGCGCCCCCTTAAGGGCGCGCGCTCCCTTCCCGCCGCACATCACCCCCTCAGCCGCTGTCGCGACAACTCCCCCCA
>NZ_JCANTT010000010.1:0-7137 GCF_059568645.1 Phenylobacterium composti DSM 19425 | reverse complement strand
TCCGGGCAGGCGGCGAAGGCGCCGTTGTATTCGTCGGGATAGAAGACCTGGGCGGCGAGGGCTTCCCAGCCGCCGGTGGAGCCGCCGTAGAGGAAGCGGGCCCAGCCCTGGCCGATGCCCCGGAACTTCTTCTCCAGCGCCGGCAGGAACTCATAGGTGATGGCGTCCCCGTACGGGCCGAGGTTCGCCGAGTTCACCGCATAGCTGTCGTCGTAGTACGGGTTGGAGTGATCGATCTCGACGATCAGCATCCGCGGGAAGTTGTCCGAGACCCAGGTCTTGTAGAAGTTGTAGGCCTCTTCCTGCTCCACCCGGTTGTAGCAGGGGTGGTCGAAGCGCTCGGAATATTCGCACTTCAGGTCCGGGTCCGGCGGGGTCGTGCGGAAGCCGCCGAAGTCGGCCGGGAAGTGGCCGTGGAAGATGGCCACCGGGTAGCGGGCCTCGGGGTGCTTGTCGAAGTCCTTCGGCACCAGCACGTGGCCGCGGATGTAGACGTCACGGCCCCAGAACTTGGACAGTCGCTCGCTGCGCACCTTGATGTGGCGCACGAACTCGGTGTCCTTCGGCTCCGGGATCGGCGGATTGACCCGGTCCAGGACCACCTCGATCTCGCCCGGACGGTTCGGGTCGAAGTCCACCAGCTTCGGCGTGGAGACCAGGTTGCCCGGCTCCTTGCGCCAGTTCTGGCCCGCGCCGCGAGCCGCCGGCAGCTTCACCACCTTGCCGTTCGCCAGCTTGAAGGTGTCGTACTTGTGCAGCACCGCCTGCACGTAATACCGCCCCGCCGGAACCTGGCTCAGGTCCTCCGCAGGGAAGCCGGTTTCGTTCAGGGGGATGACCACGGAGCCGCCGCGCTTCAGTCCGTCCACATTGACGCCGACGACCTGGGCTGAGCGGAAGGTCCGGTCGACCTGGTTGATCGGCTCGGACGCGCCATTGGCGCTCAGCACCAGCAGGACGCGGCCGTCGTACGCCGCCTCCGGCGCGCCCTTCGGGACCGCGACCTTGAAGGTCTCGGCGGCGGCGGGACTGGCGAGCGCAAGGGCAGCAAGCGCTGCGCGGACAAGGTGCTTCATCCAAAGGCTCCTGGTGTTAGGAGCGCGCCTCGGAAGCGAGCGGGCCTCGACGGGCGCGCAGGGGAAGATAGAGGACGGCGCCCAGGGCCATCCCCGCAAAGGTGTTGACGATCAGCGGCGTGGCGATGTCGGGCGCGTTCAGGACGCTGACCGCGATGAAGATCGCGGTGCCTTCCTGGCGGATCAGGTGGCAGCCGATCAGGGCCCGCGTCTCGGCCCCGCCCAGGCCGCCGGCCCAGCCGCAGAGAGCGCCGATACCCACATTGATGAGGTTCATCAGGGCCACGAGGATCACGATGATCGCGGCCGAGTCCGCCAACAGGGCGTGCTGCCTGGCGGCCACATAGCCGAACACCATCACCAGCACGACCGAACTCGCCGCCTTGCTCGGCCCGGACCACCGGCGGAACGACGGGAAGAGCCGGGCGGCGACCATCCCGCCGGTCACGGGAAGGACCGTGACGGCCGCGATCTTGACGAACAGGTCGTCCACCGGGGCCTGGATGTCCCGTGTCTCGGCGAGCACGACCTCGACCGCGGTGTGGGCGATGAAGGGCGCCGTCGCCACATAGACCAGGCTGACGATCACGGTCAGGGCGACGGACAGGGCCGTGTTCCCCCGGAAGAGGTCCGTCGCCACGGTGGCGAGGATGCCCACCGGACAGGTGGCCAGGAAGATCAGGCCGACGATCGCCGCAGGCGTCGGGGCGAGCGCGGCGATCGCAAGGCCGGCCAAGGGCGAAAGAAGCAGGAGACCGATCAGGCCAGCGGCGAGCGGCCGGCGATTGACGGCGAGGTCGAAGAACGCCGCAGGGCGCAGCTTCAGCCCTGTGGCGAACATGATGGTGGCCAAAGCGCCAGGCAACAGGACGCCCTCGGCCAGGTCTCCAACTGCGCCCACTTCGGGCCCCCCACGCGTACACGCTCAGGGCGCCCTCCCTAGCAAGCGCATGTGCGCTTGTCTCAGCGTACGGCCCAGCCGCAGCATCATTCCCGGCACCTGGCGCATAAAGGGCACACGGGCGATGCGGTTCGGCTTCTCCAGCGCCAGGGCGGGGAGGTAGCGCCCGTTGCTGAGCAGCATGCGGGCGATCTCGCGGCCGACGATGGCGTTGGTGGCGATGCCCCGGCCGTTGCAGGCCTGCACGGCGAGCAGACCGTCGTCGAGGCGGACGATGCGCGGGAGCAGGCTGCTGTTCATCCAGGCGACGCCTTCCCAGAGGAACTCGATCTCCACGGGCTCGTACGCCTGAAGCATCCCCTCGAGGCGGGCGTTCACCGCGCGCTCGACCGTGGCCTGGGTCGAGCCCTCGGCCACGGGATAGAAGGTGACCATGCGCTCGCCTTCGGCGAAGCGGATGGAGAAGATGTCGAGCTCAAGGTCCGTGAGGGACTGGCCGCCCGGCAGAACCGCCTCCCGCAGGCTCGACGAAACGGGCGTGGTCGCCAGTTCGTGGACGCGCATCGGCAGCACCGTCGCGTCGAGGGCCGGGTGCAGGCTCTGGTTGCCGCCATTGGCGCACAGCACGATCTGGTCGGCGTCGACGTAGCCGGTCCCGGCGTGAAGCCGCCAGCGCGCGCCCACGCGCTCCAGGGCGCGGGCTGGACTGTGCAGGAAGAGCGCCGTCCCGGCCTCGACGCTCCGGAAGGCCAGGCCGGTGGCGAGTTTGAGGGGATTGACCCCGCCGCCGCTGGCGTCGAGCACGGCCGCGCCATAGCCCTTGCAGCCGGTGGCGGCGACCGTGGCCTCGGCGTCAAGGACGCTGAGGTCCTGCCGGAACGGCCGCCACTCCTCGAGCACCTGGGTCAGCCTGGCCTGGGCGGTCGCGCCGCGGGCCGGGGCGATGAAGCCGAAGGGCCGGGCGTCGCAGTCGATGTCGAGGCTGCGGATCAGGTTGAACAGATGCCCGCCGCTCTCGCCCACGAGGGTCAGCCAGCTCGAGCCCAGGTCGCGGCCCAGGCGCTGAAGCACCTTGTTGGGCGTGGTCCGCACCAGTTGCGGGGCGATGATGCCGGCGCTGGCGCCCAGGGCGCCCGAGCCTGGCGTGTCGGCCTCGATGACGCAGACCGAGCGCCCGGCGGCGGCCAGTTCGCAGGCCAGGCTGAGGCCCGCCACCCCCGCGCCGACGATGGCGATCTCGGCGTCCTCGCGGCCGTCGAGCTGAGGGCGGACGGGGGGCGGCCCGCTGACGGCGGTCCAGAGCGACTGACGGATCATGGCTCGAAGGCCAGGCTCAGGTGGCAGCGTCCACCGAGGCGGATACGGCGACCGGCTTCAGCCAGATGGGCGAGGTCCTCTGGGACCGCCCGGCCGCACAGCGAGCCGTCGACCCAGCCCTGCGGGAACAGCAGGCGTCCCCAGGGTCCATAGAAGACCCCGAGGTCGAGGCCGCCGTCGGGGAACGGTCGGGTCACGGCCGGAGGTCCGGGCTGGAGCGGCGTGAGGACGAGGGCGCCGGCGTCCGGCTCGCGGACGGGGTTCTCCACCGGCAGGTCGAAGGCCTTCAGGACGTCCGGCAGGTCCGAACGCGACACTGCGCAGGAAATCTCTGGGCCGGTCCACATGGCGTGCAGGGCCGGCCAGGCGCGGTCATCGGCGGCCAGGAGGCGCAGCGCCTCCACGGCCCGGGGGGCGGCCTCGGCCAGAAGATCGAAGCGAACGGACAGGCCCGAGCGCGGCTCGCTGATCCTCAGTCGCGGCATCACGCCATCCCACCGTCACTCGCCCACATCTCGCCGCCCCCTCCTGGCTGATCGGAGATGCGTCCAATATCACGTAAAGATGGCGTCGCAACTGCTCGTTGTTACAGGCCGTCACGCACGCCGATCTATTCGAAGGGGGAGCGGCTGAGGTTCGCGCTGATAATCTGCAGGGTCGCCACCAGGCGGGTAAGCTCGGCGTGGGTCAGCCCTTCGGTGGCGCGGGCGATCAGCCGGCCGATCATGGGCGTCAGCCGATTGAGCAGGGCGCGCCCCTCCTCGGTCATGCGGACCTCGGTCACCCGGCCGTCCTCACCGCCCGGCGCGGTGGTGACCAGTTCCATCTGGCTCATCTTCTCCACGATCCGACTCACCGTAGATCTCTTGATGAGGGCCGTATCAGCAAGAAAAGTGACGCCGCAGGGCTGGTGTTCGCGCAGCACAGTCAAGATTCTGTAGATCGATCTTGAGATTCCGTGCCGCTGGAGAAGCCGCTCCATCGCCTCATGATACATGAAATCCGAGTGGGCGATGAGGTAGAACGGCGAGCTGCTCAGCCGAAATTGCTGGCTGCTCGGATCGAACATGGACCGGGGATCGCTCAAGCGTGGCTCCTGTCGGGCGGCGGCCGGAGCGCAGTCGAGGGCGTCCTGAACAAAGGCGCGAAACCCCGCCCCGTGACGACCGGTCGCCGGCTGATGTTCATGGCGCGCCCCGGATGGGCGGCGCCCGGCGGTATGCGCCTGACTTTGCGAGCATTCTTGAATGCGGTTCGGCGAAGGCGCAACCCGCGGATCGGTCTCAAACTTGACACAGGTCTCCAAAAGCGTCCATTTTCACGCAAACGTGGACCTATAAGTTTGGGGGCGGCATGTCGAAGTCGAAGAAGGGGATCGCGCTCGCTGCGGCGACCGCGGCCATCGGGCTCTGGGCGGGGATCGCCCATGCGGCCGAGCCGCCGGTCGTGCCGATGAGCGACCTGGAGCAGGCGAACCCCGAGATGCTGCCTGTTCTGTCCATGCGCGACCGCGCCAAGGTCGAGAACGCCATCCTGAAGGAGCGGCTGGACACGATCGTCCCGCAGCTGATGCGCGAGCAGGGCGTCGACATGTGGGTGCTCGTGGCGCGCGAGTACTTCGAGGAGCCGGTCATCGCGACCATGCTCAACGCCGAGAGCATGCACGCCCGCCGGCGCACGATCCTCGTCTTCTTCGATCCCGGCGAGGGCAAGCCGGTCGAGCGGCTGACGGTCAGCCGTTACGGCCTGGGCGGCCTCTTCGAGCCGGCCTGGACGCCCGAGACCCAGCCTGACCAATGGAAGGCGCTGGCCGAAATCATCGCGGCCCGCAACCCGAAGAAGATCGCCATTAACACGTCGCGGCTGACCGCCTTCGGCGACGGCATGACCCTTAGCCAGTACGGCGAGTTCGTCGAGGCCCTGGCGCCGACGTTCCGTGACCGGATCGTCTCCGGCGAAGGTCTGTCTGTCGGCTGGCTGGAAACCCGCACGCCGTCCGAGATGAAGATTTATCCGGGCATCGTGCGGATCGCCCACGCGATCATCGCCGAGGCCTTCTCCAGCAAGGTCATCACCCCGGGCGTCACCACGACGGACGACGTCGTCTGGCACATGCGCGAGCGCGTGGCCGCCATGGGCATGCGGGCCTGGTTCCAGCCGTCGGTGGCGGTGTTCCGCCAGGGCGTGAAGGGCATGCTGGAGGGCGACACGGTCATCCAGAAGGGCGACATGCTCTGGACCGACTTCGGCATCACCTACCTGCGCCTGAACACGGACACCCAGCACCTGGCCTACGTCCTGCGTGACGGCGAGACCGAGGCGCCGGCGGGCCTGCGTGAAGGGCTCAAGGCCGTGAACAAGATCCAGGACGCGCTGCTGTCGTCCTACGCGGTCGGCGCGAGCGGCAACGAAGTGCTGGCCAAGGCCCGCGCCAAGTCGATCGCCCAGGGCCTGAAGCCCTCGATCTACAGCCACCCCATCGGCTTGCACGGCCACGCGGCGGGCAGCGCCATCGGCTTCTGGGACAACCAGAACGGCGATGAGCGCGGCGAATATCGGATCCGTCCGAACACCGGCTGGTCGATCGAGCTGGCGGCCTACGCCGCCGTCCCCGAGTGGGGCGGCCAGGAGGTGGAATTCCGCTCTGAAGAGGATGCGTTCTTCGACGGCAAGACCGTGCGCTTCCTGGACGGACGGCAGACGGAGATCACCCTGATCGGCGCGGGCCGATAAGCGGGGAGCGGGGAACGACATGCGCTACTGGAAGAAGCTCCTGATCGCCGGCGCCATCATGGCCGGCGCCGCCATGGGCGGGCAGGCGGCGGCCGAACAGTTCAAGGTCGCGGTCCCGAAGGGCGCGCCGCAGGCTGCGTACGACGGCCGGGTGATGGTCATCCTGTCGACCGACGGCAAGACCGAGCCCAAGGATCAGACCCGCGCGGACTATTTCGCGCCGCAGATGTTCGGCGTGAACGTCGACGGCCTGAAGCGCGGCGAGTCCGTGTCGGTGGGCGCCGGGGTTCTCGGCTTCCCTGCGGAGGACCTGAGCCAGGTTCCGGCGGGGCGGTATTACGTGCAGGCGGTGCTGCACAAGTACGACACCTTCAAGCTGGCGAACGGCAAGGTGGTGAAGCTGCCGGCGGCTCGCGGCGCGGGCCAGAACTGGCGCAAGGAGCCGGGCAACCTGGTCTCCACGCCGAAGCTGGTGGACTTCGACCCGAACCGTCCGGGCGAGATCGAGGTGGTCCTGGACCGGGTCAATCCGCCGATCCCGGAGCCGAAGGACACCGAGTTCGTGCGCCACATCAAGGTGCGCAGCGAGCGACTGTCCAAGTTCTGGGGCCGTGACGTCTACATCCGCGGCCACGTGCTGGTGCCGAAGGACTTCGACAAGCACCCCGAGGCCCGCTACCCGGTGGCCATCTTCCACGGCCACTTCCCGGCCGACTTCGGCGGCTTCCGCACGACCCCGCCGGACCCGGACCTGAAGTGCGAATATTCCGAGCGCTTCGACCACCCCTGCTACAACCGGGTGGAGCAGGAAGAGGCCTACAACTTCTACAAGACCTGGGTCTCGGACAACTTCCCGCGGATGCTGATCGTCGAGATCGATCACTCCAACCCGTACTACGACGACAGCTATGCGGTGAACTCGGCGAACCTCGGCCCGTACGGGGACGCCATCACCTATGAGTTCCTGCCGGCGCTGGAGAAGAAGTTCCGGGGCATCGGCCAGGGCTGGGCCCGCTTCCTCTACGGCGGCTCCACCGGCGGCTGGGAAGCCCTCGCCGCCCAGGTCTTCTATCCCGACGAATACAACGGCGCCTTCGCCGCCTGCCCGGA
>NZ_JCANTT010000009.1:0-9911 GCF_059568645.1 Phenylobacterium composti DSM 19425 | reverse complement strand
CCGCTCATACTCCGCAAGCCAGCGCTGCAGGGTTCGGAGATCTGCTGCGCCGGTCGCCTCGGCCGCCCGCAGAGCAGAGGCGCGCTGAGGTGACCGTCAGCAGAAGATCGCCGACATCGTCGCGCACAACGCCACCGCGACGGGCGACCAGCGCTGGGCGCAGATCCGGGACATCGAAGACCTGGTGCAGGGCTATCGGATCGACGCCGCGGTTCTCAAGCGGACATCGACGGACCTGACCGGCCGGTGGCGCAGCCTGGTCGGCCGCGAGGTGGGCTACTTCCGGCCAACCGAGCAGAACGGCCAGGCGACGACGGAGCACCGCGACATCGAGGCGGACTTCCTCAGGTCCCCGGAGGTCCGCTCACGCCGCGCCCGGGAGGACGGCTACGTCCAGCCGATGACGCAGTTGAAGGAGGACGCCGCGGGCCAGGTCATCCTCGAGCACCACGACGTCCTGTTCGCCTGGCAGGGCGACACCCTGGGCCTGCCCGCCCTCGCCGACGGCGATCCCAAGACCGGGGAGCCGCCGCTCGGCGCGACGCTTCGGCCGAACCCCGCCGACGACCTGGCCATCGACGTCGTCGTCGACCTGCCCGCCGACCCCGCGCGATACCCGCCGCCGCTGCGGGCCGGGCGAAGCTATGTGTTCGGCGCCCGGGCCGTGCTCACCAACGGCTGCGGCCTGGACCTGCCGGACGCCGAGCGCCGCTACGCCGCCGAGCGTCTCTGGCTCGGCGCCGGGGGCGACACCGCATATCTCTACCAGCGGCATGAGGCGGTGCGCGCGCCCGATGTGCTCCTCGCCTGGGACGACGAGGAACTCGTCGAGAGCGCGGCCATGCCGTACGGCGAGTCCCTCGAGGACCTGGTGGTCCATCGCGTGGGCGACCAGACCCGGCGCTTCGTGACCCCGCCGAGCGTGCCGTTCCACCTGAGCGAGCAGCACGGCGCCTTCGACGCCCTGAACACCGTCGACACGCCGCCCGGCAGCCTGGCCAACACCCGGGTCATGGCCATGCTGAACCCCTTCACGGGGGAATTCCCCGTGGCGCGCCGGGGCGGCTGGGGCTTCCCGACGCTGCCGAAGCCGAGATGCCCGGACGGCCGGCCGGGCGAACTCTATGACCTTGGCAAGATCGCCACAGGCTCGGAAGACGACGAGCGCAGCCGCGGGGCGGTGCTGGTCCTCGACGACCGCTGCTGCCCGCCCGCGCGCCCGCGCTACGCCGATCCGTTGGCGCGTATCCTCCGGGCCCGTCTGGTGGACGGCGAGGACGCATCCGGCTTCGAGTCGAGCGGAGACGGCGTCCCGTTCTGGCGCGACGACGACGCGAGCAACGCCCCCTCCGCGGCGGAGCCCGTCTATCTCGAACTCGTCGGCCGCACCGCGGCCGCGCTCAAGGGGAAGCGCGGACGCGTAAAGCCAGGCGGCGTGGCGCAGGTCTACGCGGAGCCGTCCCGCCGTCCCGTGGTGCTGCGCAAGTTGCAGGTCGAACTTGCGCCCGGGGAAACGGCGCAACTGGAGCTTTGGGCGGAAACGGACGCCGACCGAATGCGGCGCGAGCACGCCGTGCCCGACGGCGCTCTCAGGCGCGTGGCGGCCGCCGGCAAGGGCCGGCTGATCGGCCCTTCGGCCTTGGCCCTCGCCGACGCCGACCCGGATGCGGCCCTGGCCTGCGTGCAGCGCCAGGGGCCGGTGGCGATCTACCAGCACCAGCACCGCCTCAATGTGGCGCACACGGTGCCGCGGCCCTTGGAAGCCCCGCGGTTCGACGACGTGGACAAGCCCGATGCGTTCCGGCCCGGCAAGACGATCGCCGGGCCGACGCTTCATGCCGTCACCCTCACGGTCCAGCCGAGCTCGAGGGACTCCACCGCGCCCGGGCCGGAGAAGGAAACCTGGCCCTCCTACGTGGCGCGGCAGGATCCGGAGAAGCTCTACGCCTGGCCGAGCGAGGCCGGCGGCTCCACCACCTTCTTCGTGGGGGAGGCGCTCACCGATCGCCTGACGACGGGGAAGCTGCGCTGCGAGGCCAGCTGGGTCGAGCACAGTCCCGAACGTTATGTGCAGGCGGATGACGGCTCATGGCGCTATCAGCCTATGACCAACAATGCGCGCCTCTTCACCCTGGAAGCGGAGCCCGTCCGGCGCCGGCTCTTCGGCCAGCCGGTGAGCTTCCTGAAGGATGACGCCCACGCCTATCCCGAAACCGCCAGACCCTCACCGCCGCCCTACCGCGAGCTTTCGTTCAGCTTCGCCAATGGCAAGGCGCGGCGGCTCGACGTCAGCCTTGTGGCGAACTCGCGGTGGACTGGCCACTATCCCGGGCTGAGCGACGCCCAGCTCGACCTGCCCTCCGCGCCCACGCCGTTCAAGTCCGAGGTCTGGACCACCTGCACCTTCCGACCGCCGCCGCCGGAGGTGGAGCGGGTGCTGCCGATCTTCCGGTGGAAGAAGGCGGTCAAGAGCGCGCGACGCGTGGTCTTCACCCGCGAGACCGGCCTGCGAATCTACTTGAAGCGAAACTGGTTCGCCTCGGGCGAGGGCGAGATGCTGGGCGTGATCCTGCCGATCCTCGGCGGCAGGCCGCTCTTCCAGGAACCGGTCTGCCAACTCGACGGGATCGGTCGCTTCGACCAGTTCGTGAGCCGGTGCGGGGCCGATCCTATCCACCATTCGGGCGCCTCGGACGGACTTCTCCGTGCGGAGGACTTCATCCCCAAGGACCCCAAGGATGCGCGACGCCCGAGCTTCGGCCCCGCCACCTTCCCCCTGAGGCTCGCCGACCCCGGCGCTCCGGGAGCGCCGCCCGAGGAACCCGCCGAGCTGCCGGTCACGATCCTCGGCTACCACCCCATGGCCCCGCAGGCCGGCGACGAAGGCCACTACTGCGACCTCCACATTGATCCGAAGGGCGTCTACTTCCCCTTCGTCCAGCTCGGGCTGACGCGGCTGCAGGTCCATGCGGTGAAGGACCTCGAGCTCTCCCACCCCATCGCCGAGTTCGCGCAACTACCGCCCCGGCGAGAGGTCGAGGTGGAGTTCGATGGGCCCAAGAAGTTCGTGGTGCGGGTCAGGGGCGTTGGCTTCAACGACGAGAAGGGCCTCGCGGAGCTCCGTCGCGAGGTCGGGGATGCGCTCTTCCTGCCGCGCGGGCCTACGCCGCTGCTCAACATCACCGTGTTGCAGGCGATCAACGCCGACGAGGTGACCCATCACCGACCGGAGCACATCCGCTGGAAGCCGGTGCTCCGCAGCGGGGAGCTCCTCCAGAAGCGGCAGCAGGCGCCGCAAGTCCTGAAGGGCGCCGCTGTCGAATGGTCAGTGCCGATGGAGCTGCCGAGCCGTCGGGGCGATCCGGTGCGCCGCTATGCGGTGCTCGTCGAAGAGGTCGAGACCATGGCCGCACGGGATCAGGCCGCGCCCGTCGAGCGCGGCCCTTTCCTCTCGCGCATCATAGACCTAGGCCCCTGGGTGCATCCCAACGATGACGACACCTGGTAGGCCGCGGCCGCGCCTCAGCAGGCGGCCGGATTGTCCGACCTGATCACGCAGACGATCTTCTGCGCGCGCGCGCCCTGGTAGGCCGCCTGGATCCGCTCGGTGAGCAGCTTCCACTTGTCCAACGTGTCGTCGCTCGCGGCGCTGACCGCCCGCTGGAAGTTGCCGTTGATCCCGCCGCGATCCGTCGTGCCGGGCCCCGTGGCGCCGGCTGTGTCGCTGATCGGGCCCGTGTCCTTGTTCAGGACGTCGTGCTTCACGCGGTTGGTCAGGCCGTAGCGGCAGTAGATCGTTTCCGGCTTGCCTTCGTAGCAGCCGCTGATCAGGCCCGCCGGAAACGCCGCCGACGCGCGGAGGCTCAGCCAGGTTGCAGGCCCCTGCCGGTCGAGCCCCGGCGGATTGTCCTCGTCGACCGCGCCCGTGTCCGGCCGATCCACCCAGTTCGTGTGCGAGTAGAAGTCCTGCGTCGCGTGCAACGCGCGGCCGAAGCTCTCGAGCACCATGCACTTGGCCCGGTCGGCGCTGTCGTCGAACTTGCAGGCGGGCGTCAGCGTCGCCTCCTGCGCCTGGACGACGCCCGCCGTGTTGACCAGCCGGCCGGCGTTCACGACGGCCACCTTCAGGGCGTCGTCGATCCATTTGCGGCAGGCGGTCAGGTTGGCCTGGGCCTGGGCCTGAGTCTGGGGATAGCCCGAGACCGCGAGGTGGTCGCCGTGGTCGCAGTGGGCCTCATGTCGCGATCCCAGCGGGCTGCCGAGCACGTCGGGCGCCCCCACCGCGCCATAGCCGGACGTGAGGGTCGGCCGTCCGGCCAGGGCGTCCATCGTCAGCGGGCCGAGGCCCTGCGCGCGGAGCGCGTAACGAGTCACATGGCTGTGCTCGGCGCTCCAGATCCCGCCATTCGCCGTCCCGAACGAAGCCGCCGGCGAGGCCAGCCCTCCCAGCGCCACGCCAATCGCCGCCGCGCAGCCCGCGCGTCGCCCGTTCCACCCCATCGTGCATCCTCCCGAACGGCGCCTCCAGTCGGCGCGCCTCCCAGCGAACGACGATTGGCCAAGCTTGCCGAAACCACAAGCCCGCAAGACGGGCCCGGCCCGGCTTCGTCCCTCCAGGCCCGTGGCGCCCACGCCCGCGCCCTCCCGAGCCGGCGCGGCGCGATCGGCCAGGCCGCCCCCTACCCCGCCAGGATCCACCCCTCGCCCAGGCTCGCGAGCTGGACCCCGGCGAGAACCATCCGGCCGCCGTCGGCGAGGTCGACGACCGTGTCGGCGCCCACCTGGCTGACCGTGTAGGCCGTCCCGGCGGCCAGCCGGACGCGGTCGCCTTCGGCGAAGTCGAAGTCCATGACGAGGTCCTGGCCGGCGCCGCTGGAGGCGTGGAACACATCCGCGCCCGCCCCGCCGAACAGGGTGTCGGATCCGAGATCGCCCGCGAGCCAGTCGTCGCCGGCCTCGCCGCGCAGGATGTCGTCCCCCTGCCCGCCTCGAAGGGTGTCGGCGCCGTCGTAGCCATAGAGGACGTCGTTCCCCAGGCCGCCGTGCACCGCGTCGTCGCCGAGGTCGCCGTTCAGGGCGTCGTCGCCCTCGCCGCCGGAGAGCGCATCGCCGCCCTGGCCGCCGTGGAGGGTGTCGTTCCCCAGGCCGCCGTCGACGAGGTCGGCGCCGGCGCCGCCGTGCAGGAAGTCGTCGCCGAGGTCGCCGAACACGAGGTCGGAGCCCTCGTCGCCGAACACCCGGTCGTCGCCCTGGCCGCCGTAGACGCGGTCGTCGCCCGCGCCGCCGTTGACGGTGTCGCGGCCGGTGTTGCCGTGGACGAAGTCGTGGCCCTCGCCGCCGAACACCACGTCCTGGCCCTCGCCGCCCTGGACGGTGTCATTGCCGGTGGCGCTGCCGACCGTGTCGTCGCCGGCGCCGCCGTGGAGCACGTCGTCGTCGGCGCCCAGGACGATGTACTGGGCCGCGCCGTCGCCCCACACCGTCTGGGCCCCGTCGCCGCCGGTGACGCGGGCCGCGCCGACGATGGCGGCGAACTCGACGTTCTCGAGCTCGATCGACGCGCCGAAGGGGACGCTGCGTGTGTCGATGACCAGGGCGGTCAGCGGCGCGTCGGGCGAGGGGGACCCCTGGAGCACGAGCGGCGCGGCCGGCGCGCCGTCGACGCCCACCACGGGCGTGAGCGTCCGGACCAGCAGCGGGGTGTCGGCGGCGAGCGCGCCGAGGAAGCCGGCGGCGCCGCCGGTGAGCAGGGTCTGGTCGGTGGAGCCGGCCTGCGTGCGGCCCTGGATCTCGCGGATCAGGTCGGTGAGCGAGTTCCCCGCCGTCCCCGCACCCGGCGGGCCCGCCGCCTGCAGGCCATAGCCCACCGGAAGCTGGGCGAGCAGCGGGCTTTCGCCGCCGGACGGCGTGGGCGCGAGCGGGATGTCGGCCACGCCGGCGCCGCCGACCTGTTCCACCCGGCCGGGGGTGACCACCGGGATGCTGACGGTCTCCGTCTGCGAGCCGTCCGCATGGGTCGTGGTGGTGGTCGTCACCGGCACGCCGTCGACCGTCCGCGGCGGCTCGACCGGCGGCGGCGGCGCGGGCGGCTCGGGCTCTGGCTCGGCGGGCGGGGCGATGGTCAGGTCGACCCGGCCGCCTGCGCCCGCGTTGCCGGCCGCGTCGGCATAGCCGCCGGCAACCTTGACGGTGGCGGCCGTCGCGCCCTCCGCGGGCCGGAACGTCGCGGTGAACACCTTCGGGTCGTCCGTCGCGGTGAAGCCGAGGATCGTTCCGCCCGTGACCGCGACGTCGCCGGCGTCGAAGCCCACCGGGACCTCGTCGAAGGTGAAGGTGAGCGTCGTCGTCTGGCCGCTCGCCAGCGCGGTCGTGGCGGCCGAGACGCCGACGGCTGGCGCGTCGGTGTCGATCGAGAGGACCAGAGGCGTCGAAGCGGGGCTTTCGCCGCTGTCGCCCACGGCGACGGCGGTCAGCGTGTAGGCCCCGTCGGGCAGCGCTCCCCCGGGCGTCCACGACCATTGGCCGGCGTCGTTGGCGGTCGCGACGCCGAGGAGCGCCGCGCCGTGGTAGATGCGCACGAGCGTCCCGGCCTCGGCCTCGCCGGTCAGTTTCGGCGTCGCGTCCGCGGTCAGGAGGTCGCCCGCGGCCCCGGTGTCCGAACCCGCGTCGAGGGCAAGCGTGGGCGCGCCGGGCGGCGGCGGCGGCTCAGCCTGGATGTTGATCGTGCGCTCGACGGCCGTGGTCACGATCCCGTCGTCGGCGCGCAGGATCACCTTCGCCGGCCCGGCGGCTTCGGGCGTGAAGGTGGCCGCGGCCAGCGCCGCATTGATCTGGGCCGCCGTGCCGACGAGCTGGATGCCCGCCGCGTCCGGGTCGGCGTCGGTCAGGCCGCCGACGACGCCGTTCTCCGCCAGCACGGTGACGGTCAGCGGATCGCCGTCGCCGTCGGCCACGGTGACGTCGGGAAGCTGCAGCAGTTCGCCCGGAGCCCCTTGCAGGGTCGTGGACGGCAGGCCCGAGAAGGCCGGCGTCTTGTTGGCGGTGGCGAAGACGTTCATCCAGGTGAAGGCCTGGTCCGGGACGCGGCCGTCGGACACGCTGACCCGGATGGTCATGATGCCCGTGCGGCTGGCCGTGAAGGTCAGGTCCGCGATGGCGGTGTTGAGCGCCTCGGCCGTGCCGACCAGTTGGAACCCCTCGGCGTCGGGGTCGGCGTCGACGGCGCCGCCGATCGTCCCGCTGTAGTCGGAGAGCGTCAGGGTCAGCACGTCGCCGTCCGCGTCGGCGACGGTGAAATCGGGGAGCGCCGAGGCCACGCCCTTGCGGACGTTCACGTCGGAGAGGTCGATGCCGGCGATCGTCGGGTCGGCGTTGTCGCTCCAGGCCTTGATCCAGAGCGAGCCCCAGACGGGAAGCGGCTGGTGGCCGTCCGTCAGGCTCATGGAGATGAAGTCGTCGCGGGGCTCGTCCAGCTTGATGTCGATCGCCGCCAGCCGGGCGTTGATCTCGTCGGCCGTGCCCACCAGCTGCACGCCCTCGGCGTCCTCGTCGTCGTCGACGACGCCCTCGAGCTCGATGGCCCCGGCGAACAGGCTGAGCGTGAGCACGTCGCCCTCGGCGTCGGAGACGGTGAAGGCCGGCAGGTCGGCCCAGAGCCGCGGCTCGATCACAGCCGGAGAGCTCGCGTCGTTGAGGCCCGAGAAGGCCGGCGCGCCGTTCCGGCCCGTCACGCTCAGCATGATCGTTCCGGAGCCGGTCGCCTGCCCGTCCGAGACGCGGATGTCGATCCAGGCCAGGTCGTCGTCATTGCCCGCCGTGAAGGTGAGGTCCGCGAGCTTGGCGGTCAGCTCGGCCGCCGTGCCGCTCACCTGCAGTCCGGCCGTCAGCGGATCCTCGTCGACGACCCCGCCGACCTGGCCGTTGTAGCCTGTCAGGGTGGCGGTTAGCGGGTCGCCGTCGGCGTCGGTGATCGTCACGTCGTCCACCGGGTCGGCCTCGCCCACCCGCACGGCGGTGTAGGGGAAGACGATGGGCGTGGAGACGCCGGGGGCGTGATTGCCGCCCTCTCCGCCCTCCCCGCTGTCCGGTCCCTCCGTTACATTGACGTAGAGGGTGTCGTACCAGCTCACCTGGCCGTCGGAGGCCTCGATGCTGATCCAGGCCATGCCGAAGGTCGCGTCGCTCGCCGTGAAGGTGAGCCCCTTGAGGAGGTCGGTCACCGCCGCCGGCGCGCCCACGACCTGCACCCCGTCGCGCGACAAGTCGGCGTCGGCGACGCCGCCGATGGTCCCGTTGTACGGCGAAAGGGTGACGGTGATCACGTCGTCGTCCGGATCGGTCACCCCGATGTCCGGCATGTCGGTCGCCACCCCCGCGGGCAGGGTCGGCCAGCTCGACGGGATGCCGGTGATGAAGGGCAGGCTGTTGAAGGCTGCTGATGGCATGCTGCCCCCCCCCCCGGGCAAGTTGCTGACTGTCTAGGGGCAGTTAGCATCCCGCGCAGGCGCGCCTGCCGGTCCGGCGTCTCAATCTGGGGACCGGCGGCCGTCCGGTGTCTCAAAATGGGGATCGGCCGCTCAGGCCGGCGGCGGCTCCGCCTGGCCCTTCCAGGCGTCGATCACGCCCAGCGCCTGCAGGTCGGCGAAGAAGCGGCGCAGGTCGCTGAGGTTGGCTTCGCAGAACGCCGCCCAGGCGGGCCGGTCCAGCAGGTCGGGCGGCGTCTCCAGCCCTTCCGGCGTGCGCCGGCAATGCCCCGCCGCCTCCAGCCGGGCGACCTTGCGCCGGACGGTCTCGTGCGGCAGCCGCACCAGCTCGGCGACCCGGGTCACCGCCACCCGACGGCCCTCGAGCACGGACTCCTGGAACATGGCCATCAGCAGCATCGACAGCACGAGGTCGCCGACGATCCGGTTCATGCCGTCGGTCATCCGCAGGAAGTAGTCGCCGAACCGGCGCATCATCGCCCGATAGGGGAACGGCGCCTCCATCGGCGGCGACGCCTCCGGCCAGGCGAGCACGCCGGCCTCGACCAGCCGGGCGTGGAATTCGCGCAGCCTCTCCGTGACCTGCACCGCGCCGCGGACGTAGAGCGGCGACGCCATGGCCGACTGCGGCACATACACGCCCTCGGGCGTGATCACCGCCAGGCCCTCCTCCGCCAGACGCACGATGTGCCGGCGCGTTGTCTCGTGCGAGAGGCTGAGCGAGGCCGCCACGGCGCGGATGCTGACCGGCCGGCGCTCCTGGTCGGGCGGCGGGGCCTCGAAGGCGCCGTAGGCCAGGTGCCGGGCGGGATCGCGCAGCACCTGCGCGACATTGGCCTGGAGGATGGCGAGCGCGATCAGCTCGGTCACCGGCGTGCGGCCCGGAGGCGGATCCCCGCCGACCAGGAAGCCGATCTTGTGGTTCTCGTGCAGGAAGCCCGCGGTGAGCCGCATGGCGGACTTGGCGAGTTCGGCCGGCTGGGAGGAACGCGACATGACGCACGCTCGAAGCTGCAACTGTAGGCGGCGCGCGCCACCCTGCATTGCAATCTAGCAGCCCAGGCGACCGACCTGAAGACGCCGGGAGGCCCTTGCGCCGCCCGCTGGCGACGTCCGGCGCAGCACAGCGTCAGCCGTCCGTGCTCAGCAAATCTTGACCGAAGAGGCGACGCGGGCGTCCGTCGCGTCCGTGCGTAAGCTCATCAACCTGTTCAAGCGGCCGCCGGCGCCGAAGCCCAGCCACGCCGCCCTCACGCCCTCGTCTCCGGCCGAGCAGCTGCCGACGGCGGGCCTCATCACCGTCGAGCTGGAGTTCGCCGCCGGCGAGGCGCCTGTGGGGCGGCTCTTTGAGATTGTCGCTGACTGACCACTAGAGATTGTCGCTAGCGCCGAAGGAAAGTGCCGTGCGCACAGCGGCTTAGCGCTGGA
>NZ_JCANTT010000008.1:0-18313 GCF_059568645.1 Phenylobacterium composti DSM 19425 | reverse complement strand
TCGCCAAGGCCCTCGAAGGGACCGGCCGCTCCATCCGCCTCACCTACGCCCTGCGCGTGAAGATCCGGAAGGACGTCCGCGCCCTCCAGCGCGAGGAAGCCCGCATCGCCGAGGACGCCCGCGACCGCGCCAGCGCCCGCCACTGGGACGCCGTGCGCAGCCGCGTCGAGACCCTCGTCTGGAACGAGATCGACTGGGAGACCGAGGACGAGGACGACTTCGCCGACCGCCTCGAGCATCTCATGGACCTCGAGGCCCTCGACCCCGACTTCCGCGCCCTTCCCCTCGAAGCCCAGGCCGACCGCCTCATCCAGAAGCTCGGCTTCAGCCGGCCCCCGGGCCGCCCCGGGCCTTCGGCGGCCATGGCCCCACCGCCCGGCGGGGACCGCCCCCAGGCCAGTGCCCCCGCCCCAGCGCCCCCTTAAGGGCGCGCGCTCCCTTCCCGCCGCACATCACCCCCTCAGCCGCTGTCGCGACAACTCCCCCCACAGGGGGAGCATACAGGCCTGCGCGTCGCTCAGGCGGCGAGGCCGGCCTGCTGGATGAGCTCGCGCATGGCGTCCACCTGCTCGGGGGTGCGGGCCAGTTCCGCGCGGGTGTCGTCCCGGCGGACGAGCTTCATCGCCTCCACCTTGGCCCGGCTGGCGGCGGGGCCCAGGGGCGCGGTCTCGCCGGCGGCGAGCTTCAGGAGCAGGGTCAGGCGCTGCACGGCCGGGACGTTGCCGGCCCTGGCGAGCTGGGCGGTCATCCGCGCCTCGTCCTCGATCATGCCGCCGATCACCCCGAGCCGGGTCTGCACCGGCTCGGCGTCCTCGGGGGCGAGGCCGCAGCGGCCCACCGCCCGCTGCAGGTCGGCGAGCCGGGCGAGCCGGGCGGCGGCGGTCTCCTCCCCCAGCTTCCGCATCTCCTTCTCGAAGCGCAGGGCGCCCGTCACCGCCCGCAGCCAGCGGCCGGCCTGGCGCTTGTTGGCGGCGCCCACCACGTTCTCGGCCAGCCAGATCAGGGCCTCCACCTCCTCGGCGGCGGTCCGGCCCTGACCGAGGTAGGCCTCTACGAAGTCGCCGGTGACCAGCATCCGCGAGCGGTGGGAGAAGGCCAGGGTCACGTCCTCCAGCGGCAGCAGCTTGCCCGCCGCGGTGGTCAGGGCCATGGCCAGGGCCCGCAGCATCCCGATCTCGGCCGCGGCGTCGCCAGGCTTCAGCCGCCGGGGCCCGTTCAGCTCGCGCAGGATGCGCTTGCCGAGAGCGATGCGGACCCGCACGAAGTCCTCGCCCGCCAGCCAGCGCGCCAGCCGCTGGGCGACGGGGGAGAGCTCGGGCATGACCCGGGCCACCTGCGGCTCCATTCGCATGAGGGCCTCGACGGCGTCGTGGGCGGCGAGGCGGGTGAGGGCGGCGAGTTCGTCCCCGAGGTCGAGGCCCTTGCCGAGCACGTCGCCGAGCCCCGGCTTGGATTCCAGGATCTCGGCCAGGGGCTGCTCCAGGGTGGCGAAGGCCAGGGCCCGGGCGGCGGGCGCGCGCGGGGCGGCGTCGGCCAGGTCCAGGAGCCGCAGCACCTTGTCCGACCAGGAGACGGCCGGGGCGATGGAGGCGGCCACCCCTGCGCCGAGGAGATAGGTCCGCTCGGGGTCCCGGGCCACGCGCTCGGCCGCCGCGGCGAAGCCTTCCTTGTCCACGTCGGGCAGCACGCCCTTGCTGTGGTCCTTGAGCAGCCGCTCGATGGCGCGCTCGGCCAGGGCCTGGAACGCCCGCATCAGCTCATGCACCGACATGGCCCGGGCCTGGGCCTCGGGTACGGCGATCTTCTGGATGGCGTGCTGCAGGTCGGTGCCGGAGGCCTCCAGCTTCTCCACCAGGTCGGGCCGGTGCAGCAGCTCGAAGGGGGTGGCCCTGTGACGTTCGAGCCAGCCGTCCAGCAGCCGGCCGATCCGCTCCCGGGCATGCAGAGTGTAGAGGTCCTGGGGGGTGACGCAGAGGGGTTGGAGGTCGGCCCTGGGCTTGGACTTGCGCGGCGGCTCCACAGCGCCCAGCTTCAGGATGGCGACCGACTGAAACTCCCCGGTTTCCTCGTCCAGGGTCTCCTTGGTCACCTTCACGGCGGCGACCCGGCCCGAGGCGTAGAGGTCCTCGGCGGCTTCGACGGCGGCGGTGCGGTTCTCGGTCGCTAGGTCCAGCGACCAGGGCGCGCCGGGAGTCCTCCGGACGTACACCTCGAAATGCACCCTGAATCCATCCATGCCAGCATCCCCCCGGACATTCGCACGTTCACCGAACAAGCTTAAAAGCGCGTTGACTTCGACGACGACCTGCCCGGACCGGCGGCGCGGCCCCATTGAGGCCACGCTTCCCCCCGAATAGCCTTCTCTCAACTTCCGATAACTCCGACCGGAGACCTCAAGACCACATGGCCAAGATCACCCTGGTCGACGACGACGAGAACATCGTCACCTCCGTCAGCCTGGCTCTCGAAAGCCACGGCCACGCCGTGAAGGCCTATTACGACGGAGCGTCCGGCCTGGCGGCCCTCGAGAACGACCCGCCGGACCTCGCCATCCTCGACGTGAAGATGCCGCGCATGGACGGCATGGAGGTGCTGCGCCGCCTGCGCCGCACCTCGGACATCCCGGTCATCATCCTCACCTCCAAGGACGAGGAGATCGACGAGATTCTGGGGTTCAACCTCGGCGCCGACGACTACGTCCACAAGCCGTTCAGCCAGCGCCTGCTGATCGAGCGGGTGAAGGCGGTGCTGCGCCGCGCCGGCCGGGGCGAGGACGACCCGGTGGCGGGTCCGGCGGTCGCCGCCGACTCCCGCGCCATCAAGCGCGGCAAGCTGACCCTCGATCCTGCCCGCCACGACTGCCTGTGGGACGGCAAGCCGGTGAAGCTCACCGTCACCGAATTCCTGCTGCTGCAGTCCCTCGCCCAGCGCCCGGGCTTCGTGAAGAGCCGCGACAATCTGATGGACGCGGCCTACGAGGACCAAGTCTATGTCGACGACCGGACGATCGACAGCCACATCAAGCGCATGCGGAAGAAGTTCCGCGAGGTGGACCCTGAGTTCGACGCGATCGAAACCCTTTATGGCGTCGGCTACCGCTACCGGGAAAGCTGAGCGGCGCCGCTCGCCCGCGAGGTCCCGGGGCAAACCGTCGAGGTTCCGCTGGCTGCCGGGCTCCAAGCTCGGCCGGCTGATTCTGGCGCTGAACCTCCTGGGCCTGGCGATCCTGATCGTCGGGGCCCTGGTGCTGAACGAGTACCGGCAGGGGCTGGTGCGGGCCCGGATCGACAGCCTCTCGGCCCAGGGCGAACTGATCGCCGACATCATCAACCGCGCCGCCACGGTGGGCGAGCCCGAGCCGCAGATGGACGCGGCCCTGGCCACCGAGATCATGCAGACCTTCCGCAGCCCCGAGACGCAGCGGGCCCGGCTGTTCGACCAGGAGGGCCGCCTGGTGGCCGACACCGACCTCGTGGCCGATCGGGTGGAGTGGAAGCTGCTGCCGCCCGCCCGCTCGCGGGAGGAGGGCGGCGTGCGCCTCGACCTCATCCCGCACAGGCGCGCCCCCACCGCCGCCGATGCGGAGAAGGCCCTCGCCGACGAGGTGAGGCTGGCGCTCTCCGGCCGTCAGTGGGCGGGCATGCGGCGCGGCCCGGACGGCGACCGGGTGGTGTCGGTGTCGATCCCGATCCGTCACGTGCAGGCGGTGCTGGGGGTGATCACCCTCGAGGCCAGCGACGTGGACGAGATCATCGCCAGCGAGCGGGCGGCCCTGATCCCGTTCATCCTCATCGCCATCGCCGTGACCTCGGCCTCGTCGATCCTGCTGAACAGCCTGGTGGCCCAGCCGGTGAACCGCCTGGCCCGCGCCGCCGACAGCGTGCGCCTCTCCCGGGCCCGGGCCATCTCCCTGCCCGACCTCGCCCGCCGGGACGACGAGATCGGCGGCCTGACCCGCAGCCTGGAGGACATGACCCACGTGCTGTCCGAGCGCATGGACGCCATCGAGGCCTTCGCCGCCGATGTCGCCCACGAGATCCGCAATCCCCTGACCTCCATGCGCTCGGCGGTGGAGACCCTCGACCTGGTGACGGACCCCGCGGCGCGCGATCGCCTGCTCGGCATCCTCAAGAACGACGTCCAGCGCCTCGACCGGCTGGTCACCGACATCTCCAACGCCTCGCGCCTGGACGCCGAACTGTCGCGGGATCAGCCCAAGATGGTCGACCTCGGGCGGCTGACCGGCGAGATCGTCGCCCTCTACCAGGCCACGGCCAAGCCCGGCGACGTGCGGGTGCGGCTCGACATCGCCCCGGGCGCCGAGCCCGTCCGGGTGCTGGGCCGGGAGGGGCCGCTCAGCCAGATCTTCCGCAACCTCATCGACAACGCCCGCTCGTTCAGCCCGCCCGGCGACGAGGTGACGGTGGCCCTGGGGCGCGGCCAGGGCCGGGTGGTGGCGACGGTCTCGGACAACGGCCCCGGCATCCCGCCCGAGAACCTGGAGACCATTTTTGAGCGCTTCTACACCTCGCGGCCCAAGGGGGCGGCCTTCGGCGGCAACTCGGGCCTGGGCCTCTCCATCGCCCGCCAGATCGCCGAGGCCCACGGCGGGACCCTGCGGGCCACCAACCGCACGGGCGAGGACGGAACCGTGACTGGCGCGGTGTTCATCCTCACCCTGCCGGAGCCGCCGCTGTGATCCGCCACGCCGGCCTCATCGCCCAGCGCATCGCCGGCCGCTGGCTGGGCGTGCTGATCGAGGGCCCCTCGGGCGCCGGCAAGAGCGATCTGGCGCTGCGGGCGCTCGGCCAGGGCTTCCGGCTCGTGGCCGACGACCGGGTGGTGGTGTGGGTCTCTGGCGGGCGCCTGTTCGGCCGGGCCCCGAACGCGCTGCACGGCCTCATCGAGGTGCGGGGCCTGGACGTGGTGCCGACGGACGCCCTGCCGCTCTGCGAGATCGGCCTTCTCGTGCGCCTGGGAACCCCCGAGCGCATTCCGGAGCCTAAGACCGTGGACATCCTGGGCGTGAACCTTCCGGCGATCACCACTCCCGCGTTCGAAGAATCCGGGCCTGCGAAACTCGGTCGCGCGCTCTGGCGCTTTGACGCGGCGCACAACAGGCGTATTTAGCTCCGCTCGCGCCCGGCGAAGGCGCCATCGGGTTGGGGATACCCTTTGGAACACAAGGCATGATCGGGCTCGTGATCGTCACCCACGGGCGTTTGGCGGAGGAATTTATCTTCGCCATGGAACACGTGGTCGGTCCCCAGGCCGCCGTCGAGGCCATCTGCATCGGGCCGGATGACGACATGGAGCGCCGCCGCAAGGACATTCTCGACGCCTGCGGGCGGGTGAACGGCGGATCGGGCGTGATCCTGCTCACCGACATGTTCGGCGGCACCCCCTCGAACCTCGCCATTTCGGTGATGGAGCAGACCCAGGCCGAGGTGATCGCCGGCCTCAACCTGCCGATGCTGATCAAGCTCGCCAGCGTCCGCGCCCGCTACAGCCTGGAAGACTCGGTTGCAGCGGCGCAGGAAGCCGGGCGAAAATACATCTCCGTCGCGTCCTACGTCCTGGCCGGAGAGAAGTGAGCTGAGCGAAACCGTCGCCGCCCGAACCGTCGAGATCGTCAACAAGCGGGGGCTGCACGCCCGCGCGTCAGCGAAGTTCGTCAAGATGGCGGCTGGCTTCGACGCCGAGGTCCGCGTCTCCAAGGACGGCCAGACCGTCGACGCCCGCTCGATCATGGGCCTGATGATGCTGGCCGCCGCCCCCGGCTGCTGCATCGAGATCGAGGCCGAGGGCCCCGACGCCGAGGCCGCGGTGACGGCCCTCGCCGAGCTGGTCGCCGCCCGTTTCGACGAGGACGAGTAGCTAGGCCTTCAGCCGCCAGCCGGTCTTGAAGATCCAGCTCACCGCCGCCAGGCACAGGGCCAGGAAGCCCAGGGTGGCCATCAGGCTCACGCCCACGCTCACGTCCGAGATGCCGTAGAAGGCCCAGCGGAAGCCGCTGACGAGATAGACCACCGGATTGATCAGGGCGACGTTGCGCCAGAACTCCGGCAGCATGTCGATCGAATAGAAGCTGCCGCCCAGGAAGGTGAGCGGCGTCACCACCAGGATCGGGATGATCGACAGCTTCTCCCAGCCGTCCGCCCAGATGCCGGTCAAGAAGCCGAACAGGCTGAAGGTGGCCGAGGTCAGCACCAGAAAGGCCAGCATCACGAACGGATGGGCGATGGAGAAGTCCACGAACAGCCGCGCGGTGGCGAGGATCACCAGCCCAAGGACCACCGACTTGGTGGCGGCCGCGCCCACATAGCCCAGCACCACCTCCACCGTGGAGACCGGCGCCGAGAGCAGCTCGTAGATGGTCCCCGCGAACTTGGGCATGTAGATGCCGAACGAGCCGTTGGAGATGCTCTCGGTGAGGATCGAGAGCATGATCAGGCCGGGGATGATGAAGGCGCCGTAGCTGACCCCGTCGATCTCGGGCATCCGGCGGCCGATGGCGGCGCCGAACACGATGAAATAGAGCGAGGTGGTGATCACGGGCGCCGCGAGGCTCTGGACGATGGTCCGGAACCAGCGGTGCATCTCGAACTGGTAGATGGCCTTCACGGCATGGACGTTCATGCGCGGTCCCTCACCAGGTTCACGAAGATTTCCTCCAGCGAGCTCTCCTGCGTGCGCAGGTCTTTGAAGTCGACGCCCAGTTCGGTGAGGCGGCGGATAAGCTCGGCGATACCCGTGCGGTCGGCCTGGGCGTCGAAGGTATAGACGAGCTCGGCGCCCTCGGCGGCTAGTTCCAGCGGGTAGCCCTCCAGGCCTGCCGGCACCGCCTGCAGAGGCTCCTGCAGGTGCAGGGTCAGCTGCTTCTTGCCGAGCTTGCGCATGAGGACGTCCTTGTCCTCCACGAGGATCAGCTCGCCCTTGCGGATGACGCCGATGCGGTCGGCCATCTCCTCGGCTTCTTCGATGTAGTGGGTGGTGAGGATGATGGTGACGCCCTGCTCGCGCAGGCCGCGGACCATCTCCCACATGTCCCGGCGCAGCTCCACATCGACCCCGGCGGTGGGCTCGTCGAGGAAGAGGATCGTGGGCTCGTGGGACAGGGCCTTGGCGATCATCACCCGCCGCTTCATGCCCCCGGAGAGGGACATGATCTTGGCGTCCTTCTTGTCCCAGAGGCTCAGGTCCTTCAGCACCTTCTCCAGCAGCGCATCGTTCGGCGGCTTGCCGAACAGGCCGCGACTGAACTTCACGGTCGCCCAGACCGTCTCGAAGGCGTCCGTGGAAAGCTCCTGGGGCACCAGGCCGATCTTGGTGCGGGCGGCGCGGTAATCCTTGTGGATGTCGTGGCCGTCGGCGATCACCTGTCCGCCACTGGCGCGCACCAAGCCGCAGATGATGCCGATGAGCGTGGTCTTGCCGGCCCCGTTCGGACCCAGGAGGGCGAAGATCTCGCCCCGGCGGATGTCGAGGTTCACACCCTTCAGCGCCTGATGGCCCGAGGCGTAGGTCTTCGACAGACCTCTGACTGAGATGATCGGATCCAAGCTCCCCTCCGGAGTTCCCCAGATAGGGGCCGAATGTCCGCCCGGCTAGGTCACGGTAGGCGCGGATGTTGATGAACAGCCCCACGCACCGTTCGGCCTCGTCGCGAACCTTGGCCTCGGTCATCTCGCGGATGCGGGCTTCGAGCCGCTCCCGTTCGTCGGGGCTCATCGCCCGGACATCGTCTTCGGTCAGTCTAGCGCGTCGAGCATCCGCCGCGCGCAGCGGGGTCGACAGCACAGGCGTCAGAAGGCAGGACTCGCGGATCATGCGAGAGCCATCCGGAGCGGCGCCGAGCGGCGTGCCTTCTGAGGCCAGCAAGCTGGAGACGCCATGGGCGGGGGCCACGAGATAGAGCTGAAGTTCCTGTGCGCGCCCGCGGATCTGGACGCCATCCTCGCCGCAGCTCCGCCGGGCGAGGACGCGGTGCGCGAGTTGAACGCGGTCTATTTCGATACCCCCGAGGGAGCCTTGGACGCCCAGGCGGCTTCGTTCCGGGTGCGCCAGGAGGGCGAACGGCGCGTCCAGACCCTCAAGAAGGGCAAGGGACTCGCCCGCGAGGAACACGAGATCGAGCTGTCGGAGGCCGAGCCCGGACCGGATCTTTCCATGCCCGCCCTGCGCGCCCTCCTGTCCGAGGCGGAGCTTGCGCGTCTAGCTCCGGTCTCGGAGACCCGGGTCGTCCGGCGTCAGAGGCTGGTTCGGCACGAAGGCGCGGAAATCGAGATCGCCGCCGACCTGGGCGAGGTGCGGTCCGCCGGACGTGCAGCGTCAATCAGCGAGCTGGAGCTGGAGCTGAGGTCGGGTCCCGAGGCCGCGCTGCATGCCCTGGCCGAGGTCCTGCGCCGCATCGCCCCCCTGACGCCCTCGGCGGTCAGCAAGGCCGCCCGAGGCCGCGCTCTGCGTCAGAGCTGAGCTGGCGAGGACATAAAGACTTCTTTATGCGATCATTGCGCCGGGTAGGTGCGGGGGCTATAGAGCCCACATAGACCTTCCCCCCTTTGAGGACGCCATGACCGACTACGTCGTGAAGGACATTTCGCTCGCCGACTGGGGCCGCAAGGAGATCGAGATCGCCGAGACCGAAATGCCCGGGCTCATGGCGGTGCGCGCCGAGTATGCGAAAGCCCAGCCCCTCAAGGGCGCGCGGATCGCCGGCTCGCTGCACATGACGATCCAGACCGCGGTGCTGATCGAGACCCTGCAGGCCCTGGGCGCCGAGGTGCGCTGGGCCTCGTGCAACATCTTCTCCACCCAGGACCATGCGGCGGCCGCGGTCGCGTCCCGCGGCACCCCGGTGTTCGCCGTGAAGGGCGAGACCCTGGTCGAGTACTGGGAATACGCCCACCGCATCTTCGAGTGGGCCGACGGCGGCTATCCGAACCTGATCCTGGACGACGGCGGCGACGCCACCCTCCTGTGCGTCCTCGGCCCCAAGGCCGAGAAGGACCCCTCCATCCTCGACAAGCCGACCAACGAGGAAGAGGAAGCGCTCTACACGGTGATGAAGCGCTACCTGAAGGAGAAGCCGGGCTTCTATTCGGCCATCCGCGCGACCATCAAGGGCGTCTCCGAGGAGACCACCACGGGCGTCCACCGCCTCTACCAGATGGCCGAGCGCGGCGAGCTGCCCTTCCCGGCCATCAACGTCAACGACAGCGTCACCAAGTCGAAGTTCGACAATCTCTACGGCTGCCGCGAAAGCCTCGTGGATGGCATCCGCCGGGCGACCGACGTGATGCTGGCCGGCAAGGTGGCGGTGGTCTGCGGCTACGGCGACGTGGGCAAGGGCTCGGCCGCCTCGCTGCGCAACGGCGGCGCCCGGGTGGTGGTCACCGAGATCGACCCGATCTGCGCCCTGCAGGCGGCGATGGAGGGCTATGAAGTCCTGACCATGGACGACGTGGTCGAGAAGGCGGACATCTTCGTCACGGCCACGGGCAACAAGGACGTCATCACCGTCGACCACATGCGGCGGATGAAGAACAACGCCATCGTCTGCAACATCGGCCACTTCGATTCCGAGATCCAGATCGGGGCCCTGCGCAACTACAAGTGGGACAAGATCAAGGATCAGGTCCACCACGTGGAGTTCCCGGACGGCAAGAAGATCATCGTGCTGTCGGAAGGCCGTCTGGTGAACCTGGGCAACGCCACGGGTCACCCCAGCTTCGTGATGAGCGCCTCGTTCACCAACCAGACCCTGGCGCAGATCGAGCTGTGGACCAACGGCGAGAAGTACGAGACCAAGGTCTACACCCTGCCCAAGCACCTCGATGAGAAGGTTGCCTATCTCCACCTCGAGAAGCTGGGTGCGAAGCTCACCAAGCTCAGCAAGGAACAGGCCGACTACATCGGTGTGGGCGTGGAAGGTCCGTTCAAGCCCGACCACTACCGCTACTAATCGGTAGACGCCGTCATGGGATGAGAGGCCGCGGATGTCGGTAAGACCCGATAAGGCATGGCCGAGCTAAGCTTGGCCATGCCCCTGGCCCTCATCCTTTCGTCCTTCGTGGCGGCTAGCCGGATCGGCGGCGGAGCCCAGCAATATGTCCTGGCCGCCCACAGGATCGATCCGGTCCTCGCCCCCACGGTGATGTTCGGCCGCAGCCCCGCCAAGGGGGGCGTGGGCGAGGTCACGGCGCCGCAGGTGCTGGCCCAGATGCTGGCCGATATCGAGGCGGACGCCGTCTTCGGGCTGGTGGACCTCGTGCTCACCGGACACTTTTCCCTTCCCGAGCAGGTCGACATCGCCGCCGGCGTGCTGGAGCGCGTGCGCGCCGCGAACCGGGGGCAGGCCTACGCCGACCGGCCAGTGGTGGTGGTCGATCCGGTTATGGGCGATACGCCGAAGGGCCTCTATGTGAAGCCCGAGGTGGCCGAGCGGGTGGCGAGCCGGCTGGTGCCCCTGGCGGACTGGATCACCCCGAACATCTGGGAGTTGTGGCGCCTGTCCGGCCGACCGACCGACAGCCTGGCCGAGACCGTGGCCGCCGCTCGGGCCCTGGGACGCCCGGCCCTGGTGACCTCGGTGCCGGCCGCCAACGGCGAGATCGGCCTGCTGTACGTCACGGCTGAGGCCGCAACCCTCTTCACCCATCCTCGCGTGGAGAACCTGCCCAACGGCACCGGCGACCTCGTGGCCGCCAGCTTTGGCGCGGGCCTGGCGGAGGGCCTGGCGCCTGAGGCCGCCGCCCTTCGCGCCGCCCAGGCCGCAGCCGAGACGGTGCAGGCGACCCTGGAGTGGCGCGCCTCCGAACTGCCCATCGTGGCGCTGGCCGACAGGCTGGTGAATCCGCGGGCGACCGTGCACGTCCGACGCCTGTAGCGGTTGATTTCGCCGTCATGCGGGGGCATGCCGCGGACATGGCTGAGACGGCCGCCGTCTTACGGATCGAAGGGCGCGTGCAGGGCGTGGGCTACCGCTGGTGGGCGGTGGCGCAGGCCCGGGCTCTGGGCCTGCGCGGCTGGGTCCGCAATCGACGCGATGGCTGGGTGGAGCTCCTCGCCATCGGCGACCGCGGCGCGGTGGACGAGCTTGAGCGCGCCTGCGCCGAGGGGCCGGAGGCGGCGCGGGTGACGGGGGTGACGCGCACGGACGGCCAGGACGACGGCAGCGCAGGATTCACGGAGAAGGCGACGGTCTGATGGTGGAGATTTCCGGTTTCGCGCCGCCGCGGTTCGCCGCCGTGAAGGACGCCTTCGCCGCCAACTTCGAGGCGGGCGAGGAGCTGGGCGCCCGCTTCACCCTGGTGCAGGACGGCGAGGTGGTGCTGGACCTGTGGGCCGGCCATGCGGACCGCAAGCGCACGCGCCCGTTCGACGAGCACACGCTCACCTGCATCTTCTCGACCACCAAAGCCCTGGCCGCCCTGCTGGTGGCCCGGGCGGTGGACGCCGGCAAGCTCGACTACGGCCGGCCGCTGGCCGAGGTCTGGCCCGAGTTCGCCCAGGCCGGCAAGGGCGCCATCACCCTGGAGCAGGCGCTATCGCACCAGGCCGGCCTGTCGGGCTTCCTGGAGCCCATGGAGCCCAGCCTGTGGGCCGACTGGGACGCCATCGTTGAGAAGCTGGCGGCGCTGGCGCCCATGTGGCCGCCCGGCACGGCCAGCGGCTACCATCCCATCACCTACGGCTATCTGGCCGGCGAGGCCTTCCGCCGGGTGGACGGCCGGATGATGGGCGACGCCCTGCGCGAAGATTTCCACGAACCCTTCGGCCTCGACCTGTGGATCGGCCTGCCGGAAAGCGAGTTCGGCCGGCTGGCCGAGCTGCAGCGCCCGAACGCCCTGCCGCAGTTCGGCGAGGTCAATGACCCCACCCGCGCAGCCTTCCTCTCACCCTGGTCCTCGGTGGCGGGCATCCCGGCGTCCGTGTGGCGCCAGACCCAGGTTCCCTCGGCCAACGGCTACGCCACGGCCCATTCCCTGGCCCGGCTGATGGGCGCCTTGGCGAACGATGGCTGGCTGGACGGCGAGCAGATTCTCTCGCCGGCCCTGATCGCCGAGATAGCGCGCGAGCGCATCCGCGGCCAGGACCTCGTCCTGCCTTTCGAAATGAGCTGGGGCGCGGGCGTCATGCGCAATGCGCCGAACCATCCGTGGGGCCCGGGCGAGCAGACCTTCGGCCATTCCGGCTGGGGCGGCAGCTGCGGCTTCGCCGATCCTGAGCGCCGGCTGGGCGGGGCCTATGTGATGAACAAGCAGGGCACGGCCCTGATGGGCGACCTGCGGCCCCGCCGCCTGATCGAGGCGGCCTACACGGCGCTCTAGCCGATCAGTCCTCGGCCCCGTCCACCGCCCGGGCCACCAGGTCGCGCCAAGTGGGATCGGTGTCGTCCACCAGGTCCACGTCCTCCAGCAGAGCCACGGCGCCCTCCCCGTCGGGCAGGATCAGGCCGAGGACTTCCATCGTCTCGCCCTCGGCGTTCACATGGGCCTCCGCCTGCACGGCCACGGCCGCCTGTTCGCCGTCGTCTTCCCACCAGATCACCGGCTGCGGCAGCTCCATCTCCAACGGCCTTGGATCGAGGGTGTCGCCCAGCGCGAAGACCGCCGCCCGGGCCTGGACGTCCTCCAGGGTCGCCACCCGGCCGGTGAAGGCCTTGAGCCGGGTCCAGTCATCGACGTCGTAGCCGCCGCCGTCCTCGTCGTCGCGCTGGTCCATGGCGGGTCTCTTTCTGCTGGCCGTCCGCCACGTCATCTGCCCCAGCCTGCCGGGAAAGAACAGCACAGAGAGAGGAGCGCCCCGGTGGACTACGCCCTTCCCAACATCTCCCATGATCTCTCGGGCCAGACGGCCCTGGTGACGGGCGCCTCGTCGGGGCTCGGCCGGCGGTTCGCCAGGGTGCTGGCCGCCTGCGGGGCGAAGGTGGCGGTAGCCGCCCGCCGCGCCGACCGGCTCGAGGGCTTGGTGGCGGAGATCGCCGCCGCCGGAGGTCGCGCGGCCCCCGTGGTGGTGGACGTGGCCCGGGCCGAGGACCTGGCCGGGGGGGTGGACGCGGCCGAGGCGGCCCTGGGGCCGGTGACCATCCTGGTGAACAACGCCGGCATTCCCGACGCCCAGCGGGCGCACAAGATGCCCCTGGACCTCATCGACCGGGTGCTGGGCGTGAACGTCCGCGCCCCGTTCGTCCTGAGCTGCGAGGTGGCCCGCCGCCTGATCGCCGCCGAGCGGCCCGGCCGGATCGTCAACATCGCTTCGGCGGCGGCCTACAACTACGCCGGCAACGGCGCGGCGCTGTATTCGGTGAGCAAGGCCGCCGTGGTGCGGATGACCGAGACCCTGGCCGTGGAATGGGCCCGGTTCGGCATCAATGTAAACGCCATCGCCCCGGGCGCCTTCCGCTCGGAGATGCTGGACGGGATGCTGGAGAGGATGGGCGACATATCCCAGCACATGCCCCGCAAGCGGATCGGCGACCCCGCCCAGCTCGATTCCACCCTGCTCTACCTCGTCTCCCCCGCCTCGGACGCGGTGACGGGGACCTGCATCCGCGTGGACGACGGCCAGGGCAGCCGCTGAGCCGTCAGGTGAGCAGCGCCGCCATGCCGTTCGGCGACAGGATCTCGATCCAGTAGCCGTCGGGGTCCTTGATGAACGCTAGGCCCTTCATGCGTCCGTCGTCGGGGCGCTTCACGAAGGGCACGCCCAGGCGTTCGAAGCGCTCGCAGGCGGCGTAGACGTCGGGGACGCTGACGCCCAGGTGGCCGAAGCCGCGCGGCTCGGCGTTGCCGTCGTGATAGCCGGCGAAGTCGGGATCGGACTCGGTGCCCCAGTTGTGGGTCAGCTCCAGGGTCGTCTCGCGCGAGAAGGTGAAGCGGGCCCGTTCGGCCGGGTCTTCGGGAACGGCCTCGCCTTCGGCGAGCAGGGCCAGGAAGTAGAGCGAAAACCTGGCCTCGGGGAAGTCGAGCTTCTGGATGAGGGTGAAGCCGAGGACGTCCTCGTAGAAGCGGACGGAGGCCTGCGGATCGCGGATCCGCAGCATGGTCTGATTGAGCCGGTAGCCGGCGGTGGCAGGGTCGCGCATGGGCCGGACTTAGGCCTTCGGCGGCTCCGCGTCGAGCGGTGCGACGGCCCGAACCGCCGTGCTAAAGGCGCGCCCATGAGTATCGACGCCCCGCGTTTCCGCCCCGCCGTCGCCGACGACACGCCCGCCCTTCATCGCCTGATCGAGAGCGCCTACCGGGGCGACAGCGCCCGGGCCGGCTGGACGCACGAAGCCGACCTGCTGACCACGCCCCGGACCAGCGCCGAGGAGCTGACCGCAGCCATCGCCGACCCCCGTGAGACGATCCTCCTGGCGTTCGACGGCGGCGACCTGGCGGGCTGCGTGCGGGTGAGCCGGCTGGCGGACGATCGGGCCTACTTCGGCATGCTGACCGTGGACCCTCGGCGCCAGGCCGGCGGGCTTGGCCGGGCGCTCATCACCGCCGCCGAAACCTGGGCGACCGAGCACTGGGGCGCCCGGATCATGGAGCTGTCGGTGGTCTCGGTGCGGGCCGAGCTGATCGCCTATTACGAGCGCCGCGGCTACCGGCGCACCGGCGAGACCCGGCCGTTCCCCGAAAAGGTCGAGCCGCCCCTGGTGCTGGCGGTGATGGAGAAGCCGCTGGCCTGAGGCGGCCTCAGGCCGCCGCCGCCCAGGCGCGCGCAAACCCCAGGCGCGCCATGCAGGCGTGCATGTCCTGCACCAGCATCGGCTTGGGCACGAAGTCGGTGAACCCCTGGGCGAGATAGGCTTCGGCGCTGTTGGAGATCAGGTCGGCCGAGATGGCGACCACCGGCAGGTCGCGGGTCTCCGGCATGGCCCGGATGGCCGCCAGGAGGCCGAAGCCGTCGAGGCCCGGCATGCGGATGTCGGTCACCACCAGGTCCACCCGGCTTTCGCACAGGTGGGCCAGGGCCTCGGCCCCCGAGGCCGCGGTGAAGGTGGTGATCCCCGCGGACTCCAGCATCAGCTCCAGCACGAGGCGGTTGGCCTCGTTGTCGTCGACGACCAGAGCGATGGGTTTGTCTGCGGTCCTCACGGCGGTCTCCGGGCCGCCTGTGCGCGGCCTTTTGGGGAGCGGGCTTTTGCGCCGTTTGGTCGCAGGACCACAAACGTCGCCTTACCCATGTTGGGGATATCACCCCCTTTCTGCGGCGCTCTGTCGCAGGCGGGGTGCTGCGGTTATTCGGCCGGCTGGGCTTCGACCGCGGCCGTGGCGGCGGCGAGCCGGCGGCTTCGCCGCCAGGCGCCGTAGGCGAAGGTGGCCGCCCCGCCCCAGATGAACGCGAACGACAGCGCCCTGAGGGCGGTGAAATGCTCGCCCTGGAGGATGCCGAAGCCGAAGCTGATGGTGGGGGAGATGAACTGCAGGAAGCCCATGGCCGACAGCGGTACGCGCCGGGCCGCCCAGGCGAACAACACCAGGGGCACGGCGGTGATCGGCCCGGAGGCCACCAGCCAGGCCGTGGCCGCCACGCTGTCGGTGAAGTGGCCGACGCCCCGGCTCTCGAGCCAGGCGATGAAGGCGAGGCTGGGCAGGCCCAGCAGCAGGCATTCCACCAGAAGCCCAGTCTGGGCGTCGGCGGTCACCTGCTTGCGGACCACGCCGTAGCCGCCGAAGCTGACGGCCAGGACCAGGGACACCCAGGGCAGGTGGCCGAGGGCCGCCGCCTGGATCGCCACCCCGACCAGGGCGAGGCCGATGGCCGTCTTGCCGACGCCGTCGATCCGCTCGCGGAACAGCAGCGCCCCGGCGGCCATGTTGACCAGCGGATTGATGTAGTAGCCGAGGCTGGTCTCCAGCAGGCGGCCGCTGTTGACCGCCCAGATGAAGACCACCCAGTTGAGGCCGATCAGCAGGGCCGACAGCGCCAGCCAGGCCAGCACCGTGGGCTTGCGCAGCACGGCAGCCACCTGCCGGGTCTGGCCCGCCAGCAGGACGAAGAGGGCGGCGGCCGGGATGCTCCAGACGATGCGCTGGGCGAGGATTTCCCACGGCCCCACGCCGAGCCGGCCGATGGCCTGGAAGGCCAGCGGCACGAAGCCCCACATCAGGTAGCAGACGATCCCGGCCGTCAGCGCCAGGCGACCTTCGTCGCCCGGCGCCGCCGTCCGACCCATGGCTACGCCAGCGCCTTCTGGCGAAGCTTGCCGCGCTCGTGGAGCAGCTGGGCGATCTGCACCGCGTTCAGGGCCGCGCCCTTCCGCAGGTTGTCGGCCACCACCCACATGGACAGGCCGTTCTCGACGGTCGGGTCCTTGCGGATGCGGCTCACATAGACCGGGAACTCGCCCTGGGCTTCCTTCGGGGTGATGTAGCCGGTGGGATCGCGCTTATCGATCACCACCAAGCCAGGCGCCTCGCGCAGGATCTCGCGGGCCTCGTCCTCGTCGAGGGGCTCCTCGAACTCGATGTTCACCGCCTCGGAGTGGCCGACCATCACCGGCACGCGCACGCAGGTGACCGTCAGCTTGATGGCCGGGTCGATCATCTTGTGCGTCTCGTTCCACATCTTGGCCTCCTCGTCGGTGAAGCCGTCGTCGCGGAAGGACCCGATGAAGGGGATCACGTTGAACGCGATCTGCTTGGGGAACTTCTTGGGCTCGCGGGCGCCCAGGACGAAGACGTCCTTGGTCTGGTCCCACAGCTCGTCCATGCCTTCCTTGCCGGCGCCCGAGACCGACTGGTAGGTCGCCACCACCACGCGCTTGATCTTCGCCCGGTCGTGCAGCGGCTTCAGGGCCACCACCAGCTGGGCGGTGGAGCAGTTGGGATTGGCGATGATGTTCTTGCGGTCGGCCCACTCCACGTCGTCCGGATTCACCTCCGGCACGATCAGGGGCACGTCGGGGTCCATCCGCCAGGCCGAGGAGTTGTCGATGACGATGGGGCCGGCGGCGCCCATCTTCGGCGCCCACTCCTTGGAGAAGGAGCCCGACACGCTCATCAGCACCACGTCCACCTTGGAGAAGTCGAACTGTTCGACGTCCTCGCAGGCGATGTTCTGGTCGCCGAAGGACACGAGCTGGCCGATGGATTTGCGCGAGGCGATGGCGTGAATTTTCTCCACGGGGAATTTGACTTCCTCGAGGATGTTCAGCATCTCGCGGCCCACGTTGCCCGTGGCGCCGACCACGGCGACCCGGTAACCCATCGCTACTCTCCAATAGACAGCCCGAACGACTTCGGGGCGCGTCCCGTTACGCCCTGCGTCTGGCGGACGCAAGGCAGCGATCCTCATTCGGTCATCAGATAGGCTCGCCCGGCCCCGCTGCAATTCGACCCATGACCTTCGAGGTAATGGCGCCGCTGCGGCCGGGGGGCGAAAGACCGGACAAAGGACCGGACGAGGGAGGACCAGCACATGAGCACCGGCATGCCGTTTTCGGACCTGATGGGGGTGGAGATCGTCACGCGCTCGCCGGAGCGGGTGACGGGCCGTCTTGTGGTCCGCGAGGACCTGTGCACGGCCGGCGGCATCCTGCACGGCGGCGCGATCATGGCCTTCGCCGACGCCCTCGGCGCCGTGGGGGCGTCGCTGAACCTTCCCGCCGGCGCGCGCACCACGACCCTGGAGAGCAAGACCAACTTCCTGCGCCCGGCCCCGGCGGGCGCGACGGTGACCGGCGAGGCCCAGCCCCTCCACCTCGGCCGCCGCTCCAGTGTCTGGCAGACGCGCATCACCACCGAGGACGGCAAGCTCGTCGCCCTCGTCACCCAGACCCAGATGACGCTCGCCGCCTGAGCGACGCGCAGGCCTGTATGCTCCCCCTGTGGGGGGAGTTGTCGCGACAGCGGCTGAGGGGGTGATGTGCGGCGGGAAGGGAGCGCGCGCCCTTAAGGGGGCGCTGGGGCGGGGGCACTGGCCTGGGGGCGGTCCCCGCCGGGCGGTGGGGCCATGGCCGCCGAAGGCCCGGGGCGGCCCGGGGGCCGGCTGAAGCCGAGCTTCTGGATGAGGCGGTCGGCCTGGGCTTCGAGGGGAAGGGCGCGGAAGTCGGGGTCGAGGGCCTCGAGGTCCATGAGATGTTCGAGGCGGTCGGCGAAGTCGTCCTCGTCCTCGGTCTCCCAGTCGATCTCGTTCCAGACGAGGGTCTCGACGCGGCTGCGCACGGCGTCCCAGTGGCGGGCGCTGGCGCGGTCGCGGGCGTCCTCGGCGATGCGGGCTTCCTCGCGCTGGAGGGCGCGGACGTCCTTCCGGATCTTCACGCGCAGGGCGTAGGTGAGGCGGATGGAGCGGCCGGTCCCTTCGAGGGCCTTGGCGA
>NZ_JCANTT010000007.1:0-20014 GCF_059568645.1 Phenylobacterium composti DSM 19425 | reverse complement strand
AAGAGAAAAGGCCGCCGGGGGTGTCCCGACGGCCTCTTCGAGGTGTTCAGCGCTGTGGCGCGATCTTACTTGATGATCTTGGCCACGACGCCAGCGCCGACGGTCCGGCCACCTTCGCGAATGGCGAAGCGCAGGCCCTGGTCCATGGCGATCGGCGTGATCAGCTCAACGTTCAGCTCGGCGTTGTCGCCGGGCATGACCATCTCCACGCCTTCCTTCAGCTTGATGATCCCCGTCACGTCCGTCGTCCGGAAGTAGAACTGCGGACGGTAGTTCGTGAAGAACGGGGTGTGACGGCCGCCTTCTTCCTTCGTCAGGATGTAGGCCTCAGCCACAAACTCCGTGTGCGGGGTGATCGAGCCCGGCTTGCACAGCACCTGGCCACGCTCGACTTCTTCCCGCTTCGTGCCGCGCAGCAGCACGCCCACGTTGTCGCCCGCCTGACCTTGGTCCAGCAGCTTGCGGAACATTTCCACGCCCGTGCAGGTCGTCTTCTGCACCGGACGAATGCCGACGATCTCAACTTCGTCGCCAACCTTCACGATGCCCTTCTCGATCCGGCCCGTCACCACGGTGCCCCGGCCCGAGATCGAGAACACGTCTTCCACCGGCATCAGGAACGGCTGGTCCACCGGACGCTCAGGCTGCGGGATGTAGCTGTCCACCGCAGCCATCAGCTCCAGGATCTTCTGCTCGCCGATCTCCGGATCACGGCCTTCAACCGCCGCCAGGGCCGAGCCCTTCACCACCGGAATGTCATCGCCCGGGAACTGGTACGAGCTCAGCAGCTCGCGGACTTCCATTTCCACCAGGTCCAGCAGCTCGGCGTCGTCGACCATGTCGACCTTGTTCATGAACACCACCAGCGCCGGAACGCCAACCTGACGGGCCAGCAGGATGTGCTCACGCGTCTGCGGCATCGGACCGTCAGCCGCCGAAACCACCAGGATCGCGCCGTCCATCTGCGCCGCGCCCGTGATCATGTTCTTCACGTAGTCGGCGTGCCCAGGGCAGTCCACGTGCGCGTAGTGACGGCTCTCCGTCTCATATTCCACGTGCGCCGTGTTGATCGTGATCCCGCGCGCCTTCTCTTCCGGCGCCGCGTCAATCTCGTCGTACTTCCTCGCCGTCGCGCCGCCCGTCTTCGCCAGCGTCATCGTGATCGCCGCCGTCAGCGTCGTCTTGCCGTGGTCAACGTGGCCGATCGTGCCGATGTTGCAGTGCGGCTTCGTGCGTTCAAACTTCTCTTTGGCCATTTCAAGCTCCAGCCCTGTCCGGGCTTGTCCTCTCAGCTAGGGTTGGAAATCAGGCGTACTTCTTGATGACTTCTTCGGCGACGACTTGCGGCACCGTGTCGTAGTGGCTGAACAGCATCGTGAACTGCGCCCGGCCCTGCGACATGCCCCGCAGGTTGTTCACGTAGCCGAACATGTTGGCCAGCGGAACGAAGGCGTTGATCACGGTGGCGTTGCCCCGCATGTCCTGGCCCTGGATCTGGCCGCGGCGGCCGTTCAGGTCGCCGATGACCGAGCCCAGGTATTCCTCGGGCGTCACCACTTCCACCGCCATGATCGGCTCGAGCAGCTTCGGGGCCGCCTTCTCGCGCAGTTCCTTGAAGGCCGCGCGGGCGGCGATTTCGAACGCCAGGACCGACGAGTCGACGTCGTGGAAGGCGCCGTCCACGAGGGTCGCCTTGAAGTCGATGACCGGGAAGCCGGCCAGCAGGCCGTTTTCCTTGGCCGACTCCAGCCCCTTCTGGACGCCGGGGACGTATTCCTTCGGCACCGCGCCGCCGACGATCGCGCTCTCGAAGACGAAGCCCGAACCCGGCTCGCCCGGCTCGAACACCAGCTTCACACGGGCGAACTGACCCGTACCGCCGGTCTGCTTCTTGTGCGTGTAGTCGATCTCGGCCCGGCGCGAGATGCTCTCGCGGTAGGCCACCTGCGGCGCGCCGATGTTGGCCTCGACCTTATAGGTGCGCTTCAGGATGTCGATCTTGATGTCGAGGTGCAGCTCGCCCATGCCCTTCAGGATGGTCTGACCGGACTCGTGGTCGGTCGACACCTGGAAGGACGGGTCTTCGGCGGCGAGCTTGGCCAGGGCGACGCCCAGCTTTTCCTGGTCGGCCTTGGACTTGGGCTCCACGGCGATCTCGATCACCGGCGCCGGGAACTCCATGCGCTCCAGGATCACCGGCTGGCGGGTCGGGTCGCACAGGGTGTCGCCGGTGCGGGTTTCCTTCAGGCCCGCCAGGGCGACGATGTCGCCGGCATAGGCTTCCTTGATGTCCTCGCGGTTGTTCGAGTGCATCAGCAGCATCCGGCCGACCCGCTCGCGCTTGTCGCGCGTCGAGTTCATCAGGGCCATGCCGGTTTCCAGCTTACCCGAGTAGATGCGGCAGAAGGTGAGCGAGCCCACGAAGGGGTCGTCCATGATCTTGAACGCCAGGACCGACAGCGGCTCGTCGTCCGAGGCCTTCCGCTCGACTTCCTCTTCGGTGCGGAAGTCGATGCCCTTGGTCGGCGGGATGTCCACCGGCGACGGCAGGTAGTCGACGACGGCGTCGAGGAGCGGCTGCACGCCCTTGTTCTTGAAAGCCGAGCCGCAGAGGATCGGGTAGAACGCGCCGGTCAGCACAGCCTTACGGATGCACTTCTTGATCACCTCTTCCGAGGGCTCCTCGCCCGAGAGGTAGGCCTCCATGGCCTCGTCGTCCATTTCGACGGCGCTCTCGACCAGGTAGTTGCGGGCGGCTTCCGCCTTTTCCTTCAGGTCGGCGGGGATTTCCTCGTCGTGATACTTCGCGCCCAGGGCGTCGTTGTCCCACACCACGGCCTTCATGCGGACGAGGTCCACAATGCCGCGAAGCGCCGATTCCTGACCGATCGGCAGCTGGATCGGAACAGCCTTCGCGCCCAGGCGGTCGCGGATACTTTCCACCGACTTGTCGAAGTCGGCGCCCAGCTTGTCCATCTTGTTGACGAAGACGATCCGCGGAACCTTGTACTTGTCAGCCTGACGCCAGACGGTCTCGGTTTGCGGTTCAACGCCGGCGTTGCCGTCGAGCACGGTCACGGCGCCGTCGAGCACGCGCAGGCTCCGCTCCACCTCGATGGTGAAGTCCACGTGCCCGGGCGTGTCGATGATGTTCAGGCGCTTGCCGTTCCAGAAAGCGGTCGTCGCGGCGGACGTGATCGTGATGCCGCGCTCCTGCTCCTGCTCCATCCAGTCCATGGTGGCCGAGCCATCATGGGTTTCGCCGATCTTATGGTTCTTACCGGTGTAGAAGAGGATCCGCTCGGTCGTGGTGGTCTTGCCCGCATCGATGTGGGCCATGATCCCGAAGTTGCGGTAATCTTCGATCTTGTGGGTGCGGGGCATAGCGGAAGCTCTGCTAAAAGGTATTTCGGGGAAGGCTGAACGAACGGCGCGGGCGGTTTATCTCAAACCGCCCGCGCCGGAAAGCTCACTGATATGGGCGCTTACCAGCGGTAGTGCGAGAAGGCCCGGTTGGCTTCCGCCATCTTATGGGTGTCTTCCCGCTTCTTCACCGCCGAACCGCGGTTGGCAGAGGCGTCCAGCAGCTCGCCCGCCAGCTTCTCCGTCATGGTGTTCTCGCCCCGGTTGCGGGCGGCGTTCACCAGCCAGCGGATGGCCAGGGCGCGCCGACGCTCCGGACGGACTTCGACGGGGACCTGATAGGTCGCACCGCCGACCCGGCGGGAACGGACTTCGATGGCGGGAGCCACGTTGTCCAGGGCCGCATGGAAGGTTTCCAGCGGACCCTGGTCCTTGCGACGGGCTTCCAGGATGTCGAAGGCGCCATAGACGATGTTCTCGGCCACGGCCTTCTTACCTTCGTACATCACGTAGTTCATGAACTTCGTGACGACGATGTCCCCGAACTTCGGATCCGGGAGGACTTCACGTTTGTCTGCGCGACGGCGACGGGACATCTCTTAAATCCTTACTTCGGACGCTTGGCGCCGTAGAGCGAGCGGCGCTGCTTGCGGTCCTTGACCCCTTGGGTGTCGAGCACGCCACGGAGGATGTGGTAGCGCACGCCGGGAAGGTCCTTCACGCGGCCGCCGCGGATCAGGACCACCGAGTGCTCCTGAAGATTGTGGCCTTCGCCGGGGATGTAGCACACCGCTTCGATGCCGGTGGTCAGGCGCACCTTGGCGACCTTACGCAGAGCCGAGTTCGGCTTCTTCGGGGTCGTCGTATAGACCCGGGTGCAAACGCCGCGGCGCTGCGGGCAGCCCTTCAGGGCCGGGACCTTGTTCCGCGCCGGCTTCGACTGGCGAGGCTTGCGGATGAGCTGGTTGACTGTCGGCATCTAATCTCGCTTGGGAGGCGTGTGCCGTTTGGCCGGAGCGCCTCGGTTTGGGGTCTCATTTTCGTAGGTCCGAAGCCGGCCCTCAGAACACAAAAACTCGCCGGGACGCGTGAATGCGGCGTTCCGGCGGGTATGGGCTCATCGGACTGGGACGGGAATCCCGGCCTCGAAAGAGCGCGCTACATAGTCTTAAGCGGCCTTCCCGTCAACGCGAGTCCTGGGACGCCCCCAAGGGAGCCCCTTTAGGGACGGTCAAGAAGCCGCCCGTGGCGCAGGGGCGCAGGCCCGTTCGGTCTTATAGAGCCTTCCGTGCGGCAGCGGAACAGGCTCGGCCGCCTGGCTATCGACCCCCACATCCGCAATAGCGAGCCCGGGGCGGAACGCCGATAGTGGACTCAACGTCTGCGCCCTCGCCGCCCCCGCCCTGTGGAGTCGCCATGAAATCGCCGCGCCGGCCGAGATACGCTCTTGGCCAAGCTTGACCACAGACCTGGAGCGCCATGAGGCCGGCTGGACGGGGCCGAACCTATAACGCCGTGGCGATCTCGGTCGTCGCGCACGTCGTCCTGCTGACGGCGGCCGCTCTGCATGCGCCCAAGCTGCTGGCGCCGCCCATGCAATCGGGCCCGCCCGAGCCGATCATCCCCGTGCTGATCATGCCCAAGGTGCCGCCGCCCCACGCCGGCGGGCCGACGCAGCCGATCCGCCTGCACCGGCGCCAGCTGCGGAACATGCCGCCCCATCCCGAAGTCCCGCCCCTCATCGTCCCCCAGGCCGAACCTGAGCCTGCGTCCCAGCCGCGGCAGGCCCCGGCCCGCCCGTCGGCGCCTGACCCCGTGGCCGCCAACGCCCGGCAGGCCCTGCGCGGCCTCGTAGGCTGCGCCAATCCCGCCCTGCTCAGCCGAGAAGAGCGGGAGAAGTGCGACGAGCGCCTGGCCCGGGGGGGCCGCGACGCCCCCTTCCCTGGCCTCGGCCTGGACCGGCGGGACAGTTCCGAGTTCGGCGCCGCCGCCGCCCAGCGGGAGGCGGCCTACCGCTACAAGCGCGGCGAAGAGTCCCGCCCTCGCGCCCCCGGCTCCCAGGTCGACTGGGACGTCCAACGCAGTCCGCCCGCCGGCGCGGCGCACATGAAGGGAATGGGCGGCTCGCCGGCCGACGCGAGCGCCGCCGCCGGTCGCCCTCGCGAATAGGCGGCGGCGTCCCTCACGCCCCCGTCCTGACGGCGCAAAACGAAACGGCCCGGGATCACTCCCGGGCCGTCCGTTACGCTTACTGCTGGAGAGCTCTTACGACTCCACCTGCTCGCCCACCGCGGCGTCGGCGATCTCGGCCGGCAGCGGCTCCATCGCCTCTTCGCGGCTCTGGGTGAGCGCCTCGTCGCGCTTGGCGGCGATGCGCTGCAGGTTGCGCAGGTACGAGCCCGTGCCCGCCGGGATGAGGCGGCCGACGATCACGTTCTCCTTGAGGCCTTCCAGGGTGTCGATCTTGCCCTGGACGGCGGCCTCGGTGAGCACCCGGGTCGTTTCCTGGAACGACGCCGCAGAGATGAAGCTGCGGGTCTGCAGCGAGGCCTTGGTGATGCCGAGCAGCACCGGCTGGGTGATCGCCGGACGGCCGCCGCGGGCTTCCGTCTTGGCGTTCTCCTCTTCCACCTCGATCTTGTCGAGGTGGTCGCCCCGGAGCAGGCCGGTGTCGCCGGGCTCGAGGATCTCGACCTTCTGCAGCATCTGACGAACGATCGTCTCGATGTGCTTGTCGTTGATCGGCACGCCCTGCAGTCGGTAGACCTCCTGGATCTCGTTGACCAGGAAGTCGGCCAGCGCCTCGATCCCCTGGATGCGCAGGATGTCGTGCGGATCCGGGTTGCCGTCGATGAGGTATTCGCCCTTGCGGATGATGTCCCCGTCGTGGACGGCGATGTGCTTGCCCTTCGGGATCAGGAATTCCACGGGCTCGCCGCCGTCCTCCGGCGTGATCTTGATGCGACGCTTGTTCTTGTAGTCGCGACCGAACTCGACCCGACCGTCCATCTCGGCGATGACCGCGCAGTCCTTCGGACGCCGCGCTTCGAACAGCTCCGCCACCCGCGGCAGACCGCCGGTGATGTCGCGCGTCTTGGCGCTTTCCGTCGGGATACGGGCCATGACCTCGCCGGGCTTAACCTCATCGCCGTCGCCGACGGAGAGAATGGCGCCCACGGGCAGCAGGTAGCGGGCCTCGCCGCCGTTCGAGATGCGCTTGTAGGCGCCGTCCTCGCCGAGCACCGCCATAGCCGGACGCAGGTCCGACCCCTTGGAGCTGGCGCGCCAGTCGACGACCACGCGGTTGGAGATGCCGGTGGCTTCGTCGGCCTCTTCGCGGAACGAGATGTTCTCGACGAGGTCCTCGAACCGGACCCGGCCGCCCACTTCGGTGATGATCGGCGTGGTGTAGGGGTCCCACTCGGCCAGACGCTGGCCGCGCGTGACCTTTTCGCCGTCCTTCACCCGCAGCCGGCCGCCGTACGGGACCTTGTAGGATTCCCGATCCTTGCCGTCGACCTGGATGGTCAGCATCAGGTTGCGGCTCATGGAGATGAGCGCGCCGTCCGGCGCCGTCACGGTATTGCCGGAGATGCGGGCGATACCGTCGTTGGCGCTTTCGTAGAACGACTGCTCGGCCACCTGAGCGGTGCCGCCGATGTGGAAGGTCCGCATCGTCAGCTGGGTGCCGGGCTCGCCGATCGACTGGGCGGCGATGACGCCGACGGCCTCACCGATGTTCACCGGCGTGCCGCGGGCCAGGTCGCGGCCGTAGCAGGCGCCGCAGACGCCGGTCTTGGTCTCGCAGGTCAGGACCGAGCGCACCTTCACCGACTGGACGCCCGCGGCCTCGATGGCCTCGACCATGTTCTCGTCGAGGTAGGTGTCGGCCGGGACGATGACTTCCTGGGTGCCCGGATCCTTCACGTCCTCGGCCGCGAAACGGCCCAGGATGCGCTGGCCGAGCGAGACCAGCACGTCGCCGCCTTCGACCACGGCGCGGAGCGTGATGCCCCGGGTGGTGCCGCAGTCTTCCTCGGTGATGATGCAGTCCTGCGCCACGTCCACGAGACGGCGGGTCAGGTAACCCGAGTTCGCCGTCTTCAGGGCGGTGTCGGCCAGGCCCTTACGGGCGCCGTGGGTGGAGTTGAAGTACTCCTGAACGGTCAGGCCTTCCTTGAAGTTCGAGATGATCGGCGTCTCGATGATCTCGCCCGAGGGCTTGGCCATCAGGCCGCGCATCCCGCCGAGCTGCTTCATCTGAGCCTGCGAACCCCGGGCGCCGGAGTTGCTCATCATGTAGATGGAGTTGATCTCCTGCTGCCGGCCGTCGGGGCCGATCGGCGTGGTGGAGACCTCGGCCATCATCTCGTCGGCGACGCGGTCGGTCGCCTTGGCCCAGGCGTCGACCACCTTGTTGTACTTTTCGCCCTTGGTGATCAGGCCGTCGGCGTACTGCTGCTCGTACTCTTCCACGAGCTTGCGGGTCTCTTCGACGATCTCGGCCTTGCGCTTCGGAATGACGATGTCGTCCTTGCCGAACGAGATGCCGGCCTTGGCCGCCTCGCGGAAGCCCAGGCCCATGATCTGGTCGGCGAAGATGACCGTCGCCTTCTGACCGCAGTGCCGATAGACGGTGTCGATGAGGTTGCCGATTTCCTTCTTGGTGAGGTTCTTCTCCAGAAGGCGATGGCCGACGGCCGGGTGCTGCGGGAACAGCGCGGCGATCTTCATGCGGCCCGGGGTGGTCTCGATGACCTTGGTCACGAGGTTCCCGTCGGCGTCCATCTCGGTGTAGCGGCAGCGGATCTTGGAGTGCAGCGTCACGACGCCGGCGTCGAGTGCAGCCTCGATCTCGCCCAGGCTCGCGAAGGCCTTGCCCTCGCCCGGCTCGCCGTCCTTGACCAGCGACAGGTAGTAGAGGCCGAGCACGATGTCCTGCGACGGCACGATGATCGGCCGGCCGTTGGCGGGCGACAGGATGTTGTTCGTGCTCATCATCAGCACGCGCGCTTCAAGCTGGGCTTCCAGCGAGAGCGGCACGTGGACGGCCATCTGGTCGCCGTCGAAGTCGGCGTTGAAGGCGGCGCAGACCAGCGGGTGCAGCTGGATGGCCTTGCCCTCGATCAGCTTGGGCTCGAACGCCTGGATGCCGAGGCGGTGCAGCGTCGGGGCGCGGTTCAGCAGCACCGGGTGCTCGCGGATCACCTCGTCCAGGATGTCCCAGACCGCCGGCTGCTCACGCTCCACCATGCGCTTGGACTGCTTGACGGTGCCCGACAGGCCCTTGGCGTCCAGACGCGCATAGATGAACGGCTTGAACAGCTCGAGGGCCATCTTCTTGGGCAGGCCGCACTCGTGCAGCTTCAGCTCGGGACCCACCACGATGACCGAACGGCCCGAGTAGTCCACGCGCTTGCCGAGCAGGTTCTGACGGAACCGGCCCTGCTTGCCCTTCAGCATGTCGGCCAGCGACTTCAGCGGACGCTTGTTGGCGCCGGTGATCACGCGGCCGCGGCGGCCGTTGTCGAACAGGGCGTCGACGGCTTCCTGCAGCATCCGCTTTTCGTTGCGGATGATGATGTCCGGCGCGCGCAGCTCGATGAGGCGCTTCAGGCGGTTGTTCCGGTTGATGACCCGGCGATAGAGGTCGTTCAGGTCCGAGGTGGCGAAACGGCCGCCGTCCAGCGGCACCAGCGGACGCAGTTCCGGCGGGATCACGGGGATCACCGTCAGCACCATCCACTCGGGCTTGTTGCCGCTCTCGATGAAGTTCTCGATGAGCTTCAGGCGCTTGGACGCCTTCTTCAGCTTCATCTCCGAGGTGGTGGTCTGCAGCTCCTCGCGAAGCTTCTCGGCCTCCTTCTCGAGGTCGAGGCCCTTCAGCAGGCCCTGGACCGCCTCGGCGCCGATTTCGGCGGTGAAGCTGTCGTCGCCGAACTCTTCCTGGAAGCGCAGGTAGTCATCCTCGCTGAGCAGCTGGTGCAGCTTCAGCGGGGTGAGGCCCGGCTCGGTGACGATGTAGTTCTCGAAGTAGAGGACGCGTTCAACGTCCTTCAGGGCCATGTCGAGCATCAGGGCGATGCGCGACGGCAGCGACTTCAGGAACCAGATGTGGGCGACCGGCGAGGCCAGCTCGATGTGGCCCATCCGCTCGCGGCGGACGCGCGCCAGCGTCACCTCGACGCCGCACTTCTCGCAGATGATGCCCTTGTACTTCATCCGCTTGTACTTGCCGCAAAGGCACTCGTAGTCCTTCGTCGGTCCGAAGATGCGGGCGCAGAACAGGCCGTCACGCTCCGGCTTGAACGTGCGGTAGTTGATGGTCTCCGGCTTCTTGATCTCGCCGAACGACCACGAGCGGATCTTTTCGGGCGAGGCCAGGGCGATGCGGATCTGGTCGAAGGTCGGAGCGGCCTGGACCGGATTGAAGATGTTCAGGACTTCCTGGTTCATCTCGGTTCCTTCTGCGGGTCTGGACCCGCGAAAATTTCAAAGCAGGACGGGTGGGCGAACCGCCCTCCCCCGCGTCGCCGCGAGGAAGGGCGCGTAAGGTCCCGTCAGCTGTTCTCCAGCTCCACGTTGAGGCCCAGGGAGCGCATCTCCTTGACCAGCACGTTGAAGCTTTCCGGGATCCCGGCCTCGAAGGTGTCGTCGCCGCGGACGATGGACTCGTAGACCTTCGTCCGGCCGGCCACGTCGTCCGACTTCACCGTCAGCATTTCCTGCAGGGTGTAGGCGGCGCCGTAGGCCTCCAGGGCCCACACTTCCATTTCCCCGAAGCGCTGACCGCCGAACTGCGCCTTACCGCCCAGCGGCTGCTGGGTGACGAGCGAGTACGGGCCGATCGAACGGGCGTGGATCTTGTCGTCGACCAGGTGGTGCAGCTTCAGCATGTAGATGTAGCCGACCGTGACCGGACGCTTGAACCGCTCGCCCGTCTGGCCGTCGTACAGGTACGACTGGCCCGAACGGTCGAGGCCCGCCTTTTCCAGGAGGTTCTCGATGTCCTCGATATGCGCGCCGTCGAACACCGGGGTGGCGAAGGGGATGCCCTTGGAGAGGTTGCGGGCCAGTTCGACCAGCTCCTCGTCCGTTTCCGGCAGTTCTTCGTCCGGCCCGTAGATGTCGCGCAGATGGTCGATCAGCGCCTGGCGCTGGCCGCCGTTCTGCCAGTCCTCGAGCAGGCGCTGGACCTGCTTGCCGAGGCCGGCCGAGGCCCAGCCCAGGTGCGTTTCGAAGATCTGGCCGACGTTCATCCGCGAAGGCACGCCCAGCGGGTTCAGCACGATGTCCACGCTGGTGCCGTCTTCCAGGTAGGGCATGTCCTCGATCGGCAGGATCTTGGAGATGACCCCCTTGTTGCCGTGACGGCCGGCCATCTTGTCGCCCGGCTGCAGCTTGCGCTTCACCGCGACGAACACCTTGACCATCTTCATCACGCCGGGCGGCAGCTCGTCGCCGCGCTGCAGCTTGTCGACCTTGTCCTCGAAACGACGGTCGAGGCGCTTGCGGGCGTCGTCGAACTGCTTGCGCAGGGCTTCGAGCTCACCCATCGCCTTCTCGTCATCGAGGGCGATCTGCCACCACAGGCCGGGCGCGATCTCGTCCAGCTTCTCGGCGGTGATCTCGCCGCGGCCCAGGCCCTTCGGACCCGAGACGGCGGTCTTGCCCACCAGCAGCTGACGCAGGCGGCCCTGCATGTTGCGGTTCAGGATCGCGAACTCGTCATCGCGGTCCTTGCCCAGGCGGTCGATCTCGGCGCGTTCGATGGCGAGCGCGCGCTCGTCCTTGTCGACGCCGTGGCGGTTGAAGACGCGCACTTCCACGACGGTGCCGGCCACGCCCGGGGGCAGGCGCAGCGAGGTGTCGCGGACGTCCGAGGCCTTTTCACCGAAGATGGCGCGCAGCAGCTTTTCTTCCGGCGTCATCGGGCTTTCGCCCTTCGGCGTGACCTTGCCGACCAGGATGTCGCCCGGCTGCACCTCGGCGCCGATCGCCACGATGCCCGCTTCGTCGAGGTTGCGCAGGGCTTCCTCGCCGACGTTCGGGATATCGCGGGTGATCTCTTCCGGACCCAGCTTGGTGTCGCGGGCCATGACCTCGAACTCCTCGATGTGGATCGAGGTGAAGACGTCATCGCGCACGATCCGCTCGGAGATCAGGATCGAGTCTTCGAAGTTGTAGCCGTTCCAGGGCATGAACGCGACGAGCGCGTTGCGGCCCAAGGCCAGTTCGCCGAGTTCGGTGGACGGGCCGTCGGCGATCACGTCGCCGGCGCGCACCGAGTCGCCCACCCGCACCAGCGGACGCTGGTTGATGCAGGTCGAGGTGTTCGAGCGCTGGAACTTCTGGAGGCGGTAGATGTCGACGCCCGGCTTGGAGGGGTCGGTCTCTTCCGTCGCGCGGATCACGATCCGGGTGCCGTCGATCTGTTCCACCACGCCGGTGCGGCGGGCGACGACCACGGCGCCGGAGTCCACGGCCACCACGCTTTCCATGCCGGTGCCGACCAGCGGCGCATCCGACTGGATGAGCGGCACGGCCTGCTTCTGCATGTTCGAGCCCATCAGGGCCCGGTTGGCGTCGTCGTTTTCCAGGAACGGGATCAGCGAGGCGGCCACCGAGACGACCTGCTTCGGCGACACGTCCATCAGGTCGACGTCGGCCTTCGGCAGCAGGCTGGGCTCGCCGTTGATCCGGCCCGGGACCAGATCCTCGACGATCTCGCCGTCCTTAAGCTTGATGTTGGCCTGGGCGATGACGTGCTTCGCCTCTTCCATGGCCGACATGTAGACCACGTCGTCGGTGATCTTGCCGTCGCGGACGCGCCGGTACGGGCTTTCGATGAAGCCGTACTTGTTGACCACGGCGTGGGTGGCCAGCGAGTTGATCAGGCCGATGTTCGGACCTTCCGGCGTCTCGATGGGGCAGATCCGGCCGTAGTGGGTCGGGTGCACGTCGCGGACCTCGAAGCCCGCGCGCTCGCGGGTCAGGCCGCCCGGGCCCAGCGCCGAGAGACGACGCTTGTGCGTGATCTCGGACAGCGGGTTCGTCTGGTCCATGAACTGCGAGAGCTGCGAGGAGCCGAAGAACTCCCGCACCGCCGCCGCCGCCGGCTTGGCGTTGATCAGGTCGTGCGGCATGACCGTGTCGATATCGACCGAGCTCATGCGCTCCTTGATCGCCCGCTCCATGCGGAGCAGGCCGACGCGGTACTGGTTCTCGAGCAGTTCGCCCACCGAACGGACCCGGCGGTTGCCGAGGTTGTCGATGTCGTCGATCTCGCCGCGGCCGTCGCGCAGGCCCACCAGGGTGCGCAGCACGGCGATGACGTCTTCCTTGCGGATGACGCGCACGTCGTCCGGGCAGTCCAGCTCCAGACGCATGTTCATCTTCACGCGGCCGACCGAGGACAGGTCGTAGCGCTCGGAGTCGAAGAACAGGCTCTTGAACATCGCCTCGGCTGCTTCGACCGTCGGCGGTTCGCCCGGGCGCATGACCCGGTAGATGTCGAACAGAGCGTCCTCGCGGGAGGTGTTCTTGTCCACGCGCAGGGTGTTGCGCATGTAGGCGCCGACCGTGACCTCGTCGATGTCGAGGACGTCGAGGGTGGTGAAGCCCTGTTCCTCGAGCGAGGCCAGCAGGGTCGGATCCAGCTCGTCGCCGGCTTCGGCGTAGATTTCGCCGGTTTCGAAGTTGACCAGGTCCTTGGCCAGGTAGCGGCCGGTGAGCGCCTCGGGCGCCAGCAGGAGGGTCTTCAGGCCGTTGTCGGCGAACTTCTTGGCGTTACGGGCCGAGATCTTCTGGCCGGCAGGCGCGATCTCCTCGCCGGTGTCGGCGTCGATCAGCGGGAACTCCGGCTTCACGCCGCGCCAGCGCTCGGGCTTGTACGGGGTGGCCCAGCCGTCGCCCTTCTTCTCGTACGGCACCGAGTCGTAGAAGGTGGCGAGGATCTCCTCGCCGTCCATGCCCAGGGCCATCAGGAACGTGGTGGCCGGCAGCTTACGGCGACGGTCGATACGGACGTAGACGATGTCCTTGGCGTCGAACTCGAAGTCGAGCCACGAGCCGCGGTAGGGGATCACGCGCGCGGCGAAGAGCAGCTTGCCCGAAGCGTGGGTCTTGCCCTTGTCGTGGTCGAAGAAGACGCCCGGCGAGCGGTGCATCTGGGAGACGATGACGCGCTGGGTCCCGTTGACGATGAAGGTGCCCTTCTCCGTCATGAGCGGGATGTCGCCCATGTAGACATCCTGCTCCTTGATGTCCTTCACGGAGCGGGCGCCGGTTTCCTCGTCGGTTTCGAAGACGATGAGGCGCAGCTTGACCTTCAGCGGCGCGGCATAGGTCATGTCGCGCTGGACGCATTCCTCGACGTCGTACTTCGGCTCCTCGAACTCGTAGGAGACGTATTCGAGCACCGCGCGCTCGTTGAAGTCCTTGATCGGGAAGACCGACTTGAAGACGGCCTCGATGCCTTCGTCACGCCGCTCGGCCGGACGGACCTCGCGCTGCAGGAACTGTTCGTAGGACGAACGCTGAACCTCGATGAGGTTCGGCATCTGAACGGCTTCGGGGATGCGGCCGAACGATTTCCGGATCCGCTTCTTACCGGTGAAGGACTGCGCCATTTTGATCCCTTGAGGACGGTGAGGGAACGGACTCCCGCCGTCGAGCTTTTCATCCTGCGTCCACCCTCGAGCCCCCTCGCGGGGGCCGGACGCTGGAAAGCCCCTGTATCGTCAGGGGCGCCCCTTCGCATGGTCGGAGGGCGGCGGACCATGCCTCGGGACATCACGCGCGAAGAATCGGCGATGTAAAAATCGGGAGCTGTTCGCGAACGGGCGGACATAAGCCTTTCTGCAGCATTTGGAAAGGCCTGCCCGCGAGAAAAAGGAGGCGGCGCCGGACCGGCAATCCGACGCCGCCCTTTTGGGATCAGCCCGGGCGTATCCCGGGTGCTCGCTTCCAATCGCTCTGGTCGTGCAGCCCACCAACCCGGGAGCCGCAGGCAAAGTTCCCGCGCTCTCCACGCTCCCGAATCTGTGACCGCGCGACGGGTTAGGGCCGGAGGTTGCTGAGGAACCCTGCGATCGGAACACCTGCGCTAGGAACGCCGAGCTTGGCGCATTCGGCCGTGGCGGCGGCGGCGGCAGCGGCAGCGGCAGCGGCAGCGGCAGCGGCAGCGGCGGCCCGGAGAGACGCGCAAAGCAGCGCAGCCGCAAGTTTCATCACAAGCCCATTCCTCACAGCCGGATGCTGAAGCCGCGACTGTGCGGAATCACCCCTGTTCGGGGGGAGCGGCCGGAAAAAGAACAGCGACGAACAAGAGTTCGCGCGGCGACGCCCAGGCCGCCGGCCTGGCGGCCGGCAAAGAAAAAGGGCCGGGATTGCTCCCGGCCCTCGATCTTGCAGAAGCGCTGTATCCAGCGCGTCCAGACTACTTGATCTGGACGGTGGCGCCGGCTTCTTCCAGCTTCTTCTTGATTTCTTCCGCTTCCTGCTTGGAAACATTTTCCTTCACGGTCTGCGGAGCGCCTTCGACGAGGTCCTTGGCTTCCTTCAGGCCGAGGTCCGGACGGACGCCGCGGACTTCCTTGATCACGTTGATCTTCTTGTCGCCGCCCGAGGTCAGCACCACGGTGAACTCGGTTTGCTCTTCGGCAGCGGCGCCGCCGGCGTCACCGCCGCCAGCAGCCGGAACGGCGGCCACGGCCACCGGAGCGGCGGCCGAAACGCCCCACTTTTCTTCCAGCAGCTTGGACAGCTCGGCGGCTTCCAGGACGGTCAGGGCGGACAGGTCTTCGACCAGCTTTTCGAGATTAGCCATTTCGTTCGATCCTTAATCGTAGAGGTTTGTCGGGAAGATGACGATCCTAGGCGGCGTCCTTGGCGGCATAGGCGCCCATGACGCGAGCCAGTTGACCGGCCGGAGCCTGCAGCACGCCGGCGACCTTGGTCGCGGGCGCCTGGAGGAGGCCGATGATCTTGCCGCGAAGCTGGTCCAGCGACGGCAGGGTCGCGAGCGCGCTCACACCCTTCTGGTCGAGAACCTGCTGCCCCATCAGGCCGCCAACGATGGTGAACTTGTCGTTCTCCTTGGCGTACTGGGTCGCGACCTTGGCGGCGGAGACGGGGTCCGGCGCATAGGCGATCGCGACAGGGCCCTTGAAGAGGGCATCGCCCGCTTCACCAGCCGCGCCGTCCAGCGCCTTCTGAACCAGGGTGTTCTTCACCACCTTCAGCTGGGCGCCCTGCTCACGCAGCTTCGCCCGCAGATCGGTCATTTCCGCAACGGTCAGACCCATGTAATGGGTCACGACCACGGCGCCGGAAGACGCGAAGACGCCCTTGAGCGCCTCGATGGCTTCCTGCTTTTGAGCGCGGTCCATTGCGGTCTCCATACTCAGGTTCGACGCACGCGCGATTGCGCACGCCGTTAAGCACCTGTCCTTGTCAGAGAAGCCGCAGCCTCGCGCCCGTCCGGATCGGACGGCGGCGAAACTTCATCTTCCCGTCTCCCTGCGTCCGAGGAAGGGCTCTTCCCCGCGTTACGGCCTCCGGTGGCCCCGGCGGCTGCGCAGTTCTTGGACAGGACGGACGAGCCTTGCGGCTCATCCTTCCTCGCCTCACCTCCGAAGAGGATCGACGAAGCGCGGGCCTTTACACGAAGCTTGCCGACAACTCAACCCGCCGGGGCTGGGCCTGCGCCCCCACGCCAAGCGACGTCAGGCCCAGGCCCGCGCCCGTCCGCCAAAGAAAAAGGGAGCGGCGTTTCCGCCGCTCCCTCCGATCTTCTCGAAACAAGCCTGGCGCTTAGACGCCCAGGCTGCTCGCGTCGACCTTGAAGCCCGGCCCCATCGTCGAGGAGAGGCTGACCTTCTTCACATAGGTGCCCTTGGCGCCCGAGGGCTTGGCCTTGTTCAGGGCATCCACCAGCGCCTTCACGTTGGCGATGAGCTGCTCTTCGGTGAACGAGGCCTTGCCGATGCCGGCGTGGACGATGCCCGCCTTCTCGACGCGGAATTCAATGGCGCCGCCCTTGGCGTCCTTCACGGCCTGGCCGACGTTCGGCGTCACGGTGCCGACGCGCGGGTTCGGCATCAGGCCCCGCGGGCCCAGCACCTTACCCAGACGGCCCACCAGGGCCATCATGTCCGGCGTCGCGATGACGCGGTCGAAGTCCATGAAGCCGCCCTGGATGCGTTCCACCAGGTCCTCGGCGCCGACGACTTCGGCGCCCGCGGCCTTGGCTTCCTCGGCCTTGGCGTCCTTGGCGATGACGGCGACGCGGACGTCACGGCCGGTGCCCGACGGCAGCGACACGACGCCGCGGACCTGCTGGTCGGCGTGACGCGGGTCGACGCCCAGGTTCACGGCGATCTCGACGGTCTCATCGAACTTGGCGTTGGCGTTGGCCTTCACCAGCTTGATGGCGTCTTCGAGGGGGTGGGTGGCGGCGACGTCGCCGGTCCACTTCTGGATGCGCTTCGGTTGCTTGGCCATGTGCTTAGGCCTCCACGATCTGAAGGCCCATCGAGCGGGCGGAGCCCTCGATGATGCGCGCGGCGGCCTCAAGGTCGTTGGCGTTGAGGTCCTTCATCTTCTTCTCGGCGATCTCGCGCAGCTGGGCGCGGGTGATCTTCCCGACGGAGTCACGGCCCGGCTTCTGCGAGCCCGACTTCAGGCCCAGCGCTTCCTTGATGTAGTGCGTGGCCGGCGGGGTCTTCGTGACGAAGGTGAACGACTTGTCCTGATAGACCGTGATGATGGTCGGAAGGGGCGTGCCCTTCGGTTCCTTCTCGGTCCGGGCGTTGAACTCCTTGCAGAAGCCCATGATGTTGACGCCGCGCTGACCCAGCGCCGGGCCGATCGGCGGCGACGGGGTGGCGGAGCCCGCAGGCACCTGCAGCTTGATGTAGCCCAAGATCTTCTTGGCCATCTTTGCCTCCAAAGGCCGGAAAGCCCGGCCGGTTTGAGCCGTGGTGCGGGGTTACGGTGGCCGCCCCCTCCCACGGATTTGAACTTCGCCGCCAAAGCCGCGAAGCGCGCGCATGTAGCAGCAAGCCCCGCCCGAAACAACCATGACGGCCGAAGGGCCGCGGGAATTCTCGCCGCCAAAGAGAAAGGGCGGCCCCCGGCGGGACCGCCCTTTCGTCTGTTCCGTGGTCCGCGAGCGAGCGGCTAGGCGATCTTCTCGACCTGGCCGTACTCCAGCTCCACCGGCGTGGCGCGACCGAAGATCGAGACGGTGACCCGCAGACGGGCGCGTTCCTCGTCGACCTGCTCCACCGAGCCGTTGAAGCTCGCAAACGGACCGTCGGTGACCCGCACCTGCTCGCCAATCTCGAAGGTGATGGTCGGCTTCGGCCGCTCCACGCCCTCCTCGATGGCGCCGACGATGCGCTGGACTTCCTTTTCGGAGACCGGGATCGGCTTGGACCCCGACCCCAGGAAGCCCGTCACCTTCGGGGTGTTCTTGATGAGGTGGTAGGCCTCGTCGGTGAGCTCCATCTTCACCAGCACGTAGCCGGGGAAGAACTTGCGCTCGGAATTGACCTTACGGCCGCGACGGATTTCGACCACGTCCTCGGTCGGCACCAGGATCTCGGAGAAATTCTCGTCGAGGCCCTGCTGCTTGGCCTGCTCGCGGATGCTCTCGGCCACCTTCTTCTCGAAGTTCGAGTAGGCGTGGACGATGTACCACTTGTGGCGCGGATTGTTCTTCGCGGGGGTATCAGCGGCTTCGGACATCTCAAATCACCCGGCGTTCGCCAGCTTCAGCACCTGGCTGACGCCGAAGCTGAGGCCCAGGTCCACGACCCAGAAGAAGCCCGAGGCCAGCAGGACCATGATCGCCACCATGACCGAGGTGATCCAGGTTTCCTTGCGGCTCGTCCACGTGATCTTGCGCGCCTCGGCGCGGACCTCGCGGGCGAACTGAGCCGGGCTCACCTTCTTCTTGGGAGCTTGAGACACCGCAGCCGGCGAGGCCATGGCCGCAGCCGTCTTGGCGGCGCGGTTCCTCATCGCTTGCGGGCTCGACCCCGGTTTCCTGGCCATGCGGCGTCTTCAAACTCGTCTTTGGGGCTGCGACCGCCGCGGCCCCGTCTTCATCTATATAGGGTGGCAGGAGTGGAGGGACTCGAACCCCCGGCCCTCGGTTTTGGAGACCGATGCTCTACCAGCTGAGCTACACTCCTAAAGCGCAAGGCTTTCAGAGCCTACCCTCCGGGCGATGAAGCAACGCGCCGGAAGCCGGCCTGGCCCTCGGCGCGCGCGGCTCATCGCCGGAGCCGGCTGATCTAGCAGCGAGCGCCTGCCCCCGCAAGGGATCGTATGCGGCGGATCGAAAGGCGGCGCTGACCGTTTCGGCCACATGCCCGACCCCCATGACCCAGCCTGGAACCGCGACGACGAGCAGAAGCCCGGTCGGCCGCAACGCAGCGCCTACGAGCCCAAGGGCGCGGAAGGCCAGGCCAAGACCCCCAAGACCTTCACGGACCCCGCCTCGGGCGAAAGTCGGGACGGCGCGCACGCGCCCAACCAGGCCGAGGCCGACCAGACCGACGGCGTGCGCCGCCAGGGCCCGCCGCGCGCCGACGCCGAGTAGGATTGGCGGCTAGGAGCCGCCGACCACGACCCGCCCTGCGCCCGACACCGACTTGCGGACAGGCCCCCTCACCTCTTTGACGTGGATCGAGCCGAGGCCCGAGATCGAGGCGTCGAGGCTGTCGGCCACGCCGTCGAAATCCACCCCGCCGATTCCCGATACCGAGGCCTTCAGCTGGCTCGCCCGGCCGCTGGCCACGCGCACGCGCCCCACGCCGGACACATCGGCGCTGAGCGGGCCGTCCAGGGCCTCCACCTTCACCCCGCCCGCGCCCGACAGGCGCGCATCCATGCCGCGACGGACACGGGTGGCGTTGACGTTGCCGGCGCCGGAGATCCGCACGTCCAGACGCTCGGCCGCGCCCATCATGATCGAGCCGGCGCCCGAGGCCCGCAGCCGGGCCTCGCCCGCCACGTCGGCCACGGTCCAGCCGCCGCATCCCGCACTCTTCAGCTCCAGGCTGGCCGACCGGCCAATGGCCCCGAACACGGCCCCGTCGGTCTCGATGCGCACGTCCCGGGGCGCGCGGACCACCACCTGGGGCATGTCGCGAAAGTCCACCGAGCCCAGCCCGCGGATGCGGACCTTGCGCTCATCGCCGCGACCGTTGCAGTCGCGCAGGCGGGTTCCGAGATCGCCGGAGATGACGGTGCGGTCGCCCGCCCGGCTCACCCGCAGCGGCAACTCGCGGTTCGGCCGGACGATCTCTACCTGAACGTCGTTGCGGGCTTCGGGAATGACGGTGACGCGGGCCACCGCCTCGTCGAACTGAATGGTCGCAGCCTGGGCGGCGGCGCCTGCGGTCAGCGCTGCGGCGGCGGCGAGAAGCACGATCCTGAGGCCCATGGGCCCTCTCCTTCCTGGACAACCAGGAGGAAACGCTAGGCGCCGCTAGGGCCAAAAGCACTTTAATTCCAAGTCATTACAGAGATGTCATGCGCCAAAGAGAAAAGGCCGCCGGGGGTGTCCCGACGGCCTCTTCGAGGTGTTCAGCGCTGTGGCGCGATCTTACTTGATGATCTTGGCCACGACGCCAGC